>NZ_JBFUIL010000002.1:0-714811 GCF_056401895.1 Sphingomonas sp. P4_D12 | reverse complement strand
CTCCCCCACCCGGCCGCCCATAGAATACCCTGATTGGGAGGCCGGGTGGGGGAGTGGGCCGGCACCGATTCAGCAAAGCTGAAAAAGACTCTAACGTCCTTGCCACGAGCTATCATATTCTGAAGGTTGCGGGCCGGTGTCACGGAAAACCGACTGGCCGGCTGGTCAGGCCGGGCTTATCCGTCCGTGGTCCGACCCGTCATCCGCCTACCGCACCAAAGTCGGCTTGGGAAATTACGGTGACGGGAGCATAAATCCCTAAACGATAATTCGGTATTGTCGCACCCGTCGCCGTAATTCTAAGGTTTTGGCGATGCAGCGGGGGCGGGGCTGTTCGGCGGATTGGTTTCGTTCGCTAATCCGATAATCGTTCCAACAAAGCCTCCGGCCTTTTTGGTACTGAGGAAAGTCGCGTCTCCGCCAGTCGGCAGGAGCTTCCATCCCTGTTTGCCCCAGGCGTACGACGCGCTAAGCGCTCCACCGTCGATTTTCAGCCTGAGGCGGACCGTACGCGCGCGGCGCGGCAGGACGGCCGACGAAACCAACCTTCCCGCCTGCGGATCGCCTGCCGTTTCACGACGCATGACGGCGATCCGCCGCCTGCCCTGAACCTTGATCACGCCGAGAAAAAGATAGGCGTCATCGCTCTGGAGCGCGACAAGGCCTGCGCGATCGCCATCGCGGCCGGGCTCATAGTCCAGCGCGGTCGACACCTCTGCCGTGGCGTGGGCTTGCTTGCGGGCAATGAAGGCCGGCGTTGCGGAGATGTCTCCGACGGGATGTCCCGGCGCCATGACCAGACGGCCATGGCCGAGATGGAAGAAGGTCTTGGCCGGCATCCGGACGCCCATCCAGCCCAGACCCAGGCGCTTCTCATCGAAGTTGTCGATATAGGAGAAGTCACCGCTTTGAGGCGCACCGGGTTCAGTCGCCCCTGCGGACGCAGGCTTGTCCACGGCGAAGGGAATCGCTGTCCCGTGTTCCAATATGGTCGGCCATCCGTCGGCCGACCAGTTGACGGGCAACAGGTACGTTTCCCGTCCGATATTGTAGTAGCCTGGAGCGTAGGCGCGGGCCGCCAGAAAGACCGCCCACCAGTCTCCTGACGGCGTCGTAACGAACTTTGCATGACCGGCGGCTTCGACCGGGTGCGGCCGCATCGCCGGCAGATCGGCCTGGGTGAGGATCGGATTGCCTTTGAAAGCCTCGTAGGGGCCGCCGATCTTGCGGCTGCGGAAGACGATTTCCGAATGATGCTCGTCCGGTCCGGTGCCGCCCTCGGCGGCAATCAGGTAATACCATCGATCCTTCTTGAAAATGTGCGGACCCTCGGGCCAGAACAGATGCGGCGGATTGTCACCGCCTCCAACCAAGGGGATGCGCGGCCCGACCATGGCTTTGGTAACCGGGTCGAACGCCTGGAGCCACAGGACACGGTGCCCGGGAAATCTGGCCGGACCTTCGGGGGGGCCGTTGTTTACGACATAGGCCTTTCCGTCATCATCCCAGAACAATGACGGGTCGATGCCGGCAAAATCGAACCAGACGGGATCCGACCATGGCCCCTGCGGGGACTTTGCCGTAATCACGAAATTCCGGTTATTCGTGCAGACGATGTAGAAGGTGCCGTCGCGATAGGAAATGTCCGGCGCCATGATGCCGCCCGAAACCCTTTGGCCCGCGAAGTCAGACTGGCCGACCCGGCTGATGGCGTTGCCGATTTGCCGCCATGTCACCAGATCGCGGGAGTGATAGATCGGCAATCCGGGGAAGTTGGCGAAGCTGGAATTGACCAGATAATAGTCCGGCCCCACGCGGACGATGCTCGGATCTGGCGCGTAGCCCGACACGATCGGGTTGCGGTATTGCCGGCGCCCTAGAGTAATTCTTTCCTGGCTGCGGCCAACATAACGGAAATAGGCAAAGCTGGCGTCACCGGCAATTGCGCCCTGGGGCACGGCGCAGGTGAAAGCGATAGCCGAAATGGCGGCGATCCTGATCATCGGCGTTTCCTGGGAGGTCGAGCGCGGGCAGGGCCAGGCCTGTAACCTGAACTCGACAATACGGCCTTCTTAATTAGTCATTTGTCTGACATTTACATAGCCAGCGCAAGGCATTTGTGCGGATTCCGACGATGCCACGCATCCATCCCGAGAGGAGGGCGCGCACGATTCCGATATCATAGCGCCCAGGCGCTCTTACCCTCTTCCTCGATACGGCCTCGTGTCATGGGAATGTCCATGAGGAACGGGCTGACCACAACGCATGTGACGCCCGCATAATGTACGGCCAAGACATGTTTACCCGCCTCGCCCTACGGCACCAAAGTCGGCTTGGTCGACGGTTCCCACACATCGCTGCTCGTCGCGACCAGTTCCTTCATGTTCCGCCACGTCCGCCGCCCCGGGATCGACGGCTCGCCCAGCACGACCGCACGCGCATAGGCGATCACGCGGTCCTGCACGCGCAGCTTCTCCTCCGTCGGCCAGGTTTCCCATGCATGCGGGCCGCGCACCACGACCAGGTCCTTCAGCCCCTTGATCCGCTCATACGACGCGATCTCGCCTTCGAGCCCGTCGGCGTAGCACCACAGCCCGCGCGCGAAGAACGCGCTCGGCCATTTGCTCATGCCCGCCAGGATCGCCGAGCTGGGGAAGAACACGATGTTATTCTCTTCCTCGATCCCGCCGATGAACAGCCCGCGATCGCGCCCCGGACCGCGCCCATCGTCCTTCGGGCTGGTTTCGGATTCGAGATAGCCGACGCCGCTCGAGAAATCGGCGACCAGGATCGCACCCGCAATGTGCGGATCGCGGCGCGGCCCGGTGCAGGTGATCTTGGGCAGGTCGTAGCTGCAATCCTTGTCGAAATTGATCGTCATCGCCCAGCCGCTCGCCATCGTGCCGCGCGAGCTGCCCATGAAGAAGACCGGCAGGCCCTGGCTCGGATCGCCGCCATGGGCCGCCGCGGCGGCATCCGCGCCCCGGGTCAGCTTGCCGTCGGGGCCAAGCGCGCGCATCCCCTGCCCGCTCCGCAACGCCGCGACGATGTCGAGCAGATCGTGCCCCTGCTGCAGCGTGTTGGTGTCGCTATAGCCGCCCGAAATGCCGATGCCGCGGCGGTCCATCGCCAGCACGTCGAACCCGGCCTGATGCAGGCGATACCAGGCCTGGCGCCAGAAGCGCTCGCCCTGCACGCCGGTGCCGCCCTTGGGCCAGTCGTCGTCGGGAATGGTCACGCCGGTCTTGGGATCGACGGTGTAGGCGACGTCCTTGGGGTCATCGAGCGCGGTGACGCGGTCGCCGCCGCCGCCGTTCATGACGATCAGCGCGCGCTTGCGGCCGCCTTTGCCGTCATCGATCCCGGCGCCGCGAATGTACCAGCCGCGAATCCTGATATCGCCGGTCATCTTCATGTGGATGCGTTCATACGCTTCGACCGGCGCGGTGAATTCGACGATGTAGGTGTCGGGATCGGCTGCGGCGATCGGCTCGTTATAGGGCGCGCGTGCGAAGAAACCGGGCCGGCGGATCTGGCTCAGGTCGGTGGCCCCGCCCTTCTCCTCGATCTTGCCGAGCAGATAGCGGCCGTGCGCATCCTTGAGCGCATATTCCTTGTTCGGCGGATGGCGCTTGAGCACCTGCTCATAGACGCGCTTGTGGCATTCCTTGTCGTCCTTGCACTTCTTCCAGCGTTCGCGGAGCTTCTCGTCGGTGAAGTTGGTGACGTAGAAATCGCCGCGATAGGCCTTGGGCTTGCGCGCCGCGACGCTGGTGAACGGAATGCAGGTCCTGGGCCCCGCCTTGGTCGGCAGGATATAGCCGGGCAGCTTCATGTCGCGGTCATAGGCGACATAGGCTTCGCACTCGGTCGGCGGGAACATCGCCGCGGGCAGCGCCTGCGCCTTGTGCTTAGGGTGATCCTTGGCCTCGGCGGCGGTCGCGCATGTCACTGCCCCCAACGTGGCGAGCAACGCGACGGTCCATCTCTTCATTTCGCTCTCCGGATCTGATTTTTATCGTGGAAGATCGGCGAACCGCGCGGGCAGCTCGAAGCCATGGGCGAAGCGGTCGCCAAGTTCGGCGATGAATTCGCTGCGCGCGGCATAATAAGATCGCCCGGCCACGCGGACGCGCGAGACGGCACCGCCATCGCGTTGCTCGTGCCGCGCGAGCGAGCCGACAAAGCCTTCGCCCGACACGCCGCGGATCTCGCATCGCTGCCCGACCGCCATCTCGCCCCGCGCGCCGGCCAGCGCGATCCGCGCGGTCACGCCGCTACCGGTCGGCGAGCGGTCGATCTGGCCCTCGGCGAAGATGCAGAGATTGTAGCTCGGCTGCCCTTTATGATCGCCGAGCGCCACGTCATCGGTCAGGATCGTGCCGTAGAGGAAGGACAGATCACGCTCGGTCGGATGCTCGATCACGACCGCCCCGCGCACTGCATCGGTGATCGCCACGCCCGCCGCGACGAGGTCGCCGAGCGGCGTGTCCATCAGCGACAGGCCGATGCGCGACGCGGGGAGAATCGCGTAATAGGCACCGCCGAACGCGATATCGAAGCCGACCGGTCCGAATCCCGGCACGTCGACCGATTGGTCGAGATGGCTGGCAAAGGAGTCGACGCTTTCGAACGCGACGAGCGGCGCGCCGCCATCGTCCGCCGCCTCGACCTCGACCCGAACCACGCCGCACGGCGCCTCGAGCCCGAAACTGGCGCGCCCATCGACCATCGCGACGCGCCCGGTATCGACCGCCCAGCGGCCGATCGCGATCGTCGCGTGACCGCACATCGTGCTGTACCCTTCCTGGTGCGTGAACAGCACCGCAAGATCGGCATCGGGATGGCACGGCGCGGTCGGGATGACGCCGTACATGCCAGCATGACCGCGCGGCTCGAGCATCAGCATCCGCCTCAAATCATCGAACCGCTCGAGTGCGTCGCGGCGCTTCTCCAGGATCGTCGCGCCGCGAAGCTCGGGATAGCCGCGCTCGACGATCCGCACGGGCTCGGCCGCGGTGTGCAGGTCGACGACATGGAGGGTTCGCGCTTCAGCCAAGGTCGCAAACTCCCGATGCGCCACGCCGCGCCTGGACCATGGCCGCGGCGGCGAGATCGGCGAGCGCGGTGCCGACCGATTTGAAGACGGTGATGTCGTCGGCCGAGGTCCGACCAGCGACGCGGCCGGCGCATAGGTCCGCGAGCGTGCCGCGGATATCATCCGACGTGATGATTCCCGCCGCGATCGGGCCGGTCAGGTCGCCGGCCTCGGCCAAGGCGTCGCGCGTGTCGACATAGATGTGCCCGCGCGCGAAGCAGGCGTCGTCGGCTTCGCGCATGGCCGGTGTGAAGCTCCCGATCAGGTCGAGATGCGTGCCGGGTTGCAGCCAGTCGCCATGGACGATCGGCGCGGTCGAGGGCGTGGCGCAGGTGATGATGTCGGCCCGGCGCGCCGCGTCTTCGAGCGATGCCGCTGCCTTCGCTGCGAAACCCGCTGCCCGCAACTCGGCCATGAGCCGTTCGGCTTTGGCCATATCGCGGTTCCACACCGACACCGATCGGATCGGACGGACCGCAGCGAAGGCCTCGGCGGCGAGCGCCGCGATCCGCCCTGCCCCGACGATCAGCAAGTCGGCCGCGTCTTCGTGCGCGAGGTAGGAAGCGGCGAGCGCCGACACCGCGATCGTCCGGCGCGTCGTGATCTCATTGCCGTCGAGCAAGGCGAGCGGCGCGCCCGTCGCGGCATTGGCGAGCAGGTAGGTGCTGTGAACGCTCGGCAATCCGCGCGCAGTGTTGCCGGGATGAATGGTGGCGACCTTGGTCCCGAGCAGGCCGCCGCTCCAGGCGGGCATCAACAACAGAACACCGTCGCCATCGGGATGAGGAATATGGTGGTGATGCCGCTCGGGCACCGTCGCGCCGGCGGTAAAGGCGGTCTTCAATGCCGGGATCAGCGCGTCGAACGGCAGCGCATCGCGCGTTTCCGCCGCACCGATCACCGGTATCGTCGCGTCTCCCCCACCATGAACCGGCCCAGCTGTGGAATCATCCAATCGCATCGTCGCCGTCGCTCCCGATCGAGCGGCAACTTTGTCCTATTGGATTTAAAAATACAACATCTTTATGTACGCCGATCAGGTGGCGGGCACCTCTTCGTCATGCCGGGCTTGTCCCGGCATCCACCGCGCCACAACACCCCAGCTCGCTTGGGGAGGAGTGGTGTTCAAAGCGAAATCGTGTCCCCCGGACACGATTTTGGCCTGCCGGGGGCAGGCCAAAGCTTGAACACGGCACAAGGCCGGGGTGACGATGGGGTTTAGGCAAATGCTTAGTAGATAGCTGCCTGAGATCCCGCCCGTTAAATCTCGAATTAACTCAGACCGTCGCCTCGACGTCGCGCGCCAGCACCAGATGCGCCTTCATCAGATCGTGCGCCTTCTGGTTATCGCCGGCTTCCATTGCGTCCATGATCTCGAGATGTTCGTCGATCGAGTCGATCACGCGCTGGGCCCCGTTGATCCACTGGATGTTCATGAACGAGCGCAACTTGTTCTGCCGCTGCACCGCGTCGAGAAAATAGCGATTGCCCGAACAACGCGCGATGCCTTCGTGGAAATCGGCGTTGATCGCGAACAATTCGACCGACAGCGTGTCGCGCCATTTGCGCTTGCGGAAAGCGAGATGCTCGGCGCGGATGCGATCGAGCCATTCGCGGTCGAGTTCGAACGTGGATTCGAGCAGTCCGGCGGGCTCGATCACCGCGCGATAGGCATAGCTCTCCGCGCGTGCGCGCCCCGAATTGATCGGCAGGGTGAACGACCAGCCATTGCCGGGCTTGCGCTCGACCAGCCCGAGTTCGGCGAGCTGGCGCAGCACGCGCACCACGGTCGGCAATTTGGCGTCGAACAGCCGCGCGACCTCGAGCTGGCTGCACTGATCGGGCATGCGGCCCTGGTTGCGCGCCTCGGCGATCGCGATGAACAGGCGCTGGTCCTCTTCATCCTCCGGGTTGGTGACATCGAGATCGGGCGCCTCGGTCACCGGGCCGCGAAGGACGTAACCGCGATTGGCGCGCGCCTCGACCGCGCCCTGCTCGGCGAGCAGCTTGAGCGCGCCGCGCACCGGGGTGCGCGACACATCGAAGTGACGGCAGAGATCGAGTTCGACGAGGTGGTGACCCGGGCCCGCGCCCTGGTCCTTGAGCATCCTGAGGATCCTCGCGGCCAGGTCGGCTTGCAGCCGGCTGGCGCGCGGCGGCGCCTTGTCCATGTCCATCTTGCGCGCAGCCGCTCCCGCCATTTTCTCTCGATCTTTCATCAGCTCAGTCAGGGCTCCGGATTACACTTTCGCGCGCAAGGATGCAAAAGGAAGCACCACGCCCATCACGACTTGCGCCAAGGCCATGCTCCCCAATGCGCTTCGGAAGGGCGCGTAACTCAGTCCCGTCCCATCTGCGCGATGGGCTGGAAGCAGCCGAGAATGAGGCGGCTGGCATCGAAAGGAGGGTCGCCGGCCGAATCCATTCGCGGGTCGTGGTGCATTCTCTCTTCGGCGGCCTCGAAAGTCGCCTTGTCGGTCCAGATCTGCCACGTGAAAACGATCTTCTCTCCTTCCCTGGCGGCGACCGCTTTGCGGAAATCGGTGTGCTCGCCGCTGGGGATGAAATCCTCCCAGCATTCGACGATCTCGAGGCATCCATATTCGCCGAAGAATGTTGCGCTACTCGCCGCCCAGCGGCGATAAGCGTCTATCTGGTCCTCGGGCACCGGGATGACGAGGCCACAAACATACATATCCTCCTCCTTCGTTCAGGGCCGAGCGTCGTCGAGGCGCCGGCGAATATCCCGATAGGCCGCCGTGATGAGATCCCCGAGCCTGCCCTCGTCCGGCATGCGTTCGATCCGCAGCTTGACATGACGCATCCGCTTGCCGGCGCCTTCCAGCAGGCCGGTAGGGTCGTCGAGGAAGGCGCCGAAAAAGAAGCCGATATTGGCGTGTTCCGCGTGCGCATCGACGTAAGCGAAAGCCGCATCGCCGGCGCAGGCGGTCGGGCGGCCGTCATGGACCAATTCGCGCACGTCCGAACCGCACGCACGCAATCGCTCGAACCAGGGTTCCACTAAGCCGCGAAGCGCGTCAGCATCGGCAAACCATCGTTCGACAACCGGATCGCGCCGACGGGCGGTCGGGAAACGAAAAAGGGCGTCCATCCTCTCAGAATGCCAGTCGAACCGGCGTTCGCCAAGCGTGCTGGATAGGACGCGCAGTCCAACCAATCACCTCCTTGCCTGAAGCCCTTTCTTCCCCGCAACCGGCAACGCCGCGCGATCGACGACGAAGCCATCGTGCATCACCATCGCGATATCCTCGGTCGCGTCGATATCGGCGGTCGGATCGCGGTTGAGCAGGACGAGATCGGCGATCTTGCCCGGCGCGATGCTGCCAAGGTCGCGATCGCGGCCGAGAAAGACCGCCGCGTTGAAGGTGGCGATCCTGATGATCTCGAGCGGAGACAATCCGGCCTGGCGGAGCAACTGCATCTCGCGGTGCGACGACGCACCCGAGACCAGGTCGGTGCCGAGCGCGGCGACGCCGCCGGCGCGGACGACGCGGACGACGTTGCGCATCTCGCTGGGCAGCGCTTGTTCTCGCCAGGCCGCTGTCGGCTGGCGCAGGAATTGGGCGCGCTGCTCAGTACGCATCCGGCCGCGTTCGGCTTCGCTGAGCACGAGCGAATAGTCCGGGCGATCGAGGTATTCGGGGTGCCGCATCAACCGGCCATATTGATCGGCGATCGCCAGGGTCGTCGCGAACGGAATGCGACGCCGCGCCATCAGCTGAACGAAATCCTCGGACTCGGCCTCCGCCCAGATCGGATGCGCCAGGCCATCCGCGCCCGCCGTAATGGCGTTACGCGCATCCGCTTCGCGGGCGACGTGCACCACGACGCGCAACGCATGGCGATGCGATTCCTGAACGATCGCGCGCATCAGCTCGGTCGACAGCGCGGTGGCGGAGGATTGCCCGCCGAACCCGCCGCTGTCCTCAACCATCTTGATCAGGTCGGGATGTTCCTCCTCACGATGACGCGCGAGCGTCGCCGGATCGGCCGACGTGAGTGCGATGCCGATATCCTCGTTGCGCCCGCCGGGCGAGGTGAACACGCGGCCGGCGATCAGCAGCCGCGCGGATATGCGCGGATCCGCGCCGCGCATGATCTGGACCGTGCCAGGGAGGTTGCCGAGATCGGCAACGGTGGTGAATCCGAGCGCCAGAAACCCCGCCAGCGTGGCCTGCGCGGTGGCGACGTCCATGCTGCGCTTCTTGCCGTCCGGGCCGGTATCCCGGAGATGGATGTGCGTATCGATCATCCCGGGGACCAGATATTTGCCCCGGCCGTCGATCACTTTCGCCCTGCCGATCGGCAGCCGCGCTCCGCCCAATGCGACGATGCGGTCCTTGTCGATCAGGACCGTGCGATGCCGAACAGCGGGCCGCCCCGTGCCGTCGATCAAGGTGACGTCGCGGATCGCGTAGCGACCGGCCATGGCCGGCGCGCAGGCCTGTGACAGCATGGCCAACGCACCGATCCATTTGCGTTTCCAGTTCATTGGCTGCGTCTCCGATCGGCACAAAAAAACCGGGAGCGTCTGGCGCTCCCGGTCTCGTGCTTCGCTATCGCTGCTCTCAGTAATTGAAGGCGAGCGAGAATTTGACCGTGCTCGGCAGCGACTCCGCCAGCGCGCCGGCGCCGACCGCCGCCCAATAGCGCTTGTTGGTGATGTTCTGGCCGTTGACCCGCGCGACCAGTTTGTGGCCGCCCAGGTTGAACTCGTACGACGCGCCGATATCGAAGGTCGTATAAGGGTCGGTGAAGGCCCTGTTGGTATCGTCCACCGCCTGCTTGCCGGTATGGAACGCGCCCGCCGACACCTTCAGGCTCGGCGTCAGCCAGGACACGGTATATTCACCCGACAGCGACCAGCTGACATCCGGCGTCCCGCCAGGGACGGTGTGCAGCGAGTTCGCATTGGCGGCCTGGAAGGTCCGGGCCTTGAGCAGCATCAACGTGGCGTTGATCGCCAGATCCGGGATCACATAGCCGCTGACGCTGCCCTCGAACCCGCGATAGGTCTGGGTCGCGTCGCCGAAACCATGCAGCAGATTGGTGGCAGGGTCGATGCGTTCGTTATACGCCCCTTCACGCCGGATATCGAAATAAGCGAGCTGGATCAGCAGGTTCTTGCGCGGCTGCAGCTTCAGGCCGGCCTCGTAGAGCGTGCTCGAAATCGGCGGGAAGACCGATTGCGCATTGTCCACGTTGTTCGATGCGATCGCATTCTCTTCCAGGCCCTGGATATAGGTGCCGTAGAGGCTCGCCCATTCCATCGGCTTGACGATCACGCCGCCCGACCAGGCAGTCGGCTTCACGTTATAGGGCTGCTTGGTGTTGAGATTGGTCGAACCGTCATTGGTGTAATCGGTGACGCGCACGCCGCCGGTCAGGTGGATGATGTTCTTGAAGCTCAGATCGTCGAACGCGTAGAGGCCCTTGTCGTCGATCGTCGACGGGATCGGCGGCTTGGCGACCAGCGCATAGGGGTTGGGAACGATGATCGGGTTGAGGAAATTGTCCCCTGTGATCACCGTACGCGGCGTCGCCGGCGATCCACCCAGGCTGCGCAGCGACCGCGACGCGCCGAGCAGGATACTGTTGGTGATGTCCCCGGTCGTGATCTTGCCATGCAGTTCGACCGCGTAGCTGATATTTTCGTAACCCGCGTTCTGGATATTGGTGCCGAACCGGACGGCCCCCGCCCCGAAGGTAGGACTGCCGGGCGTAACCGAGGCATTGTAGGTCGCGATCTGCGCTGGGGTCTGCAGCAACGTCACGTTGCCGGGCACGAACCCGGGATTGTAGCGCAGGCGCGTCAAATGCGAGCGCCCCCAATAAGCGGTAACGTCCCAATCCTTGGCGACCTTCCACACGCCCTTGAACAGCAGGTTGAGTTCTTCGGTCCGGTTGGTGTCCCAGGCGAGCCCGCCGATATTCTTGCTCGGATCGAGATAGGCGAGCGGCGGCAGTTTGGTCGCGCCGTTCGGGATGATGAACGTCGCCGGCTCGACGATGCCGCGCTTGAACCATTCGACATCGGCCGACAGCGTCAGCTTCGACGTCGGCTTAAGGTCGAACGTGCCCGACGCCAGGTAGCGGTCGCCCTTGGCGAAAGTGATGCCGGTATCCTGGCGCGCGGCGACCGCGTTGATGCGGAAGCCGAAAATGCCGACCGTATCGCCGAGGTCGAGATGGCCGCCATAACCGCCATTGCTGTCGCCGAACGCGCGCAGGCCGACATAGAGGTCCGGCGTCGCCCGCTTCATCACGAAATTGACGATGCCCGATGGTGGCGAGAAGCCGTAATAGATCGCCGAGGCGCCCTTCAGGATCTCGACGCGATCCTTGTCCTCGAGCGGAAAGGCGGTCGACGACAGGATGTTGAGCGTGCCGTCGAGCTTGTAGCTCGATCGCGTATCGACGGTGATGCCGCGGATCGTGATGTTGTTGTACGAGGCGGGACCGACGCCCGACGACGAGACGCCGGCGGTGTTGCGTACCGCATCGATCAGGTCGACCGCCTGTTGCGACTTCAGCAAGGCGTCCGGGATGACCGACACGGTCATCGGAATGTCGAGGATCTTGGCGTTGCGGAAGCTGCCCGATTGCGCGGTATCGGTGCCGAACTGGTTGTTGCGTTCGCCGGTGACGATGATGTCCTCGGCGGGCGGGCTGTCCTTGGCGGCATTGGCCGCCTGGTCGGCGGGAGCCGCTTGGGGCGGTGCGTCGGCCGCCTGGGCGTACGCCAATCCCGGCATCGCGCCGGAAACCAGCACCGATGTGCCCAACAGCAAAACACGCGAAAGCTTCATGTTCGTCTCACTCCCCTAGCCGGGCGCCGAAGCACCCACCGCAACCCCGACCTCTCCGTGTCAGATTCGTGTATTTTTAGTATCAATAATGTTTAATTGTATTTTGTAAACCGGAAAATACACATTATTGCTGCGCGGCCAACGTTTCCGTGAGCGCCAGCGCCGGCGAGGCCGCTAGCAAGCGGCGCGTATAATCGTGCGTCGGCGCCGCGAACACCGCGTCGGTCGGCCCCTGTTCGACGATCCGACCCTTTTCCAGCACGATCACGCGATCGGCGATCTGCTCGACCACGGCGAGATCATGGGTGATGAACAGGCAGGCGAAGCCGCGGTCGCGCTGGATACGCTGGAGCAAGGTCAGCACCTGGAGCTGAATGGTGACGTCGAGCGCGGAGACTGGTTCGTCGGCGACGACCAGGCGCGGTTCGGATGCGATGGCGCGCGCGATCGCGACGCGCTGGCGTTGCCCGCCCGACATCTGGTGCGGGCGGCGATCCTCGAAACCCGCCAGCCCGACGTCGTCAAGCGTCGTGCGGACGCGCTCGCGGCGTTCGGACGCGCTCAATTCGGGCAAGTGACGCAAGGCGGCGCCGACGATCTCGCCGATGCGCAGATGCGGCGGCAACGACGAGAAGGGGTCCTGAAAGACAAGTTGCGCGTCGCGGCGGAACGCACGCTCGCCCGCGCGGTCGAGCCTGGCGATATCGTGGCCATCGAACAGGATGCGTCCGCCGGCGAGCGGCTTCAGCCCCAAGGCGGTGCGCCCGAGCGTGGTCTTGCCCGACCCGCTGGCGCCGACCAGCGCAACGATTTCCCCGGCGCGGACATCGAGCGTGACGTCGTCGATCACCCGGATTGGGGCGCCCGCACGGAACAACCCCGGCTTGCCCGGATAATCGACCCGCACATTCTCCATGCTGAGGATCGACGGCGCGTCGGGCGCGATCGCCGCTCGCGCGCCATCCTTGCGCGGCAGCGATCCGACCAGCTTGGCGGTATAGGGATGTTTGGGCCGCGCGAGGACCTCAGCTGTCTCGCCCTGCTCCACCATCACGCCCTTTTCGAGCACGATGACGCGATCGGTATATTCGGCGACCAGCCCGAGATCGTGCGTAATCAGCAACAGCGCGGTACCCATCTCGCGGGTCAGCGCGACCATCAATTGCAGCACTTCGCGCTGGCTGAGCGTATCGAGCGCGGTGGTCGGCTCGTCGGCGATCAGCAGCCGCGGCTCGAGCAGCAACACCGAGGCGAGCATGATCCGCTGCCGCATCCCGCCGGAGAATTCGTGCGGATAGCGCGCCAGGCAGCCTTCGGGATCGGTAATCTGGACGCGTGCCAGCATATCGATGCTGCGCCGCCGGACCTCGGCATCGTCGAGCCCGCGATGGAGCTTGAGCCCTTCGGCAAGCTGGACCCCGATCGGCAGCGCCGGATTGAGCGAGGTCATCGGCTCCTGGAACACCAGCCCGATCCCTGCCCCGCGCACCGACCGCAAGCCGCGTTCGCCGAGCGCCGTCAGCTCGCGGCCCTCGAAGCGGATCGTCCCCGACACGCGCTCCAACCCGGGCGCCAGCAGCCCGGGGATGGCGCGCGTCGCCAGCGTCTTGCCGCTGCCCGATTCGCCGACGATCGCCAGCCGTTCGCCGGCGGCGACGGCAAAGCTCAGTCCTTCGAGCAGGATCCGACCACCCGCCTCGATCCTGAGATTCTCGATGGTGAGAAGCGGCTTGCTCATCAATTGTCTCGCGGATCGAGGCGGTCGCGCAGTGCGTCGCCGAGCATGTTGATGCCGAGCAGAGTCGCGACGATGCAGAGACCCGGCGCGATGCTCAGCCAGCTCGCCGCGTACATGTACGGCCGCGCCGAGGACAGCATATTGCCCCAGGTCGGCAGCGGCGGCGGCACCCCGACGCCGAGGAAGCTTAGCGCGCTTTCGGACAATATCACCCAGCCGAACAGGCTGGTCGCCAGCACCAGGATCGGCGGCAAGGCATTGGGCAGGACGATCCGCCACATCGTGTACAGCGCGCTGTCCCCGGCGACTCGCGACGCCTCGACATATTCGCGCTCGCGGATCGAGATGACCGAGCCGCGCACGACGCGAACCGTGGCGGGCAGATAGGCGATCGCCAGCGCGATGACGATGCTGTGCCGGCTCGATCCCATCACCGCGACCAAGGCGAGCGCGAGCAGGATGCCGGGGAAGGCGAGCAGCGCGTCGCTGAAGGTCATGATCACGCGCTCGGTCCAGCCGCGCAGGAAGCCGACGACGAGGCCGAGCGCCGTCCCGATCACGATCGAGATGACGACGGTCTGGATCGCGATCAGCAGGCTGATCCTGGCGCCGAGCATGGCGCGAGAGGCGACGTCGCGGCCGAACTCGTCGGTGCCGAGCCAATGCGCCAGCGACGGCGTCGCGAGCGTATGGTCGAGATCGATCGCCAGCGGATCGTAAGGCAGCCAGACGAAGCCGAGCAGCACCACGACGAGCAACGCGCCGACCAGCCCGAAGCCGAGCAATGAGTGGATCGAGCGCTTCATTCGACCGTCACTCGCGGGTCGAACAATGGATAGAGCAGGTCGACGACCAGATTGACGACGACATAGATCACCGCGGTGAACAACAGGCAGCCTTGCACCACCGGATAGTCGCGGCTGAGCACGCCGGTCACCATCAGCCGGCCGAGGCCAGGCAAGGTGAACACCGTCTCGATCACCGCGATCCCGCCGAACAGTCGGCCGAGCGTCAGCCCGACCAGCGTCAAGGTCGGCGCGAAGGCATTGGGAAAGACGTGGCGCGACAATACGGTGCGCTCGGCCAGACCCTTGGCGCGGGCATGCGTGACATAATCGAGCCGCAGCACGTCGATCGCGCTCGACCGCATCATGCGGATCAGCACGCCGCTTTCCGAAATCGTCAGCGTCGCGATCGGCAGGATCAGGAACAGCATCGCGCCCCACGGATCCTCCGAGAACGGAATATAGCCGACCACCGGCAACCAATGCAGCCACACGCCGAACACCAGCAGCAGCAGCAGGCCGAGCCAGAAGCTCGGCACCGCGAGGATCAGGCTCGCCCCGCTCATCACCGCGAGATCGAGCGCGCTGCCACGGCGCCACGCGGCGACCGTGCCCGCCGCAATCGCGATCAAGGTCGCGAGCCCGACCGAGATCAGTACGACGATACCGGTCGTCTCGGCGCGCGTGATCAGCAACGCCGACACCGGCTCGCCGGTCGTGATCGACGTGCCGAGATCGCCGCTGAACACATGGCCGAGCCAGGTCGCGAACTGGACATAGACCGGCTTGTCGAGCCCGAGTTCGGCATGGAGCGCGGCGACGGCGGCCGGGTCGGCGCCTTCGCCAAGCATGATCTGCGCCGGGTCGCCGGGGATAAGCCGGACGAGGAAGAACACCATCAACGCAACGATGATCAAAGTCGGGATCGCGAGCAGCAGCCGGCGGATGATGTACGCGATCATCGCGCACTCTCCGATCCGCTACTGGCCAGCCCGACGTTCCACAGCCGCTGCGTCTGCGCCGACCAGGCGCGATAGCCGGTGACCGGCGTGCGCAACGCGGTCACGCGGCGCGTATTGTAGAGGACGATCGCCGGCACCTCGCTGCGGAAGCGCGCCTCGAGCTGATCGAAAATCTTCTGCCGCTGGGCGCGGTCGCCGGTCACCACCGACTGGTGAAGCAGGTCGATCGCTTGCGGCGAATTCCACACCTTGCGCGGATCGGTGGCGCGGTCGCCGATCAACACGCCGAACATCTGCGACGCGTCCATCCGTGCCGAAAAACCGAACATCGTCGCCTGATAATCGCCGCTCGAATAGCGCGCGAACTGCGTCGCCCAGTCGAGGCTGACGATCTCGATATTGATCCCGGCATCGCGCGCCATCGCTTGGACCAGGATCGCGGCATCGTACATTTCGGGCGGGCTGTGGCTGGTCATCAGCTCGATCGGCTCGCCACGATAGCCCGATGCCTTGACCAGCGCGCGCGCAGTGGCGAGATCGCGCTTGACCGGCACGCGCTCGGCCGCGCCGTAAAAGGCATTGGCGGCCGGCACCGGCGAGCTGTCGGGAACGCCGGTGCCGTGAGTCACCACCCGGGTCAGCGCCGCCACGTCGAGGCTGAGCGACAGCGCGCGCCGCAACCGGACGTCGCGCAAGATCGGCGCCCCGGTCTGGAGCAGGATGCCGTAGAAGTCCGCCGACATCGCCGAATCCCGCTTGATTCCGGGTGCGCCCGCGATCGTGCCGAGCTCGTTGGGCGCCAGCGCGTCGAGCACGTCGAGGCTACCGCGCAACAACGCCGCGCTCGCCGCCGAGCCATCGGGGATCACCGAGAAGCGCACGCGCTCGACCAGCGCGTGCTTGCCCCCGGCATTGCCGTCGGTCCCGCCCGGCAAGGGCCGATAGCCGTCATATTTGACGAGATCGATATATTGGTTGTGCCGCCATTCGCCCCAGCGGAACGGCCCGGTCCCGATCGGATATCGCCACATGCCGTCGGGTCCGACCGAGGCGCGATGCGTGATCCCGGTGCTCCCGCAATCGAGCCGGGCCAATGTCGCGAGGAACAAAGGCGCCGGGCGATCGAGAACGATATCGACCGTGTCGGGGTCGGGCGTGTCGATCGCGGTCACCGCCGCAATCCCCTTGGCGCTCAGATCCGACTTGCAGCGCCAATGGCTGTAGGGCGCGAGATAGCGGTCGAGCGACCATTTGACGTCGGCCGAGGTCAGCGGCGCGCCGTTGTGGAAGCGGATGCCGCGGCGGAGCGCGAAACGATAGGTGCGACCGTCGGGCGATACCGTCCAGCCGCTCGCCAGCATCGGGCCGACCGATCCGTCCTCGCGCAGCGCGACCAGCCCCTCGACGACATGGAGCAGCACCGCGTCGGTATTGGCGTCGCGTTTCATCCCGGGATCGGACGACGCGATGTCGGCATTGAGCCGCGCACGCAGCATCGATCCGGGCGGCGGCGGCGCCTTGGGGTGTACGAACGCGAGGCCAAGTCCGACGCCGGCCACGATTAGGATCAGGCCAGCGATCGTCTTACGCATCGGCGGTCGGTCGCTCCGCATCGGCCGACGCGTCGGCGGCGAGCGTGTAGCGGACATAGTCGGCGCCGGCATGCGGCATCATCGCCACCTGCATCTCGCCGAGCGCGGGGCGCATCAGGAACGACGCCACGGTCGCGGTATTGCCGGTCATGGTGGAGGCACGCGGCGGCACGCAGATCGACAGCGGCGCGCCCGCTTTATCGAGCAGCACGCCCCTCACCTCATCGAGCCCGATCCGGGCGTGCGGCGCGAGCAGCCGTTCGGCGCGTTGCTGCCGCCAGAAACTGCACGGTGAATCGGGAATGCCGGTCTCGCGCAATTTGGCGAGCGCGACGGGACTGAGCCAATGGTTGCTGTGCACGAGCAGGCCATCGCGCGGTTCTACCACGAAAGTCTCGTCGGGCGCGCATTCGAGGTCGTGGACGATGCCGGTCGGCGCATGGCTGATCGCGAGGTTGTTCGAGGCCGATTTGGGCGTGGCATAAGCCGCACCGAACGCCAGCGAGGGATTGTCCTGCTGCAGCACCTTGCGTCGGATCAGCGCGAGCGGAACGCCGAGGTTACGATAGTCGCGCTCGCATTCGAGATAGTTGCCGGTGATCGCGATGCCGATACTGTTGAACCCGAACCGCGCCAGCCCGCCCGCTTCGGTGAAGGTCAGCATGTCGGGGCCGTCGTCATTCCTGATACGCAGGATGATGCAGGCGTCGGCGCAGGACGATTTCCAGTCCCAATTGTGCGCGTGGATCAGATTGCCGTCGCGCGTGCGCTCGGGCTGGACGACGATCGTGGTGCACCCTTCCGCCGCGCGCTCGGCGAGCAGCCCTGCGCGCAGCACCGGCTCCTTGGCCAGCTTGAGCAGCTCGGTCCGCGCATTCATCAGCACGATGTGCGACAGCGGCAAATCGGCGCCCTGGGCGATGCCGCGCATCTCCTCGACATGATCGGCGTCGAAATCGGCAATGATCGGCAGATAGGCCTCGACCAAGTCGCCGAGCGCAGCCTCGGACAGGCCGAGGCTTCCCATCTGGTTGATATAATGCGAGGTTCCCCGCCGGATCTCGGCCACCGCGCCTTCGCCATAGCGGATGCCGCGATCCCGGGGGCTTCCCCAGATCTCCAGAAGACGGCAAGCGTTGCTCATCGATCGGCATCCCCCGATTTATCTTTGAGGGTCGGTAGCACTGTCTTGCTGAGTTTAAAAAGACAAAAATGCATTATGAGTGAATCATCGTGCATTTTCGCGACAATCTCGCTAGGCGGGCGTCAGGCGCGCGACCGACGGCGCCGCGACGGAAGGGGAATCGAATGTCGACCATGCTGAGCCCGGCCGCGACCATGAGCGACTCGGAACCGCGCTCCGGCCGCGCGATGGACGTGCTGCGCGTCGCCAGCGGCAATTTCATCGAGATGTACGATTTCATGGTGTTCGGCTATTTCGCCGCCGCCATTGGCTCCGCCTATTTCCCGGGCAGCTCGGAATTGGGCACGCTCCTCAAGGCACTCGCCACGTTCGGCGTCGGCTTCCTGATGCGGCCATTGGGCGCGATCGTGCTCGGCGCCTATACCGACCATCACGGCCGCCGCGCCGGGCTGATCGTCACCCTCGCCTTGATGAGCGTCGGCATCGCGACGATCGCCTTCACCCCCGGCTATGCCGCGATCGGCATCGCCGCCCCGATCTTCGTCCTGCTCGGCCGCCTGCTCCAGGGATTCTCGGCGGGCGCCGAACTGGGCAACGTCTCGGTCTATCTCGCCGAGATCGCTCCGCCGGGCAAAAAGGGCTTCTACGTGTCGTGGCAATCGGCGTCGCAGCAAGTCGCGGTCGTCTTTGCCGCGATGATCGGCGTGGTGCTGGGTATGACCTTGAGCGTCGACCAGCTCGCCGACTGGGGCTGGCGCATCCCGCTCGGGCTGGGCTGCCTGATCATCCCGTTACTGTTCCTGATGCGCCGGCACTTGCGCGAGACCGACATCTTCGCCGCGCGCACGACGCGCCCGACGACGCGCGAAATCATGGGCCATTTATGGATCGCGCGCGCGCGCGTGCTGACCGGCATGGCGATGGTGCTGATGACCACGGTCAGCTTCTACATGATCACCGCCTACACCCCGACCTTCGGCAAGCTGCTCCATCTGCCCGAGCGCGCCAATTTGCTGATCACCGCCGGGGTCGGCCTCTCCAACCTCATCTGGCTGCCGCTGATGGGCGCCTTGTCCGATCGCATCGGACGCACCCCGATCCTGCTCGCCTGCACCATCCTCGCGATCCTGACCGCTTATCCCGCGATGGCCTGGCTCGCCGCCAGCCCGAGCGTGACCAAATTGCTGATCGTCGAATTATGGCTGTCGGCGATCTACGCCAGCTACAATTCGGCGATGGTCGTCCACCTGACCGAGATCGTGCCCGAGGAGGCCGGCGCCTCGGGATTCAGCCTGGCCTATAGCCTGGCAACCGCGATCGGCGGGTTCACCCCGTTCGTGGTGACAGCGCTGATTTCGGCCACGGGCAACCTGGCGATGCCGGGCGTGTGGCTGACGGCGATCGCGGCGATCAGCCTGGCCGCGGCTGTGTACAGCCGGCGGTATTCGACGGCTTGATAAGGCGTTCGATCCGGCCTGCTTAAAGGCAGGAACCCGAAGACACGCGAAAAGCGGCCGGTCTGAAAACGACCCATTTGCAGACAACTAAGATCGATCGCACATTGCCCGAGAGCTGTGGTGTGGCAAAGGCTCGTCGCAGAAATAAAGGCTGCCTCGCAGAAATTTAGTCGATCATCATTTCCACGGTGTCGTGAGGGTAGAGTATGAATTCACGATAGAGCCGAAAATGTGCAGTTTCTTCGAGAGTCGTGGCGCGAAGACCGAACCTTTCGAGCTGCCAGAGGGCTGCGTCGGGCAATGCCATCAGGATGGGGGAGTGCGTTGCCATAATGACCTGGCAGTTGTCGGCGCGCTGCATGGAGCGAAGCAGTTTGAGAAATTCAAACTGCTTCGCCGGGGACAAAGCGGACTCCGGCTCGTCCAAGATGAAAAGCCCTTGTTCAGCCAGACGCTCTTGGAAGAAGCTGAGAAATCCCTCGCCGTGGGATGCGCGGAGGTAGCCGGCGCGCGTTGAACCCATTTCATCGAGATACCGTGCGACTGAAAAGAAAGTTTCCGCTCTGAAAAACCAGCCACGCCTCACTTGTGGCAGCCATGCCGCCTTTAGAAGCTGCCCCAGCCGGGCGGCATCTTCGCCCGAGGCGGCTGATTGTTCGACGGCGCGCATGCCTTGAGCGCCGCCGCTATCGCTGAAACCGGCCATGGTGGCGATCGCTTCCAATAGAGTCGATTTGCCGGAGCCGTTTTCACCCACGATGATGGTGACAGGCTTCTCGAACGTGATGTCAAAGCCACCACTGTGGATGATCGGGAGCGACAAGGGATAACTATCCCAATCCGACTCCGCCCGCACTGCATCCCCAGGCAGCCAAACTCGCTTGAGAAAGGGCGGAGGGAGCGAAGTAGTTCGTGCCTTGCGGCTCATTGGGTTCCCCACGCGACGTCTTACGCCACGGGCTTATCCTTGAAAGCTGACAGGAAGAAAACCACCCATTCCCGGTCATTCCCCCCGCGAGATCATGACCAAGCCGGAAGCGAGCATGCGCCACACCGCACACCCCGCCCGCTGCGGCCTGAATCGGTACCGGTACCGGGACCATCTATGCACGGCGACGCGATTACGCAGCTATGTAAACGACCATCAGAAGCGCCTGCTGATAGATTTTCTATCCAACATTAGTGTAATTCTCTTATGAACTCGCTTCCTTCAAAAAGCGATGTTCAATTATTTCGTAGGCTTTAACATTAATTCTACCGAATATTTCAGGCGATCAGCATATTTTATTTCGCATGAGGAACGAAATTCTCCATGACTCGTTGAGGGCATCGAGAACAGAACCATTCGGTTCCAGGAGCTCCTTCATGCGTAAACACCTTTTCGCGGCGAGTATCGCCGCTGTCGTCCTCATTCCTTCGATCGCCAGCGCGCGGACCCGGTCCGAAGTGACCTGCGAGCAGCAGCGCACGACGCAAGTCGTCGCTACCGTTGCCGGCGCCGGGGTCGGCGGAGTCCTCGGCAACGTCGTCGCCGGCCGTGGCGACAAGACCCTGGGCACCGTGATCGGCGCCGCCGCCGGCGCTCTCGCGGGCAATCAGCTCGCCAAGCCGAACCGCGAGTGCAACCATGCTTATGGCTATTATGACGAGGGCAATCGCTGGCACGCCACCGGCATCAACTCGGCGGATGCGCGCGGCTATTATGACCGCAATGGCGGCTGGGTCGATGGCGCGCCGAACGGCCGTTATGGCGACGACAACCGCTGGATCAGCAGCAACGCGTCGGCCGGTGGAAACGGCAATTACCTTACCAGCGGCGAATGGGTCCCCGCCTCGGCCGAGGGCTATTACGACCGCGACGACCAATGGGTGAGCGTTTCGACCGGCGCTGTCGGCGGGCGGGCCGGCCGCCGCGCGGATGCCTATGGCTATTACGACACGCAGGGTCAGTGGCACACCAGCTCGATCGCCCGTGGCCGCGCGACCGGTTATTACGACCGCAACAATGCCTGGGTCGCCGGCGCGCCGAACGGCTATTATGATGAGCGCCGCAACTGGGTCCCCCAGCGTGCGGACGGCTCGGCAAGCGGCAGTTACGACAGCCAGAACCGCTGGATCCCGGCTTCGTCGAACGGTTATTATGACGAGCGCGATCAGTGGGTCGCGGGCACGGCGAGCGGCCATTACGACGCCAACGGGCGCTGGACCGCCGGTGTCACGATCGGTCATTACGACGCGCGCGGCCGCTGGGTCGCCGGCCAGGCCGGTGGCCATCGCGATGCGACGGGAATGTGGGTCGCCGATCCCCAGCCCGGCTATTACGACAGCCGCCGCCGCTGGCATGCTGGCGAGACGTCGGGCTATTATGACAGCCGCGGCCGCTGGATCGCAACCGCGGCCGAGACGGGCAACTATGGAAGCGACCGTCCGGCGATCCTCTCGCAGATCGCCACGCTCGACCGGATGCTCAATACCGCGCAGTCGCAGCGCTCGCTGAGCCGTCGCCAGACCGCCGGCTACCAGCGCGAGCTCTATGCGCTTCGCACCAGTGAGCGATCAATGGGCCATGATCGCAGAGGCAATTTGTCCGCTCGCGATGAAGCCAGACTGCAAGTGCGGATCGACAGCCTGAACGACCGCCTCCGGAACCAAGCCCGGTAAGCAGAAGACGCGGATCAGCGGTTGCCAGGAAGCCGGCGGAGCGATCCGCCGGCTTCTTACCGCGCGGCGAGCACGCGCCACACCGCGCCTGCGATCGCCGCGTCCTGGACCGGCAGTCCCGTCAAATCTGCCACGACGATCGCATCGGCGGCGAAGGTGCGCGGCTCGGCGAGCAACTCGCCCAACGGAATGATGGTGTCAGCAGCGAGCAGGCCGGCGCGTACCGCCCAGCCCGCTTCGCCATTCTCGACGCATTTATCGACCGAGTCCGCGATCACCGTCGCGCGGCCGAGAATCCGCGGATCGAGTTCGCGTTTGCCGCCGCCGTCCGAGCCGACCGCGACGATCCGCGCGCCGGGACGCACCCAATCGTCGTCGACCAGCCATTCGGTCGAGGGCGTCGTCGTGACGACCAGGTCGGACGCACGGACGAGATCGGCGAGGTCGCCGCATGCCTCGCCGCCAATCTCCGCCGCCAAGGCCTGCGCCTTGGCCGGATCGCGGCCCCAGATCAACACGCGTTCGGCACCGATATGGCGGCGGATCATCTCCGCCTGCATCCGCGCCTGAATGCCGGCGCCGACGATCCCGAGCGTCCCGCCCTCATAGCCGATCGCGCGCGCCGCGATCGCCCCAGCCATCGCGGTGCGGACATCGGTCAGCCAGCCGCCATCGGCGAACAGCGCCAGCGCCTCGCCCGTCGTCGCGCTCATCACTGCCGAAAAGCCCTGGCTCGACGACAGGCCTTTGGCGGGATTGCCGTAGAAGCTCGCCGACACCTTGAGCGCGAACACGTCTTCGCCGGCAAGATGCGCGACCTTCACATGCGCATCGCCCGGCGCCGGAAAGCTGAAATGGCCGGCATCGCCGCTCTGCGCCTGGCCCGCCGCGAAGGCGACGATCGCGCGCTCGACCGCCGCCATCGCGGCCGTCTCGTCGAGTGCCGCCACGATATCCTCGCGCGTGAAAATCCGCATCCCGCTGCCTCCGCTCTCATTTGATATTGTTTTTTCGATCATAAAGAGACATTCTCGCAATTGCCAGCCTCAAGGGAGACGATCATGGTCGCACGTCGGACGCTTCAACGCTTGGCGGCGGCGCTGTCGGCATCCGCGGCAACCGTCGCGCTGGCGCCCGCCGCTCACGCCGCGCCCGATGCATGCGCCGCGCTCAAGACGCTGGCCCTCCCCCATGTCCGGATACTGGTCGCGACCCCGGTCGACGGCACGTTCACCGAGGATATGGTCGTCGAGCGCGGACCGCGCACATATACCGGCCTCAAGCCCTTTTGCCGCGTGCGCGGGGTCAGCCGCCCGGTCAGAGGATCCGAGATCGGGTTCGAAATCTGGTTGCCGGCGCGGAGCAGCTGGTCGGGCCGTCTGCACATGATCGGCAACGGCGCCTACGTGTCGAACATGCAATACAAGCAGATGATCCCGCGGCTCGACGATGGCGATGTCGCGGTGGGGACGGATACCGGGCATAGCGGCACCGACCTGAAATTCGGCTGGAAGAACCCGGAAAAGATCAGGGATTTCGGCTATCGCGCGGTCCATGAATCGGTCGTCGCGGCGAAAGCGATCACGCGCGCTTATTACAGCCGTCCGGCGCGCTGGTCCTATTTCAGCGGCTGTTCGACCGGCGGCTATCAGGGCCTCGCCTCGGCGCAGCGTTACCCGAAGGATTTCGACGGCATCATCGCCGGCGCACCGGGCAACAACCGCACCAGCCTGACCATGGCCTTCCTGTGGAATTACCTCGCTAACCACCGCCACGGCGACGATCGCCACCCGATCCTCTCCGTCAGCGACCTGCTGCTGATCAACCGTTCCGCCGTCGCCGCCTGCGACAAGCTCGATGGCGTCGCGGACGGCGTGATCACCGACCCCCGGCAGTGCGGGTTCAAGCCGGCGCAATTGCTGTGTCGTCCCGGCGCGCAGCCGGGCACTTGCCTCAGCCAGGAACAGGTTACCGCCGCCGACAAGATCTATGGCGGCCCGCGCGACGCCCGCACCGGTGCCGCGATTTATCCGGGTTATCCGATCGGCACCGAGGGCGTGATGTCCGGCCCCGAGGACAAGCATCCCGGCTGGAGTGGCTATTGGTCGGAATCCGACAATCCGGCCGAGCCGTCGCGCGCCGACATGTTCAAATATTGGGTGTTCGATAATCCCGATTGGAATTGGTGGAGCTTCAACTGGAGCACCGACGTCGACACGATGCGTGCGCGGTTGGGTCCGATCTTCGACGCCAACGATCCCAACCTGTCGCCGTTCGCGCGCGCCGGCGGCAAGCTGATCATGTTCATGGGCTGGCAGGATCCGGTCGGCACGCCGCTGGAGGCGATCAATTATTATCGCGCGGTCGAGGGTCGCGCCGGCGGCCTCGCAGCGACCCAGGCCTTCGCGCGATTGTTCATGGTGCCCGGCATGGATCATTGCGCGGGCGGCCCCGGTGCGACCAATTTCTCCACCGCGACGCGCGATTCGACGCCGCCGGTACGCGACGCCGAGCACGATATGACGCTCGCCCTCTATGCCTGGGTGGAGAAGGCACGCGCACCACAGAGCCTGATCGCGACGCGCTATGCCTCGGGTGGCGAGGACACGCCGCCCGCCAAACGCGCGATCGAATTCCAGCGCCCGATCTGCGCCTGGCCGAAGCAGCCGGTCTATCGCGCTGGGGACACCAAGCTGGCGTCGAGTTTCGTCTGCGCGTTGCCGGAAAAGCTCTGACCTCTCCGCCCCACTCGCCATGCCCGCGAACGCGGGAACCGAAATTGAGGTGATTCCGCTTCCCCATTCGTCATGCCGGGCTCGTCCCGGCATCCACCGTGGTATCTGACCAACGACCGCTGGGAGCGCGGCACTGTGGACGCCGGCACAAGGCCGGCATGACGGCTGATGCCGATTGCGACGGTTCTGGACTATTCGCCGCAGACCGAATTCATATGCGATTACCTTGCGGCTTTCACGGCGGTTGGCGGTTGATGGGCGCTCACCCCGCTGAAAACGATCGAGGTCGGACTACCAGTCTCCGCGACGACCACCGGATCGCGCGGCATGCCGTCGACGCCGATCGCGAAGCGCACGATATTGTGCCCTTCTTCGTTGGCGACGGCCATCGCGCGGCCGTTGTCGATCAGCGCGAAGAAGCGCGGCGTCTTTCCCCCAGCAGGGACCGAGCCCCTCCATTCGAGCCGGCCATTTGCGCGATCGATCGTGAAGACCGCGACGGTATCGGCGCCGCGGTTGGAGGCATAGAGATAGCGCCCGTCGCGCGACACGGTGATTTCCGAGCCGCGGCTATTGCCGGTGAAATCCTCCGACAGCGCGGAGACGACCTGAAACGGCGTGAGCGCGCCCGACTGGCGATCGAGCCGATAGGCGACGACGGTCGAATCGAGCTCGTTGACGACATAAGCGTAAGGAACGGTCGGGTGAAAGGCGACGTGGCGCGGCCCCGACGTCTCGCGCGCCGGCGTCGCCGCCGCCTCATGCAGCTTGCCCGCGGCATCGATGGTGAAAACCAGCACGCGGTCGCAGCCTTTGTCCGGCACGACGATGAACCGGCCGCTCGGGTCGAACTCGACCTGGTGCGGCTTGGGAAAGGGTTGCTCGATGCGATGCGGGCCGATCTTGCCGTCGAACGGTACGATATCGACCGGCGCGCCCAGCCGTCCGTCTTCGTGGATCGGCAGGCTGGCGATGCCCGACTTCACGCCATCGGCAACGACATGGTTGGCGACCACCATGAAGCGATTGGTCGGATCGGGCGTCAAATGCACCGGGTTGCGGCCGCCGGTGGTGACCCGGTTGAGGAAGGTCAGCTGGCCCGACGCCGGGTCGATCCGGAACGCGCTCGCCTCGCTGCCGTCGCCATGGACGGTGTAGAGGAAGCGGCGCGTGCGATCGAAGGCGAGATAGGATGGATTGACCAGGTCGCCGACCAACTGGACGCGCGCCCAGGCGCCGTCCGTGCCGATCCGATAGACCGAGATACCGTCGCCCCGGGCATTGCGCTCGCGGCTGGTGCGGCATCCGACATAAGCGAAACCCGGCATCGATCCTCCCCCGGCCGCCCATGCGGCCTCGCTTCCCATCGCAACCCCGACGGCCAGCCCGGCCATCACCGTCCGTCGCGACGCGCGCCAGGCGGGCGGTGCGGACTTGGATTGCATCGGCGAACTCCGTCTCGAGATAGGTAATCCTTGCTCTTTGTATTTCTGAATGTCAAAGAACATATTTATGGAGAGCATCGCACCCCCGCCCGTGACCGAGGCCGACGACCGCAGGATCATGCGCCGGGTGTTCTGGCGGATCGTGCCGCTGTGTTTCGTGCTCTACATCGTCTCGTATATCGACCGCGCGAACATCGGCTATGCCGCGCTCCAGATGAATGCCGAGCTGCGGATTTCGGACGAGGCGTTCGGATTCGCCGCGGGCATCTTCTTCATCGGCTATTTCCTGTTCGAGGTGCCGAGCAACATGCTGATGGCGCGCTATGGTCCGCGCATCTGGATCGCGCGCATCCTGATCGGCATGGGCGTGGTGTCGATGGCCACCGCTTTCGTGCAATCGACCTCGCAGCTCTATGGCCTGCGCTTTTTGCTCGGGGTCGCCGAGGCGGGCTATTTTCCCGCGATCATCATCTATCTGACCGCCTGGTTCCGCGCCCGCGAGCAGGCGACGGTGGTGGCGATGTTCACCGCGGCGATCCCGGTATCCTACATCATCGGCACGCCGGTCAGCACCTGGATCATCGATCATGTCCAGGGCCTGGGCCTGACCGGGTGGCGCTGGATGTTCCTGATCGAGGGGCTGCCCGCGGTGATCGGCGGGCTGTTCACCTATCGGCTGCTGGTCGATCGCCCGGCCAATGCGCGCTGGCTGGCGGCGGACGAGCGCGACTGGCTGGAAGCGGAGATCGCGCGCGAGCATGCCGCGACCGGCGTGCGCCATCTCAATACCTGGCGCGCGATCACCGAGCCGCGCGTTCTGTATCTGGCGGCGATCTATTTCGTCTATCAGGCGGGCAGCCTGGGCGTCGGCTATTGGCTGCCCCAGATCGTCAAACATTCGGGCAAGTCGCTCAGCAATGTCGAGACCGGGCTGATCGCCACTTTGCCCTATATCGTCGCGACGATCGGCATGGTTTTGTGGTCGCGGCGGTCGGATCGCACTGGCGAGCGGCGCTATCATACCGCCTGGCCGTTGCTGCTTGCCGGCGCGACCCTGGGCGGCGTCGCCTGGGTTGCCGGCCCGATACCGGCGACCGTCCTGCTCGCGGCGGCGCTGACCGGCTTTTACGCCTTCAAGGCGCCGTTCTGGACACTGCCCGGCATGTTCCTGTCCCGCGCCACCGCCGCGGTATCGATCGCCGCGATCAACTCGATCGGCAATCTCGGCGGGTTCGTCGGGCCCTATGTCGTCGGCGTCGTCGCCAAAGCGAGCGGCAAGCCCGCGACCGGGCTGGTGTTCCTGGCCGGGCTCACCCTGGTCGCGTTCGTGATGGTGCTCGCCGCTCCGCTGACATCGCGCAAGGACTCCGCATGACCGTCCCGACCCGCGCGCTGGCCAGCAACGACGCCAGCTACACGATCGTCGATCTCGCCGCGCTCGGTCTGGCCAGGTTGCCGGTCGTCCATCGTATCCTGATCGAGAATTTGTTGCGGCGAAGCGGAGACGATCCGGCGACGATCGCGCTGGTCGAGCAATGGATCGCCCAGGGCACGAGCGACGCCGAAATCGCCTTCTGGCCCGGCCGGGTGATGATGCACGACACGACCTGCGGCCCTGCTTTGGTCGACATCGCCGCCGCGCGCCAGGCGCTGGCCGATGCCGGCGGCGATCCCAATGCGCTCAACCCCTTGCTCCCGGTCAACGTCTCGACCGACCACAGCCTGGCGGTCGATTTCTACGGAAGCGGCGACGCCGCGGCGCGCAACATGGCGCGCGAACTCGATCGCAATGCCGAGCGCTACAGCTTCATGAAATGGGCATCGGCGACGCTCGACAATTTCACCGTGCATCCGCCCGGCACCGGGATCATG
This sequence comes from Sphingomonas sp. P4_D12, assembly GCF_056401895.1. Classification (NCBI taxonomy): domain Bacteria; kingdom Pseudomonadati; phylum Pseudomonadota; class Alphaproteobacteria; order Sphingomonadales; family Sphingomonadaceae; genus Sphingomonas; species Sphingomonas sp. P4_D12. The sequence goes on along the minus strand of NZ_JBFUIL010000002.1, from coordinate 686,492 downwards.
CACACGATCAACCTCGAACAATTGGCCACGGTGGTGACCAGCGAGGAGCGCGACGGCGTTCACTGGGCAATGCCCGACACGCTGATCGGCACCGACAGCCATACGCCGATGGTCAACGGCATCGGCGTGCTCGGCTGGGGCGTCGGCGGGCTGGAGGCCGAAAGCGTGATGTTCGGCATGCCGGTGATGATGCGCGTCCCCGAAGTGGTCGGGGTACGACTGACCAGACGCCTGCGCGAGGGCGTGACCGCGACCGATCTGGCCTTGGTCGTCACGCATCGCCTGCGCCGGATCGAATTGGCCGGGCGGTTCGTCGAGTTCTTCGGCCCCGGCGTCGCGACCTTGTCGGCGGGGGACCGTTCGGTCGTCGCCAATATGGCGCCCGAATATGGGTCGTCGACCGGCTATTTCCCGATCGATGGCGCGACTCTCGATTACCTCCGCCAGACCGGACGGAGCGAAGCGCAGATCGCTCTGGTCGGCGACTATGCGCGCGCGACCGGATTGTGGTTCGAGGCCGAAGCTTCGCCCGTCTATGCCGAGACGATCGAGATCGACTTGTCCGCGATCGGCATCTCGCTCGCCGGTCCGCGCCGCCCGCAGGATCTGGTCGCGACCGCCGAGATACCTGCCTTGCTCGGCGCCGGTCCGGCAACGACGATGCCCGAGCGGCCGGTCGCGATCGCGGCGATCACCAGTTGCACCAACACGTCCGATCCGCGCCAATTGCTCGCCGCGGGCCTGGTCGCGCGCAAGGCGCGGGCGCTCGGACTGACGCCGCCGGATTGGGTCAAGACCAGCCTCGCGCCGGGCTCCCCGAGCGCCGAGCGGCTGCTCATCCGTGCCGGCTTGCTCGAGGATCTCGAGGCAGTCGGCTTCGCGATCGTCGGTTATGGCTGCACGGTGTGCATCGGCAATTCGGGCACGCTGGCCGAACCGATGCTGCAGGCGATCGAGCGTGGCAGCGCGCGTCCGGTCGGCATCCTGTCGGGCAACCGCAATTTCCCCGGGCGAGTCCATCCGCAGATCGAGGACGCCTTCCTCGCCTCGCCCGCGCTGACCGTCGCCTATGCCCTGGCCGGCAACGCCGCGATCGACATCGCCCGCGACGCGATCGGCCATGATGCCGAGGGTGCGCCGGTCACGCTCGACCGGTTGTGGCCGAGCGGCGCCGAGATCGACGCCGCCGCGGCGATGGCGATCCGGCCGCAAGATTATGCCGCGGCGTTCGATGCGGCGGAGGCAAGCGCGGCCTGGGCGGCGCTGCCCGCGCCCGACACCCCGCTCTATCCCTGGCATCCCGGCTCAACCTATCTGCGCCCGCCGCCCTTTGCCCGGATGGAGCGCGACGACCGGCTAGGGCATTATTCCGCCTCACCGTTGATCGTGCTCGGCGACGACGTGACCACCGACCACATCTCCCCCGCCGGCGCGATCCCGACGGACAGCGACGCGGCGCGCTGGCTGATCGACCATGGCGCCGATCCGGCCGATCTCAACGTCTTCTCGTCGCGGCGCGGCAATTGGGAAGTGATGCTGCGCGGGCTGTTCACCAACCGCACGGTCCGCAACCTACTCGGCGAGGCGATCCCGCCGGGCAGCACGTTGATGACGACGGGCGGCACGCCGCTGCCTTTATGGCGCGCGGCGGCCCGTTATGCCGAGACCGGTCAGCCGGTCGTGATCGTCGCCGGCGATCGCTATGGCATGGGGTCGTCGCGCGACTGGGCGGCGAAAGGCGCGAGCCTGCTCGGCGCGCGCGCGGTGCTGGCGGCGAGCTTCGAGCGGATCCATCGCTCGAACCTGGTCAATATGGGCATCCTGCCGCTGCGCCTCCTCGCCGACCGGCATCCGTCGACACTGGCACTGGCGCCCGAAGACCGGATCGAGATCGATGCGCCCGCCGAGACGCTCAGCCCGCGCGCGATCGTGCCGGTCGCGATCCATCGCCGCGACGGCGGGGTCGAGCGGTTCGCTGCGGTGGCGCAGGTCGAAACCGCGCTCGAACTGTCGGTCCTCCGCGCAGGCGGCATCATCCCGCTCATCCTCGGCGGAGTGCGCAACTTTAGGGCATAGCTGCTCCGATCCCCAAAACACGCTTCCCCGGCGAAGGCSGGGGCCCAGTCGCACCGTTTCCTCGAAGGCGGGACGTCATCTCAAGATCATCGCAGCTGGGCCCCGGCCTTCGCCGGGGAGGCGTATTGCGTGTTCGCCCCGAGCCTCGATCAGCGCTTCGAAAGCTTGTCGAAAAACGCGAAAGTGCGATCGAGCGCCATCAGGCTGTCGCGCTTCGTCGCCTCGGGGGTTGCGTCGACGAAACCGTGATTGGCGCCGGCCACCGGCACGAATTCGACCGAGGCGCCCGCCGCCCTCATCCGCGCAGCCATCGCCTCGCTCTGACGAAACGCGACTTCCTCATCGGCAGTGCCGTGGATCAGCAGCAACGGCGGCGTGTCGCGATTGACATAGCTGACCGGACTCGCGGCGGCGACCGTGTCGCGGCAAACCGCCGGATCGCAACCCAGCAAAGCAGTCAGCGTCTTCGCATTAAGCGCCGTCCCGGGCCGCTCCCCGCCCAGCGCGAAATCGAACACGCCGTACCAAAGCGCCGCCCCCTGCACGCAATCCGACTGCGGCAACGGTTTGGCGAGCTTCGCCGCGGAGCCCGGCAAGCGGCCGGTCGATGGCGGCGGATCGAACGCGGCCACCCCGCACGTAACCGTCGCCAGCCCGGCCAAATGCCCTCCCGCAGATCCTCCCCATAAATAGACCCGCGAGGGATCGATCCCATACTCGCCCGCCCGGCTGCGCAGGAAACGGATCGCCGCTTTCACGTCCTGGACCGGCGCCGGAAACTTCGCCTCGCCGCTCAGCCGGTAATCGACCGAGGCAACGACATAGCCGCGCGCCGCCAGCATCGCGAGCACGCCCGGCCAGTCGGTAAACGCCCCCGACTGCCGCGCATCGCCCCGGCTCCAGCCGCCGCCATGTACCCAGATCACCAATGGGCGCGCTTTCGCCCTCGCGCGATCGACATGAAGATAAAGGTCGAGCTGAAGCGGCCGATAGCCGACATAATTGGCATATTCGACATGCCCGCGCGCGACGATCCCGCCGGGATAACGCGCTTCGACTGTGGGGAAGGTATCGTCACGCACCGACTTGGCCGAGATTGCGGGCTGCTTGCCCGTATCCGCCGCCGCGAAGCCGGGGGTAGCCGCCAAAGCCAATGCCAGGAGCCGCCACCGCATATCGATCACCTCGCGTTCAATCCGATATTGCACTCATACGGCCAATAATACGATCTGCAAGCGTGGCGTCAACGCAAGGCGGTTCGTCAGCGGCAACGACCGCGGTGGCGGCTCGGAGCCCGGACCGACCTGGGAAGTAGGCGTATAGAGCGGCCGGTCGGTTATCGACCCAATCGCGGTCGTTCGATCACCACCAAAGGGAATGGCAGAAAGTGGGCCGATAGCCGAATGGCGACTTTCAGGCGGGAGAGCGCAGAAAGCCGATCTTCGGAGCGGACAGCACAGCGGGCGGCTCGGGCCGGAACGTTATCTGGACCATCGCCCGCGCGATTAGCGGGAGATCGCCGCGAACCTACCTTGGAAGCGCAGACTTAACATTGCGGCCTGACGGGCGTCGATAGTTGTTCCCCGCTAATAACGGGTTGCCGGGAAGCCGGTCCGCTCAGGAGCCGTTGCTGCGAACGCGCCGTCGTGGTGATGTGCGCGAAATGACAGAACACACGACCAACGGATTCGACAGCGCAAGCCTCGCCGCGGCGATGCACGACGGCGAGGCAGACGAATATCTCAATCAGGCCATGCGCGCGCTCGATGACACCGCCTGGGCAGCATTCGCCGACGACGCTGGCGCAGCCCATCGTCGCGGCGACCTCGACCTCACCTCCGTGCTAGCTGGGGAACCCGGGCGCCAAGTCGGCTACGCGACGCAGCAGTTCGTCGAGAAGGCGGCCCCCGCCAGCGGAATGGGGCTCGACGGCTTGCTGGCGTTGGCCAAGGCTGGAGCGCTCCGCGAGAAGGACGGCGAAACGCCATACTGGATGAAGTCGGCGATCGGGCAGTGGGGCGAACTCGACCAAGAAAACCCAGGCAGGCTGCTTGAGGCAATCAGGGACGGCCGCGCATCGGTCGACCTCATCCAAGTCGCGATCGCCACCGGCATCAAGGTCGACCGTCCGGCGTTCCTTCCGATTGTCATCGGCATGCTCAAGGGCCCGGATGCTGCCGAGAGCGACGTCGCGGCGAACGTGCTCGGACAGACATCGGATCTTTCGCCAGCGGATCTCGCGACCGCGAGCGACGCACTTCAGGCGACTTTGCGGGCCACGCAGGGAGCGCGCGTCGGCGCAGCCTTGCGCGCCTTGCTCGACATCGCCGCCCGCGACACCTCACCAGTCGCGATCGGCCTCGCCGCACTGGCGGAGGTCAGCGCGAGGGCGGACCGGCACGTCAGGGCCGCGATCACCAATTCGATGATGTTCGGCGCCAAGAAGGCCGATCCCGCACTAGCCAGACCCGCGCTCGCGCTGCTGCACGAGACCGAGGCGGACGAGACCGGGACCATCGAGGGCATCGACTTCATCCTGTCCGAAAACCTGTCCGATCCGCTCGCCGCCGACGTAGCAGCGCTGGCAGACCGCCTACTCGGTGGCGAGACCGTCACGATGAAGCGCCTCGACTCCTACGAGCACCAGCTGCTGACCGACACCGGCGGCGCGCTCGTGCAAACGGTCACGCGGTGGCTGCTCACCGACCAGATGCCGCTCTACACGGCCGTGCGCGACCTGTGTCTAGCCGTCTACGGCAATCCCATGACCTTCGACCTGGACTTCTCGTCCGCCGCCCTCGCACCGCAGCGCGCAGTGCGCATCGCGCGGCGGTCGTGCGCCATCCTACTTCTCTCCCCCGAGACCGCGGCCTCCGTCATCGTCAGCCTGATGAGGACGGGACCCCCGCAAGCCATTCCCGCCCTCGGCGCCATTCTGTGGAACCCCCTCCTCATCAGCTACTGGACAGGTCCGAGGAAATACCTGGAGGCAGTCTTGGAGGATCTGCCGGTCGCGGCCGCGGATGCGGTCCGTGACGCCATCGCCAGGCTCGATCGCTACAGCGCCGACATCGAGAAGGCGCGCGACCTGCCCGAACTCAGGCCATCCCCGCACCATCGCCACCTCGCCGCGATCAAGCGCCACCGCGACCAACTCGCCATCCAGAAGGCTGCGCAGGAGGCGTCGGTCTTCGGGTCGATCTTCCCGACATCAATCATGCTGTTCGGCGACAGCACGGTATACGACATGGTCGTCGAGCCCGGCAAAACGGTTCGGCAGGAGAGCCTGCTCGGCGTCCACGAGCATTCGCACGAGCTCCCCCGACTCGACGTGATCGACCCGTTCGGCACCTGGTATCGGCGCGCGCGCATGATCAGCGACGGTGGCGGCAAATGATCCCCATCGTCAGGGAGTTCTTCCGCGGCCTGAAGGAGCGCGACGAACTCGACGCCATCATCCCCGAACTGCTGACCGCGATGGGCTACGAGGTCCTCTCGCGCCCGATGGTCGGAACTCGGCAATATGGCTCGGACGTGGCAGCTATCGGAACCGACGATGACGGCCAGCGCAAGCTCTTCCTGTTCTCGATCAAGCGCGGCGACCTTAATAGGCGCGAATGGGACGGCGATTCCGATCAGGCCCTCAGGCAGTCGCTGAACGAGATCAGGGACGCTTATCTCGCCGGCGTCGCGCCGGCGCACCGCGGACTTCCAGTGGTCGTCGTCATTACCATCGGCGGCATCGTACTCGAAAACACGCTGCCGATGGTCAACGGCTACATGGCGGCGGAGACCAGGCCGGGCGTCGAATTCCGCCTGTGGACCGGCGACACCCTCACGGCCAAGGTGGTCGAGGGCGCGATGCGCGAGGAGGTCTTCCCGGAAGCGCTGCGCACTCTACTCCGCCGCGCCGCAGCGCTCGTCGAGGAGCCGGAGGCGGCGGTCGGTCAGTTCGCACGGCTGCTGTCGCGGGTCGCCGATGACGACGGACAGGACGCCATCCCCCGCGTGCGGACGCTCTACCTCGCGTTGTGGATCCTCACCGTATGGGGCCGAGAGGCCGGGAACCTTGAAGCGCCCTACAGGGCGAGCGAACTGGTCGTGCTGCGCTGCTGGGAATTGCTTTGGGCCGTGATCGAGGCCGACGGCGGCCGCAAGCTCGAGGCAAGCCACACGCTCCACGAGGTGATCCTGCTCCACCTGCGAATCTGGGACGAGCTTTACCGCGACAAGGTACTTCTGCACGCGAGCAGCCTGCATGCCCTCAGCTTCGCCGTCTGGTCCCACGAGAGCGTGGACGTGAACCTCGCCATGTTCGAGACGGTCGGACGCGTCGCCATGGGAGGCCTATGGCGGCTGTGGATGTCGCAACCCTTGGGAACCGCCCCCGACGCGATCGACGGGCCGCCAGCCGACCTGCTGTCGATCGCCGAGGGCGTTGCCCAGATGGCCGGCTCTAACCCCGCCCTCCTGACCCCCGTCACGGAGTTCCAAGGCGTCGACCTGTCGCTCGCGCTGATGCTGCTCGCCGCTGTTCCCGACACCAGGGGCGAGGCGGCGACCTGGGTTCAGGAGACGTCCCGTGCGACGCGGCTCGCCCACGCCCGCCGACGGGACTATCCGGTCCGGACGACGGACTACGAATCGCTCATCAGCGACGAGACGCCGGACGACGACGCATGGCGCGACGCCACGGCGGCGAGCATCATCCAGCCCATACTCGCTGCGTTCGCCTGGGGTCTTTCCAGGCCGGAGATCGCCACCGAGATCGACGATTTCCAGAAGAGTGAACTCGGGCACTGCAACTTCCAGACGTGGGTCGTGAACGCCGGGACCGACGCCAAGCTCTGGCGGGGCGGCGAACTCACCGGTTCCTCCCGCGGCGGCCTGACCATCGGTCCAGAAGGGACGGAACTGATCGAGACACTCAGGCGAGAGGTGTCGGAGAACGCGGCGCACGCCGCGCTGTCAGCGATCCGGCTGGACCACTGGCCGATCCTGCTGCTCGCGTGTCGGGTCCACAGGCTGCCTCCACCGCCACAACTCTGGCTGACGCTCCTCGAGGGGCTCGCCGCATCGGGTCCGGACGAGCGAGGGCGCGGCCGCACCGCGACGGCGGCGCAACCGGCGACGCTCGGTGGGATCGCCTTGGCGCTGCGGCACGCGAGATCGACATCGTCCTACTGGATCCTAATGCGCGACGAACTCGCGGCGGCGGAGACGAAGCCAGCGACCACAGCGGAGGAGAGTTCGTGAACGACGCCCTTTTTGGTGACCTCGAATATGAATTTGGGTGGGTCGGCCAATGCGAGTGGCCCTTCCTCGGTAACGTTGCTCACACGCGCTTGATAATTCCGTGCGAAGAACATGCTGACATAAGTGCGGCCCAAAGACAGGCTTATGCGGCTTTTGAGCAGTGCAAGGTCGAAATGACCGACACTGCGAGAGATGCGATCTTCACATACTATCGTGAGAATTTGCCGGATTTGCGCGCGCGCTTCGGCCCGCAATTCGCCGATCAGTGTGCACCTGAGATCGCTAGCGCCAAAGACCTATCTCATCTGGTGACGCCCTCGGAAGTGATAATTCAGGAATCCTTTGAGAACCCGCCTGAGCGAGTTGTCGGTTTGCTGTTCGACTGCACTTGGGAGCCAAGCCTAGGTTTGGCGGTGAAATTCGTAGACGAGCGTTTGAGCGGCGTCGGCACGCAAGACATTGTTCTCTAGGGCACCCACCAACGGCAGCTACCTTCGCTTTGCACTGGAAACGAGATAGGCAGCAAACCACCCAGTTTCGGACATTGCCCGCTTCATAAACGAAGGGCGGCTTTTGGGGGCGATGCAACCGCAATCGAATGTCTGATTAGGAGCGCTTTGCTGCCGTTGCAGGACGCCTTTGGATGGGCGGCAGCTTCCGACCCAATTGCAGACATTCGCCGACCGTGCTTCTGTCTGCGAATGACAAACGACGAAGCCCGCTTTGGCAAGCGCCCGCGCAAGCTGGCGAAGCATAAGCCGGTGGATTCGGCGTCGACGTGATGCCCCACCATCTTCTAGTCGCAAGTCTTGTTGCGGCCATGGTCGCTACTCTAACTTGGATTTGCATAGCACGAGGTCGGCTGTTCAACTGGGAAGATCACGTTACGCGAGCCAAATACCCTAAGCGGTTCTGGTATACAGTCGTATCTAGGGCGCTCGCCGGTGCCGGCGTTGCATTGGTAATCGCAGTGTATTTTTAGACAGGTTGGCAAAACCTGATCGCCACATCCACGGTCCGCGGAATGGCAGCTTACCACCAATAGCAGTCGTTTCCGGCTACCTGAACGTTCGGCAGCTTCCGAGACACTGGAGTCGGCGGTTGAATGTCTGATTATGGGGCGCATTGCGGACCCGCCCCCTTCACACCTCAATGCGCAACCAATTCCGCAATGCTGTTCTCGCTCTCGCTGCGGATCCCGGCCTTCTTGTCGCTCCACGCTTTCCACACCGGATCGCCGCGCAATTTGTCGCGCACGCTGGCGGTGATCTTCTGGCGCTGGCCGAACGCCGCCATGTCGCGATAATGCTGGATGAACAGCGAATCCCAGGGTGACCCGGTGCCGTAGCGGTTCATGTAGATCTCATAGCCGGTCAGCGCCCCGGTCTGGATCCAGCCATCGAATTGCGGCTGGACATAGCCCTTCACGTAATCGCGATATTCGCCCTCGTTCCGATATTCGTACGGGATGACGTAATAGACTTCGCCGTCCTTGAGCGCGTCGGGATTACGCGACCAGGCGAGGTCGCTCGAATAGCTCGCCACCGGATCGGCCAGCGCGATCCCGGCAGGGTCGAGCCCGCCCGGCTCGCTGCGTTCGAGCGCATTCCATTTGCTCACCGCCGCAAAGGTCGGAAAGCGCAGGATGACCAGCCCGTCCCACACCGCGGGCTGGCGATACCAGCTGTAGAAGATGCGGAAATCGGCGATCTCCCCGCGCGCCTTCATCGCGCGCAACCGCGGCGCCAGGTTGGTCGCGAGGTAGCGGCGGAACGCGACGCGATGCTCAAGGCCGGCGCGGTAGCTGATCACCAGCGACTTGGGCCCGTCGTTGAGCTCCTCCTGCGCCGCCGCGGGTGCGGCGAGCGGCAGGACGGCGAGAGCGACGAAGAGCGATTTGAGGAGGAGGCGACCGAACATGCTCGTGACCCTTTTGTGGGAAGGGCCGGCCCCGCCCGGAGCCGGCCGATAGAGACGAAAAAGAGCTTAGGCGTGGATCGGCACCGCCGCCCCGCCCTTGCGCGGCCACAGCAGCAGGATCAGCACGAAGATCGATCCGGTGATCAGCGTCGACAGCGGTAGGCCGATGCCCAAAGCCTCGGTCTCGGCCAGCCAGTCGCCCATTGCGGTGCCGGCGGTGCGCGCGACCGCGAGCGCGATCCAGTAGAACCAGAAGCGGTTGCCGCTGTCGCGCCGCCACGCGAACAAGGCGACGATCAGCAACGCGCCGAGGCTGAGCGAGGCGAACCCCTTGCCGATCAGCTTCGAGCAGACGTCGCCGATAAAGGTGCCGAACACGCCCGTGCTCAGCATCGCCAGCCAGTACGCCGTGCCGGTCGCGGGCATGCCCTGCGCCTCGGATTCGGCCTCGCGCTTGGCGTCGCTGCGCGACGACAGCCAGGCGAACCCGGCGAGCAACGCGGTCAGGATCGCGGCGAAGAGCGGCCAGTAGATGATCTTCTTGAAATAGTCGGCGATGTTGGTCGCGCCGGTGCGGATGATGATGATCACCAGCCAGTAATAGAGTTCGCGCGGGCCATGATCGCGCCGCTCGACCAGGAACACCGCCGCCGCCAGCGCCGCCAGGATCGAGGTGCCGAGGACGATGCCGAGCTTGAGTTCGTGCGAATAGAGATCGCCCATATTGGTGCCGAACAGGCTGGCGAAAGTGATCGCCGACCAATAGCGCGCGTTGACCTTCGGAATATGCGCAATCTGCATAGGGGGAGCTCCTTGAGGGGAAGAAGGCGCGTGCCGATCAGCTCGGTTCGGCGCGGGTGAGAAGGGTATCGGGCCAGCTCAGCGTGACGCGGAGGCCATGGTGCGGCGCTTCGCCGAGCGCGATCGTGCCGCCGGTCGCCTCGACCAGATCGGCGACGATCGACAGGCCAAGGCCATGGCCGGTGCCGGTTTCGTCGAGCCGTACGCCGCGCCGCAGCACGCCGTCGCGTTGGTCGGCGGGAATGCCGGGGCCGTCATCGTCGACGGTGAAGCTCAATCGCCCCGCATCGTGCGCGGCATCGACGCGAACGACGCGGCGGGCGTGACGGGCGGCGTTGTCGAGCAGATTGCCGAAAATCTCGGCGAAACTGTCGGCGTCGATGCCGATTTCCCAATCGGCGGGAATGTCCGCATCGAACACCAGGCTCATGCCGTTGTCGGTGCGTTCGAGCACGGCGAACAGGCCCTCGATCAGCGCCGCCGGCCGCGTCGCGGCCACGCCCTCGCCTACCCGGCTCGCCGCGGCACGCGCCCGGGCGAGCTCCGATTCCAGCACCGCGGCGGCGGCACTCAGGGTCTGATCGATCGCATCGGCGGCACTGGTAGCACCGGCCGCGCGCGCGACCCGGCTCTGCGCGGCGAGCGCGGCGAGCGGTGTCTTGAGCGCATGGGCGAGGTCGGCGGCGCGGCGGCGCGCACGGCCGAGATCGTCGCTGCGCGCATCGGCCAGCGTGTTGATCGCCTGGGCAAGATCGTCGATCTCGCGCGGATGGTCGTCGGACAGGCGTTGCGCGGGGTTGCGCGCCATCGCCGCCAGCTCGCGCCGCACGCGGCGAAGCGGCCATAGCCCCAGCTCGACCTGCACCCACGCCGCAAGCGCCAGCGCGACGCCCAGCGCGAGCAGGAACATCCCCATTTCGCGCGCGAACGCGGCGCCCGCGCGGTCGATCGGTTCGTCATCCTCGCCGACCCGCACCAGCACAATAGTGCCGCCGACCGACACGCGTCGCTCGACCACGATCAGATCGTCTTCATAAGGACCCGGCACCTCAGCTTCCTGCCAGGCCGTGCCGGTCGCTTCATGATCATCTTCGTCGGCCGACAGCACCTTGCCGCCCAGCGACGGCGATCCTGCGATCCCGCCCGGCGCGCGGACTTCCCAATAGAGTCCGCTCGCGCGCCGCCGGAACCGCGCGTCGAGATCGCCGGGATCGACCGACGGCCGCCCCTGCGCATCCAGCCGCACCGCCGCCGCCACGGCATTGCCGTCGCGGACCAAGGCATCGGCCATGCGGCGTTCGGTATAATGTTCGAACAATAGCCCCATGACATGCCACGCCGCCCATAAGGCGACGGCGATCGCCAGCGCGGCAAAGGCGATCAGGCGGAGGCGGATCGACCGCATGCTCAGCTCGCCCCGCCGGTCAGGCGATAACCGAAGCCGCGCCGCGTCTCGATACTGTCGCTGCCGATCTTGCGCCGCAGCCGCATGATCAGGGCTTCGATCGCGTTGACGTCGCCAATCTCCGACGTGCCGTAGAGATGGTCGGCAATCTCCCCCACCGCGATCGTGCGGTCGGCCTGATGCGCGAGAAAATTGATCAGGCGGAATTCGAGCGGCGAGACGCGCGTCTCGACATCGCGCACCAGCAGGCGGCGATTGCGCGTATCGACCTTGAGCCGCCCGATTTCGAGCACCGGCGCGGCATGACCGCCGGCACGGCGCAGCAATGCCCGCGCCCGCGTCACCAATTCGCCGAGCTGGAACGGCTTGGCGAGATAATCGTCCGCGCCCGCCTCGATCCCCTCGACCTTCTCGGTCCAGTCGCCGCGCGCCGACAGGATCAGCACCGGCATCGTCCGACCCGACGCCCGCCAGCGGCGCAGCACCGTCAGCCCATCGAGCCCCGGCAGGCCGAGATCGAGCACGACGATGGCATAATCCTCGGTATCGCCGGCGAACCAGGCATCGGGGCCATTGGTGATGCGGTCGACCACCAGCCCGGCTTCGGCCAGGCCGTTTTCGACGTCGATCCCGATATCGGGATCGTCCTCGACCACCAGCGCGCGCATCAGCGCCGCTCCTCAGGATGATGCCCTTTGATCGTCATCACTGCCTCCTATGCGCCTGGTTCGCTGACACTCGGCTGACAGATTGTATTTTCGCATTCGTCAGGACCGTGTCAGTAGAGATTTGCTAGGGAGGAGTCATGTTGCAATCGCTCGCCCCCCGTTCCGGCCCGGCGCTCGCCCTGCTTCTTCTCGCCGGGTGCGCTTCCTACACGCCGCGGCCGCTCGCGACGACGCCGTCCGATAGCGATATCGCCGCGCTGAGTCGCGACGCCGCGACGATCGACCGGCCGTATCTCAAGCCGGCCAATGTCGATCTCGCCGCACCGCTCGACGACAATGCCATCGCGGTGATCGCGGTGCTCAACAACCCCGATCTCAAGGCGATGCGGACCAAGGCCGGCGTCGCCGATGCCCAGGTGTTCTCCGCGCGCCTGCTGCCCGACCCGACCTTCAGCCTTGGGCTGGGCGGCATCCTGTCGGGGCCCGACCCGTTCAGCGAGATCGCCAGTGGGCTCGGGCTCGACCTCAATGCCTTGCGCACCGGCAAGGTGCGCCGTCAGGCGGCTGAGGCGCAGGCCAAGCAGGTGCGGCTCGATCTCGCCTGGGCCGAATGGCAGACCGCGGGGCAAGCGCGGCTGCAAGCAATCCGCATCCGCCGTCTGCAGGGCGCGATCGACCTGCTTCGGATCGACGACGCCGCGGCGCAATCCTTGCTCGGGCGCAATCTGCGCGCAGCGGCGCGCGGCGATGTCGCCTCGACCAGCGTCGAAGCGGTGCGGACCGATGCCGTCGCCACCGCCGACAAATTGCGCACCGCCGAACATGATCTCGACGCCGCGCGGCTCGAACTGGTCAAATTGCTCGGCCTGGCGCCCGAAACCCAGCTGCGACTGGCGCCGAGCGTCGACACTGCCCCCGCGCTCGACCCCACCATGTTGACGCGGATCGCGCTCGACAATCGCCTCGATCTGCAGGCGTTGCGCGCCGGCTATGACGCGCAGGAGGCCGCGGTCCACAAGGCGATCCTCGATCAATTCCCCAGCCTCGCGCTCAACCTCAATTTCACCCGCGATACCGGCGGCAACAACATCCTGGGACCGACGGTCGACTTCACCCTGCCGTTATGGAACCGCAATCGCGGCGGGATCGCGGTCGAGCGCGCGACGCGCGAGCAGCTCAAGGCCGAATATGACGCGCGACTGTTCCAGACCCGCGCCGATATCGCTGCGGCGGCCAGCGCGGTGAGCCTGGCGCGGCGCCAGCGCGACGCGGTCCGCGCGCAGCTGCCCGAGCTCGACCGGCTGGCACGCGTCAGCCGCGCCGCCGCCGCGCGCGGTGACGTATCGCGGGCGACCGCGGAAACCGCCGAGGGAGCGCTACGCGACAAAAGGGTCGAACTCGCGACCGCGGACCAGACGATCGACGAAGCGATGATCGCGCTCGAATTGCTGACGGGCGTGCCCAGGGAGGATTGGAAATGAAGGCCGGACTGGCATTGACCCTGGCGATCCTGCTCGCCGCCTGCGGTTCGAGCGAGGATGCCGCCGACAGCGAGGCCAAGCCGGTCGCCTTGGTCGCGCTTGCCCCCGCGCGACAGGGCGCGGTCGACGAGACGCTGACCGTCTATGGCGCGGTCGAGGCGGGAGCGATGGGCAAGCATGCCCTCGCCGCGCCTGCCGAAGCGACCGTCGTCGCGATCGAAGCGCCAGTCGGTACCAAAGTCGGCGCCGGACAAGTAATCGTCCGCCTCGCGCCCAGCCCGACCAACAAGCTCGATTACGCCAAGGCCGCGACCGATGCCGCCGCGACGCAGGCAGCTTATGCCCGCGCGCAACGGCTCCGCGCCGACGGGCTGGTCAGCGACGCCGACGTCGAAACCGCGCGCGCCGCGGCGCAAAGCGCGGGCGCAACCCGCGCCAGCCTGGGCGCGCGCAACGGCGCGCTGACCTTGCGTGCGCCGACCGCCGGCTTCGTCGAAAGCGTGGCGTCGGCGCCCGGCGACCTGGTCGCGCCCGGTACCGCGGTCGCCTCGATCGCCGGCTCGGGCAATCTGCGCGCGCGCTTCGGCATCGACCCTGCCCAGGCCTCGCGCGTCAGGCCCGGCATGGTACTGCGCGTCACGCCGCCGAGCGGCATTCCCTTCTCCGCGCCAGTGCTGTCGGTCGACCCGGTGGTCGACCCGACCACCAAGCTCGCGTCGCTGTTCGTCAACGTGCCCGCCGGGTCGGGAATCGGCACCAATTCCGCGCTCAATGGCCAACTCGACCTGGGCAGCACCGGCGGTGGCGCGGCGCTGACGATACCCTATGCCGCGCTGCTCGACGATGCCGGCCAGCCTTATGTCTTCGTCGTCGCCAAGGGTGTCGCGCATCGCCGCGACGTCGAGACCGGCGCGGTCAGCGGCGACCGCATCGTCATCGCCAAGGGCTTGAAGCCCGGCGACCAGGTCGTGACCGAGGGCGGCACCGCGCTCGAGGACGGCATGCAGGTGCGCACCAAATGAGCGCCGCGCTCTCGCGTCACGCGCGGTCGATCTGGCTCGCGGTTGCCTTGCTGACCCTGGGCGGCCTGCTCGCCGCGACCCGGCTGCCGGTCAGCCTGTTCCCGCATATCGACTATCCCCGCGTCGTCGTCGCGGTCGATGCCGGCGATCGCGACGCCGCGCAAATGGCTGCCGAGATCACGCGCCCGATCGAAGTCGCGCTGCGAGCGGTGCCCGGGGTCACGCGGATCCGCTCGACCACCAGCCGCGGCTCGGCCGAGGTCGCGCTCAATTTCGACTGGGGCGACGACATGGCCCAGGCGACGCTCGCGACGCAGGGCGCGATCGCGACGATCCTGCCCGATCTCCCCGCCGGCACGCGGTTCGACGTCCGCCGCTCGGACCCGACGATCTTCCCGGTGCTCGGCATCGCGCTGACCTCGGACAATCTCGACCAGCAGGCACTGCGCCAGATCGCCGAGCTCAAGGTGCTGCCCGCACTGTCGACCGTGCCTGGCGTCGCCGGCGTCGACATACTCGGCGGTTCCCCGCGCGAATTCGCGGTCGATGTCGACCCCGGCCGCCTCCAGGCGCTCGGCCTGACTTTGCCCGATGTCGCCACCGCGATCGGCAAGGCCAATAGCGTGCGCGGCGTCGGCAAGATGGAGGATCGCCACCGGCTCTACCTCGTTTTGGTCGAGAACCGCGTCGCCTCCGCCGCCGATATCGCCGCCATCCCGGTCAAGTCGGGCCAGACCAGCGGCGCCGGGCTGGTCACGCTCGGCCAGATCGCACGCATCCACCCCGCCCCCGCCCCCGATTTCACCAAGGTCACCTCGAACGGCCGCAACGCCGTTTTGGTCAATGTCCGCCAGGCGCTGACCGGCGACACCGTGACGATCGTCAAGGCGGTCGACGCGCGGCTGAAACAGGCCGGCCTGCCGCCCAGCGTCAAGGCGACGCCATTCTACGACCAGTCCGAACTCGTCACCGGCGCCGCCGACGCGGTGCGCGACGCGATCATCCTGGGCGCGATCCTGGCTGGCCTCGTGCTGTTCCTGTTCCTGCGCTCGGGCCGGCTGATGCTGATCACCGGACTGATGCTGCCCGCCGTGCTCGCCGCGACCTGCCTCGCCTTGTTCGCGCTCCATATGAGCTTCAACATGATGACCCTGGGCGGCATGGCTGCCGCGGTCGGGCTCGTCGTCGACGACGCGGTGGTGATGCTCGAACACGTCATGCGCCGCATGCAGGAAAAGCGTGCGACGACGCCGCCGACCTTGCTTGAGGCCGCCGCCGAAATGGGCCGTCCGCTGGTCGGATCGACCATGGCGACGATCATCGTCTTCCTGCCGCTGGCCTTCGTCAGCGGCGTGACGGGGGGCTTCTTCCAGGCACTCGCGGTGACAATGGTCGCCGCCCTCGCGGTGTCGCTCCTCTACGCCCGCTACGTCATCCCGCTGATCGCCGCGCACTGGCTGCGCGACAAGGACGCCGAAGCGGCCGAGCGCGCCGGCGGGTTCATGGGACGGCTTGGCAGCTGGTATTCCACAGCGGGCGACCGCGCGTTCAAACGGCCGGCGATGTTCGCCGGGATCGTCGCCGCCACGCTCGTCCTGCTCGGCGTCCTGGCATGGAGCCACGTTCCGTCGGGCTTCATGCCGGCGATGGACGAAGGCGGCTTCGTGCTCGACTATAAGGCGCAATCGGGCGCGAGCCTGGAAGACACCGACCGCCTGCTCCGCCAGGTCGAGGATATCATCCGCGCCACGCCCGAAGTCGCCAGCTATTCGCGGCGCACGGGCCTGCAACTCGGCGGCGGCCTGACCGAGGCCGACGAAGGCGATTATTTCATCCGATTGAAGGGCGGATCGCGCCGGCCGATCGAAGACGTGATGGCCGATATCCGCCAGCAGGTCGCGGCCAAGGTGCCGGGGCTCGAGGTCGAGCTGATCCAGCTGATGGAAGATCTGATCGGCGACCTCACCGCGGTGCCCGAACCGATCGAGGTCAAATTGTTCGGCGACGATCCCAAGCAACTCGCCGACGCCGCCGCCAAGGTCGGCGGGGCGATCGGCAAGATCGACGGGGTGGTCGAAGTGGTCGATGGCCTGCGCGTCGCGGGCGATGCCGTCAGCGTGCGCGTCGACCCCGGCGCCGCCGCGCAACAGGGGCTCGATCCCGATGCGGTAGCGAGCCAGGTCGAGGCGCTGGTCGGCGGATCGGCCGCGACCAATGTCCGCGCCGGCGAGCAACTGGTCGGCGTCCGCGTCCGCGCGCCCGAGGAATTGCGCCGCCGCACCGACCAGATCGCGGCGTTGGTGCTGACCGCACCCGACGGCCATGCCGTCCGGCTGGGATCGATCGCCAGGATCTCGATCGATCCGGGCCAGCAGCAATTGACCCGCGAGGATCTTGCGCCGTTCATCGCGGTCACCGCGCGGCTCGAAGGTCGTGATTTGGGCTCAGGCATGCGCGATGTGAAATCGACGGTCGACGGGCTGCATCTGCCCGCCTCAGTCCGCGTCGATTATGGCGGCCTCTATGCCGAGCAGCAGAAGAGCTTCGCCGACCTCAGCCTGGTATTCGCCGCGGCCGTCCTGCTCACCGCCTTGCTGCTGACCCTGTTGTTCGAGCGGCTCGCCTGGACCGGGGCGGCGCTCGCGACGATCCTGTTGTCCGCAGCGGCGGTGCTCGCCGGGCTCTGGGCGACGGGAATCGAGCTCAACATCTCGGCACTCATGGGCCTGACGATGGTGGTCGGGATGGTCACCGAACTGGTGATCTTCTTCCTCGCGGAAATCGATCGCGATGCCCCGCTGACGCTGGACGCATTGCGCGAAGCGGGTGCCAAGCGGCTGCGGCCGATCCTGATGTCGGCGCTGATCGCGGTGCTGACCCTGGCGCCGCTGGCACTGGGGGTGAGCCGCGGCGCGGGCCTGCAACAGCCGCTGGCGACGGCGATCATCTTCGGGCTGGCGGCGGCGGTGCCGTTAGTGCTGCTGTTCCTGCCCGCGGCGTTGTGGTCGATCGCGAACGTGCGGCGGCGCGATGTCCGGGCGGCCTGATCGATAGCGATGGTCTTACGTCGTCATACCGGGCTCGCCCCAGCATCCAACGTGCTAACGACAGGCGTCCGTTTGGGAGGCTTGCCCCCCCGGAACAAGTCCGCGGCGCCGGGGGAAGTTGGGAGCGATCTGGGCCGTGAACTCACAAACGCCCGCATAAGCACAAGGGCAGAACGGCTGAAAATGAGTGGTTAGCGCACGTTCGCGGTCCACTGTTTTTCAAAGTCAGATTGCGAAATGGCTTCCGGCTCGAACTGGGGATCGCCCGCAATAATGTCGAGCTGCGGTACGGGAGATTCTCCGAGCCGCGTTCCGCCGACTTCAACCCCGCCATAGGCATAGCCCACCCGGCCATCCGCCCAAATCTCTATTTTTCGGACCTCGTTTCGATCTGCGTCCAATTCACTCCACAACTCCACTGGATCTTTGGCGGAAGAATGGTTCCACAGGACACGTAAATGGTGTGGACCACCTCGTAGGAAAAAACTCTGGGGCCGCGGGGCACCGTCCAGTTCTCGCCAACCCCATTTGACCTCCTTAGCCACAAGCGCAGTAGAGATGTTCTCCTCTGGATCGCCGCCCATCTGTGCCTCGATGAGGCCGATGCAGCCCCAACAATCGCCGCCACAATCTCCAGAAAGTGGGTCGTCGGGAATCAGCATGGGCCTTTGACATAAGTTGCACCGGGGCTGGTCGCTCATATCTCCAACAATGTCCCGCCGCCTAAACGTCCGCAATGGGGTCGAGAGACGCTAGGCAGCTTCACACCCAATAGTAGTCGTTCCGGCGCGGTCATCGCGGCCCCAAAAGTCGCCATTCGTTCACACGGCCTGCGGACGACCACCCGGGCGGGGAAGCGGATGTTCAGACCGTGTTTCCGTCATCATCCCGAACGACGCCGCCGACGCGCTCTTGAATACGGTGCAGTGCGGAGACAATGTACTCGTCTACGTCGAAATCGAAGAAGCGTCCCGATACATCTGCTTGAATAAGGAAGCGTTCATCCTGTTCCACCGGATCGTCCTGTTCACCGACATATAGGTAACACACGTTACTGCCCTCTGGTCCGGTAAGGACTTTTGTCGAGTGATCGCTTTGTTCTGGAAACGCCTCGGTCAGCCCATCCGCGGCGATTTCGTAGCTGCTCAGACCTTCAATGAAATAGCTTCTCATTTGTTCGCGTCCGGGGTGAATGGGTTCTTGCGGTAGACGTAAGCGGCTCGCGCGAATGTCCGCAAGTGGATCGACAGCCGCCGTCGAATCACTCGAGCAACGAAGCGTCAGCTAGGCGCCCTAAAATCAGCCATTCCGGCCAGTGAGGCGCAATCCCAAAAGCCGGCATTCGTTCATGTCCCCGACCAAGGTCAGCTATTGGGTGGAAAGCTGCGGTTCGCCAAAGCCTAGCGAGTGGCGATTACGTGTTTAATAAACCCGCTATCGAGAGCAGATCGCACGTTGGTTGATCTGCTCTCCGCTCAAGAAGGAGAGTTTATGGGCGAACGTCCAACCCCTACGTACCATCACGACGAACAGAGGATTCTCACATATGTTTTGATTAAGCTGGGACTGCGCCATAGCCTGCCAGCCGGGTCGCATCATAGAGAGTTTTAGCGCGATAGATTTGTTCAGCGTTACGAACCGAAGCGAGCAGCTCACCATCATTCCATCCAACTTAGTCGCGTAATCTATCTGCAGCGGGAGTTCGCTTTTTAAACCGGCCGCATCGCGTTTTTCCATCGCGCAAAACTCGGCATCGGTTACGCGACCGCAAGAAGGACATGTGGCGCTCGCGCCGATCATCGTATTTCGATCAACGGGGCCTTTTGCCGTCGGCTGCAATTTATCGCATCCTGCCAGAGCTAGGACCGCAAAAACAAACAATACCTTCACTCCGGCCTCTGCGGCACAGGCTTATCCTTCACTAGCTTCAATGTGCGTGCCCCTGCTTCATTCACTCATTATAATAGCGACGTTTAGCCCTGGCCGCTACGCGCCCTAATTGTCGCCGTTCACGGCCACTTCCGGCGTTCCTAAAAGCTGCCAGCGGTAAGGCGAGGATTCGTGGGTGATAGAAAGGCGGCCGCTGCCGACCGCCTTCCTTCAACTGTCCTTGATCGTGGTGTTAGGGCTGCGCTTGCCGTGCGCGGTCGTCACGAACCGGCCGCTGATTGCGCTGCGGTAGGTGCCGCCCGTGCTACCGCCGCCTGACTGCTCGAGCACAGTCGTGCGCGGCGATGCCTTGCCGTGTTTCGTCGTTACAAAGCGTCCGCTAATCGCGCTGCGGAACGAGCCACTGCTTTTTGCCATAATGCACTCCTTGTGGTTGGGGCCGCGCGGTTKCGCGGCCCCGGGGTGGTTCAGCCGCGCGGCGGGAAGGGATCGCCGCCAAAGCTGTCGCGCTCGCGGATCTGGCCATTGCGGCCATGGATCAGCAGCTCGCTGTGCTGATTTTGCGCGATGCCGCGCGCCGCCTCGATTGCGGCAGCCTGCGTCTCATGCACCGACGTCGCGCGCTCGTTGCCCGCTCCGCGAACCGCCCAGCCGCCTTCGTGCGGCACCACGTGTTGGTTCTTGCCCATGTTCGTCTTCCTCCTTCCCCGCGCTGTCGGGTAAGTCGGCTTGCGACACCGCTCCCGAACCCCATGATTGGCGTTCGTGGGAGTAGGCCGAGCGCGGCGACGCTCGCGGACATCAAAAAAATATTTTATCTGCTTGTCCGAGGCGGCGCACAGAGTCAGCCTACCTCCCAAGGCAGTTCTTGGGAGTGACGTGAACCGCGACGCATTCGACCCTGACGAAATCCGCGCGGCACTCGATGGTCTCGCCGCCATCGATCTCGCTCGTTTGCGCCGCGCTGGCCGTATTTACGCCTTCGGGCTCGCGTGCGAGGCTGATGACCTGATCGGCGAGGCCGTTGCTGCGACACTTTCCGGCGCGCGGATCTGCCCGCGGGCGATGGCGCTGGTGCCGTTTCTGATCGGAGCGATGCGCAGCATCGCCTCGGCGGCGCGCGGTGCCGCGGGTCGCGTCAAGGCGACGGCCTCGCTCGATGCCACCGGTACCGACGGGCGGCGGCTTGTCGTTCCCGTCGATCCTGATCCCGACGCTGAAATGCGTCTGTTGGCCGCTGAGGACATGTCGGAGCGGATCGCGGCTCTCGAAGCGTTGTTCGCGAACGACGAGCAGGCCCTGCTGATGCTGATGTGCGACCTAGAATTTTACTCGAAGGAGGAGGTCATGACCATGAACGACCTGGACGATAAGGCCTATGCCACCATTCGACGCCGCATGCGCCGGGCGATCAATGGGAGGTATCCAGCCGGGTGGACTGCGTGAGCGGCGACAAGCCCGATCCTGCGCTCCACCGACTACTCGACGAACTGGCCGACGATCTGATGAACCTCAGCGATGCCGAGCTGCTCGCTGAGCTGGCCGCCGATAGTTTGGATGTCGAGGCTGAAGCGGCGGCCGCGCGGAGCGCGATCGCCGGTGGCGTTGCGCTTGCCGGCCAGGCACGGCTCGTCGCCGCGAGAACGGCCGTCAGTCGCGACCGCAAAGCGCGGGTGGTGCGTCCGCCGCTCCGTGTCGACCGGCGCGACGCGGTGCTCGCGCGCTTTGCCAATGACGATCCGAAGCTCAAAAGCCGCCTAACCATGGCTGCGCGCAAGGGCGAGGGTGTCAGCGAGAAGGAGATGGACGCGATCCTCGACGATCTGCGGGAGCTTGGCGCGATCGACGATGAGGGCAATCCTCTATGACGGGTGACAGCGCAGCGGAAGCCTTGCTGCGTTCGCTGGGCGTCACTCGTCCCGCCGACATCGACCTAGAGGCGATTGCATGGTCAGTCGGAGTCAAGGTGCGCGATGCCGTGCTCGAAAGCTGTGAGGCGCGTATCATTGGCTACGGTGACCGTGCGATTATCACCGTCCAGCAGGGCGGTGATCCACGCCGCCGGCGGTTCTCGATCGCGCACGAGCTTGGGCATTGGACCCACCATCGCGGTCGCTCTTCGGTATGCCGGTCGAGCGAGATCGGCAATCCCGGCTCAGCCAGCCAGCTTGAGCGCCAAGCCGACCGCTTCGCCGCCGATCTGGTCATGCCTCGTTATCTATTCCTGCCCTCACTCGCGGCGCACCGTCGGCCCAGCTTCGAGGCGGTTGACGCGCTCGCCAGCGATTATGCGACAAGTCGGCTGGCTACCGCGCTACGTTGCCTCGACTCGGCGGGATGGCCGGTCGTGCTGGTCTGCCACGGGAAGGGCGGGCGACGGTGGTTTAAGCGGAGCTCCAGTGTCCCCGACCATTGGTTTCCGCGCGAAGATCTAGACGCTTCATCATCGGCGTTTGCAGTGCTTTTCGGAGATACCGAGCGCTCGCGTCCGCAGGTCATAGGCGCGGATACTTGGTTCGATCGGCGGGATGCAGGGAGCTTCCGCCTTACCGAGCAGTCGGTTAAGGTGCATGGCGGAGAAATCCTGACTTTGCTGACACTTACGGATTCTGGCATGCTAGGCTAAGCCAGCGATAGCGGAAACTCGTGCCGGTATTAGACAGGTCGGCCGGCATCGACCCATTCGCGCATCGCCTCCACCATTTGAACGGTTGGATAGGCTCTGATGTCGTCGTCCGAGGCGCCTAGCGCCAGTTCGCGCTCCCAATACCATTCCTGGAAGGCGGCGTAATTCCCAAGGATACGGGATGCGCCAACGGCGCCTGCCCCGGCCTGCCGTACGAGCCAGGTCCGGACACTCCGCACTGCCTCGATGTAGTCGCCACCATGCGGGTGGATGTCCCATCCGGCGATATCGGACAGGCCTTTCTGATAATCGTATCGCGTCTCTTCGAGGATAAGGATTGCCTTGCCTGTGAGGTGACCTGCGCCGAACTTCCGGCATCCGTGATCGATACCGAGCTCGAACGGCATGTTCAGTCGCGCATATTCATTAGCTGCCGTTGATTTGCAGCGGCTCAGGTCATGGATACCGTATTTCGATCCACGGACGAGCTCTAGGATGCGATCAAGCCGATTGGCAGCATTATCCGCATTTTCAGGGGCGAGTCGGGGATAGAAACCCAAGTCGGTGACGCAGAAGGCGATCGCTTGCAAGATCGGAGCGAAGTCGTCGTCGAAAGGGCAGTTGACAAAGACCGACCGCTCGAAGGGCGGCGGCACGATCAGCCCTTGGGCGGATGGGGATCGCTACCGTAGGAGTTGCGCTCACGGATTCGCCCGTCGCGGCCGTGAATGTAGAGTTCGGTCTTCTGATTGCGCGCAATCCGCGTGGCTGCCGCGATCGCGTCGGCTTGCGTCGTGTGAACGCTGGACGCACGCGAGGCGCCCGCCTTCTTCACTCCCCAACCACCCGCATTAGGGACGACGTGCTGACCCTTTGCCATGATTCGTGTTTCTCCTTGGGCCGGATATAAGCAAAGCTCGGCGTTTTCGCCAGCAGGACGATGGTAACCTCGTGCCGCACTGGAGATCCAGCCGATCCAGGTCGCGGGCGCAGTCATCAGGACCTCATCTCGGTCTTTCCGTGCGGCTATCAGGCCAGGTCCAAACTGGAAGCTAAATCGTTCGATCTGGGAAGGACGAGGGCGTCTCGCGGGCCCGGACCTGAGTCTTGCCGCCTGCTAAAGCGACCTAGCCGAATGTCCGCTTACAATGTCCGCTTACATCGTCTGCCAACAAAAAGTTGCCAGTCCGCTCCCGGCCCACTTCCCGCCATTCCTTTTGGCGACGATCGAACGACCGCAAGTGGGTCGCTTGCCGACAGACCGCTTTATGAGTCCACGGCCCGGCTAGTAATGCGGTGAATGGGCATGCGGGCCATCGTCAGCCTCGCCCCATCTCCAGCGCGTCCAGATACGTATCCAGCGCGACGTTCCGCCCGCACAGCACCACCGCGACCTTCTTGCCGCGATAGCGATCGGCGACCTGAACGAGCCCAGCCAGCGCGGCCCCCGCAGCACCCTCGACCATCCAGCGATCGCTCTCGGCGAGCCGCCGCATCGCCCGAGCGATTTCGAGCTCGCTGACCCGGATCGTCTCGTCGATCACTTGCCGACAGATTTCGAACGTCACCGATCCCGGCTCGATCGCGCCCGCCGACCCATCGGACAAAGTCGGGCTTTCCGGCGTCTCGACGATCTCGCCAGCGTCGAGCGAGTCGAGCATGCAAGTCGAGGCCGCCGGCGACACCGCGACGATCCGCGTCCTGGGCGACAGCGCCTTGAACACCGTCCCCACGCCGCCGGTCAGACCGCCGCCACCCGTGCAGATGAACACCGCGTCGAGATCGTTCGCCTGCTCGATCAGTTCGAGCCCCATCGTCCCCTGCCCGCCCATCGTGTCGTAATCGTTATACGGCGGGATGTACGGCACACCGCGCCGCTCGGCCTCGGCGCGCGCCTGCAACTCGCCGTTGAGCGAATTGCCCTCGACCGTCACCAATTTGGCGCCCAGCGCGCGGATCGCGTCGAGCTTCATCTGCGGTGCGCTGTCGTTGACATAGACGGTGGCGCCGATCCCGAACGCGGCGGCGGCATGCGCGACCGCACGGCCGTGATTGCCGGTCGAGGCGGTGAACACCTCTTCATGATCGGGCGCGAGCAGCCGCACCTTGTTGGTCGCGCCGCGCAGCTTGAACGACCCGGTCGGCTGGAGATGGTCGCATTTGAGCCAGAGGTCGCACCCAAGCGCATCCGACAGCGCGTCGCTGCGCTGGAGCGGCGAGACCAGGACGTGCGGACGGATCGCGACATGAGCGTCACGGATGCGGTCGATCAGGGCGGTCATGTTGGATCCTTGGACTGGGAGGGTCAGCCGCGCAGCGCGGCGGAAATACCGACGAGCCCGGCCTCGAGCTGGTCGGCGGTCGGCCAGGCATAGCCGACGCGGAAATAGCGGTCGGACATCTCGAACCAATGGCCCGGGCCGACATAGGTGCCATGATCCTGGAGCAGGCGGCGATAGAAAGCGTCGGTGCCGCCCGGCGGGTCGGCCTTCATCCGCGGGAAGCACACCACGCCACCCGACGGACGCACCCATTCGAGCAATTCCTCACCCGCCATCCACGCGGCGACGCGGTCGAGCCGGCGGCGCCATTCGGCGAGCGTCGGGGCCAGGAAGGCGTCGCGCCTGGCGAGGATTTCCTCGGCGACCCACTCGTTGATCACGCTGCCGCAGATACTGATCTGCTCCTTGGCGGCGAGGAATATTTCCATCAGCGCGGGATCGGTATTGATCATCCAGCCGACGCGGATGCCGGGCACGCCGAACGCCTTGGACAAGGACGCGACGCTGATCACGTGGTCGCCGAGCGACGCCGCGATCGGCAGCCTGGTGGTGATCGCGAGGTCCCGATAGGTCTCGTCGACCAGCAGCAGGCAATTACGCTCTGCCGCCAGCGCGACCAGCGCGGTGAGTTCGGCCTCGCTCATCATCACGCCGGTCGGGTTGTGCGGGCAAGTGACGCTGATCAGCTTGGTCGCGGGGGTGATCGCCGCGGCGATTGTGTCGAGGTCGAGCGCGAAGCCGTTGTCGAACTCGAGATCGACGAAGCCGATCTGGCAGCCGATCGCGCGCGGCGTTTCGATATTGGTCGCGTAATTGGGACGCACGACGACGAGATGATCGTCCTTGCCCAGCAAGGCGGTGGCGATGATGAACAGCGCGCCCGCCGCACCGCCGCAGATCAGTACGTCGTCGACCGCAAGGCCCGGCGTCTTCTCGATGATCAGCGAGCGCAACCGCTCGCTGCCGCGATGCTCGCCGTACAGCAGGGTCAGATTGGGGACGGTCAGGCCCAGGCTGCCGATCGACTGATCGACGATCGAGCTCTCGGACAGATTGTTGCGGATGTTGCCGTACCCATATTCCTCGGGCGATTCGACCTCGATCGGCATCCGGACGTAACGCATCGTCTTCCCTTTCCTGGCCCCGTGCGGGCACGCGCGATTGTGCCGGATCGGCGCCGCGGCGCCATCCCTCTTGAGAGGGGGATAAATGCTCCCCTCCCTGCTCGCAGGGAGGGGTTGGGGGTGGGTGCGCGCGTCTGCGCGCCCAAGAAGACTCAGCGGCCGATCGCCAAAACAGCATCGGTCGAGGCATCGAGCCTCGCCCGATGCTACACCCACCCCTTAATCCCCTCCCTGAAAGGGAGGGGAGAGTAGCTGCTAGTGAACCGACGCGAACAACTCCGCGAGCGACGCTATACCCAGCTTGCGGAAAATCTGCTTGCGATGATCCTTGACCGTATGTCGGCTGATCCCGAGCCTGAGCGCGATGGCGTCGCTCGAACAGCCGAGCAGCAGCAAATCGCACACCTGATTCTCGCGCGGCGAGAGACACGTGCGGAGCGTGGCACCCTCTCCAGTCAGCACGCGATGGCGCTCGAACGCCGCAGCGATCGGCGTCGCGGCGGCGTCGAGCGCGCGCAACGTCGCGGCCGGTGCCGCATGGCGCCCGCGCTCTCGATAGAGGCCGAGTTCGATCGTCCCGCCCCAGCCGCGCAGATGAAGTCCAAGCTCCTCCTGCCGCTCGGGCCAGCCGGCGGTGCGGAACCCCAATTCCTCCTCGGGTGCCGGCACCAGCCAGGGCCGCAGCGCCGCGATGCGATCGGGTGCGGTGCCGGCGAAATCGCGCGCGCGCACCACGCCAGGCCGCGCCAGCATCGGGTTGATGCGATGCGTGACCCGCGCATAGGTCTCGATCGCCTCGCGCCGCCCGATCCGGTCGAAATCGTCGAACAGCACGCGCGGTCGGTCACTATCGGGGTGCAGGACGATCGCGGCGAGGTCGAAGCCGGCAAAGCGCCGCACGCTGTCCGCCGCCACGGCTAGGAAATCCGGCGCGCCGATCGCCCCGATCACCTCGCCGATCAGGTCGTGGGCCGACCGCATCAGTCCTTGATCCCGCGCCCGGCGCGCAGCCGCGCGAGAACGCCGTCGAGCGCAGTATCGAGATCGGGCAGCACGCCGTCGCGGGTGATCGCGCGGAACACTTGCTCGTTGATCCCGCCGCGCGTCTGATATTCGTCGGCGAGTTGCGCGAAACTCCGCTCAGGCGCGGCGGGCGAGGCACTGCCGAGACCTTCGAGCATCTGGGCCATGAAGGCGTGCGCCTTGGCAGCCTCGACGCCGTTCGCTTCCATCCACGACGTCACCGTTCGCGCGAAGGCGAAATAGCTGCTCATCGTCGCGGTTGCGGCGCTGAACACGTCGAACTCGCTTTCCTCGCCAAGCTCGATCGCGATACCGAGCCGGTCGTAGAGCGCCTTCACTTGCGCGTTGGGCGGAAAGACCGCGGTCGGCCCCTGCCCGCGCGCCACGGGCGGCAGCGGCACCGCCCGCGTCACCGTCGCGGCCGGCGCGGTGACCTCGTGGAGATAGTCGAGCGAGATGGTCGCGATCAGGCTGAGGATGTGCTGGTCGGAGCGGAAGGCGAGCGGCCGCAGTACTTCGTCGGCGATTTGCGGGCGGACCGACAGGACCACCATGTCGCTGGCATCGACCACCGCCTGATTATCGGTGGCGATCGTCACGTTGGGGAAGCGCGCGGCGAGGCCGGCGGCGATATCGGCGTTGCGCGGCGAGACGACGATCGGTTCGTTGCCGGAGAGCGCCAGCCCCTCGATCATCGCCGCCGCGATCGTACCCGTACCGACGAAGCCTAATGTTCCGACCACCTATCACCTCTCAACGATTGTTCTAATGTTTACTACAGTACAATTATTGTCGTGTCGATGGTCCGCGGCGTGGCATCAGCTCCCCCTCCCTGAAAGGGAGGGGCTAGGGGTGGGTGTAGCATCGGGCGAGGCTCGAAGCCTCGTCCGATGCTGTTTTGGCAAGTAGCTAGCGAGTCTTTTTGGCGCGCAGACGCGCGCACCCACCCCCAACCCCTCCCTTGCAGGGAGGGGAGTTAGCTTGCACGCAGATAGAGCTTAACAAGCCAGCCACGTATCGTTGAGGCGATAACCGTGCGGGAAAGGATCATCGGGATCGCTGCCATAATAGGAAACGCCGGTCAGCCACGCCCGCCCCGCGACTCTCGTCACCACCCCGGGCGTACCGCCAACAGTAGTTTCCCCCTCGATCTCGCAGAGGAATTCGGTATCGAGGATCGAGGTGTGAACGAACCGCTCGCCGACCGCGAGGTCGCCGCGCGCGTGCATCAGCGCCATCCGCGCCGAACTGCCGGTGCCGCACGGGCTGCGATCGATCCGGCCGGGCGAAACGACCACGGCGTTCTTCGCGGTCTTGACCCCGTCGCGCTCGGCCAACGGCCCGGCGAACAAGGTCTGGTTGATCGTGTGGATTCCCGGATTCTCCGGATGGACCGAGGGCAATTGCTCGGCCGCGGCGAGCTTGATCCGCTCGCCCATTTCGACCAGCGCGCGTGCTTCATCGCGTGCCAGGGTGAAGCCGAGCTTCTCCGCATCGACGATCACATAGATCATGCCGCCATAGGAAACATCGACCGTGACCGTGCCGAGCCCCGGCACTTCGACCGCGGCGTCGCGATGCATGACGAAGGCGGGAACGTTTTTGAACGATACCCGGCGGCATTTGCCGTTGTCGCATTCAGCTTCGACATGGACCAATCCGGCCGGCGTATCGACGATTAGGTGCGTGATTGGTGCTAATATTGGCACCATTCCGGTTTCGAGTACGGCGGTGACCGTGCACATCAGGTTAGACCCTGACATTGCAGGATAATAGTCCGATTCGATGACGATCAGGCCGATATCGGCCTCGGGCGCGATCGGCGGGGTGACGAGGTTGACCGCGGCGTTCACGCCCCCGCGCGGATCGGACAGCAGCATGCCGCGCAGCCAGTCCTGATCGCGGATAAGTGCTTGTTGTTGCTCGAACATTGAGGATGCGCGCGGGGCGATGACGCCGCCGGTGATGACGCGGCCGACTTCTCCTTCGGCGTGCGCGCCGACGACCGTGATGAGGTGTTGCAAGCGCATAACTCAGCTTCCCGATTGGATATTGGATACAATTTTTACGACACCGCGCTTTTAGTGCTCCGCGGCCCTGGCCTGGCGCAGGGCCATGACGAGGGTCCGCCCGGCGTCGAGAATGTGCAGTTTGAGGAACGCGACCGCCGCTTCGGCGTCGCGCAGCGCGCAAAGGCGCAGGATCTCGCGATGCTCGCGCTCGGCCGTGTCGAGGCCGTCGGTCACCAACAGATGCAGGCGGATATAGCGTTCGACGCGGAGGTTGATGCCGTGGAGGACGGCCAGGGTCTGCGGCCGCCCGGCGGGGAGGTAGAGCTGGCGATGAAAGGCCCAATTGAGCCGTCCCCAACTCGCCATGTCGCCGCGCCGATAGGATTGCTCGAGCGCGCCCAGGACGTCCCGCGCCTCCGCAATGTCGCTGTCCGTCATCCGCCAGATCGCGCGCACCAGCATATCGGCTTCGAGTAAGGCGCGGAGTTCGAACAATTCTTCCACCTGCTCGGTCGGGATCGAGGTGATGACGGCGCCCCGGTGGGTCTGCATCGAGACCAGCCCGCACGCCTCCAATTGCCTCAGCGCCTCGCGCACCGGCATCCGGCTGACGCCATATTCCTCGGCAAGCACGTCCTGGACCAAGGCCTCGCCGTCGCGGAACTCGCCACTCAGGATCCGCTCCTGCAGCGATTCGCGAATGTCCGCGGGGAGGCTCCGCCGTTCGATCTCATGCCGCTCCGATGGCGATTCCAGCAATGTCATGCCCTGTCCTTTGTCCCGGCGAAACGCCGCCGCTCATGGGGTCGATGTGCCGAAATCGAGCCCCTGCGGCAAACGCTATCGACATCCTAGTTTGTATTTTATATGTATCCAATACAATTATTGACGGAGAAAAATGGCATGACTGAGGCTTGGACGGGCGTTTTCCCGGCGGTGACGACGAAAATGACGCAATCGGGCGAGCTCGATTTAGACGCGATTCGTGCAAGTATTGAGCGGCTGGTGACCAACGGCGTGTCGGGAATCATCGTCCTCCCGATGCTCGGCGAGAATGCCTCGCTGACTCTCGCCGAACGCGAGACCGTCATCCGCGCCGCGGTCGAAATCGTCGGCGGGCGCGTCCCCGTTCTCTCCGGCCTTGCCGAGATCACGCTCGACACCGCGCGCGCCAATGCGAAGCTCTACAAATCCTGGGGTGCGCAAGGTCTGATGGTCTTTCCCAGCCTGGGCTATAAGAGCGATCCGCGCGAAACCGCCGAATGGTATCGCGGCGTGGCGGGCGCGTCGGACTTGCCGATCATGATCTACAACAACCCGATCGCTTATGGCGTCGACGTCACCCCGGCGGTGCTCGAGACGCTCGCCGACGTGCCCGAGATCGTCTGCGTCAAGGAAGAGAGCGGCGACATCCGCCGCGTGACAGATTTGCGCGTGGCGCTGGGCGACCGGTTCAGCGTGTTCTGCGGGGTGGACGATCTGATCGTCGAGAGCATGGCGCTGGGCACGACTGGCTGGGTGTCGGGCATGACCAATGTCTGGCCCAAGCAATGCGTCGCCTTGTTCGAACTGTGTCGCGCCGAGCAATTCGCCAAGGCGCGCGAGCTCTACCGGATGCTCACGCCGAGCTTCCATCTCGATACGCACGTCAAGCTGGTCCAGTATATCAAGCTGGCCGAGAACCTCGTCTATGGCGCGCCCGAATGGACCCGCTCGCCGCGCCTCTCGCTGGTCGACGAGGAGCGGAGCTTCGTCGTTGACACGATCCGCGGGGCGATGGATCAGCTCGCCGGCTCCGCCTGGGCCTGAGCCCACCATCATCCCTATCGAAGGACAATCGCATGACCGAGATCAAACGCTGGCACCCGACCGCCCGCATGAACCAGATGGTGGCGTATAACGGCCTGATCTTCACCGCCGGCCAGGTCGCCGAGGAGAATGCCGGCAACAGCGTCGCCGAGCAGACCGCCGAGATCCTGCGCACGATCGACAGCCTGCTGGCCGAAGCCGGCAGCGACAAGAGCCGCATCCTGAGCGCGACCATCTATCTGGCCGACATCGCCGGCTTCGCCGAGATGAACACGGTGTGGGATGCGTGGGTGTCGCGCGACGGCATGCCGGCGCGTGCGACGGTCGAGGCGCGGCTGACCGGGCCGGAATATGCGGTGGAGATCAGCGTGATCGCGGCGGGCTTATAGAACGCGTTCTAGATCGCTAGCGTTTCACCGTCCGCGGGGATGAGCAGGCGCTGGTCGTAGCCATCGCGCTTCGAGAAGGCACGCAGGTCGGCTCGACTGAGGATGCAATGGTTGACCGCTTCCATGTGGCTGGCGATCAGCGTGGCGTTCGGCGCGGCACGATGCACGGCGAGGACGTCGGTGGGACCCATGATGATCGGGTCCAATCCGATCACCGTCGCCATGCCCGCGTTCACTACGATCACGTCCGGGGAGTAGCGGGCAATGGCGCGCTCGACCTCGGCATTCCAGATCGTGTCGCCGGCGACATAGAGCGTCTTGTGCGCGGGATGGCGCATGACGAAGCCGCTGACCGGGCCGAGGATCTGCGGCAGCGCCTTCAGTGCCGCGTCGGTGCCATGCTGGCCGCCGGTACGGGACAGGCGCACTCCCTGAAACTCGGTGTTTTCGCCCAGCAGCCGCACGTCGGAGAAGCCGGCCGATCGGAGCTGGGCGGCGTCCGCGACATTCTGCGCGAAGATCGGCCGCGACTTGTTCAGCTTGGCCTTCGCCGCTTCGTCCCAATGGTCGGGATGCAGGTGCGTCACGATGACGGCATCCACATCGACGATCGAGGCGAGCGGCATGGGCAGCGGCACCAGCGGGTTGCGCCGCTGGCTGTTCGCCGTTCCCTCGAAGCCGGGATAGGCGTCTTTGTCTCCCAGCAACGGGTCGACAAGGAAGCGGACGCCGCCATAGTCGATCTGCAAGGTCGCATTACGCACCTGGGTCAGGCTCGCGCTGCGTGATGAACGCTCACCAGCGACAGAGGCCGGCCCGCTGGCAAGAAGTGTGGTCGAGGCAAGTAGCGCACCACCGCCCAGGACGATTGCCTGGCGGCGTGTCAATGCGGTCGGCGTGTGCGGAGCATCAACCATCGAACGGCGTTCCTTAATTGATAACCCGATCATTTTCCGACGTTTCCGGGCGGCCGGCGCGCGCCGCCGCCCGGGACGTTGCGGCTAGTTAGCGTCGGCGGCCGCGGCCTCGATGAAGGCGGCGACGTCCTTGGGGTGGGAAAGCATCACGGCGTGACTGCTGTTGATCACGGTCAGCTTGGCCTTGGCGCGGGTCGCCATGAAGCGCTGGGTGGTCGGCGAGACCATGTGGTCCTGCGTGGTCAGCATCCAGCGAACCGGTTTGTCCTTCCACGCCGCGGAGGTGAGCTTTGTCTGCACCGCGCCGACGCCCCAGGGAACCTGCGCCACCGCCATGAAGCCGGTGATCGAGATATCGACATCCTGGGCAAAGGCGGTCGGGAACTTTACGGGATCGACGATGATGAACCCGTCGGCCGGCGGCAGCAGCGGCGGTCCGGACTCGCCGGGGACCGGCCGCGTCGCGAGTTCGAACACCGACTCCCCGACATCGGGCGCAAGCGCCGCGATATAAGCGAGGCTCTTTACCTTGGGATCGGCGCCGGCTTCGGTGATGACCGCGCCGCCATAGCTGTGGCCGACCAGCAGGACCGGCTTGGTCGCCTTCGCGATCACCTGACGCGTCGCCTCGACATCGCCATCGAGGGTGACGGTCGGGTTCTGGACGACCAGCACTTCATAACCGTCCTTGGTCAGGATGTCGTAGACCGACTTCCAGCCCGAGGCATCGACAAACGCGCCGTGCACCAGGACGATCGAAACGGGCTTGTCGGGCGCGCGGGCCTGAGCGGCGGCGGAAGCGGTGGTAGCCATGGCGAGAAGCACTCCTGCGATAAGATGTTTCACTGACGTCACTCCAGGTTGAACGGGTCGCGCTTCCGGCCCGGGGTGCCCCGGGAAATGCCGGGGCAGGAAGCGCGCAGGACCGGGTTGGGATCGAGTCCGATCCGCCGTCAGGCGTGACCGAGCTTGCGATCCAGGGCGGCGATAAGGGCCGTGGCAATCGGATGATCCGAACGCGGGTTCTGGCCGGTGATCAGCTCGCGATCTTCGATGACATAGGGCTCGAAGTCCGGCCCGGTATCGACGATGGCGCCCGCCAGGCCGAGCGCGTACGGCATGTCGAAATAGATCTTGGCGTGGAGGATCGTGTCCTCGATCACTTTCTCCTCGCTCTTCTGAAAGACCGTCATCCGGTAGCCGGCATATTGCCAGTCCCGGGCCCATTCCTTGGCCTTCTCCGGATCGCCGGCGATCAGCGCGGCGCGGAACTCGCGTGCATAGGGCATGGCCGCACTCGACGAGATCGGTCCGTGGCACAGCATCGCGGTCGGCTTCTGATGCTCCTGGAAGTGACGCAGGATTTCGCCGACCTCCTGGTCTTGCATCAGGTCGACGATCGGTGCCTGGCCGCCGGGAATGAAGACCCCATCATAGCTGTCCAGGCCCTCGTCGAGGATCGAACGCAGCGTGCGCCCCTGCATCGACGGGTCAGTGGCGTAAAAGACCTTGGCGTGCTCATAAGCGTGCACGTCGCCACCGAAATGCGCCGGCGCATCCGAGGCCTTGTCGATCGTCGGCGGCGCGCCATTCGGCGTGGCGAGCACGACCTCATAGCCGGCATCGATGAGCGCCATCACCGGCACGACCGTTTCATTGAGATACTGGCCGGTAGCGCCCCAATAGCCACCCCTGGTCTCGATGCGCGTTGCATTCGAGCCGATGACGACGACCTTTCCTTTACTCACGACGCCCTCCGTTGCGGTGATCTGCGGAAGCTGCAGCCACGCATCTGATACGCTCGCGGCGTCGGTCTCGGTCGTGAATTGCGGTAAGTTTGGGTTAAGCGAAAACGTGGCCCCACAACATGGCCGGGCTGGACGCGCCCGAGATCAATCGCCCGGCGATCGGACTCTGTCCGAAATTGACCCTCGCTTACTTCTCCGGCCCCGCCGACCGGCAATAGCGTCGGCGTCGAGCCAAGCCTGACCGCGTTTTACCGCGTTTAACCCCGCCGGCGCGGCGTACTGGTCTAGGCAGCGTTCCGCCGAGAAGGTGCTTCGCAACGAGGACCGGCTGTAGGGCGAGAACCGAGATGACCAGCAATGTGAAGACCGTGGGCATCTTGACGGCGCATCCGGGCAAGGAAGCCGAATTGCGCAGCCTGGTTGAAGGGTTGATCGGGCCCAGCCGGTCGGAACCGGGCAATCTGCGCTACGACCTTTGGACCGATCCGTCCCAGCCCGGCCTCTTCGTGATCGACGAACTCTATGTCGATGCTGATGCAGCCGCGGCGCATCAGGCGTCTCCGCATTTTCAGCACTACCGCGCAAATATCGGCGCGCTGGCCGAGCGCCGGGCCTTGAGCCTTCAGGCGGTCGCGGTTGCCTGAGGCGGAGGGCGGAAATTCGAGACGATCGGCAGGAAGATCAATCGAAAGGAACGAACAATGCCTACGATCACGACCAAAGACGGCGTCAACATCTACTACAAGGATTGGGGATCGGGTCAGCCGATCGTGTTCAGCCATGGCTGGCCGCTGACGGCGGACGACTGGGACGCCCAGATGATGTTCTTCCTGCAGCATGGCTATCGGGTGATCGCCCACGACCGGCGCGGCCATGGCCGGTCCGACCAGCCCAGCACAGGTAACGACATGGACCATTGGGTCGCCGACCTGGCGGCGCTGACCGAACATCTCGACCTGCGCGACGCGATCCATATCGGACATTCGACCGGTGGCGGTGAGGTCGCTCGCTATGTCGCTCGTCACCAGGAACGCGTCGCGAAGGCGGTGCTGGTCGCGTCCCTGACGCCGAATATGTATCGGAGCGAGGACAACCCGGCGGGTCAGCCGCCGGAGTGGTTCAAAACGATCAAGGCCGGCATGCTGGCTAATCGCGCCGAGTTCTTCCGTTTCGTTCCCGAGAACCCGTTCTATGGCTACAACCTCGATGGGGCGAAGCCTTCGGAGGCGGTCATCGCGAACTGGTGGCGCCAGGGCATGTCCGGCGGTGCCTTCGCTCACTACGTCACCGTCGACTCCTGGCTGGAAGATTATACCGACGACCTCAAGCAGATCACCGTGCCGGTGCTGGTGATGCATGGCGAGGCCGACCAAGTGGTCCCGTTCGCAAGCTCGGTGCCGCGTGCGGTCGACCTGCTCAAGAACGGGTCGCTGAAGACCTATCCCGGCTACCCCCATGGCATGCTGACCACGCATGCGGATGTGCTCAACCCCGACCTGCTCGCGTTCATCAGGTCTTGACGACATCTCCCATCCATCATCGCCTACGACCGAGATTTTGGGGATTTAAACTGAGGAGGGTTCGGGTTTTCGCGTTGTGACGAAGGAACCAACACGAAGCTCAAACCCTCCTTGAAATTCGTACGCATTTGATGAGAACCAGGCCCTCCTCCGCCCCAGCGTGACACTGCGTCCGCTTTGGGTGAAATATGGGGCATGCCATCCGCTGGGAAATACCTCCTGTTGGGGATGCTTGCGCCCGTCCTTGCAAGCCTGTGCGACGCGCGCGCGGCGGACGGGCAGCGCAGCCTGCAACAATTGCAGCATACCGCCTGGACCTCGAGAGAAGGAGCTCCGCCGGAGATCTGGGCTCTCGCCCAGACGAACGACGGTTACCTTTGGCTGGGCACGGGGGGCGGACTCTACCGGTTCGACGGAGCGAGTTTCGAGAAGTTCCAACCCCTCAAAGGGGAGAGCCTTCCGTCGCTCAACGTCAATTCCCTGGTTGCCACCCGCTCCGGTGACCTTTGGATTGGCTTTGCATCCGGTGCCTTGGCAAGACTCCGCGCGGGCCACCTCAGCACGTTCGACCTGGGCCTGCCGCCGGTCCCCGTGTTGGAGCTGTCCGAGGACCGCGCAGGCGGCGTCTGGGCGGCGCTGGGCGAGGATGACGGAGGCGGAGTCGCGCGCTTTCGTCAGGGTCGATGGGAGATTTTCGGTCCTTCTCGCGGGGTAGCTGCAGGCGCCGCAACCAGCGTCCTGGGCGCGGCCGACGGGTCGGTCTGGGTCGCGGCCGGTGGCCAACTCGAGGTGCTGCGTCCAGGTGCCGATCGATTTTCGCGCGTCGCCGCCTCAGCCGGGAACAGACCAAAGCTGAAGCAATCGCCGGATGGAGCGATATGGCTCACCACCGGTGCCCGGCCCGGTCTTCAGCGCATCATGGCATCGGCTGGCCAATCCACGACGATTTGGATCGTGCCGCCGATAACGCCCAATCCCCGAGCACAGAGCCTACTTTTCGATCGGCACGGTAGCCTCTGGGGAACCTATGGGAGTGGCGGCTTCTTCCGTCTCGGCGGCGCCGGCTCGAGAGGTGGCGTGCTCGATGCTCATACCAAGACGGAGCGGTTCGGCCCGGAGCGTGGCCTAACCTCCAACCTCGCCAATCCGATCCTGCAGGACCGTGAAGGCAATGTCTGGGTGGGGACCAACCTCGGCCTCGACCAGTTTCGCGAGACGAGCGCGGTCGTGGCCACCGGGCTTCCTATGGATTCGCGCGACGGTTTCCGGATAGCGGCAGGTCCTGCGGGCTCGATGTACGTGACGTCGAACGACGCTCTCTTCAAAGCAAGTTCGGAGCATGCCGCCCAAAAGCTGGTCCGCCTGCCACGGCGGCCATTGATATTACATACGGATGCTCTGTCGCGCACCTGGATCGGCACGGACCGAACGCTGGGCGTTCTGTCGGGCGCCACGGTACGGGATGTGCCGCTGCCCTGGGCGAGGAGCAGGCCGTTTGCTCTCCTCGAAATGGCCGCGGGGCGGATCTGCGTTTCGTCCGTAGAAGGAGCGTTCTGT
Source organism: Sphingomonas sp. P4_D12 (assembly GCF_056401895.1). Taxonomy (NCBI): domain Bacteria; kingdom Pseudomonadati; phylum Pseudomonadota; class Alphaproteobacteria; order Sphingomonadales; family Sphingomonadaceae; genus Sphingomonas; species Sphingomonas sp. P4_D12. Next base: position 649,919 of record NZ_JBFUIL010000002.1, on the reverse strand, counting down.
CGGATAGGCCATGGCTGGAGGGCTGAGCCACGCCTCGCCACCCCAGGCATTCTGCCGATGCAGATGCTCCGCGACGGGGTCGGGCGGATATGGATCGCGGAAGGCGACCGCATCGAGATGGTCGATGGCTCCGCCCGTCGTGTGTTCTCCGCGCGCCACGATCTTGCGCTTGGCACCGTCGTGGTGATGGCCGTCCGGGGACGGCATGTCTATGCCGGCGGCGACTTCGGGTTGGCGCGGTTCGACGGCCGGCGCTTCATCACCCTCAGGTCGGACGTGCACCCGTATTTGAGCCGGACAGCCGGGATCGTCGAAACGTCCGAAGGCGACCTCTGGCTCAACGCCGTCGCCGGCGTGGTCAAGATCGAGCGCGCCGACCTGGACGATGCGTTCGCGCATATCGACCGCCCGCTGAAGGCGCGCGTGTTCGATCGCGACGACGGGATGCCCGGCGTGGCGCAGCAGGATTCCTCGTCGCAAACGGCGATGGAGGCCTCCGACGGGCGTCTCTGGTTCGTGACGAGGCTCGGCATTGCCTGCATCGACCCCAAGCGGCTGTCCTTCAATTCGCTCGCACCGCCAGTGATCATCAAGTCCCTGGTTTCGGGGGGGCGGACCTATGCAGCTGCTACGCCCGTTCAGTTGCCCAAGGGCACATCCAATCTGCAGATCGAGTATACCGCGCCTAGCCTGTCCGTGCCGTCGCGCGTGCGGTTCCGTTACCAGTTGGAGGGCGTGGACGACGATTGGGTCGACCCGGGCACCCGCCGCGAGGCCTTCTACACCGGACTCAAGCCGGGCAGCTACAGGTTCCGCCTGATGGCTGCGAACGATGACGGCGTATGGAATCGACGGGGCGCGACGCTGGAGTTCGAAATCCCGCCGACTTTCTTCCAGAGCTGGCCGTTCTACCTGCTGTGGGTGGTGCTGGTGCTGGCGCTGCTGTGGCTGGCCTATTCGCTGCGATTACGCGCCGTCGCCGAGCGTATCCGGGCGAGGATGATCGAGCGGCTGGACGAGCGCGATCGCATCGCGCGCGAGCTGCACGATACCCTGCTGCAGAGCGTGCAAGGGCTGATCATGCGCTTCAGCAACATCGCGCAGGACATAGCCGCGATCCAGCCGGCGCACCGCGACATGCTGGACGCGCTGGACAGTGCGGACGCCGTCGTGGTCGAAGGGCGCGACCGCATTCACGAGTTGCGCCGATGGAGCGGGGCCCAGAGCTTGTCCGAGGTCATTACCCGCACCGCCGAGCGGCTCCTGTTGCCGGACAAGATCGAGATTCGCGTAAGCGTCGAGGGGCCGCAACGGGAGATCTATCCCGCCATTGCCGACGAATTGCTGCGGATCACGGATGAGGCATTGTTCAACGTCTCCCGCCACGCGCACGCGCGCAAAGTCTCGATCACGGTTGCTTACGGCATCGAAGCACTGGTCTTGCGCATCGTCGACGACGGCATCGGTATCGCGCCGGAGATCGTCGCCCAGGGCAGCGTCGCCGGCCATTTCGGGCTGGTAGGCATGCGCGAGCGGGCGGAGAAGATCGGCGGGCGACTGGCCATTACCACCGATCCGGCAGGCGGGACGTCGGTAGAAATGAAGGTCGCGGCCGAAATCGCCTATGCCGACAGACCCCGGTGGACATGGCTGGCCTGGTGGCGTCGGTCCGCGGTGAAGCGCCATCACAAAGGGCGTGGAGCGTGATGACGCGAGGCGGCATGCGGTTGTTCATCTCCGTGAAGCGGGGTTAATTCTGGTAGTGTGACGGCCCAGGGCGGGTGCTGGCTGTCGACGCGCGGGAGGCGAAGGCGCTAAGTCCAGGATACGTTAGTCGAAGTGACGGTCGGGGGCCGGCATTGCCCATGCCGACACATCACGCCCCGATCCGGCTAGCCTGGCGGCGTTGGTTCGCGAGGGAACGCAGCGATGGATGACTCAGTGACCGCCAATCCCATCCGCGTGATGATCGTGGACGATCACCCGATGTTGCGCGACGGAGTCGTCGGGTCGATCACGCGGCAGCCGGATATGGTCGTGGTCGCGGAGGCGGGTGACGGCGCCGCCGCGATCGCCGCGATCGCGGCCGCCAAGCCCGACGTGGTGCTGATGGACCTGCAAATGCCCGGCATCGACGGAGTCGAGGCGATCCAGACGATCCGTCGAGACTATCCGCAGGTGCGTATCCTGGTGCTGACGACCTATGTCGGCGACGCGAAAGCATTGCGGGCGCTCAAGGCGGGGGCCAACGGCTATTTGCTCAAGAGCGCGATGCGAACCGACCTGATCGACGCGATCCGCGCCGTACATGGCGGCGGACGCCATATCCCTCCGGAGGTCGCGACGCAGATCGCGGTGCATGCGATCGGCGACGCCCTGACCGAGCGCGAAATCGAGATTCTGTCGCTGGTGGCCGCCGGCAATCCGAACAAGCGGATCGCCTGGAGGCTCGGCGTTTCGGAGGATACGGTAAAGGCGCATCTCAAGCGCATCTTCGCCAAGCTCGGGGTCGCAGACCGAACGCATGCGGTGACGGTTGCCGCAAAGCGAGGGATCATCGAACTCTAGCCATTCCATTGACGGTTATCGACCGGCAGCGATTTCGACTGGCCGAAGACCTTCGTGCGCCAGACATGTGCCGTCACCCAAATGGGTATTCTGGCGCCTACCCGGTTTGGGCCATGGACCGATGTTGGAACCGAAGCTTATCCTGCCGCTATCGGATAGGGCGCCACTGTCGAACGCATTCCAGTAATGGGCCAGATGCCGATCGGTCAGCCATGCGCCAAGCCCCGAGGAGTGTCGAAATGCCGACGACTGCCGCTTCCGAAGCTCTTCCCGGGATGACCCGTTCGCCGGAATACGCATCCGATTTCGACCACGCCGGGCCGGAGCAACGCTGCTTTGCATTCGGCCCGTTTCTTCTGAGGCCGGAACAGCAGTTGCTGCTGAAGCGGAAGGCGCGGGTCAAGATCGGGGGGCGCGCCCTCGACATCCTAACGGCCCTCGTCGAGAAACCGGGCGAACTGGTGGACAAGCGCACGCTGATCTCGCGGGTCTGGCCGAACATCTACGTCGAAGAGACCAATCTCAAGGTCAATGTGGCCGGCCTGCGGCGAGCCCTAGAGGACGATCCTTGCGTGCCGCGGTTTATCGCGACCGTCGTCGGTAGAGGCTATCGCTTCATCGCGCCGGTGCGTGCGACTGGATCGCCCGGACCGGCTTGGGGCCGCCACCGCCCGGATGAGGTGCCCAGCCTGGTCGAGTTACTCGACACCATCAATGCCCTGCGGCACCATCTCGCGGAAATCTCGTCGGCCGGAGGATGAAAGAGGCGGCATTCGCGCGAGGGGAGCAATATTCGGGCGGCTGCCGCAACCCGACCGCCGCAGCGAAATGGAGCGAAACCATGTCTCTCAAGCAGATCCTTCCGAGCCGGCTCGGTTTCGGCGCCGCACCACTCGGCAACATGTTCCGCGACATCCCGGAAGACGAAGCGCTCGCGACCGTGGATGCGGCGTGGAACGACGGCATCCGCTATTTCGACAATGCGCCCTTCTACGGCGCGGGACTGGCCGAGATCCGCATGGGCGAGGCGCTCGCGGCGCGTCCACGCGACGACTATGTCATCAGCACCAAGGTCGGTCGCATCATCCTCGACGAGGTCGAGGACGTCAGCGCGCGCGATCTCGGCGAGAAGGGCGACGTGTTCAAATATGGTCGCCCCAACCGCATCGTGAACGATTATTCGGAAGATGCGACGCTGCGATCGATCGAGGATAGCCTGAAGCGCCTCAAGACCGACCGTATCGAGATCGTCTGGGTCCATGACGTGGCGCAGGATTTCTATGGCGACGAATGGCTGTCGATGTTCGAAAGTGCGCGCAAGGGCGCGTTCAAGGCACTCGACCGGTTGCGCGGCGAAGGGGTGATCAAGGCCTGGGGGCTCGGCGTGAACAGGGTCGAGCCGATCGAGCTGCTGCTCGACCTCGACGGGCCGCGCCCGGACGGCTCGCTGCTCGCCGGCCGCTACACGTTGCTCGACCATGATCGCGCGCTCCAGCGGCTGATGCCCAGGGCCGAGGCGCGCGGCCTGGGTATCGTCGTCGGCGGCCCGTACAGTTCGGGTGCGCTCGTCGGCGGGCCGAACTTCGAATATGCGCCGGCGACGCCCGCGATCCTCGACAAGGTCGCGCGGATCAAGGCGATCGCCGATCGATACGGCATCAGCATGAAGGCGGCGGGCCTGCAATTCTCGCTTGCCCATCCGGCGGTCGCGGCCGTGATTCCCGGGGCCAGCCGCCCGAGCCGCATCGCCGAGGACAGCGCCGCGCTGAACGAGATTGTGCCCGCGGACTTCTGGATAGAGTTGCGCCGTGCGGGGCTCATCAACCCGGAGGCGCCCATTCCAGGCGACGCCTGACGGGGCGGCCGCGGAGATCCGGTGCAGCGCATGCGCGGGGGTGACGGGATTAGTGCAGGATCATCGCGGCCAGGCCGCCCGCTAGTCCCGCGATCATCGCCGCGCGCACCAGATGCGGGGCGAAGCTCAGGCCGAGCAGGATCGCGCCGCAGGCCAGTGGCAGCAAGCCGAACCAGGTCACGATATCGGTCGGCTGACGCCCCGCTACGGCGAGCCCCAGCGATAGCGCCACAAGCGACCAGCCGGCGATCACCGTCGCGCGGGGTGAGGCGATGCTGCGCCAGCCGCCGAGCAGGACGCCGCGATGCGGCTGCATCGAGGCGGCGAGCAGATAGAGGCCGAGGAATTCGATCATCGCGAAGGTCATGCGATTGCCCTCGCCCGCGCCGGCCGGCGGAGGTCGGCGCGCTTGCGCGTGACGGACCGCATGCAGGCCAGTGCGGCCAGCGCGACGGCGATGAGCAGTGCATCGGCCAGGGGCAACACGGCGTCGCCTCGGGCCAACGCCTGCGACAGATAGGATAGCCCGCCGCCGACGACCGGCGCGGCGAGACAGAGCAGCGCGAGGACTCCCAGTAGCAGCGACCACCCCAGACGCGGCGGCGCGGCAAGCGCGACGAGCAGCGCGACACCGGCGGCATCGAGCGCGACCGTCACTTCCAGTTGCGCGCGATCGGCAAGCCCCGGCGGCAACAACCGGTTGGTGCAGAGATAGGCGGCGAAACCGATCGGCACCCCGACGAGGATCCCGACATTGAGCCGCTCGACGACGCGGTTCGCCAGCGACAAGGGGGCGCGCTCGCGGCGTTTGACTACCCACAGGATCATCCCGCTCGCCACCGCCAGGGTCAGCATCGCGCCGCCGAGGAAATAGAGCCAGCGCAGCACGCCATTCGCGAACCGCCCCATGTGCAGGCCATAGATCACCGCATAGGTGCCGACCGCCGGCCGCGTCTCGGCCCAGGCACCGATCACCCGCCCGCTCGGCCCGTCGAAACTGATCTCTGCCGTGGTCGCGCCGATCTGCGCGGCATCGCTGCGATAGACGGTGACGACCGACGCGGCATCGGCGGGATTGGCGACCGACACGCGAGAGAATGGCGCGCCGCCGAACCGCCGCTCGGCCTCGCGCAGCATCGGCGCGATCGGCGCCAGCGTCGCGGGACGTCCCGCCGCCGGCCGGTCGACCGCGCCCGGGGTGAGGTCGTGAAACGCCGCGGCCAGATCGTTGCCGTAATTGGCGACGATCCCCCAGGGCATGTTCAATGACGCGAGCGTGACCAGCCCGCTGAAGGTGATCATCAGGTGGAACGGCATGGCCAGCACGCCCAGCGCATTGTGCCCGTCGAGCCACGACCTCTGTCCTTTTCGCGGGCGAAAGGTGAAGAAGTCGCGGAAGATGCGGCGATGCGCGATGATCCCGGTGACGAGCGCCGTCAGCATCGTCAGTGCGGCGATCGACGCCAGCCAGCGCCCCCAGGGATAAGGCAGTTCGAGCTCGAAATGCAGCCGGTAGAAGAATTCCCCGCCCAACGTCTCGCGCGCGACCGGCGCGCCGCTGACCGGGTCGAGCGCACGCGCGACATAGTCGCCGCCGCTGTCATAGGTCGCCTCGACAGTGTTGGCGCGATCGTCGGGCGCGGTCAGGTACCAGCCGGCCGACTTGGGTGCGTTTGCCGCCAGCCAGTGGGTCGCCGCATTGATCGCCTCGACCCGCCCCGCGCTGGCGGTCGCTTCGGGGCGCATCCAGCGGCTGATCTCGGGCTTGAACACGCTCATCGTGCCGGCTAGGCACATCACGAACAGCACCCAGCCGAGCGCCAGCCCGGTCCAGCCGTGCAGCCAGGCCATGACCTGCCGCACCCCCTCGCGGATCGCGCTCATCGCGCCGGCGGTCCGATCATCCAGGCCAGCGCGCCGAACAATGCGACGAGCGCGACCATTCCGCCCCAGGCCCGCCACGGCCCGCGCGCGAGGAACGCCCAGATCGCGACCGCGGGCACCGCCAGATAGGCGCACAAGGTCCCGGCGATCACGCCGTCGATCCGCCCGCTTGCACCCAGCCGCGCGACCGCCATCGCCAGGCACGATGCGACGCCATAAGCGCCCAAACTCCCGGCAAGCACACGCGCGGCGACGTTGCCGCGATAGCGCCAGCCGCGCCGATCGACCGCGCGCGCCGCCATCAGAAATCGAGCCCGATCGTCACCGCCACGCTGCGCGGCGCGGCATAATAGGCCTGGCCCCACATCAGGCTGGCGAGATATTTGGTATCGGTGACGTTGCGCACATTGACCGTCGCGCGGACGTGATCGAGCAGCCGGATACCCGCCATCAGGTCGAGCACCGCATAACTGTCCTGGCGCAGCAGGACGTCGCCGGTGACCACGCCCATCGCCTGCACCGTGGCATCGGCGTAGCGGATCGCATTCTGCCAGCGCAGCTGCGCGCCGAGCTTGAGGTCGTTGAGCCGCGGCATCGTGTAGGTGGTCGACAGCTTGAGCGACCTGGTCGGCAGGAAAGTGCGGGTCGGGTTGCCGGCCTGATCCTCGATCTCCAGCCCGGTATAGCCGCCGCTCACGCGCCAATTGTCGGTGACCTTGCCGGCAATCTCGATCTCGAACCCGCGCGAGGTCGTGTCGACGCCGGCGTAGCAGGTCCCGCCGACCGGCCCGTTGACGCACGGCCCGTTGGGATCGCCGAACGCACCGATCGCCGAGGCCAGCCCCTTCTGCTTCGCGCGGAACAGCGACGCGGTGGCGTAGAGCTTGCCGCCGAACCACTCGCTCTTGATCCCGCCTTCGATGCTGCTGCCGCGCGCCGGATCGAGCTTGCGGTTGTCGATGTCGACTTCGACCTGCGGATTGAAGATGTCGGTATAGCTCGCATAGAGCGAGACGTTGCCGGTCAGGTCATAGACCGCGCCGGCATAGGGGCTGACCGCATGCGCGTCGCGCGACTGGTCGGTGCCGTAGGAAGTGCCGGTCGATTTGAGCCACATCGCGCTGGCGCCGACCACCGCCTTGAACCGATCGGTGATGTTGAGGTGCGCGGCGCCATAAGCGCGGGTCAGCCGGTCGGTATAATCGGCGGCGAGATAGGCGCCCGGATAGCTCGGCTCGGGGACGATCGTCTTGCCCCAGTCGCCGACCGCCGGAAAGGCGATGACGTCGGTCGAGAAATTCTCCCACTCGCGGCCATGCGAGCGCGCGGTCGAGACGCCGAACGCCAATTGGTGCTGGCGCCCGAACAGCGTGAACGGGCCCGAGGCGTAGAAATCGCCGAGATATTGGTCGTAGGTCGAGGGATAGATGCCCGACATGCCCGCGACGCCCAGCCCGGTCGCGCGGTCGGGGAAATTATAGGCGTAGAGCAGCTTCGCTTCTTCCTCGAAGCGCTTGTAGGTGAACACGCCTTTGGCCGACCAGCCGCCGCCCAGATCATAGGCAAGCTCGCCGAACGCGCTCTGATCGGTGACGTTCCAATAGGTCCAGGGCGCCGAGGTCGAGGCCGAGACCGGATAATCGATCCGCGTCCCGTCGCTATAGGTCAGCGGCAACGCGCCCCACATCACGCCGTCGGCATGGTTTTCCTGACGCGTATAGCCGGCGGTCGCGGTCAGGCGCGGCGTGACTTTCCACGAGACGATGCCGCCATAGACGTTGCGGTTGACGTGGTTGAAGTCGAGCCAGGAATCGCGATTGTCGTGCGCATAGATCAATCGCGCGGCGACATTGCCCGAAGAGTCGAGCGGCCCCGACACGTCGCCTTCGAAGCGCAGCTGGTTCCACGACCCCGCCATGACCGAGGCCGAGGCCTGGAAGTCCTCGGTCGGCCGCTTGCGCACGTAATTGATCGTCGCCGACGGGTTGCCGATCCCGGTCATGATCGCATTGGCGCCGCGCACCGTCTCGACCCGGTCCCACAATGCCGTGTCGAGCGCGCCGAATTGCAGCCCCCACAGCAAGGGCATGCCGATCCCGTCGACCTGGAAATTGGTGATGTCGAAGCCGCGCGCGTTGAAATAGGTGCGGTCGGTCTCGACCCGCTCGACATTGATCCCGACCGCCTGGTCGAGCAGGTCGTTGATGTTGGTCAGCGCGAAATCGTCGATCCGGCTGCGGTCGATGATGGTCACCGATTGCGGCGTCTCGCGCAGCGTCAGCGGCAGCCCGGTCGACGACGCGCTTTGATTCGCCGCCAGCGTACCGGTGATGACGATCTCCGCCTTCGCCTGATCGTCGGTTTCGTCCTCCGGCCCGGCAGCCCAGGCCGGATGGCTCCACGCCAGCGCCAACACGGCAGAGAGAGCGAGGTGCCTGCGGGCAATGGTCATCGACGAGCCTTCCATGATGCGTTCGGGAAGCGCGGCTCGTATGATTGTCGCTATTGCGAGTCAATGTCATTATCAATAAATTGGCTAGCCGCACGTCAACGGCTCTGGTGGCGACAGTGCCGACAGGTAGCGTAACTCGCGATTGGTTTTGCCGGTCAATTGCAGTCGCTTAGGAGACCGCAGAAAATAATCGGGACGGGCAGCTTTGTTTAACGCCTAGCTCTGCGTCGATTGCCGAACAACCGGTTCTCGGTTCTGCAGCGCCGGAAGCAGACGCTTCCCGCGCATCGCTTAGGGAGAGGCGCCACCTTATGTTAAGATTGGAGATCTGAATACAGCGCGGCCAACTCCCGCGGTATAAGTCGGACACGCTTTAGCGACCGAACCAATCTGGGCGGACTGATCAGTTGATGACCTCCCCAGGCTCGCTGGTACATCGCTAGGAGATCATGCCCCCGATGATTAACGACCCACGCCGGAACTTCAATAACACTTCCCCGAGTGTATTCGACTTGTACCCGGGGCTCTACAATCAGGGAAGCGCTCGATGTTTGAACCTTTTCGGTAACAGCGTCAGAGATTGCCTGGAGCGCGGCCGGGGATAATAACCGCAAGAGGTGCTCATCGCCCGAGGTTACCGAGACATCGTTTATGGCAGGCGCGGTGCCGTTTTCGAGCAAGAGCCCAAAGACGTTGATCGGGTCGAGCAGATAGTTTTCAAAGCTGTATCGTCCAATCACCCTGACGCGGTTGGTCGGTTGATTGCCTAGATCTCGATCCATCACGCCTACGAACGTTGTACTCAATGGCGGGGCATCGAGCTTATCAACCCATTTCTCAACAATCGTCTTACCACCAGAGATCTTTCCGACTCCTCGCCCTACGGAGGCAGCAATGAAGACAAGAGACGGCGAGCTGCGTATGGCGCACGGGTCTTTGCTCGGCCCCGCATCAGACAGGATATCGAGCACCGCGTTGTAGAACGCGACGTCGTCCTCGTCCTCGACGAAACAGAAGCGCGTCGCCGCACTTACCGTGACAAGGCCGGCGGTCAGCACGTTGATTGTAGCCGCTCGATCCGTAACCGGCGAAACAACTGGACTGCCGCGCTCCATCTGAAACACGGCCCCCTCCGGGGCGAGCGCCACTGTTGAAGGGGAGTGCGTCGTCATTATTACGCGAACTCCATGTTTCCTGACGAGCACCTCCGATATCACATCAAGAAACTGCACCGTCATAGATGGGTGCAAGTGGGCATCGGGCTCATCTAGGAGCAAGAGTTTCGGAAAGACGCCATCCTTTGCGGAGCTGAATAACCACAACGTGAGCTGCAAAAGTACTTGCTCGCCAGAAGAGAGATCGCTCGGACGTATTTCCAACGCAGACGTCGTATCAACAAGAGAAAGTTCGTAGTAATCAGTAAACGATATTCTCGTTGGATCCGAAACAACATAGGGAAATCCGGCAACCTGCAATGACTCATTGACAATATCCCAGGGCGCTGGTCCAATTGATTTCCCGTCTTTGCCAACACCAGGTGCTCCACGCTCAATTGCCTCGGCCCTCTTTACCCTATATGCGACAAAAATAGTTGCAAGACTCGCAGAAACATCCACATCTACCAAAAGATCATCAAATTCGTTTTCAGAAAAGCTTCGCTGTCCGTTATTAGTTACAACTTCCCAATTCTGCCCTCCCAGCAATTTCTCAGCACGTCGCGCTCTAGCCATCTGCGCCGGATCGTGCTGATAGCTGTGCATTTGCCGGACTTGTTGGTAGAAACTCCGCCTCATATTCTGCATGTGTTCTATCGATGATCCGCCGCCGCTGAAGCGGCCTGTACTTGGGACGAATCCTACTTCATCGGCATCTAGAGCTAAGCCGTCTATTGCTACGTTAACTTCAAACCCGCCTTGGTTGGGGCGTGTTCCCGTTAAATAATAAGCCAAAATCTCAAGTAGCTGGGTCTTTCCCGAACCATTTCGGCCGGTTAGTATCGAAAACCCTGGAACGTCTCTCCATTGAAGCGTTTTGATAGACTTATACCCCGCAGGATTCGGCGTAATGTTGACCCCAAACCTAGATAATTCTCCCACCGGCCCACCTTTTCGGTTAATACATCAAATCAAGGATAGTGCAGCTTGGCGTGACTGAGGCGACGATGCAATCTCGACGCCACAATGAGGGAAGATGCGTGCCAGTTTAGACTGGCACAAAATAGCATGCTCGGGCGGGGGCGGCCTCGATCCTCATGATCATTTCGCCTTGGTGGTCCGGGAACGCCCAAAGCACCACGCCTCGTGGAGAGAAGCAGCGGCAAAACGGCCAGCCAGTGTCGATGTGTCGAAAGACGAACTTGGGAGATCCGTGCCGGTTTAATCAGGCACGAGACAACTTCGTCACATCGATGTGCACTAGACGATGAAGAGGCAAAGGCGAGGTGGACCTAGTGAGTGAGCCGAAGCCAGTTGCGATCCATGAGATCGCGGCAGGTTTGACGTTCGACAAAGGGCCGGAAATAGCCGTCGCGTTCGAACTGTAGCTCCGCGACTCTCCGTTTAATCATCCGTCGGATTTCTAGAAGAACAATTTCAACATCGTCGTCACCGATGCCCTTCGTCGTCACGAACACCTTTGTCGCAGCGGATTGGCCATCTACGGTTAGCAATTCGACGTTCTGTTGCAGAAAACCAAACCCCATAAAAACGAGGGTCTCGGCACCCAAAATGAGGTTCTTCGCTTGCTGACGCACCCCTGTGTCGGCTGACTGAGTGAAAGTTAGGATTTGGTCGGATATCTCAATCAGCTTGCCCTCCGAATTACCAAAAGACGAAACCACGTGTTTTTCGGCGTCCTTCTGCCATTTGAGATGGCCGACTTGCCCATAGGGATGGACGATAGTGAGCTTGTTGACCTGCTCTATCGCCACTCTTGGATCAACGTGGAAGTAGTTCATGAGCGCGTTCACAAGGAAGTGTTCGAGACAGCGGTCGTAATTGAACACCACGAATGCGACATTCTCAAAAATCCTGCCGATCTCAGCGACGGTGCGCCCGGTCACCAGCAAGCGCATGAGCGGCAAGTACCATGTCTTGAGCATATTCGGCGTGTTCGTAACCGCTAGCTCGACATCGCCACGCATGTTCGACTTTTGAGGTCGGAGATAGCTTGCCGCCTCTTTTTCTAGGATGACCGTGGCGATTGCGAGCTTGCCCAATTGGACCATTAACTCATCGTCTTGGTGAGTATGTAGCAAGTTATCGATGGAGACTGCCAGCGGAAGGGCGTATCGTAGCCGGGCAGCGGCCTTTCCGCATTCACTGTAACGCAACCCACTATTGGTAGCGCCCTTGGCACTGCAAAGGGCTCTAACCGCCCGGTCGAACTGCTCGTTTGTAAACGTATGGTCGTTCGAGTCTCGGTCGAGCACCTTCATGAGCTCGGTGCGGAGCGTATCGCCAGTAGGCAGATTCAGATCGACGCTTGCTCCCGCACCGAGCACGAAAACTGTTTTTGGACTAAACATCCCTTGCCCCAACTAACTGCAATTACGGCGACAGGCTTACGGCGACAGGTGCAACAATACCGAATTATTATTTAGGTATTTATGCACATGTCACCGCAAATTTAAACAGATGCAAGCGGGGACTATTTGCAGGACCGTTCGTTGGAGCAAGCCTTGGCCGAATGGGAGCGATTCCGGAACATCCTGGCAGACGGCGGTCATATGCCGTTCGTGTCGGGATAGACTCATGTCGCGCGCCTGATAATCTCGGCTCAAGGGAGCGGGCGGATGAAAATGGCAACGATGATTATGGCTGGCGCGCTGTTGTCAGGCTGTCAGCAGCAGCCGCAGTATGCCGACAAGTCTGAAGTCGATGATCTGCGCGAGCGCGTTCGGGCATTGGAGCAAAAACAACAGCAGACTATCGACCAAGTGAAAACGAGTGAGGCCAAGGCCGCGGCCATTCCACCAGCCTCGCCAGGGTTAACTTATGAGTTAGTCGGCGCTGGTGCTATGGGGGCGTCAGGAACCAAATACCCCACGAAGGCGCGATGCGATGCGGCAAGACGCGCCATGTTGGCTGATGCCGCCGACCGAGATGCACAAGCCAGAGCGCAAGGCGCGATTTACACCAGCCCAATCGCTATATCATGCATCCCACTTTAATGATCTAAGTTGTGAGATTACGGTGACGGGTGCAACAATACCGAATTATTATTTATGTATTTATGCACATGTCACCGTAATTTGCCTGCTTAGTCGATTAGAGTCCGACCCATCCCAGGTCAGCGTGTATCTGCAGAAAGGTCTGCAACGCGTCGTGCGATTGGGCGACGAACTGCGTCCGGTGATATTGCAGATCAATGAGGCGGAATGTGCGTTGGACCAGGATGTCCGGGTCTTCCCCGTTCGCCACGTCACCGCGTTCGAACTTGCGGAACACTAGACCCGCATCGCCGGTCGGTGTGTGATGGAACGTGCAAAAGCCGTGTGCAAGCAGGTTACGAACTTCGTGATTACCGTCGAAAGCGTCGAGCACGCCGGTGATCTGGGCAGAATAGGGGGCAAGCGGCCCTTCCAGAGTCAGCATGGACCGAATCTTCGACACTCTCTTGCCCGCGCTGTGGCTGATCGTGGCCGTGAACTCGTTATATTCTGGGAAGGCACGGCATCGCTCAATAAGGTCGCCGAGAAGGAACTCTACCTGTGCGTATGAATTGCTAATCCAGCCGCGATGATGTGTACCTTCCTCAATGATGGCTATGATTTCGGCTTCGTCCATCATGATGGTGTCTTTCAGTCTTCACCAGGTCAATCGCCATCAGGCGGCTCGTAGAACGTACAGGTTGCGTCGGGTATCCGCGAGCACGACATTACGGTGACGGGTGCAACGATCCCGAATTATTTTTAGGGATTTATGCACCCGTCACCGTAAAAGATAATGATGTCGATAAGTCTCGATTAACAACCGCCGCTGGGAAAGTGGCTGGCTCCGGCACCTGGATATGTGCAAGTTTTTCCGCCTGGTAGACTGATGATGCTCGGCGCGACGCCGCCGTCAGACGGCGCTTGCGCCATGATGTCGGCGAAGCATTCTTCCGAGGATGAGTACCCCCAGTTGGAATATGTCGATCCATCGCACATTGCATGCGCATAGGCCGTGAATTCAGCTAAGTCCCCGCTCGGATCTATCGGCACTCGCTGTTGCGCAGAGGCTGGGATTACGACAGGCGACGAAAGCGAGGCGGTCAGCGCGATGCCCAAGATCAGATATTTAATCATATCACTCTCCTGCTTGCCGAGACTCGGCAATGGCGAGGATGCGTTAAATCGTTAGGTTATCAAGCAAAACTCGCCCCAAAACGGATTAGTGAATGAGGGGGCTGCAACGCCATAATCCGGCGCGTAGGTGCCGCCGAGCATCAACTCGGTAAGCGCCCAAACCAGCGCGTCCGCACGGTCTGGTGATCCTTACGGGAATTACGGCGACAGAATTACGGCGACGGGCGCCACAATACTGGGAATTACGGCGACGGGCGCCACAATAATGACCTATCGCGCGGAACCGGCCGCCATTTGCGAGTGGGCATTTTTCGCGAATTCCAGGAAGTTGCCCTTCAATGCCGTCGCGACCAGTTCGGCCGTGTTGGCCGGACGCGCTGCCTCGGGCAGGGTCAGCACCTTCAGCTTGTTGCCGCCCACGCCCTTGATCGACCCGCGTGCTTCCGGCTTGTCGCCGAAATTGCGGAACATGAACGCGGAGCCGAAACGGTCGCCCCAGACGATGTCTTCGGTCAGGAAGTGCTGCAGGACGATCAGTTCCGAATAACAGGGCGAGGTGGACTGCGCCCGGCGCGTCCGTATCTTGGTGACCGTCTTGCGGTCGAGGATCTCCTGATGCTCGACGATCCGCGTGCCGGCCGGCAGCCCCAGCGCACGAACCGGATCGGCGTCGCGCAAGGCGGCAAGCTGCGCCGACGGTCCGACGAGACTTTCCATCGACCCGACGATCTCATCCTTCGAGGCCCGCCCGGTGATGTACCCGACCTTGTACGGAATTCCCCAAAAGGTTTCGGTCGGCCAGATGTGGAGTTCGCACTGCGAAGCGTCGCCAACGGATGGCTTGGCGTCAGCCGAGCCGGCCGCCAGGGCCGCGATGGTCGCCGACAAGACGATAAGACCGGTGCGTAACATTCATCCCCCCATGCGAGCGCCAAAAGCATCAGGCTTGCTCATGCGGCGACACTAAGGGGGCTCGTGGCAGCTTTCCAGCCAGTTTGGATCGTCCCTACCTACATGAACAAGCGTCGGCTTTCGGAATGAGCGCAAACATGTTCGAACATTCGATTTGGGGCGCATTGCCGTCACTACACGGCGCCGACAGCGAGTAGCGCGTGACGCCAAGCCCGAGTGCCGTAAACCGACTTCCCCATAGCGACCCTCAGGTGCCAGCGGCCTGTTCACCGCCGTCACATTGAGAGTCCCCTCACCCAGGATCGCCCCCCTCGACCATCTTTTCGATGAGATGAACCAATCGATCGCGATCGTTCGCGCGCCAGCTTTGGAAGTGCGCTTCCATCCATTGGCGGCGAATTTCGGCTATCCTGGCCATGATTTCCCGACCCTGGGCGCTTAGCACCAGGCGGCGCGATCGGCTGTCGTCAGGGTCGGGAAGCCGAACGATCAGCCCGAGTTCCTCCAGCCTTATCACCTGGCGGCTCACCGTCGAATGATCCCGCCCGACGATATTCGCCATTTCGGCAACATTGATGTCGGGAGTCATCGCCACGCGCGCCAGCAGCGGGAATAGCGCGCGGTCGAGCTTGACGCCCGCGGCGGCGAGCAGGCGCGCATCCACGTCAAGGCGGTTGATCAGGTCCGCGACGGCGATCAGCGAACGGTGGAGACGATCCGGCCAGTCCATTTATATGCGTTATGCATATTTATCTTGCGACGCAATACCGGCGTCGCTAGGGGATATATGTGGTAAATGCATATATCTTGGAGACCCCATGCCGCAGGTTCTGATCGTCGGCGCGGGCGTCACCGGGCTCACCCTCGCGATCGAACTTCTGCGTCGCGATATCGATGTGCGGATCGTCGATAGTGCCACGGAATATTTCTCCGGCTCGCGCGGGAAAGGCATCCAGCCGCGCTCGATCGAGCTGCTGGACATGGCGGGACTCGCCGACGAGATCATGGCGAGCGGGACTTTGTACCCGTTCATCAAGCTGCACTTCGGGCCGATCGGGATAAAGGCCTGGTCGCTGGGCACGCATCTGCCCCCGACCGAAGACCGGCCCTACCCAAATCTGATGATGCTCGCCCAGTGGCGAACGGAGGAAATCCTTCGATCCAGGGTCGAGGCATTGGGAGGAAAAGTCGAGCTTGGCGCCGGGATAGAGGCACTCGCCCAGACGCCGGGCGACGTACGGGTAACGCTGGCCACCGGAGAGGCCGTGACCGCGGCGTTTGTCGTCGCCTGCGACGGAGGACGCAGCACGACCCGACGACTGCTCGGCCTGCAGCTGCTGGGTTCCACGGTGGATGCGAAGACGAGCATCGTCGCGGATCTGGAGATCGACGGCCTCGATCCGGCGTTTTGGCACGCTTATCCGTTATGGCGGGGAGGATTGCATACATTGGCGCCGCTCCCCGGGGGCGAGCTCTTTCAGCTCCAGGCACCTGAATCGATCGCGGCCAACGGCCTGGAGGCGGGGGTTGCCCGGATGACCGGCAAGACGGTGCGTCGCGTTGTCTGGCAATCGCGCTACGGCCACCAGACGCGGATGGTCGATCGCTATCGCGTGGGACGCGTGTTCATCGCCGGCGATGCCGCGCACATCCATCCACCATCGGGCGCGCAGGGGCTCAATACCGGGATGCAGGATGCCTTCAATCTGGGATGGAAGCTGGTCTCGGCGATCAGGACTCGCGATGAGGGAATCCTCGATACGTATGAGGCCGAAAGGCTGCCGATCGCGGCGGCCATGCTGAAGCTTACCGGAGAGATGCATTCGACAGTCTCAAAATCCCGCGGCGATCTCACCAACCAGCTCGGCCTGAGCTATAATGGCGGTCCCCTGGCGACGGGAACGGCGTCCGGCCAGTTGAGGCTGGGCGATCGCATTCCCGATCGGCGCCTGGCGGACGGGCGGCGCCTCTATGAAGCCATGCGTCACGGTGGCGCGACGCAAATCATGAGCGCCGACGGCGACCACGTCCTCGTGCGCCCCGACGGCTATATTGCAGAGGTGGGCGGAGTGGAGGTTGCCTCCTATCATGGGCACGATGTCGTGCACGTCCCGGCAATCGGATAGTCGCGTTGGAATTGGTGACGGAAGCCGATGCAAAATGGCGACGATAGGATTGCAACTGGCGGCGCGCCCATTTGTTGTCGCGTTCAGTGCTGACCCGCGCTCGCTCAAAGCTGGCCAGGCCCGCCATCCGCTCGTACGCTCCGCTGTCCCAGGGTCGATAGGTTCGCGCTATTGTGATGTATGCTGAGCGCCGCTGAATGCCTTGCGAAGGCCGATAGCCTGCAGCGCATAGCGCTTCTTTGTCCCACGCAGGCGCTGGGGGACGAGTATCTCAACATGGCGTTGAGGTGGCGTCAGCTCGCGGCACTGGCCGACCGGCAAGAGGCGTGGGAAGCGATCCATCCTGGAGGATAAACCTGCCCATTCATGCAACCTTCATGACGCGGGTTCGTATAATCAGGTATCGTCAGCCAATTTATCGGCAACCTGACGCCTGAGAGACAGATACTGCGCTCCCGCTATCCTAAGCGGAGAATAATCATGTTCGAGTTTCGATGGATAACGAAAGTTTTATTCGGCGCATGGTGCGCCACTCATCAAGAAGCTTTGCACGATGCGTTCAAACACGGGCAGGCTATCGTTGGCCCAACTAAGGGCGATTTAATTACGACACAAGATTTTGCTTCGATCGAAAAACGCTAACCTGTCTTGATGGCATAAGCCGCAGGACCGTGACCCGTTCCGAGTTGGGAGCAATCCGCGGCGAGCCATTGAACGCGCTCATCCGGCTCCCTTGAAGAGACAAGGAACGGGACCTTCCGCCCTTCGGGTGACCCTGCTCGCTGGCGGTCTGCTTCGCCTGTCTTGAGGCCGAGCGCGGACGGTCGCGAACCACCAATCCAAGACGTAGGTACGGACTGGGGGTAATTGCGGCAACGGGTGCAACAATACCGAATTATTATTTAGGAATTTATGCGCACGTCGCCGCAAATGCCGTCACCACAAATGCTGGTGAGATCGAGGTCGTCGATCGCACCAAGTCGGATCCAATCCGGCTCGACTTCCGCTATGCATAGATGCAGTCTGAAGCAGGGGCGGAACGCCTTGCCGGCGAGCTGACGGCGCAAATCGCAGCTGTGGGAGGAACCGAAACCATGATCGCCGACGTCGTGTCCGTTCCGCGGGCGCCGATCGTCCTCAGCTTCGCCCACAACCTTTCGATAGCACTGGCCCTGTTCATCGCCGGAGCGATCGCGATATTTGTGGGGGACGCGCATGATCCGGCGCTTCATACCGTCCTCGACACAAGCGTCGCGCTGACCGGTGCGCTGGTTGCGCTGCTGTTGTGGGATATCAGCCGCCGCGTCGACCAGAGCTGGCCCTTGTTGCTGGCGATTTCCTTTGCCTTCTTGTCGATCGCGGAGACGCTACACGTGATGGCTGTGCTCGGCTGGCTCGGCGGCGGGGTCGAGCTCGACGTTCGAATGCGCGCCGGGACATGGGGACCGGCTGCATACCTGCTACCGCTCGGGGTGGGTGGCGCTCTATGGCTGCGCGATCGCCCACGCGCTTTTGCCTGGTTGTTCGCGTTGGGCTTGGTGGTGCTCGGCGGCGCATTGACCGCGTTTTTCCTTATCGTGCCGCGCTACACCGCGCCCGGTCTGCTTTGGATCACCCGGCCGACGCTCGCAGCGGTGCCCCTGTTATGGCTGGTGGTCGGTGCGGCATATTGGAAGCAGCGCGAAGAGTCCCAGATCGCTCACGCGATCGCCCTGTCCGCGACCGTGCTGCTTCTTGCTCATCTCGCCATGCTCTATTCGCGCTCGCCGAGCGACTCTATCGCGATGGTTGCTCATCTCGGCAAGGTCGTCGGCGACGTGCTGCTGCTGTTCAATCTGACGCAAATCGGTGCCGCCGATACCGTCCGGCGCCGGCTCGCGGAAGGCGAACTGCTCGCGCTCAATCGAGAATTGCGTTCCGAGCAGCAGCAAAGCCATCAATTGATCGAAACCATCTTCGAGAACAGCCCGGCTGTGATCTATGTCAAGGATCTCGAAGGCCGCTACCTCATGGTCAATCAGCGCTATGCCGAGATTTTCGGCTTCGATCGAGCGGCAATCACCGGTAAGACGGATCACGAGCTCTTCCCCAAAAAAGAAGCGGACGCCTTCCGGGCGATGGACGGGCGTGTCGCGAATGCCGCGCAGGCGCTGACCGAGGAAGAAGTGGCGCCGCAGACCGATGGACCACATCATTATATTTCGGTGAAGTCGCCGCTCAGGGATCAATCGGGCCAAGTCTATGCGATATTCGGAATCTCGACCGACGTCACCGAGCAACGTCGCGCCGAGAATGCGCTACGGGCCAGCGAGCAGCGTAACCGTTTGACCGTCGAATCGGCACTCGACGCGGTGGTGACGATCGACGGCACCGGCTTGATTACCGGTTGGAACTCTCAGGCCGAGACGATCTTCGGGTGGCAGCAATCCGAAGTGCTGGGGCGTGGCGTCGATGGGATTATCATGCCCGAGCGGTTCCGCAGCGCCCACCGCGAAGGGCTCGCGCGTTATATTGCCACGGGCGAGACGAGCGTATTGAACAAGCGCATCGAGCTCGCGGCGCTTCGTCGCGGTGGCGAGGAATTTCCGATCGAGCTCTCGATCACGTCAATCGGCACCGACGACGCGCTCAGCTTCAGCGCCTTCGTCCGCGATATCACCGAGCGCAAGGTGGCCGAAACGAGACTCCAGACGCAGCGCGACCGACTGCACCTGCTCGAGCAGATCACGCGTGCGATCGGCCAACGCCACGACGTGCAAAGCATCTTCCAGGTCGTCGTTCGAACGCTCGAGGATCGTCTTCCCGCCGACTTCGTCTGCATCTGCCGTTACGATCGCGTTGCGCATATGCTGACCGTCGCGAATGTCGGGGTCGGAAGCGAGCCGCTCGGTCGCGAACTCGGGATGATCGAGAAAGGCGAGGTTCCGATCGACAGAAACGGACTATCGCGCTGCGTCGCTGGCGAGCTGGTCTACGAGCCCGATCTGGCCGAGGTCGATTTCCCGTTTCCGGCGAGACTCGCGCGCGAAGGCCTCCGTTCGCTGGTGATCGCGCCACTCTCCATCGAGAACGAAGTGTTCGGCGTGCTCGTGGTCGCGCGCCTCAGCGCCGAGGCGTTTCTCAGTGCCGATTGCGAATTTCTCCGGCAATTGGGCGAACATGTCGCGCTTGCCGCGCACCAGACGCAGCTGCGTGACAGTCTGCAACGGGCCTATGACGACCTGAAGCAAACGCAGCAGGCGGTGTTGGAACAGGAACGGCTGCGTGCGATCGGGCAGATGGCGAGCGGGATCGCCCATGACATCAACAACGCCATTTCGCCGGTCGCTGTCTATACGCAGTCAATCATCGAACGCGAGCTCGCTCTGCCGCAGGAAGTGCGCGAGTATCTCGAGTTGGTCGGCAGGGTGACCAAGGACGTCGCCGCCACGGTCGGACGGATGCGCGATTTCTACCGGGGAGACGAGGACGTCGACCTCGCGCCGCTCGACTTGAATGAGTTGGTACCACAGGTAATTGAACTGACGCGCGCGCGATGGAGCGACATGCCCCAACAGCGCGGCACGGTGATCAAGGTGTCAAGCGAGCTCGATGCGGGTCTTCCCCAAGTGATGGGAAATGCCTCCGAACTCCGGGAAGCGTTGACCAATCTTGTTTTCAACGCAGTCGATGCGATGCCCGAAGGGGGTTCGCTCACGATCAAAACGTTCGTCGAGGCCAGGACCGAAAACCGACCCAGAGTGTGCCTGGAGGTCTGCGATACTGGCCTTGGGATGGGGGAAGAAATCCGCAGTCGCTGTCTGGACCCCTTTTTCACCACCAAGGGCGAGCGCGGCACGGGCCTGGGGCTCGCCATGGTGCAAGGCGTGGCGCTGCGCCACAGGGCCGAACTCAACATCGACAGCGCACCCGGGAAAGGGACGCGTATCCTTCTGGAGTTCGATGCGGTTCGCGATACGCAGCGGCCGCGCAAATCGACCAAAGGTCCAGCCGCCAACACACCGCGGCGTCTTCTGATCGTCGATGACGATCCCGCGGTCCTGACGTCGACTGTAACAGTCCTCAAGACCATGGGGCATGACGTCACCGCGGCTGACGGCGGGCAGGCCGGAATCGACACGTTACACGCCGCGCTTGCTGCCGGCGAGACGTTCGACGTGGTGATCACGGATCTCGGTATGCCTTATGTCGATGGCAACCAGGTCGCGCGCTCGGCCAAGGACTTGTTCCCCGCGACGCCGGTGGTGCTGCTGACTGGTTGGGGGCGGCGTCTCGCGATGGGAGGAAAAGCGCCGGCGCATGTCGATTTTCTGCTGCCAAAACCGCTTGATCTGGGCGAGTTGCGCGAAGTGTTGGCTCGGCTCGGTTAGCGCCATCGGGCTCTACGGTTGGGCGCGGTCGTACTATAAACGCCTGCAGCAAAATCGGATTATTATTTAAGGAGCTATGCACACTTCACCAAAAATACCGCAACTAATGGCGATTCAATTACAACTCGGCATTTTGCTTCGATCGAAAAACGCTGACGTGTCTTGTGCAAGCCCCATGACCGTGACCCGGAAATCCGGGCCAGTTCAAACAGGCACGAAAATGCCTTTGGCACCGGCGATCGGGCGGACGAGCCTACCCGACCGGGCAGTAGCGAAACATCGCGGCGGCACCCTATCTCCCGTGCTCAGGAGATTTCCCATGACAATTACATCGCCCCTCGCCGAGCTTTCCGCATCGATCGCCGACCTCGCCGCTGCCACCACGCCCTCGATCGTCGAAGTGCAATCGCGCCATTCGCTGGCGAGTGGCTTCGTCTGGCGCGACGGGTTGGTGATCACGCCCGATGAGACGCTCGCCGATGAAGGGTCGATCGAGATCGAGGAGTCCGACGGCACGGTGCGCAGTGCGACCTTGATCGGGCGCGACGCGGCGACCGATATTGCCCTGCTCCGGGTCGAGGGTTTGACGGCACCGGTGGCGGCCCTGACCGACATGGCCGTCCGGCCCGGCGCGCTCGCCTTGATTGTCGCGGCGGCCGATAGCGCGCCGTTGATCGCGTTCGGCGGCATCGCCGCGGTCGGCGCGGCCTGGCAGTCGATGCGCGGCGGCACGATCGATGCCCGGATCGAACTGGATCTGCGGCTGCGGCGGCGCGCCGAGGGCGGCCTGGCGGTCGATGGCGCCGGCAGCGCTTTCGGCATGGCCGTGCGCGGCCCGCGTGGCCGGACCTTGGTCATCCCGGCGGCGACGATCGATCGCGTCGCCCGGCAATTGCTCGATCACGGCCGGGTCCAGATCGCCTATCTCGGCGTCGGTCTCAAGGACGTGCCGCTCGATGACGGTGGCCATGGCGCCATGGTGATGGCGATCGAGCGTGAGAGCCCGGCGGCGCGCGCCGCCCTGCATCAGGGAGACATCATCCTGTCCTGGGCCGGCCAGCGACTGCCGCATGTCGGCGCGCTGCTGCGGACGCTGCGGGCGACGCCGATCGGCACCGAGGTCGTGCTTGGCGTTCGGCGCGGGGGAGCGCCGCTCGAGGTGGCGGTGACGATCGGGGATCGGCCGGACCGGTGAGCAGTCGCGATCCCGCGGCGGGCCTGCGTCTGGCGATCCAGGTCGATGACCCGACACTCGCCGCCCGGCTCGCCGACATCCTGGGGCGGATCCCGGAATTGCGGATCGTGGGCGCCGACGAAGCGTCGGACCTGGTCCTTAGCGCGTCCGACGCGGGCGAGCACGGGTTCGAGCTGACGCCGCGCGAGCGCGACGTGATCGCGTTGCTTGCCGAAGGTCTGTCCAACAAGGCGATCGGCCAGCGGCTCGGTATTTCACCAGACACCGCCAAATTCCATGTGGGGCGGCTGATCGACAAGCTCGACGCGACCGGGCGCACGGATGCCGTGGCGCACGCGGCGCGGCGGGGGATCATCCATTTGTAGAATGGCGCCGGGGCGATCCGTGCCTGTCGAACCGTGGCCGACATCACCTCACGACGACACACCCCGGACCTATCCGCTGGCGAACTCGCCGTCGGCGAGCTCGAGGATGGCGGCGCGCGCAGTCTTGAGGATCTCGTCCGAGACCGCCTGGCCCTTGAAGATCCGCGCCAGGGACAGCGCCCCGGTCATCAGACTCCAGACCTCAAGGGCGCGGATGGTGTCATCGTCACCCAACAGAGCCGCGGTCTCTTCGAAGAAGCGCGTGAGCCGCGCCTGCATGATGGCGCGCACCTCCTCGTCGGCCCGAGCCACGTCACTGGAAAGCGCCGAGACCGCGCAGCCTTCGGCGGCATGATCACGATGCACCGGGCTGAGATAGCTGTTGACGACCGACTTAAGAGTCCGCCGTCCCTTGGCCACCGTGATCGCCAGACTGGCTTTCTCACCGTCCTCCAGCGCGCGATCCAGCGCCGCGGCGATCAGCACCGACCGCGACGCAAAGTGCCCGTAAAAGCCGCCATGGGTCAGGTTGACGGAATGCATCAGCTCTCCAATCGACAGATTGTCGATGCCGCTCTCGCGGATTTGCAAGGCCGCCGCAGCGATAATTTTCTCGCGGCTCTGCGCTTTTTCGGCCTGTGAGTGTCCCATCGCGCTCCGATCCAGATGCCTCGTCCACCCGTCGTAGCAGGGCAGACATCGGGGTCCAATACGGCGCTTGCGCGCCGATGTGAATTATGATCATCATGCTGATGAGCATGACAGGCATAATGCACAATGGGGAGAGACGCCAATGAACGCCGAGGGCCAGGTCACCTGGGAACGCCACGGTCGGGTCTTGAAGATCACGATCGACAACGCGGCAAAGAAGAACGCCTTCTCACCGGAAATGATGCTGCAGCTTTCCCAAGGCCTGACAACACTCGACCGTGACCCAGAGCTCTGGGCGGGCGTGATCTGCGCCGCCGGCGACCACTTCACCGCTGGCCTCGACATGCCCAAATTCTTCGGCCCCGGCGCCGACCCCAAGCCGATCCCGGATGACGCGGTCGATCCGCTTGGACTGAAGGGCCGTTGCCGCAAGCCGATCGTCACCGCCGTCCAGGGCGTCGTCTACACGGTAGGCGTGGAGATCATGCTTGCCGGCGACATCGTGGTGTCGGCCGACACCAGTCGCTTCGCCCAGTTGGAGGCGAAGCGCGGCATCGCCCCGCTAGGCGGCGCACACTTCCGCTACCTGACGCGGGCCGGCTGGGGCGATGCGATGTATCACTTGTTGCTCTGCGACGAGTTCGACGCCGCGCGGGCCTACAAGATCGGCCTGGTGCAGGAGGTCGTCCCGGCCGGCCAGCAAGTCGAGCGCGCCATGGCCCTGGCCGAACGCATCGTCCAGAACGCGCCCCTGGGTATCCAGGTCACCAAGGAAGCTGCGCTGAGCTATCTCGCCGGCGGCGAGGCCGCGGCGATCGCCTATGTGCCCGAGATCCGGGGACGGGTAATTGGTAGCGCGGACGCCATGGAAGGCATCATGTCGTTCATCGAGCGCCGCGCTGCGGCGTTCACGGGCAAATAGGAGCCAGCCATGACCATCATCACTGTAACGACGCCCCGCGGGCGCCTTGATCTGGCTCAACGCCGGACATTGGCCCAAACGCTGACCGACGCGGTCCTTGTGCCCGAGGTGGGACAGCCCGCCCCCGCCGCGCGGGCCGGTTTTCAGGTTCGTTTCATCGAACTCGAGCCCGCCGCCATGGCCATCGGCGGCGTGCTGATCTCCGATGCGCCCGAGCCGATCGACCTCCTGTCGGCCGACGTGGCGGTCATGGACGCGGCCTGGCCCCAGCCTGTTCGAACCCAGGTGATCACCAATATCCTTGGCGCTCTGGCACAGGCCTGCGATCTTGCCGCGGCCCCGCCGGGGTGGTGGGTGACTTTCCGTGTGATCGACGAGGGTTCGTGGGGCTCGCGCGGCGGCGTGCTGTCGATCCTGGATCTGCTCTCCAGCGGGGTCTTCACGCCGGAACGGACAGCCGCGATTCGCGCGGCGATCGGCGGGCGCGAGGCGGTGGGCTGATGGTCGACACCGCGTCGTCCTCGCCCGAGGACTGGCACTACCCCTACGGCTCCCCGGCCCGGTACCCTCTGCAGCACACGCATCTGTTCGCCTCGGACATCGCGTCCACGATCGCCTTCTACCGGACCTGGTTCGACGCCGAGGTCGTCTGGGAAGGCGTCTATGCGGAAGCGCGCAATGTGTTCATGAAGATCGGAGATCCGTGCCAGTTTAAACAGGCACGAAAAGCTCCCTATTGAGGCAACGCGAGCCAAGCCTTGTCTGAGCCCAGACCATTAGCCCCATTCTGGTAGCAGTTGTGATCGACGGCGGCGGCGGACGGTGGCAACTTATCGCCTCCATAAGGAGGGGCCTATGCGTATCGTATTGGGTATCGCTTTACTCTGCGTAGCGACACCGTCATTTGCCGGCTCATATCACTGGGCGAACGGGAAGTCCCCGCAAGCTGTTTGCGACGAAGCAAACGCCGCGGCCAAGAAGCGAGCAAAAAGGATTCACACCTGCGTCACAACCAAATGCATTCCGGGCACCGAGACTGTTTCAGTCGGCGGCCCACTGGGGTTCCGGGGCTACGCAGTCAGCGCTAACCATCGTGGCAGCTGCTAACTGACTTCTTGGTTATCCAGCGGCAAGCGGAGCGCCCGGTAGCCCCCCGCTACACTTCGGTGGCGGTCGGGAGATTCGTGCCAGTTTAAACCGTCACGAAAAAGCCCGCCGCGCCATCAGGCGTTGCGGGCTTTTTCAGTCCTACGGAAGGGGTTGGTGGAGCCGAGGGGGATCGAACCCCTGACCTCTGCAATGCCATTGCAGCGCTCTCCCAGCTGAGCTACGGCCCCACACTTTCCGGGAAGGAAGGCGCCCCTAACCGGACGGCGCCCCTTTGACAAGCGGGCGTTAGCCCGCTTGCCTTAAAAAATTGCGTCGATCAGTTCTCGTCTTCGTTGCCGCCGGTCTCGACACCGAGATCGTCGTCACCGCCCAGATCGACTTCATCGTCGGCCGAAGGCTCGCCCTCGTCTTCGATGCCGATCTCCAGATCGTCACCCTCGAGATCCGAATCGTCCTTTTCGGGCTTCTCGGCCTTGACCACCTCGAACGGCAGCGGCTGCTTCGATTTCAGGATCGGCTCGGGCGCCCAGGCGGTGTTGCAATTGATGCAGGTCACCGGGTCGTCCTTGCCGAGATCGTAAAAGCGCGTTGCGCATTTCGGACACGTACGCTTCGTGCCCCATTCCGGCTTAACCATGCCGATTTGTACCTTTCGATTTAATGCAAATTTCGGGGATCGACCCCTAAAGTGGCGCGCGCCTTGCCATAGCGCAAGGTGGCTGTCAAAGCCCGCGACCGATGTCGCATGCTGCTCCCAAACCTCTCCTGATCGAATCGTCCGCCGGCCTGACCGGCCGCGTCACCGTGCCCGGCGACAAGTCGATCAGCCATCGTTCGCTGATGTTGTCCAGCCTGGCGGTCGGCGAAAGCCGGATCGAAGGGCTGCTGGAAGGCGAGGACGTGCTGGCGACCGCCGCCGCGATGCGGGCGATGGGCGCCACTATTGAGCGCAACGACGACGGGATCTGGCGCGTCTGGGGTGTCGGAGTCGGCGGATTGCTGCAGCCGGCGGGCGCGCTCGACATGGGCAATTCGGGGACGTCGACGCGGCTGCTCGCCGGGCTGGTCGCCAGCCATGCGATCACCGCTACGTTCATCGGCGACGCCTCGCTCAGCAAGCGGCCGATGGGCCGGGTGATCGATCCGCTGTCGCTGATGGGGGCGGACTTCACGTCGAGCCCAGGCGGCCGCTTGCCGATGATGGTGCGCGGCATCTGCCCGGCGGTGCCGATCGACTATACGCTTCCGGTCGCCTCGGCCCAGGTCAAGTCGGCGGTGATCCTGGCCGGGCTCAACACGCCGGGGATCACGCGGGTGATCGAGCCGGTGCCGACGCGCGACCATAGCGAGCGGATGCTGGCCGGGTTCGGCGCCAATCTGACGGTCGAGGCGACCAATCGCGGGCGGGTGATCTCGGTCCATGGCGAGGCCGAGTTGAAGCCGCAGCAGATCGTCGTGCCGGGCGATCCCAGCTCGGCGGCATTCTGGGCCGTGGCGGCGTCGATCGTACCGGGCAGCGAAGTGACGATCGCCAATGTCGGGCTCAACCCGACGCGCGCGGGCATCTTCACCGCGCTGCGCATGATGGGCGCGGACATCACCGAGGTCGATCCGCGGACCGTCGGCGGCGAGCCGGTCGCCGATCTGATCGTGCGCCACGCCGCGCTGGCGGCGATCGATGTGCCGCCCGATCTCGCGCCGAGCATGATCGACGAATATCCGGTGCTGTTCGTCGCCGCGGCTTTGGCCGAGGGGCGCACGGTCGCGCGCGGCGCGCACGAGCTGCGCGTCAAGGAATCGGACCGGATCGCGGCGATGGCGGCGGCGCTCCAGGCCTGTGGCGTCAGCGTCGAGGAATTTGACGACGGCCTGGCGATCACCGGCAGCGGCGGCGAACCGATCCCCGGCGGCGCGACGATCGCCTCTTTGCTCGATCATCGCATCGCGATGGCGATGACGGTGGCGGGGCTGGTCGCGCGGCGGCCGATCACGATCGACGACGTCGCCCCGGTCGCGACGAGCTATCCGGTGTTCTTCGAGACGCTGGAGCATCTGGCGGGCCGCGCATGAGCCGCATGGTCGGCCGCCGCGAGTTGCTCGCCGGTGGCCTCGCGCTCGGCGCCAGCTTCGCCCTCCCCCGTCCGCTGTTCGCGCGCAAGGCGGACGGCTATCCGGCGCCCAATCTCGAGAAAATGGTCCCGGTTGAGGGCGGGCGCGTCTATGTCCGCGTCAACGGCAGACTGAACGGCGCCAAGCCGCCGATCGTCATGCTGCATGGCGGCCCGGGCGGCGATCATGAGCATTTCATGCCGGCGGTCGCTTTGGCCGACGAGCGCGCGGTGATCCTCTACGACCAGCTCGATAGCGGGCAGTCGGACCGGCCCAACGATCCGAAGAATTGGCGCGTCGAACGCTTCGTCGATGAGATCGAGCTGGTTCGGAAAGCGCTGGGCGTCGATCGCTGGCACCTGCTCGGGCATAGCTGGGGCGGCACGCTCGCGCTCGAATACGGTGCGCGGCGGCCGGCGGCGTTGCGCGGGCTGGCGATGGCCAGTCCCCTCGTGTCGACCAAGAGCTGGATCGCCGACGCCAATGCCTTGCGGGCGACCTTGCCGGCGGCGGTACAGGCGCAGATCGCCAGTTGCGACACCGGGCCCAGCCGCGGGTGCGACGACGGCGTCAACGCTTTCTACCGCGCGTTCAACGGCCGCGAGCCGGCCAAGCCCGCCGCGATCGCCTATGCCGGCGCGCATCCCAACGGCTTCAACCCGAAGCTCTACAATGCGATGTGGGGGCCGAGCGAGTTCGCCTGCACCGGCAGCCTCAAGGATTATGACGGCGAGCCGTTGCTGGCCAGGCTCGATGGGCGGCGCACGATCTTCCTGGGCGGGCAATATGATGAAGCGCGCCCGACCACTTTGGCGGGGTTTGCCGCGCGCGTGCCGGGCGCCGAATATGCCACGATCCCCGGTTCGGCGCATGGTATCTTCGCCGACCGGACGCTGGAAACGGTCGCATTGATCCGCGGCTGGCTGGCGCGACAGGACGCACGGGCCTAGAGGTCCGCGATGGAGTTTAGCGTATGATCATCGCCGTGGACGGTCCCGCCGCCAGCGGCAAGGGCACCGTCGCCCGCGCCCTGGCAAAACATTATCGCCTGCCGCATCTCGATACCGGCCTGCTGTACCGCGCGGTCGCCGAGAATGTGCATCGCCTCGACCTCGACCCGACCAAGGAGGCCGATGCCGTCGCGGCGAGCAATTTCGACGACAGTTTGCTCGACGATCCCGTGTTGCGCAGCGACGAAGCGGGGCAGCGTGCCTCGATCGTCTCGGCGCACCCGCTGATCCGGGCGGCGTTGCTGCAGCGCCAGCGCAAGTTCGCGCAGCAAGAAGGCGGCGCGGTGCTCGATGGGCGCGACATCGGCACGGTGATCGCACCCGACGCCGACGCCAAATTGTTCGTCAAGGCGACGCCGCAGATCCGCGCGCGGCGGCGGCATGCCGAACTGAGAGAGCGCGGCAGCACGCTCAGCTTCGACAAGGTGCTGGCCGATATCCGCGCACGCGATCAGCGCGACATGGGCCGCGACGCGGCGCCGTTGGTGATGGCGGCCGACGCCGGCATCCTCGACACCAGCTTCCTGTCGATCGAAGCCGCGGTGAAGCGCGCGATCGAGCTGGTCGAGCGGCAATTGCGGCTGAAGGCGGCGAACGGGTAGCGTCGGTCTAAATCCTCCCCGTTTACGGGGAGGGGGACTGCTCGCGTAGCGAGTGGTGGAGGGGGTCCTCCTCATCTACATCGCTTGGGGCTCGCCCCCTCCACCAAGCCGCTGCGCGTCTTGGTCCCCCTCCCCGTGAACGGGGAGGAATAAACATATAAAGATTTCTTTATATCCCGCTTGACCCGACTCGTTCGGCGCGGGATAAGGCTCACGTCGAGGTTCTTCGGACGGGTTCGCCCGCGCCGAAGCTAAGACGGGAAGCCGGTGCGGCCTTTTGGGCCAAGGCCGGCGCTGCCCCCGCAACTGTAAGCGGCGAGCGGCGGTCGATGAGTGTCACTGGGGGCGTCCAAATCCCTGGGAAGGCCGGACCGGCGTGTTGACCCGTGAGCCAGGAGACCTGCCTCCGACGCGATAACGTCCACCGGCGGGGTGTCCGGGCTGGCCGCTTGCATTCGCGGTCGGCCCCGTGTCGCCCGTGCGTGCTCGTGTCTGGTCTCTGCCTCCGCCTTTCATCGGGGTATGAAGACCATGACCGTCACTGTTGCCACACTCGGATTCCCGCGCATCGGGCCGCGCCGCGAGCTCAAATTCGCGCTCGAATCCTTCTGGTCGGGCCAATCGTCCGAGGCCGATCTGCTCGAAGCCGCCGCCGGGCTGCGCACCGCCGCCTGGGCGCGGCAACGGGCGCTCGGCGCCGACTGGCTCCCGTCGAACGATTTCTCGCTCTACGACCATGTCCTCGACACCAGCCTGATGCTGGGGGCGATCCCCGAACGCTATGGCAAGACGGCGGGCGATTCCGACCTCGCTACTTATTTCGCGATGGCGCGCGGGACGACGGGCGAGGACGCTAGCTGCGGCCATGGGCACGGCAGCCTGACCGCGTGCGAGATGACCAAATGGTTCGACACCAATTACCATTATATGGTCCCCGAACTGGTCGCCGGGCAGAAGCTCGCGCTGAGTTCGGCCAAGATCGTCGACGACTATCGCGAGGCCAAGGCGCAGGGGTTCGAGACGCGTCCCGTTCTGCTCGGACCGATCACCTGGCTGAGCCTCGCCAAGGGCCGCGGGGTCGATCCATTCGACTATCTCGACGAGGTGCTGGGGCTCTATTCGGCCGTGCTGACCCAGCTCGGCCAGGCCGGCGCCGAATGGGTGCAGATCGACGAGCCGGTGCTCGTGCTCGACCTGAGCGAGCGCCAGCGCAACGCGATCACCCGCGCTTATGCCAAGCTGCCGCGCGCCGGCGTCAAGCTGATGCTCGCGACCTATTTCGGCGGGCTCGAGGACAATCTCGACCTCGCGATCCATTTGCCGGTCGCCGGGCTCCACATCGACCTCGTCCGCGCGCCGCAACAGCTCGATGCGGTACTGGCCAAGGCGCCCAAGTCGCTATTGCTCTCGCTCGGCGTGATCGACGGGCGCAACGTCTGGCGCGCCGATCTCGCCGCGTTGCTCGACCGGCTCGAGCCGATCGCCGCGAAGCGCGACATCGTCCTTGCCCCGTCCTGCTCGCTGCTCCACACGCCGGTCGACCTCGCGCTCGAACGCAAGATCGATCCGGAAATCGCGCAATGGCTGGCCTTCGCCGTGCAAAAGGTCGGCGAGCTCGCGACGCTGAAGCGTGCGCTCAATGAAGGTCGTGACAGCGTCGCCGACGATCTGGCGGCATCGAGCGCTGCGGCGGCGGCGCGCAAGACCTCGCCGCGGATCCACAATGAAGCGGTGGCCGAGCGGCTGGCGGCGATCACGCCGGGCGATCGCGAGCGACAATCCCCCTACCCCGTTCGCGGCGCGGCACAGGCGGAGGCGCTCGAGCTGCCGGCTTTCCCGACCACCACGATCGGATCGTTCCCGCAAACCGCCGAAGTGCGCCGCGCGCGTGCCGACCACAATCGCGGGACGCTGGACGATACGGCGTACGAACAATTCCTCCGCGAGGAGACCGAGCGCGCGATCCGCTGGCAGGAGGAAGCCGGGCTCGACATGCTCGTCCATGGCGAGTTCGAGCGCAACGACATGGTGCAATATTTCGGCGAGCAATTGTCGGGCTTCGCCTTCACCGTCAGCGGCTGGGTCCAGTCCTATGGCTCGCGTTGCGTGCGGCCGCCGATCCTGTTCGGCGACGTGTCGCGGCCCAAGCCGATGACGGTCGACTGGTGGCGCTATGCCCAGAGCCTGACGGACAGGCCGATGAAGGGCATGCTGACCGGTCCGGTGACGATCCTCAACTGGTCGTTCGTCCGCGACGATCAGCCGCGCGAGGCATCGTGCCGCCAGATCGCACTGGCGATCCGTGACGAGGTTGTCGACCTGGAGAAAGCCGGCGCCAAGGCGATCCAGATCGACGAAGCGGCGTTGCGCGAGGGTCTGCCGCTGCGCCGGCGCGACTGGCAGCCTTATCTGGATTGGGCAGTCGATTGCTTCCGGCTGTCCGCCGCCGGGGTCGCCGACGCGACGCAGATCCACACGCACATGTGCTATTCGGAGTTCAACGACATCCTGCCGTCGATCGGTGCGATGGACACCGATGTGATCTCGATCGAGACCGCGCGGTCGCAGATGGAATTGCTCGAAGGCTTTGCGCGCTATCGCTATCCGAGCGCGATCGGGCCGGGCGTCTATGACATCCACGCCCCGCGCGTGCCGACGGTTGAGGAGATGGTCGCGCTGATGCGGCTGGCGCAGGATCACCTCCGTCCCGAGCAATTGTGGGTGAACCCCGATTGCGGCCTGAA
This sequence comes from Sphingomonas sp. P4_D12, assembly GCF_056401895.1. Taxonomy (NCBI): domain Bacteria; kingdom Pseudomonadati; phylum Pseudomonadota; class Alphaproteobacteria; order Sphingomonadales; family Sphingomonadaceae; genus Sphingomonas; species Sphingomonas sp. P4_D12. The sequence continues at coordinate 617,757 of NZ_JBFUIL010000002.1, read as the reverse complement.
GACGCGCAAATGGGAGGAAGTGAAGCCGGCGATCGACGCGATGGTCGCGGCCGCGCGCGAATTGCGCGTCCGCGTGGTGGAACCGGCCTGATGTCGGGTGTCGTCCGCCTCATCGACATGGTGTTCCCGGGCGACACCAACCATCACGGCACATTGTTTGGCGGGGTGGCGCTCGCGCACATGGACAAGGTGGCGTTCCTCGCCGCCTCGCGCCATGGCCGGGCGCCCTTCGTCACCGCAGCCTCGGAACGGATCGACTTCACCGCGCCGGCGCTGAAGGGCGAATTGATCGAAGCGACGGGGCGCGTCGTCCGCGCGGGGACGCGGTCGGTCGATGTCGAGATCGAGCTGACCGCCGAGGAGCTGCTGAGCGGCGCCCGGCGGCTCTGCACGCGCGGGCTGTTCACCCTGGTCGCGGTCAAAGGCCCTGACACGCAGCTGCCGCTGCCGCCGCTCGACCACGCGGCGGACCCCGAGGATGGCCGGCTGCACATGGCCGACATGGTGTTTCCGCCGCAGACCAATCATTACGGCACCTTGTTCGGTGGCGACGCGCTGAGGATGCTGGGCAAGGCCGCCTTCATCGCCTCGACCCGCCATGCCCGGGCAGTGATGGTGATGGCGGCATCCGATCGCATCGACTTCCGCTCGCCGGTGCGCGAAGGCGAGATGGTCGAGCTGATCGCGCGGGTGATGATGAGCGGAACGAGCTCGGTTCGCGTTGGCGTCGAATTATGGGCGGAAAACCTGTTGAACGCCGATCGCCGCCGCGCCGCTACCGCCGAGTTCGTGATGGTGGCGGTGGACCGTGCCGGACGCCCTGCGCCGATCGGCTGACGCGCTTGCCTCCGCGCTCTGGAATCGCTATGAGCCCGCCCGTCCGGCGAGCAGGTTCTCGCGGAGGAAGGCGCGGAGGTACCCTCTGGCGCCCTTTTCGCATTTTAGCGTTGAGCCCATCCTCCGCAGCGTCTGCCCAGCGGATGCCGCGTCGGCGTTCGGCCGCCGCGGCGTTTTGGCCAAGACCACCGGAGACAACCGGTTGGCCGGAAACAGTTGATTAGGAATAATATTTTTATGGCCACTACGGCAAACCCGACACGCGACGATTTCGCGAAACTGCTCGAACTGACCCTTGGCGACGCCGACGGCTTCGAGGGACGCGTGGTGCACGGCACCGTCACCGGTATCGAAAACGACATGGCCGTCATCGACGTCGGTCTGAAGAGCGAAGGCCGCGTGCCGCTGCGTGAATTCGCCGCGCCGGGTCAGAAGGCCGACCTCAAGGTTGGCGACGAAGTCGAAGTGTTCGTCGACCGCGTCGAGAATGCCAATGGCGAAGCGATGCTGTCGCGCGACCGCGCGCGCCGCGAAGCCGCCTGGGACAAGCTCGAAGCCGAATTCGTCCAGTCGGCCCGCGTCGAAGGCGTCATCTTCGGCCGCGTCAAGGGTGGCTTCACCGTCGACCTCGACGGCGCCGTGGCGTTTCTGCCCGGCAGCCAGGTCGATATCCGCCCGGTTCGCGACGTTCAGCCGCTGATGGACATTCCGCAGCCCTTCCAGATCCTGAAGATGGACCGCAAGCGCGGCAACATCGTCGTGTCGCGTCGCGCGGTGCTCGAGGAAACCCGCGCCGAGCAGCGTTCGGGCCTCATCCAGAGCCTGGCCGAGGGCCAGATCATCGACGGCGTGGTCAAGAACATCACCGATTACGGTGCGTTCGTTGATCTCGGCGGCATCGACGGCCTGCTCCACGTCACCGACCTCAGCTACAAGCGCGTCCAGCACCCGAGCGAGGTTCTGAACATCGGCGACACCGTCAAGGTTCAGATCATCCGCATCAACAAGGACACGCAGCGTATCTCGCTCGGCATGAAGCAGCTCGAGAGCGATCCGTGGGATGGCGCCGCCGCCAAATACCATGTCGGTGCCAAGATGACCGGCCGCGTGACCAACATCACCGAGTACGGCGCGTTCGTCGAGCTCGAAGCGGGCATCGAAGGCCTGGTCCACGTCTCCGAGATGAGCTGGACCAAGAAGAACGTCCATCCGGGCAAGATCGTCTCGACCTCGCAGGAAGTCGATGTCGTCGTGCTCGAGGTCGACGAGGACAAGCGTCGCATCTCGCTGGGTCTCAAGCAGGCCCAGGCCAATCCGTGGGAAGCGTTCGCCGCTGCTCACCCGGTCGGCTCGACGGTCGAGGGCGAAGTCAAGAACGCCACCGAATTCGGCCTGTTCATCGGCCTCGACAACGATGTCGACGGCATGGTCCACATGTCGGACATCGCCTGGGGCATCTCGGGCGAGGATGCGCTCAACCTGCACCGCAAGGGTGAGATGGTGACCGCGATCGTGCTCGACATCGACGCCGAGAAGGAGCGCATCTCGCTCGGCATGAAGCAGCTCGAGCGTGGTGGCCCGTCGGCCGCCGTGGTTTCGGGTGCCGGCGACAAGCTCAACAAGAACTCGGTCGTCACCGTGATCGTGCTCGAAGTCCGCGATGCGGGCCTCGAGGTTCAGGTCGGCGACGATGGCGCCACCGGCTTCATCAAGCGCACCGATCTTGGCCGCGACCGCGACGAGCAGCGTCCGGAGCGTTTCCAGGTCGGCCAGAAGTTCGACGCCATGGTCACCGGCTTCGATCGTTCGAAGAAGCCGACCTTCTCGGTCAAGGCGATGCAGATCGCCGAAGAGAAGCAGGCGGTCGCGCAATATGGTTCGTCCGATTCGGGCGCATCGTTGGGCGACATTCTGGGCGAAGCGCTCAAGGCCCGCGACACCAAGAAGTAAGCTCAAAACGGGTAGCGTCCTGAAGACGCTACCCTTTTTGTTACAGTTTCACTGTCGAATCGGTCCTATTGCGTTCGACGGTTTTTCTTTATGATAAGCATCGGTGGGGGCCCTTTTTCCGCGAGGGGGAAATTCTCGGAAAAACGGGTAGTTGATGGAGAAGACCGGGACGTGCCCCGGTGGTCCTTCGACTCTGGGGAGACCGTGTTCGTATGATTCGTTCGGAACTGATTCAGAAGCTTGCAGAAGCCAATCCAGATCTTGCGCTCCGCGATGTCGAGGCAATCGTCTCGACGTTCTTCGATGAGATTTCGCGGCGTTTGGCGGCCGATGGCCGCGTCGAACTGAGGGGCTTCGGCGCTTTTTCAACGCGTGCGCGCGGTGCGCGCACTGGTCGCAACCCGCGAACGGGCGAAGTAGTGGAAGTCGACGCCAAGCGCGTCCCCTATTTCAAGCCCGGCAAGGAAATGCGCGTCCGGCTCAACGTTTCCTGAGCCAAGGTGGCCTGGCTCAAGCGACGCGAAGCGCAGCTTGAACCAGGACTCACCGAAGGCCGGCCGGCMGGCGCGCCGCGCCTGACCGACGTCACGCGATTTACTCGCGTGACGGCACCCCTCGCCTGCCAACTCCGCGCTTGACCAAGCCGCGCGCCTGCGCGACCTGTGCCGACACGCGGACGTGGCGAAATTGGTAGACGCACGGGACTTAAAATCCCTCGCCCTATGGGTGTGCGGGTTCGAGTCCCGCCGTCCGCACCAGATTGAAAGTATGCAATGATCAGGCTGCATTTATGTGGTCTGGCTTGGCGCACGCTAGAGACTCTCAGTTCCGACGGACGATCGCTGCGCTCGCTTCAAGAGCATTGATAACTATTATCGGGCCGTGATAGCATGGCTCCAGGAGGTGCCCCCATGGCCAGCAGCGTCGATCTGGGCAACCAGCTTGAATCTTTCGTCGGTCAGCTTGTGAAAGCGGGCCGTTATAATTCGCGCAGCGAAATCCTGCGCGAGGGCGTTCGCCTTATTCACGAGCGCGAGACGCGCCTTGCCGCCCTGGACGCCTCGATCCAGCGCGGCGCCGCTGATGCCGATGCAGGCCGCGTCCATGAGCTGGACGCCGTCGCCGCGTCGCTCGGCGAAAAATATCGCAGCATGGCGAGGGCAAACGTATCGAAATGAAGGTCGTTCTGACGGCCGAAGCGCTTGGCGACCTGGAGCAGATCGGCGATTACATTGCGCAGGACAACCCGGCGCGGGCAGCCAGATTCATTGACGAGTTGATCGGCAAAGCGCGCCAGCTCGGCGATCTGCCCGATGGATTTCCGTTTGTGCCGCGCTACGAGCGTCTCGGCATCCGTCGCCGGGTCCATGGCAATTATCTGATCTTCTATCGGGCGGAGGCCGATCGCGGGACGGTCATCCACATCCTGCACGGCGCACGTGACTATGAAGCGCTGTTGTTTCCCGACGACATCTAGCGGGATCAGGCCGCTGGCTCGAACCCGCGAAATAGCGTTCCCCTGGCCAAGTCGAGAGCGCTGGCGATCTTAGATCCCTCTCCCCATGGGTGTGCGGGTTCGAGTCCCGCCGTCCGCACCAGATTATAAGATGGCGCAGCGCCCGAAGGCCCCCGCGGCGCGACGTTTTAGCCGTTTCCCGGCCGGCGCGGCTTGACGGACGGCTCGGTTATCGCTGCGTGCGCCGTCGCCGGGTATCGCGATTCGGGCCCAGTATAGTTCGCTATTTTACCACTTCCGCCGCGCTGCTTACCATAATCCCGCCATGGGGCGTGTTGACGAACAGGACGCCGAACTTCTTCATGTCGCCCGCGACGATGCCGACGAGTTCCATCCTGCGACCTTCATTGGTGATCTCGGCCCAGGATCCGCCCTGGTCCTCGGACATCCAGAGTCCGCTTACGCCATTGATCTTCCCGGCCATATAGACTGTCGGGTAACCGTCAGGCGCTCGCGGAGCACCAAAGCTGACGGCCCAGGCCGCGTCGACATGGCCAATCTGATTAGCGGCGTGCTTGGAATCCGGCGAGTGGAACAAGCCGTTGGGAGTGGCCAGCCACAAGTCGCGCAGGATGGTCGGCACAACTTCGAGCTTCGCCCGCTGCCACGGCGCGACCTCCTGGAATCCCGTCACGATCGGCGTGAAACTGGCTCCACCATCAGCACTGATCAGGATGCGGCCCGCGGGATCGAAGATGTAGAAGACGCCGTCGAGCCGCTTGTCGGCGATGGGGCGGAAATTGCGATCCTTGAGATCGGGTACGCCACCCGATTTCGTCCAGCTCTTGCCGCCGTCCTTCGAATAATAAGGCGGACCGCTCCCGGCCGCCCAGACCAGCGACGTGGCGCCCGCCGATACGGCGATACGTCCCGGATCATACCAGTCCGCCTTCGGATAGCCCGGCGTTTCGAAGATCGAAGTCGGCAGCTCCGCCCAGCTCATCCCGCCGTCATTGGACACGAAGCCCTTGTGCTTGGCCGAATCCGACGTGCGAACGACATAAAGCGGCTTCGACCCGGCATAGTCGATGCCCGGGACGTTCCCCCGGGCGGGACGGAACAGACCCTGGTCCGGGGGAAGCGTCAGATCGAAATAGGCTCCGCCGGCATTGTCGCCCATCCCCAGCAACAACTGGGCGCCCTGTGGCGGGACGGCAAGATCGAGCGGTGCCGATTCCTCCAATTCCTCGTCGGGGAACACGACATTCAACGCCTTGCCGGAGCCCGCATCGCTAAGGTTGGTGACCACCCAGGCGCCCTGATCCTGGTAAATCAACTCGTTCTTGTTGAACGGGTTGATCTTGACGTCCGACATCCAGCCGCCGAACCAGCCGTTACTCTGCCAGTCCTTGGCCCAGGCATAATCACCCTCCGACCGCTTGGCCTGATCGTGGAGGCCTATCCACGTCTTGCCGGAATCGCGGGAGAGATAGATCTCCCCTCCCGGCCACCACCGGTCGAGCGTGGTGACGACCAGCGTTCCGTCCGGACCGACATCGACCCCCGAATAACCGAACTTGGCGCCGTTCACCGGTTTCTCGGGCGTGATCTCGGCCCACCTGCCCTGCGGATCCCGGCGCCACACGCCCCCGGTTGTCGCAGCGGCCGGATTGACCTCGCCCTCCTTGTCGCCCCGGGCATAGGTCACGAACAGCGTGCCGTCCGATCCCTGCGCCATGCGCTGCGGGATCATGTCCGGGGTCGAGGAGACAGGCGTGAAAGTCTTGCCATCGTCCTGGCTGGCGAACAGGTGACCCTGGCCGTCGACGCCGCCGAGATACAGCACATGGTCGCGCGGATCGAAAAACAGCAAAGAGATCGAACTCACCGGCGCGGCAATGCGCGCGAAGCTGGCCCCGCCATCGCTGCTCTTCCACAGGCCGTCGCGGTTGCTGCCGTAATAGATTATCTTGCCGTTGGCCGGATCGACGACCAGCCGCTCGCCCGTGCCGCGTCCATCAGCGTTGCCGCCGACGCCGATCGGGAGGTCGAATTTCTGCCAGGTCCGGCCCTGATCGTTCGACCGCAGGATCGCACCCTTTCGCGCCCATTGGGAGATGTATAGGCCGCACGCCGCATAAAGTTTTTGAGGGTCGTTGGGATCGATGGCCATGGCCAGCACACCCATCAGGTCCGCGTCGCTACGGCTCAGATCGTCCAGCAAGGGAATCCATTTCTGGGCCTTGTAATCGTAGCGGTACATTCCGCCGACGTCTGTGCGCGCGTATAGAATCCTCGGGCTTTTAGGATGGTACAGGAATGCCGGAATGTATCCGCCTCCGCCCCAAGGCACCGTTTTCCAGGTAAAGGACTGCGCCGCAGCTTTAGGTGCCGCCACGATCTGCGCCGGCGCGACAAGCGCCGCGCCGCACAGGGCAGCAACCAGAACCGGTTTGAATAAGCCTTTCATCCCCGCCCATCCCAAATTTTTTCAGCCCTGCGCGGCAAGCGCCGAGCGGGACTGGTCGCCATCATCGTGGCGTATTTCATTTGTCTGATTTATTGCACGAGCGCTGTCAATAGGTAGCGCTATCAAAGCCCGTACCGATCTGACTCAGGGGTCTCGCGTCCGGCCGTGATCGCAATATCGCCGGCGCCAACGAGCGCGTCTGGACGGCAATAGGACCCCCATCCTTTAGAGCGCAGGGCCCAGTCCCGCCGCCCGCACCAGATTGAGGAGCTGATGCGCGCGCCGGTCGCGTTAATCATAAAATAGTGTCGGGCCGTTAGCGCGGTCCTTCATGGAGCAGCTCTCAGATGCCCCCCGACCGCGTGACGCTTCAGCCGTTCCCCGTCTGGCGCGGCTCGACGGCCTGCGTGGCATCGCCGCGTGCGTCGTCGCCGGATATCACCTCCAGATATTCTATTATAACGGCCTGAGTGACTTCTTTGGCGGCGTTGCCGGCTGGTTCTTCCGCTGGGGCTGGACCTTCGTCGACCTGTTCTTCCTCATCTCGGGCTACATCTTCGCGCATGTCTATCTCGGCGGCGCGGGGCTGCGAACCGCGCGTCAGCTCGGCGATTTCGCCGTGGCACGCATAGCGCGGCTCTATCCGCTCCATCTCACCATGTTGCTGATCGTGGCCGTCCTGGATTGGGGTAGGCCGGAAAACACGCTCCCGATCTTCCTGTGCCACCTTTTCATGCTGCAGGGACTCGTGCCCGGGGCCGATAGTGGATTCGTCGGCCCGAGCTGGTCGATCTCCGTCGAAATCCTCTGCTACATTCTGTTCGCCCTGGCGGCCTGTTCGGGCAAAAGAGCGCTCACCTGGATCTCGGTAGCACTCGTCGCGCTCATCGTAACGAAACTCGCCATGCTCGGATTGCCCGGTGGGCCCTGGGGCGCCGACTATCTGATCGGAGGCGTGCTCGGGTTCTTCATCGGGCAGCTATTGTGGCAATATCGTGAGATACTGGCGCGGGTGCCGACGATCGCCCTTGCCCTGACCTTGGCGATCGGCGTGACGATCAATGTCGGCTCTTACAGTCCGTTGCTGCCTTTGGACCTGCTGGCCTGGCCGGCGGCACTATTGCTGGTGCTGCGCATCAAGACGTTCGAAGCGCCCCCGTTCCTGTGGCTGGGGGAGCGCAGCTATGGAATCTATCTGGTTCACTATCCGGTCCTGAACATCTTTTTCGCCGCGCTCGGCAAGTCGCATGCCAGCTGGACGGGCGTCATCGCGCTCTATGTGACGTTCTCGATCGTCGTTCTGGCCCTGGCGAACGTAGCGCTCCATTTGATCGAGCGTCCCGGGCGCAGAGCGGTGCGCGCGGCGTGGATCAGACGCTATCCTGTGGCGCCGCTTGGCGGCTCGGTTGCGCCTTATCAGGCGGCGGATAGCGGGCCTTAGCGATGATTCTATTTTGGCCATGGCAAGGCTGTGATCAAAATAAACCCCAATCTGCCGCTCATCGGCAGGCGCGCCACGAGGCTAGATGCCACAGGAGCGAAAGCTGATCAGTTCACCAAGGCGTTGTCTGAATTTGAGTCGGTTGCGGACTGGGAGCTTTTGGACACTCTTCCTGCAAAAGCTGACATCGTCGCGATCGGTGGTGAACGGCTACCAGACCGGATTGGCCGAGACCGCATCACCCAGCTTCTAGAATTTGGCCCCGAACCCGATCGACCACCCGTCTTCCCGCTTCGACAGATCCTCGAACCGTCCTCGAACGTAGCTGAGATCGACGCCGAACATCTTGTCCTTGCTGAGATTAGCCGAGATAGTGCCCTTTAACTGACTGAGCCTGTTCGGATAGCCTTTGAACGCCCAGAGCCTGGTATTAAGCACGGTCACGTCAACCGGCAGCCAGGCGAGGTCGCTCTTGACCGTGGCGCCGTACTGAAATCCTGCTCGCCAGAAATTATGGCTTTCATCGTCGCTGCGCGTTCCCCGATCGAAGAAGCGGCCAAACGTCGTACGCAACTCGAGCCGCGGCATGATTGAGAAGAGTGAATCGTCATTTGCATCCCGGACCGCGTAATAGCCGTTGAGATACTTCCATTTTGGCGTCCAACTCACGTTCTCGCTGAAGATCTCACTACCTTCGACCTTGTTCACCGCATATTCGCCCCGAATGGCGACCCGGTTCGTGAGATCACCGTTCCTCGTATAGAACGCATAGACTGCACCGACACGAAGCGTTTCATCGTCGGTCTTCTTGGGGTCGGGCAGCTTCTTCGTTCGACCAATCTTATAGCCGACATAAGGAATGATTTGCGCCTTGTCGGCAGTACCCGGCACCGGAATGGCGAGGCCGGCGATCAGTGTCAGCTTAAAGGTGGACGTATCCTTGGTCCGGTCGTCCGCCCAGGAAATGGTCGCGCGATCCAGCCCCGCGAACTGTTCGCTGTCGTCTGTCCTGTTGAATTGCAAGCCGTCGCTCGAACCGCGAATCCGCAGCTTGAGATCGCCGGCCAGATTCGGTCCCGTGATCCACGGATCGGCCTTTGGCGTTTCCGCGGGGCAGATTAACGAGGTCGCCGGTTTCATCATATAATCAGTACCGGTTGTCCCACGCTCGAAACTGAAGTTTGAGCCAGCCCGGAACATGCGAAAGAGGGCCTGACGCGCGACTTCAAGCTTGGCGGAATCGTCCTTGGCGCAGCGTGGCAATACATCGCCGGTGACCGCAGGGCTGTCCGTGCAGAACTTGTCGTCGGCGATCACTCGCCATGCTGGCGACAGATCTCGGAAAGGCAGATCCGCGGTCGGAATGGGTTTCTTGGGATCGTCCTTTATGATCGGATTGGTTATCGCCCAGGCGAGCGGATAGGGTGATACGCCAGCATAGGCGAGGAGCGTGTAGGCGAGCCGCTCGCGCGCGACGGGCTTGCCGGTATCGCAAAAATCATCCTGCGGTGGTCCAGCGGCGATCGCTTGAGCAGGTATCACGACCAGCGCTGCTGCACAGAGCAGACGGGAAGGACGGCCCGCCATCAGTAATGCGCCAGCGGAGTCAGCGCCGCGGAAAGTCCGCCGAGCGTTTCGTCCTTTTTCATCTTTTGAAGAAAGGCCTGAAAATTGAGCATCGGATTGGCCGGATCGTGGAAATGCTCTTCGACCGGCAATGCGACAGGGGGGAACGCGCGCTTTAGGATCGCGGCAGTTTTGTCCACCAACATACCGATGCGGTCGGTATCCAAATTAAGCGCGTCGAACTTTTTGTAAAAATCATTGTAGAAGTGCTTGCCATAGGCCTCGGCCAGCGCGTCCTGCACGACTTCTCCGAGATAGGGTTCGGTGGCAAGCCAGCCAGCGGCCTTGATCGCCGGCGCCGGAGCGGCGAACCGAGCGAGCCGCAACAGCCGCCGCCGACGGCGCCGCAGTTGGTTCCGCGTCAGCACGTCGACGACTAGCCGACCCATATGCTGAATGGGCTTTCGCTTCCGTGCCATCATGCCCCCTACTCCGTTGGAGCAGTTGATGCATCACAGCTCCGAAACGGCAACAGCTAAAAGGTCAGATGTGGACCGATCGCATAAAGGGTTCTGTCCATGCGGGGTATTTAGCAGAAGGGCCGTGTCGCCCAGCCGAGGTCAGCCTGAACGAACGACCACTTTTAGGACCGCTGGTCAAACTTTGGAATGACCAAGATGGGGCGCTTAGCCGACCACCGGATCGAGAGAGGCGCGAATGGCGGATAACGACCCAAGGCCGGCCATTAAAGGATGCAGGTGCGTCGTCCGCAAGCGGACCTAATCTAGGCGCTTCATAAGCCCGCTGGAGAAATAGCCAACCTTTGCGCCGGGCTGTTCTTCCTGAAACCTCGATGCGAGCGCCACACCTTCCTCGTCGAGTTCGGCCACGAGATCGTCAGGAAAGCCGGCAAATTGTGCCTCTTCGTAGCGCGCCTGCCAAGAAGCGAGGTTGCGTGCGAGGGCCTCAGACAATCCAAGAGATTTCGGATCGACATAGCCACCGTTGATGGCGTCGCGAACACCAGTCCCCGATAGCATTCCGTCGATCAGAAACTCGTCAGTCATCTTGCCTCCTACCGCGCAAGATAATCGGCCTGCCCCAGGAAGCGCAACGGCAGCGAACCAATCCGCCACACTCGTAAGCAGACGGGCCGCAAACCACCCATTCCCGGGCGTTAGCCGGCGATCATCGACGTGGCCGCCCTGAACAGCGGGAAGTGGTGGGTAGCGGGCTTAGGCCCGAACGCGACGATAGACCCCACTAAACCGGACATTCGTGCCGCCGCACCAGCTATTGTCACTGGCGATTAGAATGTCGCCGACCAAGGTGAAATCAATCTTGCAATAATCATCGTAGCGCGCGCGGTTATCATCACCGTAGCGCGCGCGGTTACCGAGCAGCGTGAGTTTGCCGTCAATTTCTCCAGAATGACGTGGCGGCAAGTCTGGATCGAGGTCGGGTCCCGGCCAATATGCTTCGCCTCCTACGTGCATCATCCCGCGCTTGTTCGTGATGCGCACGCTTGGATTTCCCTCAACCGACCACCGTCCAAGCCACGAAGAACGCGCTGGTTTGCTATTTGACCGCGAGAGCGCGAAGCTTGGACTTTTCCACCCATCCCGTCGATCCCCAGTTGCTGAAGAAAAAGATACAAACGTAATTGCCCTTCGTGCGGCTGGTGATGACTCGCTCTCCTGGCATAACGTGACCCGCACGCACTTTCTCGCAGCGGGACGGGTTTAAACAATCGTCCACATCGTAAAGATAAGCGCGATTTCCGCCGTTTATGACGGCCAAGCCAAAGTTTGCTTTTTCATCCGGAAACGTGCCGTTGGCGCAGAGGTACTCATGCCCCCCGGCTGAGGCCGGCGCAGCGACTAGAAGCGCGGAAACAAGGAATGCGCTCGTTAAGACGCTCTCTCATTGGCAGAACGTAACCGACTCTAACAGGCGTTCGCAACTGGGGTCGTTAGGCATTCCCGGAGGGTCCGCCCCTGAACGGCAGCTATCGCTCCTTCGGCTCCCACAAGCCGCCGTTCCGCTTCCCACCCAGAAACGGCCATTAGACCGTCGCATGAACGAATGGCGGCTTCGGGAAGCGGAAATCGATCGCTAAGTGACCGGGTTTGGGCGCATTGCGGTCATGACATTGAACTGCCGGTCGCGCGGGCCCACAATCGCAGCTCTCCTACCGTCAGAACCCCGCAACCCCGACCAGCCCCCACAACCCCTAACTATCGATCATCACCCCCGAATACGCCTCGTCCTCGAGCGCCCTGCCCGCGCCCATCGCCACGCTGGTCAGGGGATCTTCGGCGATGATCACCGGCACGCCCGTCGCCTCGGCCAGCGCATCGCTGATGCCGGTCAACAGCGACCCGCCCCCGGTCATGACGATACCGTGTTCATGGATGTCGGCGGCGAGTTCGGGCGCGGTGGCGGCGAGGGTGCGCAACACGGTCTCGATCACCTGATCGACGAGGTCGCTCAGCGGCCCGGCAATGTCCGCCTGGCAGATGTCGATCTCGCGCGGTACGCCGTTGACCTGATCGCGGCCGCGTACGGCCATGACGAGCCCGCGGCCGTCCTCCGGCATCCGCGCAACGCCGATCTCCAGCTTGATGCGCTCCGCCGTCGTCTCGCCAATGACCAGATTGTGGTTGCGGCGAATGCTCGACGCGATGGCATCGTCCATCTTGTCGCCGCCGACGCGGGTCGATGCGTGATGGACGAGGTTGCCGAGCGAGAGGACCGCAACCTCGGTCGTGCCGCCGCCGATGTCGACGACCATCGTGCCAATCGGCTCGTTGATCGACAGGCCCGCGCCGATCGCCGCTGCCATCGGCTCCTCGATCAGGCGAACCCTGCGCGCGCCGGCATTGGTCCCGGCCTGCCGTATCGCCCGCCGCTCGACCTGGGTCGCACCTGAAGGAATGCAGACCAGAATTTCCGGCCGACGCGGGAGCCGCGAGGGGCCGCCATGCGCCTTGTCGATGAACGCCTTGATCATCTGTTCGGCGATATCGACATCAGCGATGACGCCGTCGCGCATCGGCCGCACGGTCGAGGTGCCCTGCGGCGTCCGCCCGATCATCAGCTTGGCTTCCATCCCGAACGCCCGCAATCGCGGCAAACCGTCGATCAGCTCGATCGCCACGACCGATGGCTCGTTGAGCACGATACCGCGATCGCGCAGGTAAACGATGGTGTTCACCGTGCCGAGGTCGATCGCCATGTCGTTGGACGTCGTGGAAAAAAAGCGGGGTACGCGCATTGTTACTCGATCTTTTAGGAGGCGCGCGACCATCCGCGCATCATTGTCTGGCGTTTAGCTCATCATAGAGGGCGACGAGCCGGTCGACTTCCGCAATGACCTCTCGCTGCTCATTAAGCCACCGCTGAGTTGCATCGTGCATCGGCTGGCCGATGCGCCCGTCATGCAAGGTGGCGCCCTCCTCGATCAGCCAGACCGCGTCACGCGCCCGCGTCCGCTGCAGCCGAAGGTGAGTCATCCACTGCTCGACGACGTCGGATGGTATTGTCCGGTCCAAATCAGCTCTCCCGGACCGTATATGGGAAGCGCGGCGCCAAATACGACGAGTCGGGAGCATCCGACTGCGCCCGGAGCCGTTACGATCGATGGATCGCCCCGAAATGCCGACGGAGATGGAGGTTGAGAATGAGTCGCGCGGATTTTGACCCGGCCAGCGTTCGGCCGGACGGACGGCCGGCGTCACGAGCGACATTGTTCGATCCCGCCGGGGGAGGACCGTGGCGAGGCTCGGTCGCCGGGCTGGACCTCGACGGGCCGGTCACGGTGCTCGCTTATGGTACCGACGAGATCGGCGTTGGTCCGCGGCTGCATGTCCATCCCTATGACGAGACCTTCATCGTGATACAGGGCCGCGCACGCTTTTTCGTCGGCGATGCCGTGATCGAGGCGTCCGCCGGAGAGGTCGTGCTCGGTCCGGCGGGCGTGCCGCACAAGTTCGAGAATCTGGGGCCTGGCCGGCTTCAGACGATCGACATCCATCACTCGCCGCAATGGATCCAGACTGACCTGGAGTAGGCCGGCGCTGAGTTGCGTGCGGGCGTTCGCGCCGGCCGCTTTTGGCTTCATGCGGATCTGCCCAGGCCAAAGCGGAACTCGGGGTGGGCAATGCCCACCCCGAAGCGCCTTACATGCCGTCGAGGCCCTTGCTGACCATGATATTCACCGCCACGCGGCGATTCTGTGCCTTGCCGGCCGCTGTGTCGTTGGGTGCCGCCGGATCCGCTTCGGACATGCCGGTCGGGGTCAGCATGCGATACGGCTTCCAATGGCACTCTTGCTGAAGGAAATTGACGACGCGGCTGGCGCGCTTCTCGCTCAGCGTCTGGTTCAAATCCTGGCTTCCGGTCGAGTCGGTATAGCCGACGACGAGAAGCAAAGCGTTGTTCATCCCTTCGGCTTGCGTTGCCGCGGCGCAGAGATCGGCCTTCGCCTGCGGGGACAGGACCGCCTTGCCGGTATCGAAGGTCACGTTGGTCGTGCCCTTGACGTTATACTGATCGATATCGGCGACGCGGCCGCGCAGCGCCTCGGTTGCCGCGGCCTGTTCGCCGAAGCGCTGGTCGGTGCCGTTGCGGATCATCGACGCGGTCCTGAGATCCTTGGTCTTGAGCGCGATCTGGCTCGCCACCAGGCCGCCGCCCCATTGCACGGTCTTGATGTCGACCGGCAGGCCGTTGAGCAGCTGGTCCGCGGCAAGCTTGTTGCTCCGGAGGCCCAGCAGGCCGCCCTTGGACTTGATCCTGGTGCCATCGCTGATCAGGACCACCGTCTTGGTTCCGCCCGCGGTCGTCACCTGCATCTTCTGATCATTGCGCGCCGAAATGAAGCCTTCGACGTCGGGCCCGTCCGGCATCCCGGTCAAGTCGGCGGGCGCGGTGCCGTTCACGGTGATGTCCGGGTTGGCCGGCGCCGAAGCGGGAGCCTGAGCCGGAGCCGCATCTTGCGGCGTCTGCTGTGCATGCACGCCGACCGACATCGTGCCAGTAAGCATGGCGAGCATGAAAAGCATTCTTGGGTTTTTGGAAATTGCACTCATCGTATTGCTCCTTGAAATCTGACCAGCCGGGCGTTGGTGGTCGCACGCATCGCCGGGCCGTCCTCTCCGTGTTGCCCATCGGGCAGGTTGATCACGCCACACCAGTTTTCCTCGGCAAGTGCGACGCGACGCCGTACGCGAACATCAGGGACTTGCTGGGTGTTCGGACCAACCTTTCGCGCACATGAACGCCGCCCGTGATGGTGGTGGTTGCAGGGATAATTGGAGCGCATTGCGCGGCGAGCCGATGAAATCGCCCGGCGCAAAAGCGCAATAGTTAACGCTCGGCCGTTGACCGCGATTGCCGGAAAGAGTGGCCGGCGACAGTCGAGCGCCGGCTTTCATGGTAAATCACCGATACGGCGAACGAACGAAATCGGGGTGCGCAGCTATGGCTGCAGAGCAATTGCGGACGCCGACTGTTTTGGCCGATCGGGTGACCAAATCGGAAGACCGGATGGGCGTCCAGCAACTATAAAATGATAAAGAACTTGAAGGCTTTATGCCTGTAAGCTCTGCGCTTCCTTCGCAGCGGGTTTGGGGTTCCGCCGTCCGCACCATGGCGCCACGCCGCGGAGTTTGGCACAACGCGTCTATGACCGCGCCTCGCCGCATCCCTGCCCTGCTCCTGCTGCTGCTCGCATCGTGCAATCCGCGCCCCGACACCGGGCCGGTGGTGGTGAGCGCGATCGGCGGGCGGCCGTCCTATCCCGACGTCAACAAGCGCCCGGCCGACACCACGCAGCGCCTGTTGCTCGACTCCACCGCGCAGGGCCTGGTGCGTTTCGACGCGAGCGGCCAGATCGAGCCGGGGCTGGCCGAGCGCTGGATCGTGATCGACCAGGGCCGCACCTATATCTTCCGCCTG
Source organism: Sphingomonas sp. P4_D12 (assembly GCF_056401895.1). Lineage (NCBI taxonomy): Bacteria > Pseudomonadati > Pseudomonadota > Alphaproteobacteria > Sphingomonadales > Sphingomonadaceae > Sphingomonas > Sphingomonas sp. P4_D12. Next base: position 602,076 of record NZ_JBFUIL010000002.1, on the reverse strand, counting down.
CGCGAGGCCGAATGGAGCGACGGCGGCAAGGTCACCGCCGCCGACGTCGCGATCATCCTGAAGCGCGCCATCGCCCCGTCGTCGCGCAATCCGCTCAAGCCGTTCCTGACCGCGATCGACGATATCGTGTCGATGACCGACCAGGTGATCGAGGTGCGGCTGAGCCGGCCGCGCCCCGATCTGCTCAAGCTGTTCGCGCAGCCCGAACTGACGGTCCGGCGCGAGAATCCGCCGGGCGGGAGCGGACCGTTCCGGGTGTCCACTGCCGCCGCCAATTCGGTGATGCTGCGCCCGGCCTTCGATCCGGCACGATCGCCCGACGACGAGGTCGCCGAGCCCGGCCCCGAACAGAATGTCCAGCTGATCGGCGAAAGCGCCGCGCGCGCGCTGCTGCGTTTCAGGCACAAGGATTCGGATTTCGTGGTCGGCGGGGCGATCGGCGACTGGCCTTTGGTCGCGATGACCAAGGTCGCGCCGGCGAATATTCGCCTGGACCCCGCCGCCGGGCTGTTCGGCCTGGCGATCGTCAAGCGCGACGGCTTGCTGGCAGCCGCGGCCGGGCGCGCCGCGATCGCCGAGGCGATCGATCGCCCGGCGCTGATCGCGGCCTTCACGCCCGATTGGGGACAGCCGGTCGAGCGCCTGTTGCCCGACAAGCTCGATTCGTCGAGCGCGCCGGCGGTATCGGCCTGGGCGACGCTGACGCCCGATTCCCGGTTGGCCGATGCCCGCCAGCAAGTGGCGGCCTATCGCCTCGCCAATCCGGGAGAAATCGCCTTGCGGGTGGCGCTGCCCAACACGCCGGGCGGCAACATATTATGGGGTCAGATCGGCGCGCGGCTGGCGACGATCGGGATCCGACCGATCCGCGTGGCGATGACTGCCGAGGCGGACCTGCGGCTGATCGACGAGGTCGCGCCCTATGACAGCGCGCGCTGGTATCTCGCCACCGCTTGCGTGCTGTGCAGCGACGACGCGCAGGCTGCGCTGACCGCCGCGCGCGATGCCCCGACCATGGCGGAGCGCGCCACGCACATCGCCGAAGCCGATGCCGCGCTGGCCGCCGATATCGCCTTCATCCCGATCGCCCCGCCATTGCGCTGGTCGCTGGTGTCGCTGCGGCTGCAGCAATGGCAGGGGAACCCGCGCGCATGGCACCCGTTGAATCGACTACGGAACGACACCAACTAGATCGGACCATGGCCAACACGACCCGTATCCCGCGTCCCGATATCAGCCAGATCGTCCCGATGGGACGCGACGCCGCCTCCGTGCGCAAGCGCATCGAGGGGTTGGAGCATTTGCTCGAAGGGCTGATCAAGATCCCCGGCACCAACCAGAAACTGGGACTGGACGTGATCCTGGACCTGGTCCCGGGCATCGGCGACCTGGTCGGCGCCGCGCTCGGATCGTACATGGTATGGGAAGCGCGCAACCTGGGCATGTCGAAAACCCAGATGGCGCGGATGTTCGGCAATGTCGGCGTCGACTTCGCGCTGGGGCTGATCCCCTGGGTCGGCGCGGTGCCCGACTTCTTCTTCCGGTCGAACAGCCGCAATCTGAAGATCATCCGCAAGCATCTCGACAAGCATCACCCGTCGACGGCGGTGATCGAGGGGTAACGCGATCGTAGCGGCTAGGCGCCGTCGCAACCGGTCATGCGCATGGGTATTTCAGACTCCCCTCCCTGCAAGGGAGGGGTTGGGGGTGGGTGCGCGCGTCCGCGCGCTCTCAAAAACTCTGGTTCCGCTGGGCAAAACAGCATCGGACGAGGCATCGAGCCTCGCCCGATGCTCAACCCACCCCTTGATCCCCTCCCTGCAAGCAGGGAGGGGAAAATCCGGATGCCGATCTACCTAAAATTGCGTCAGTCGCCTCAACGCCGGCCGCGCCAGATCTTGAGGCGCGCATTGCCGGGAAGCCCGCCGGTATTGGGCTTGCAGCGTTCGTAAGCGAAGCGTCGGTCGAGGCACAGCCATAGCTCGTCGAGCCAACCGCCTTTCGCGGTCACGCGGAGCGCGCTCGCGGGAATGCCCGGGTTGGACCTGGCAAACGCCGCCGCGAACTCGCCGACGGTCAGCGGGCGGCGCGAGAGTGCGTCCATGTCGGGATAGCGGAGCTTGCCATACAGCGCGCTCGACCGCGCGAAATAGGCTGCCGGGGTCGTCCCCATGCAGGTGCCGTGCTTGGCCCATTCGTGCTGGATCAACTGCGCCGACGGGGTCGAACACAGCATGCCTTTGATCACGGGCGGCGGCACGAGATCGGTTGCCGTGCAATATTGCGGCCAGTCCTTGCCGACGCCATCCGGCCACAGGCCGTGCAGCGTGAAGCCGAACCGGTTGCCGCTGCCGCACTGAAACCGCGCCGAGGGCGTGAACCCGCCATTGCGACAGAATTGCGGTCCCCAAGTGATCGCCAGCGTATAGCCGCCGATCGGCAGCACGCGCTGCGGCTGGTCGGCGGTCGGCAATTCCGGGTTGGGCCGCGGCGGATTGGCGCTCGGCGTGCAGACCAGTGCCTGGGCATTGGCGATGCCGGGCAGGACTAACGCGGTCAGGGCCGCGAGCGTGGCGCGGGCTTTCATGCCGACGCTCCGAACCAGGCGGACGCGTCCCGCCGGAACAGACAGATAACCGCCAGTGTGGTCAGGATCAGCGACACCACCGACAGGCCGAGCGGTAGCGCCAATTGCGGCCCGCTGACGGTGAGCGAGAAGGCGAACCCGATCAATCCGAGCACATAGAGGATGGCGATCGCCCAGCGCGCGATATTGCTGCGCGTCCGTGCGGCGAAATACCATAGCAGCAGCCACAAGGTGAACGTGAATACCGTGAGCAGCGCCGGGAACCAGGGGCCGAGCATCTGCTTGACCTGCATCGTCTGCGGGTTGGCGTCGGTCGCGGCCCAGGTCATGGCGGTGTTCACCGCCTCCACCAGCACCGACCCCAGATAGAAGAGTTCGAACAGTCTGATCGACTTCGGTCTTGCCATAAATCCCCCTAAACCCCTGATATCTTTTATAATGGTCAGCCGATCGCGGCGAAATCAAGACCGATATCCGCGGCCGGCGCCGACTGCGTCAGCCGTCCGACGCTGATATAGGTCACGCCAGTTTCGGCGATCGCGCGGATCGTGTCGAGCCGCACCCCGCCCGACGCCTCGGTCGGCACGCGCCCGCCGACCAGGGTCACCGCCCCGCGCAGGGTCGGCACGTCCATATTGTCGAGCAACAGGTGCGTCGCCCCTGCCGCCAGCGCCGGCTCGATCTGATCGACGCGATCGACCTCGACGATGATCCGTTCGATCCCGGCGGCGGCGGCGCGGCGTACGGCCTCCGCGACCGATCCGGCCACCGCGACATGATTGTCCTTGATCATCGCCGCATCCCACAGGCCCATGCGATGATTGGTCGCGCCGCCCATTCGCGTCGCGTATTTCTCGAGCAACCTGAGGCCCGGGATGGTCTTGCGCGTATCGAGCAGGATGGCGCCGGTCCCGGCGATCTTGTCGACATAAGCGCGCGTCATCGTGGCGATGCCCGACAGATGCTGGATCGTATTGAGCGCCGAGCGTTCGGCGGTAAGCATCGCGCGGCCCATGCCTTTGAGGCGCATCAGGTCGGTGCCGGCAGCGACTCGCTGGCCATCGGCGACCAGCCGCTCGATCGCCACGCCTGGGTCGAGCGCACGAAAAAAGGCCTCGGCGATCGGCAGGCCGGCGACGGTGATCGCGTCGCGGCTATCCATCACGCCGGTGAAGCGCGCATCGGCCGGGATGACGGCGGCAGAGGTGATGTCTCCGCCATCGCCAAGATCCTCGGCGAGCGTGGCGCGAACGAAGGCGGAGAGGTCGAAACCAGGCAGGTCGAACATGGCCATGCTGGTAGCGCGCCGTGATCGGGCGCGCGACCCCATAATCGTCAGAAGGTCGCTGCCGAGACTACCGATACCGCGCCCGCCTGACGCTTCTTTCCGATCGTGGCGAACCGCGCGTTGGTCCAGGTCAACCGGCTGATGTCGAATCTGAATTGCTGCCGAATATCTTTGTGCCAACTATGTGAGGGCAAATCGACGAGCGCAGGAGCGGCCGTGCCTGTCGCGAGAGGGAGAGAGACCGAGATGACCGCCTATATCGCCCTGCTCCGTGCGGTGAATGTCGGAGGGACCGGCAAGCTGCCGATGACCGAATTGACGGCGATGTGCGAAGCGGCCGGGTTCGCCAAGGTGAAGACCTATATCGCCAGCGGCAATGTCGTCTTCGCCTCGGGCAAGAGCGAAGCGGCAGTGAAGGGCGCGCTCGAACAGGCGATGCAGGCTTATGCCGGCAAAGCGGTCGGGGTGATGGTGCGCACCGCCGCCGAAATGGCCGCCGTGCGCGACGCCAATCCGTTCGCGGATGCGCCGGGCAATCGCGTCGTCGCGACGTTTCTGGATGAGGCGCCGGCGAAGGACGCGATCGAGCAGGCGACGAACGTCAATGGCGAGGAAATGGCACTCGGCAAGCGCGAGATTTACATCCGCTATCCCGAGCACGGCATGGCGGATTCGAAGCTCAAGATCCCCGGCGCGAAAACCGGCACCGCGCGCAACATGAACACCGTCGCCAAGCTGGCGGAGATGGCGGCGAAGCTCTAGACATCCCCGCAACGACAAGGGCTTCCGCACAAGCCCGCGACAAAAGGGAAAATCTGCATGCGCCGCACCGCCTTCCTGTTGCTCACCGCGACCGCCACGCTCGGCGCTTCGGTACCCGCCGCGACGCCTGCCGTATCGAAGGCAATCAGCGCCAATGCGCAGTTCGCGGCACTGTCGAAACGCTATGTCGACAGCCTGGCGCGCTTCTCGCCGGTCGGCGGAACGCAGCTTGGCGACCATCGCTTCGACGACAAATTGCCCGACATCACCGCGCGCGGCCGCGGCAATCAGGCGGCGTTCGATCAGGCGATGCTGGGCTCTATGGCGCGGATCGATTTCAAGGCGCTGAGCCGCGACAATCAGGTCGATTTCCTGCTGCTCAAGAACGCGCTCGATTACGAGCTCTGGGATATCCAGGTGCTCAAGAGCTGGTCGTGGAATGCGCAGAATTACAACGATGCCGCGGCCGGCGCGCTCTACACGTTGGCCGCGCGCGATTTCGCGCCCTGGCCCAAGCGGCTCAAGGCGGCGACCGCGCGAATGGAGGCGCTCCCCGCCTTCCTGCTCGAAACACGGCAGCAGCTGATCGCGGCGAAAGTGCCGCAAATCTATGCGAGCACGGTCGCCAAGCAGAATTCGGGGATCGTCGAGATCGCCGAGGGCATGCTCGCCCCGCACGCCAATGAGCTTGCGCCGGCCGACAAGGCACGGTTCGATGTCGCGCTGAGCAGATTGAAGGCCGCGGTGGCCGATCAGCAGGTCTGGCTCGACAAGACGCTGGTGCCCGCGACCAAGGGCGATTTCCGCTTGGGCGCAAAGCTTTACGACCAGAAGATGAAGTTCGCGCTGATGTCGACGATGACGCGGCCCGAGCTCAAGGCCAAGGCGACCGCTGCCGCGGCGGCGACGCGCGCGGAGATGTACCGGCTCGCGCAACAGGTGCTGGCGAGCAAGGCGAGCGCCCCTGCCCTCCCCGCCAATCCGACTCGCGACCAGCAACAAAAGGCGATCGAGGCCGCGCTCGACCTGACCTATGCGCAGCGTCCGGCGCGCGACGGGGTCGAGGCTGCGGCCAAGGCGACCTTGGCCAGCGCGAGCGACTTCGTGCGGGCCAAGGGACTGGTGACGATGCCGACCGCCCCGGTGAAAATCATCACCATGCCCAAATTCCAGCAAGGCAATGCCGTCGCGTATTGCGATTCCCCCGGACCGCTCGACAAGGGGCAGGATACGTTCTTCGCGATCTCGCCGATCCCCGACGATTGGAGCGAGGCGCAGGCGACTTCGTTCCTGCGCGAATATAACAGCTATATGATCCACGACCTCAGCATCCATGAGGCGATGCCGGGGCATTGGCTGCAGATCGACCATTCGAACCAGGACAAATCGGTGCTGCGCGCGGTGTTGTCGTCGGGCCCCTTCGTCGAAGGCTGGGCAGTCTATGCCGAGGGGATGATGGCGGATGAGGGTTATCTGAATGGCGATCCGCTGTTCAAGCTGACCGTGCTCAAGATGCGGTTGCGCTCGATCACCAACACGCTGCTCGACATCGGCATCCAGACCGAGGGCATGACCCGCGACCAGGCGGTGGACCTGATGATGAAGGGCGCGTTCCAGCAGGAGCGCGAGGCGGCAGGAAAATGGGTCCGCGCGCAGCTCTCCTCGACCCAGTTGCTCAGCTATTTCTCAGGCTATGAGGAGCATATGGCGATGCGCGAGGAGGCGAAGCGCCGCTGGGGCGCGAAGTTCGACCTCAAGACCTATAACGATGCGGTCCTGGCGCACGGCTCGCCGCCGGGACGGTTCGTGCGGGAATTGGTGTTTAACCTGCCGATACGATGAACGAGCCGTCGCTCGACCTATAGCCCCCGCCGTCCAGTTCAATCCAATCCCGTGGGCTCTTTAACGCAGCGAGCTCGGTCGGCTCGGAAATCAGAGCAGCCAGAGCTGCCTGCACCTTCTGCGCCGAGCGAACCAGTTCGCCCCAGCGAGCGTCAGCTAGGATCGCGTCACAATCATATGGATCGTCATTCGGAGGCCTATAGTTTTCAACGAGGCGATGGAACGGCGACATCGCCACATATTCCGCTTCGATCATGTAACCCAGCGATACCCACCGGTCGATCTCATGTCCGGGGAAGAAGGCATCGTCAAAATAGCAGGCCATGCACTCGACGTACGAATAGTGAGGATTGTGCTCGCTCGTATCCAGCCAGCGCCGCTGCGTATCGGTATCGGCAAAATGTTGGAGTGCGCTCAGCCAGCGCTGCCGCCACATTGCGCGCGACTGTTCGAACGTCGGCTCGAATTTATCCTCCGACGGCAGCGCTCCCCTGGCGCGCCCGCGAAGGCGGCCAATCAAGCCGAGCCATTTCAATCCCCCGTCACCTTAGCCGGTCCGAGGTCGCCCATCCCCACCGTCGCCGAGGCCATGCTCAGCATCGCGTCGAGGCTCTTCTTCGCCTTCAGCCGCAACTCCTCCTCCATCTCGATCCGCGGCTCGAGGTCACGCAGCGCGACGTAGAGTTTCTCCATCGTGTTGAGCGCCATGTACGGGCAGATGTTGCAGTTGCAATTGCCGTCCGCGCCCGGCGCGCCGATGAAGTGCTTGTTCGGCAGCGCCTTTTCCATCTGATGGATGATGTGCGGCTCGGTCGCGACGATCAGCGTGTCGCCTTCGAACTCCTGGGCATATTTGAGGATGCCGCTGGTCGAGCCGACATAATCGGCATGGTCGAGGATGACCGGCGGGCATTCGGGGTGCGCGGCGACCGGGGCGCCGGGGTGCTGCGCCTTGAGCTTGAGCAATTCGGTCTCGCTGAACGCCTCGTGGACGATGCACACGCCCGGCCACAGGATCAGGTCGCGGCCGGTCTTGCGCGCGAGATAGCCGCCGAGATTGCGGTCGGGGCCGAAGATGATCTTCTGGTCCTTGGGAATCTGGCTGAGGATCTTTTCCGCCGACGAGCTGGTGACGATCACGTCGCTCAGCGCCTTCACTGCCGCCGAGCAGTTGATATAGGTCAACGCGATCGCATCGGGATGCTGCGCGCGGAAGGCTGCGAACTGATCGGGCGGACAGCTGTCCTCCAGGCTGCACCCGGCATTCATGTCGGGCAGCACGACGATCTTTTCGGGCGACAGAATCTTCGCCGTCTCGGCCATGAAGCGCACGCCGCAAAAGGCGATGACCTCGGCGTCGGTCGCCTGCGCCTTGCGGCTGAGATCGAGGCTGTCGCCGACGAAATCGGCAATGTCCTGGATTTCCGGCTTTTGATAATAATGCGCCAGGATGACGGCATTGCGCTCCTTGCGCAGCCGATCGATCTCGGCGCGCAAATCGAGGCCCGTCAGCGTCCCACCAATACCTTTGCGCGCGTCCATCTACATGCTCCCGCCACTAAGCGGCTCATGTGGACACGGAACGCCCCGTGATCAAGGGACCGCTGGGCGGCACACCCGGCTCGAGCGGTGGGATTGCCGCGCCGGGGGACCCTGCTGTCACGCCGCGATAGATGGCGCGGCCGATTGGACTGAAGGTAATCAGTTCGACCAATAATAGCGACGCGATCATCGTGCCGATGCCCCAGCGCCACGCCGGATGCGCGCGGCCGGTGCGGCGCCGGTCCGCGATCACGCCGATCACCGGAAAGATCATCGTAGCGGCAAATGTCGCCTCATAGGACCAGGGCGCGAGCAACGGCATCGGCAACAACCGTCCGAAGGCCGGGCCGAGCAACAGCGACATGCCACAATAATGCAGCCGTCGATGCCAGTCGGTTTTTCGGCGCATCCCGATCGCCGCGGCGGTCAGGCCGGCAAAGGTGAAAACGGTCATCGGATCGAAGACGAGGAATTGCAGCGGCGTGAAAAAGAACGGCACCTGTCCACGCCGCACCATCGCCACGGTCACCGCGCAGCCGAGCACGACCATCGCCGCTGCCCAGGCGGCCGCCAGCCAACCGAGCCGGCGATGCAGCACCATCGACCCGGTCGCCGCGAATATGTTCTGCAACAGGTAGATCGTCACCCAACCCATGAAGACGATGGCGTGCGCGTGGACCAGCGGCGGCGATGCGAAGGTCGACCGGCCCATCGCCAGTTGCAGCGAAAAGCCCGCGGCAATGATGACCGCCATCGCGACCGACGTCTTCAGAAAGAATTTGCCGTCCGAACCCGAACCAATGAATGGTGCCGCGATTGTTGCCATGCTTTTTCCCTCCGGACAGGCGACAGTTGCACTAGGATCCGTGCCGTAGCGCTCTCACGCCCCCGGCAGCGGTGGATAGGCGAATGGCGGCAGCGCGGCGCCGGGCGAACCGGCGGTAATCCACTCATGCAACGCCGCGGCGATCGGCGACGCGCCGAGCAGGTCGGTCACGATCCGCACCGCGACGAGCGTGCCGAAGCCCCACAGCCAGGCGCGGTGCACGCTACCGGTTCGCCGCCACTCGATCGTGATCGCGATCAGCGGAAAGAGCAGGATCGTCGCGGTCTCGACATGCGGCGTATAGGGAATGAACAACGGCATCGGCAGGATGCGGCCGAACCCTGGCCCCATCAGCCCGGCCATCGCGCAGAAATGCAGGCGCTTGTGCCAGTCGGTCCGGCGACGCAGCATGATCGCCGCGGTCGACAGGCCGGCGAAGGTATAGACCGTCAGCGGCGCCATCACGGTGAAATAGGCCGGCGTGAAGATCGGCGCCGAACGGCCCAGCCGGAGCGACTGGTACGCGACCATCGTTCCGACCACGACCATCAACGGGATCCACGCCGCGCCGATCCACCCCACGCGCTTGTGCAGGGCGATGTTGCCGCTGGTGCCGAGCAACGTCTGGGTGAGGTAGATCATCGTCCACCCGAAAAACGTCAGTGCATGCGCATGGACGTAAAGTGGGGCGCCGAAGCTCGATCGTCCCGCCGCGAGTTGCATCGAGAAGCCGGCGACGAGCACCAGCACCATCGCGATGCCACCCCAAAAAAACACGCGATCTTCTCGCGTCATGCCATGACCGGCCGGTGCCAGCGTCGCCATTCGAGTACCCCCCACGAATTTTCCCGCGGAGAGATCATAACGCGCCCGTTGCGATTAGCCAAATTGCGCGGAGCCCCTACTCCCCTCCCGCTCGCGGGTGGGGAACCTTGCGATCAGCGCTTGTAGGTCACGCCATCGAGTGGCTTCGACATGTCCCAGATCTCGTCATTCTGACCCTCGCCGGCGAAGCGCACGCGGACCGTCGCATCGAGTCCCGCCGCCTTGAGCGGCAGCGCGAAACTCTGTTCGACCGCGCGCCGGGTCGCGTCGCGCGCCAATTTCATCGGCTCGGGCTGGAGCGCCTGGCTGGCGAGTTCCTTTTGCGCCGCGGCCTTGTTGGTGTCGTCGAGTTGCGATCCGACGTCAGTGAAGGTGCCCAGTACGCCGTTATGGCCATAGCTCTTGATCGCGTTGATATTGATGCGCGGCGCGGACGGCATCGGCTGCGGCAGGGTCACGCCCAGGGTCTTGCTCTTCGCGTCCCATACGACATCGCGCTGGGTGAGCTTGCTGAGGTCGACATCGTAATCGACCGTTCCGGGCATGATCAAGGTGCGTTCGGTCGACAGGCCGAAGCGCGATTGGGTCGAGGTGACGACGGCGACATAGCTCGCCTGGAAGGCCGACAGCTTGTTCTGCTCGCGCAGCCCCTGGATGCTCGCGGTGGCGATCGTCACCGGATCGGGATCGACCCGCGCCTTGATGTACGACTGCACCACCCACAATCCGCCGGCGAAAAACAAGGCGATCAGCGCCAGTGCGCCGCCGAACTTGATCAGAAAGCTGGTCGCAGCACCATTGCGGCTGTGTTTCAGATCTTCTGCCATATATCCCCCTGATCGGCGACGATGTGCCGGTCGCGCAGTTCATAGAGGTGCGCGAGGACCGATCGCTCGGCGGCGGGAAACAAGCGCGGGTCGATGCCGACATACATTTTCGCCACCATCGCCGGGATCGTGCGCGGCTCGGCGTCGAGCAGGCGCAATATCTGCCCCTCGCGTTGCTTGCGGTGGCCGATCAGCCCGCGCACCAGGCGCTGCGGCTTGTCGACGGGGTCGCCATGCGCCGGGTAATAGATGCGGTCGTCGCGCGCCTGGAGCTTGATGAGGCTGTCCATATAGGCGGCCATGTCGCCATCGGGCGGCGAGACGATGGTGGTCGACCAGCCCATGACATGATCGCCGGTGAACAGCGCCTTCGTCTCCGGAAGCGCGAAGGCGAGATGGTTCGATGTGTGCCCCGGGGTCGCGATCGCGGTCAGCGTCCAGTCGCTGCCCGACACGCTCTCGCCTTCCGCCATCACCGCGTCGGGCGCGTAATTGGCGTCGAAACTGGCATCGGCACGCGGGCCGAGATCCTCGAGCGCGAGCGGGGCGCAGCCGACGATCGGAGCGCCGGTCCGGGCCTTGAGCGGCGCCGCGCCGGGGCTGTGATCGCGATGCGTATGGGTGATGACGATGGCGGTGACCGCGCGGCCGCCGATCGCGCGGACCAGCGCGTCGATATGCCGGGGATCGTCGGGACCGGGATCGATCACCGCCAGATCGGCTGTGCCGACCAGGTGGGTCTGGGTGCCGGTATGGGTGAAGGGGGACGGATTATCCGCCAGAACCCGCGTCACCAGCGGTTCGAGGACCTGCGGTACGCCGGGCTTTTGCTCGTCCATGCCGGTCGAGATGGCGGCTGGAACGGGGCTTGGCAAGGGTTGGAGCATCGCGCGGAAAAGTGGATACCGGTTTTCCGCAAAGCGGTGCGACCACAAATAACCCGGTCAGTTGGTCGGGCGGCGGGCGTGCTGTGGACCTGATCTGGGAGCCCCTCTCCCGCTTGCGGGAGAGGGAGGGACCCGCCGCGAACCGGTGGGAGGGTGAGGGTCTTCTTTCTTCTGCTTCGACATACGCTTGGAAGAAGGAAGAAGACCCTCACCCAACCCTCTCCCGCAAGCGGGAGAGGGCTTTAGGCATTACCGCGGCCGCATAGCCGAGGTCGCGCGGCGCCGCCGCCCTTCCTCCCTGATCTGCCAGCCCCTCTCCCGCTTGCGGGAGAGGGAGGGGCCCGCCGCCGAAGGCGGTGGGAGGGTGAGGGTCTTCTTTCTTCTTCTGTCACGGCAAACGCTTGGAAAAAGAAAGAAGACCCTCACCCAACCCTCTCCCGCTTGCGGGAGAGGGCAAAGCGATCAATCCGGATTGGCCATGTCGGCCTGCATGTCCCTGATCGAGTCGTCGATGCTCTCGAGCGCATCGCGTTTCGCCTCCGCACCCATGCGCTCATCGCGGGCGACCCGCTCGCGGGCGCGGTGGAGACCTTCAAGGGCATGGGCATAGGCCATGCGCTGGATGTCCTTGGACTTCTCGATATTGGCATTGCTCATCGCGACGACGCGTTCGATGCGGTCGTTGCAGATGATGACGATGCGCTTGTCGCCGCGCGTCTTGTTGACGACCATGTTGCGATCGTCACCGCCGCCGCAATTGCTCGAGCGCACGTCGGGAACGTTGACCGGGCCGACCCAATCCTCGGTGACCGAATTGCCGTCCTTGCCGACGCGAACGATCTTGAAGCGCTTGGAGACCTTCCTGGTGCCGCCGTCGCTGATCGCGACATTACTGCCGTCGATGGGCGGCAAGGGCGCTACGTCGGCGGGCGGCGGCGGAGGCGCCGGCAGATCGACGCCTTCGGGCTCGGCGGCGGGCGGGGGCGCGGCTGGCGCCGACTGCAATTTCGCCGCGACACGCGCGTCGATCGTCGCGATGTCGATCCCGGTGGCCTTCTCGACTCCGGCGCGGACGGTGGCGGCAGCGGGCGTGCCGCTGGCGGTGGCGGCCAGGCCGCCGATCATCAGCGCCGTGACGGCGGTGCCGCCCAGCGTCAGTCGAAGCCGTGAACGGCGTCCGGTGGTAAGCATCCTCAAACGTCCTTTCAGATCTTGTATGGTGTGGAGGTGGCAGGCCGCCGACACCGCGCCGCCATGCGCCGCCTTGACGATCGCACAGGCATAAGTGTGCCGGTCGATCGCCGAACGGCCAGCGAGAACGAGCGCGTCATTGGCCATTTCCTGATCGGCACGGAATGCGCGGAAAGCGCGCCACGCCAGCGGGTTGAACCAGTGGAGGGCGAGCACCGCCAGCGCGACCCAATTGGCGATCAGGTCGCCGCGCTGATGGTGGCCAAGCTCGTGCAGCAGCGCGAGTTCACGCTCGTCGGCGTCGTAGCGCTCGGCGAAATCGCGGGGAAAGGCGACGTAACGGCGGAAGATGCCGAAGGCGAGCGGCCCCGACGCCGCCGAGGTCTCGATCACTTCGATGTCGCCGGCGCGCTCGGTGGAGACGCTCTGGTCGATCATCCGGCGACAGAAGCGCCAATGGCCAAGCGCGTGCCAGGCAAGGAATGCCGCCGCGCCCACGCCCCACAGCACGGCCAGAGCCGCGCCAAGCGAGGAGTAGAGGGACGTAGGCGCGGCGGCCGAGCCTCCGAGCGGCTCGATGACGTAAATGGTGACGGTCTGGCTTGCCCGGTTGAGCAATTGCGGTGCCGCGCTGTGCAGTTGCGGCAGAGGCGGCAGCAGCAGCCGGACCGCGGGAAGCGCCCAAAGCGCATAGGCGATTCCGGGTCCGAACTGACGGCGGACCGGCGCGCGGATGACGAGCACTACCGCCATCAGCAGCGTGGAGGCGAGCAGCGCCTCGATCGCCCAGGCAATCACGCCTTGAGCTCCTTCAGGATGGCCTCGATCTCGGCAATGTCCTGCGCGGTCAATTGGTCGCGGTCGGCGAGATGCGCGACGAGCGGGGTCAGCTTGCCGCCGAACAGGCGATCGATCAGCCGCTGCGATTCACCCGCGACATAATCCTCACGCTCGACGAGCGGACGATAGAGGTAGCGCCGACCCTCTTCCTCATGCGCGATCGCGTTCTTCGCGAGCAGGCGCCCAAGCAAGGTCTTGACGGTATTGGCGCTCCAGCCGCGCTCGGTCGGGACGCGCTCGGCGACGTCCTGTGCCGTCAGGGGGCTTTCCTCCCACAGTACTTCCATCACCGCATGTTCGGCATCGCTGATGCGTTCGGCCACGACTCGTTCTCCCTCACGACTACGCATGTAATCGCATTGATTACGAGTGTAGTCAAGAACAGAGGGCGGCGTTCGCGATATTCCGTCATGCCGGGCTCGTCCCGGTATCGACTTGGCCATGCGGCTAACGGTGATGCCATCAGCCCTCTCCCGCGTGCGGGTGCGCCGGGTCGGTCATGCCCCCGGCATGACCTGAACAGCGCGGGGCGCTGTTCACCCGGTGCAGGTTGGGTGAGGGTCTTCTTTCTTCTTCCAAGAGAATGAAATTCAAGAAGCAGAAAAAGAAGTAAGAAGACCCTCGCCTTCCCMCCSCCTTCGGCGGCGGGCCCCTCCCTCTCCCGCGAGCGGGAGAGGGATTCGTGACGGACGATAGAAAACGTCGGGATTTCTTACAGAGACAACGGCCACCCGATGGCCGTTAACCATCGAGTCCCGCGGAAATCCGTCATTGGCACGGACTGGCACGCCCTCTGCAATGTATCGCGTGCCCGAGCGGTTTCCCGCTTCAGCAGGGCGGACCGGTCGCTCCCCCGATCTCGCGCCGGTCCGCCCTCACCCGGCTTCTCAGCAGATCAGACTTTCCTCGCGGTCACTCGGCAGCGAGCGGTTGCGGCTCCCGGACACCGCCGAACCACCCGCTTTTGCCGGCGGTCGCGCGCGCGGCGCTATGCGCCATCGCCTTGGGATAGATGTCGCCGAGCAACCGCTCGAAGGTACGCTTCCAGCTGAAGTTGGTTTCGACGTGATGGCGCGCCTCGATGCCGATCGCGTGATGATCGTCGCGCCAGATCTTGAGCACGTTCGCGGCCATTGCCCTCGTGTCGTCGACCGGCCCCAGCAGGCCGAGACCCGGGGGCACGCGATCGGGCATCGCGCCCGACGCGACGCCGACAATCGGCAATGCGCAAGCCTGGGCCTCGAGCACCGAGATGCCGAACGTCTCATCGGCCATGGCCGAGACATAGATGTCCGATGACGCCAAGGCGCGAGCAAGTTCGGCGCGGTTTTTTTCGAACCCCGGGAAAGCGACCGGTAGGCCCCTCGCCTCGGTTTTGAGCCGATCCATCAATTTGCCGTCGCCGATCATCACCATCGCGGCGTCGAGATCGCGCGGCAATTGCTTGAACATGGCGATCAAGCGGTCGGCGCGCTTCTCGTTATCGACGCGGCCGGCATAGACGAGCAGCGGCCCGCGAAAGTCGAAGCCGAGCTCGTGGCGAAATGCCGGGTCGCGCTTGGCCGGCGAGAACATGTCGATATCGACACCCAGCGGCAGCACGTCGGTGCGCGTGATCCGGCGCTGCGCCAGCACCTCCCTGGCGTCCTCGCTCAACGTATAGACCCAGTCGAACTCGCGATAAGTGAGCTCGGCATAGCCATAGCTCAGCCATTGCAGTCCGCGACCGATCGTCTCGCCGAACTTGTCGCGGCCGACCCGATAGACATGCGCGTTGGGGAAATCGGTGCGATAGCCGGCGACCAACGTCGTTTCCGGGAATTTCCTGCGATGATTGATCGCGGTCCAGGGCAGCACCCAGGGACACAGCGACTCGATCACGTCGGGCCGGTATTTCGCCAGGATGTCGCGGACCACGGCGGTGCGCAGGATGAACCGGTAATTGGGGCTGCCGTGCACGCGCGGAGCGCCCACCTCCGCGAAGATGTGGCGGCCATTGACCGTGATCTTGTCTTCCGGCCCCGGCACGATCTGAAGCAGATGATGCGGGGTGTGAGTCAGCACATAATCGCGCTTTTCACGCAGATAGGTGCTGATACCGCCACCGCCCGAAGGCGCGTAGCTTTGAGTCAAATCGCATAGGATCAGCGGCGCACCGCTCTCTCCTGCGCGGCGCGGGGGGTCGCCTTGCAGCAGCATGTTTATTCCCTTTTACACGCGCGCCGGTCAGGCGGCGGGAGTAGCTCCTTGTGCGGCGAGAAGCTGCGACAGCTCCCCACTCTCGTACATTTCCATCATGATGTCGGAGCCGCCGACGAATTCGCCCTTCACATAGAGCTGAGGAATGGTCGGCCAGTCGCTGAACGCCTTGATTCCCTGACGGACTTCCTGATCCTGGAGCACGTCGACGCTGTCGAACTCGACCCCAAGATGCTGGAGAATCGCCACAGCGCGGCTCGAAAAGCCGCATTGCGGGAATAAGGGGCTCCCTTTCATGAATAGCAGTACGTCAGAACGCTGTACCAGTTCCGCAATACGCGCCTGTGCGGCGTCGGTCATCGTCTTCACTCCTTCATTCGGCGGCGGTGGTGAGCTGGAGCGCATGGAGCACTCCGCCCATCCGGCCGCCCAACGCGGCATAAACCGCCTGATGCTGCTTCACACGTGACAGGCCGCTGAACGACTTGCTCACCACACGTGCAGAATAATGGTCGCCGTCGCCGGCCAGATCGGTGATCTCGACCCGCGCGTCGGGAATATTCGCCACGATCAACGCGCGTATGTCATCGGCCGCCATCGGCATTTTAGTTGGATTCCATCAATTGCCGGCGCGCTTCGACCATTCGGTCCTCGATCGCCCTGCGGACATCGGCTTCCTCCACCTCGACCCCGGCAGCGGTCAGGTCGCCATACAGCTTGCGCACGACGTCTTCGTCGCCGGCTTCCTCGAAATCGGCCTGGACGACTGCCTTGGCATAAGCGTCGGTTTCTTCGGGGGTCAGCTTCATCAGCCCGGCCGCCCATTGGCCGAGCAGCTTGTTGCGCCGGGCGATCACGCGGAACGCCATTTCTTCATCGCGCGCGAACTTGGTTTCGAAAGCGCGTTCGCGGTCGTCGAAGGTGGTCATGGCTACTCCCTGGCGTTTCGTTACGCCTGGGGAGATAGGATTGCGCGGCGGCTATGGGAAGGGGTGGATCTGTTCCTCCCCAACACGGATGGGAAGGCGCTAGTCCGCGACCTTGACCACCAGCTTCCCGATCGCGCCGCGCGCTGCCATCTTGGCGATGGCGTCGCCGCCGCGTTCGAACGGGAAGACCTCGGTCACACGCGGCGCGATGCTGCCGTCCTTCCACAAACGGAACAAGCGATCGACATGGGCGCGATTGGCCTGGGGATCGCGCGCGGCGAACGCGCCCCAGAACACGCCGCAGACGTCGCAGCTCTTGAGCAGGGTCAGGTTGAGCGGCAATTTTGGGATGCCGGCAGGAAAACCGACGACCAGATAGCGCCCTTCCCATCCGATCGAGCGCAAGGCGGGCTCGGCATAATCGCCGCCGACCGGATCGTAGATCACGTCGGCGCCGCCGGCGCCCAGCACGGCCTTGAACTGATCGGCGAGCGCCTTTGACTGATCCTTGTCGAACGGGGCGCGGCCATAGATGACGACATCGTCGGCACCGGCGTCGCGGCACGCCTGCGCCTTTTCCTCGGACGACACCGCCGCCACGACGCGCGCGCCGAACGCCTTGCCGAGCTCGACCGCGGCCAGGCCGACACCACCGGCGGCGCCAAGCACGAGCAGGGTCTGCCCTTCCTTGAGGTGACCGCGATCGAGCAACGCATGGATGCTGGTGGCATAGGTCAGGAGCAATGACGCCCCTTCCTCGAAACTGCGTTCGGCGGGGAGCGCATAGAGCGACGCGGCGGGCACCGCGATTTTCTCGACCAGGCCACCGGCGCCCGTCGTGCACAAGACGCGATCGCCCGGCTTGAAGTCGGTCACACCCTCGCCGACGCTCTCGACCACGCCCGATACCTCGCTGCCCGGGGCAAACGGGCGCGGCGGCTTCATCTGGTATTTGTCCTCGATGATCAGGACGTCGGGATAATTGATGCTGCAGGCCTTGACCGCGACGACCACCTGACCCGCCCCTGCAACGGGATCGGGCAGATCGTCCATTATTAGCGTTTCAGGTCCGCCCGGCGCTTTCGACAGCAAGGCCCGCATAGTCTCTCTCCCGGCTCAACCACGGCCGTTCTGACGAGACCGCGGATTCGTATTTCGAAATCGCGGTATCCCTTGCCAGCGTCAATCCCACCTCGTCCAGCCCTTCCATCAGGCACTGGCGTCGAAAAGGATCGATGGAGAATTCGAAGCGGTCCTGGAACGGCGTGGTGACCGTCATGGTTTCCAGATCGACGGTCACGTCATCGGTCTTGGCGACCTCGACCAGGCGGTCGATCGCGTCTTGCGGCAGGACGACAGGCACGATCCCGTTCTTGACCGCATTGCCCGAAAAGATGTCCGAATAGCTCGGTGCGATGATCGCCTGCACGCCCATGTCCATCAGCGCCCAGGCGGCGTGCTCGCGGCTCGACCCGCAGCCGAAATTGTCCCCGGCGATCAGGATCGGCGCGCCGGCGTAGCGCGGATCGTCGAAGATATTGCCGGGCTGGGCGCGCACCGTTTCGAACGCGCCCTTGCCCAGGCCGGCGCGGCTGATCGTCTTCAGCCAGTGCGCCGGGATGATCACATCGGTATCGACGTTCTTCGCGCCCCAGGGATAGGCGCGGCCTTCAACCTTGCGGACTGGGGTCACTTATTGGGCTTTTCACTTGGCTTTTCGGGAGGAGCAGGCATCGCCATCGCGGCATAAGCGGCGATACCGCTCAGGATGGAACCGGCGACCAGCAGAACGAGTACGCGTTTCATTGGCGATCCCCCATCAACTCGCGGACGTCGGTCAATCGGCCCGTTACCGCCGCCGCCGCCGCCATTGCCGGGGATAATAAATGTGTTCGCGCCCCGGGACCCTGCCTTCCTACGAAATTCCGATTCGAGGTGGAAGCGCATCTTTGACCAGGCGGTACTTTATCGGGGTTCATTGCCAGGCACATCGAGCATCCGGGCTCACGCCATTCGAATCCGGCGGAAATGAAGATGCGGTCGAGCCCTTCGATTTCCGCCTGCCGCTTGACCAGACCGGAGCCCGGCACGACCAGCGCGCGGACGCCGTCGGCGACATGGCGACCATTCGCCACCGAGGCTGCGGCGCGCAGATCCTCGATCCGGCTGTTGGTGCAGCTGCCGATGAAGACCTGATCGACGCCAACGTCCTGCATCGCGGTGCCCGGAGTCAGACCCATGTAATCGAGCGACTTTTGCGCCGCGACGCGCTTCGAAGGATCCGCGAAGCTGTCGGGATCGGGCACGCGTCCAGTGATCGGAACCACATCTTCGGGGCTGGTGCCCCAGGTCAGCGACGGCGCGATGTCGCTCGCCGACAGGCGGACGGTCGCGTCATAGACCGCCTGGGCATCGGTCGGCAGCGTCCGCCACCAGGCCACCGCCTTGTCCCATTCCTCACCCGATGGCGCCATCGGACGCCCCTTGAGATAGGCGAAGGTCTTGTCGTCGGGTGCGATCAGGCCGGCGCGCGCACCAGCCTCGATCGACATGTTGGCGACGGTCAGCCGCCCCTCGATCGACAGATTGCGGATCGTGTCGCCGGTATATTCGATGACATAGCCGGTACCGCCAGCCGCGCCGATCCGGCCGATGATCGCCAGCACGACATCCTTGGCCGACACGCCGAAGCCGAGTTCGCCGTCGACGCGGATTTCCATCGTCTTCGATTGCTGGAGCAACAGCGTCTGGGTGGCGAGGACGTGTTCGACCTCGCTGGTGCCGATGCCGAACGCCAGCGCGCCGAGCGCGCCGTGCGCCGAGGTATGGCTGTCGCCGCAGACGAGCGTCGTGCCGGGCAAGGTGAAGCCCTGTTCGGGGCCGACGACATGGACGATGCCCTGCGCCGCGGCGAGCGCGTCGATATAGGGTACGCCGAATTCGGCGACGTTGTGGCGCAACGTCTCGAGCTGGTTGGCGCTTTCGGGATCGGCGATCGGGATCGCGTGCCCGGCGGCATCGACGCGCGGCGTCGTCGGCAGGTTATGATCGGGAACCGCAAGCGTGAGATCGGGCCGGCGCACCGCGCGTCCGGCGGCGCGGAGCCCCTCGAACGCTTGCGGGCTGGTGACTTCGTGGACCAGGTGGCGGTCGATATAGATCAGGCAGGTGCCGTCGTCGCGGCGTTCGACGACGTGCGCGTTCCAGATTTTCTCATAGAGGGTCTGCGGGTGGGGGGTCATGACGGCGACTTACTCCCTCCGCGCCCGATCGCAAGCAACAAAGGAAAACTGTCAGCCGGTCAGAATGAAAGAAAACGGCGACGCGACAGGATTCGCCGCGCCGCCGCCCGGGGGTGGGCCGGATACTATTCCGCTGGTTCGGGTTCAGATTCCATCTGATCGACGGTCGCCGTCACGACCGCATGCAAGGCGTCGTCCGAAGCAGACATGACCGCTCTCCTCACAGCTGAAATATAATTTCCGCTGACAAATGATGTTTTGGCGGGAAAACGCACTTTTACGGAGTTGCGTAAATTAATTACGTCGGATTCAACCTTAGATCGATTCGACAAGAGTCCAAGCGGCGAATAATATTTCGCCACCATTATGGGCCAATTTCCTATCGTGAGATTAAATCACTCTTTGGGCGATGAATAGCTCGCGTCATGTTGGAACGGCATCGGACCATTTTCGCGTAGCGCCGCGAGGATCGCCGGGAAATCGGTCGCGCAGCGGAAGCCCAGCCCGCGTTCGATCGCGCCAGCGTCGTAGACGCGCCCAACCTGTTGCGGCAGCTGCCAGCCACGCGCCGCGAACAGCTCGGCGGCGTCGGGAAACAGCCGCGCGATCACGGCTCGTGCATCGCGTTTCAGCTCGACGACATCGTCGCGCGAAAACGGCGTCGGCGCCGAGGCGATGTAGGTGGCAAAGCCGATCGTCGGGGCGCGTTCGAGCGCGGCGATATGCGCCTGCGCACAATCCTCGACCGTCAGCCGGCGATTGAGGAACTCGTTGGCCTTCATATTCTCGCCCGACAGATCGCGATGCGTGTCGTCATCTTCGGGAAAGAAGCGCGAGGTGCGCAGGATGATGATCGACAGGCCAGTCTCGGCATGCACCAAGCGGCACAGTTCCTCGGCCGCGCGCTTGGTCACGCCATAGATGTTGCGCGGGCTGAGCGGTCCGCTGCTCTCGTCGAGCCACACCGCCTCGTCGGCAGTCTCGTCGCGGATTGCCTGGGTGATCATCAGCGACGTGGTCGAGGTGAAGACGAACCGGTCGGCGCCTGCCGCGATCGCGCATTCGAGCAGGTTCAATGTCCCGGTCACATTGACGTCAATGAACGCCTGGCGCGGATAGCGCACGATATCCGGCTTGTGCAGCGCGGCGCCGTGGATCACTCCCTCGATCCCATGGCTGAACATCACGCGTTCTACCAAGGCGCGATCGGCCACGCTGCCGACGACGCGCGTGTCGGGACCGGGCGCGACGTCCATTCCGACGACCTGGTGACCGGCGGCGCGCAGCATCGGCGCGAGATAGCGGCCCAGCCAACCGGTCGATCCCGTCAACAATACGCGCATGCTATCCGGCCTCTATCTCCGCCATTTCCCGTCCACACCGGTTGCCGCTCGGCGCGGCTTGCGTCACGCCGTGGCCAGCACCTCGTATTTGGCTGTCGTCTTCGCCGCGACCTCGTCCGCGGTGACGCCGGGCGCAAGCTCGATCAGGCGGAACGGCGACTGGTGATCGGGCCGCTGGAACACGCATAGATCGGTGACGATCATGTCGACCACGTTCTTGCCGGTCAGCGGCAAGGTGCAGGCCGGGATGAACTTGGGATCGCCGTTCTTGCTGGTATGCTCCATCACGACGATGATCTTCTTGACGCCGGCGACGAGGTCCATCGCACCGCCCATGCCCTTGATCATTTTGCCGGGGATCATCCAGTTGGCGATGTCGCCATTCTCCGCGACTTCCATCGCGCCGAGCACGGTCAGGTCGATATGCCCGCCACGGATCATCGCGAAACTGTCGGCAGAGGAGAAATAGACCGATTGCGGCAGCTCGCTGATCGTCTGCTTGCCGGCGTTGATCAGGTCGGGGTCTTCCTCGCCGGCGAAAGGAAACGGGCCGATCCCGAGCATGCCGTTCTCCGACTGCAGCGTCACTTCGACGCCGACCGGAATATGGTTCGCGACAAGGGTCGGGATACCGATGCCCAGGTTCACATAATAACCGTCACGCAGCTCCTTCGCGGCGCGGGCGGCCATGTCGTCACGAGTCCAACCCTTGTTTTCTTGGGCCATCAATCATCCTTTCTGGCAACCACCACGGCGGGCGGCAGAGCATCGTCTTCGGTGGGCGCGCCGCGCTCGGCATCGAGCCCCATCCAGATCCGTTCGAGCGCCTGATCCTCGGGCACGCCGATCGCCTTGGCGTAGGTCGACGCCGCATTGCGGATGACATCGACCATCGCGATGCCGAACAAGGCCGGGTCGGCACCGAGCGGGCGCGGATTGACGAAACTCAACGTGCCGCCATGCTTTGCCCAGACGCGCAGGAATTCGCGGCTGTCGCCAAGCGTTTCGGCGAACGACACGAGGTCGATCGGGATCGGTTTGTCGGTCATATTGTCACGGACGGGGCGGCGGACGCCGCCACAGGTCGGGGCGCGCGGGCGCTGTGGGTGTCGGCGCGGGTACCGCGGGCACCGGCGCGGCAACAGGAACAGGCGCGGTGGCGGGGACCGGCGCGAGCGGCTGCGCGCCCGGATCGGTCCAGCGCCGGTCCTTGGGGAAGACGTCGTCGATATCGCCCTTGAGCGCGGTCCCATAGACCGGGTTCGGCAGGACGAACCAGCCATGCCCCCACAGCATCCTGAGCTTGGGCGAATTTGTCTGCGCGCGGCGTTGCGCGGGGGTCGTGCCCGGCATGTTGAACAGATCGGTGAAATCGCCGAGCTGGTCGCCGACCATCGCGATCACGCAATATTTGCCCGAAATCGCCCAGCGCCGGGCATCCTTGCCGCTGCCGCCCGTCGCGTCGTCGCCCTTCAGCCATAGATTTTGCAGGTGAACCACCGGGCCCAGGCCGGCCAGGGTGAGCGCATCGATCGTCGCCGAGGCGTTGACCGAGGCGCGGTTGGAGTTGAACACCACTTCGATGCCGCTGGCACGCGCCGCCCGCAATGCATCGAGCACGCCCGGGACCGGGTTGACCGCGGCCACGCCGCTCGCTTCCCAGCGATCCCAGCGTTGCTGGTCATAAGCACCGCTGCGCTGGCTGTCGTCGGCTTCGTACCCGAGGTTCAGCAGCGCGGTCTCGTCGATGTCGAGCACGACCGCGGGGCGCTGCCTGGGGCCGCATTTGAGGAATTTGGGGGCGTCCAACGTCGCGTCAGGTGCGAGCACGACCGACGATATCGGATGGCCGACCGCGAAATCGCCGCCGCGCGCGACCAGGAAATCGGTCAGCGTAAGATAGGCCTGGATCGACACCGCCGACGCTTCGCCCGACCCGTAGAGATATTGCATGCCAGGCGGCACGGTGCCCGGCGCCGGCGGCGGAGGTGCCGCTGGCGTGGTCGGGCCGGCGGAGGGAATTGCGTCGGCCGCCGGGATTCCGGTCGGCACGGCCTGCGCGCCGGCGGCGGCGACCGCGGGCGGGGTCGCCGACGGCAGATCCTCGTCCTTCTTGCCAAAGAACTGCTTCTTGCCGATCGCGCCCGCCGCCAGCACCGGCACGGCGGCAGCGACGCACCCGCTGGTCGCGGTGCTGCCGACCAGCAGCATCAGCAGCGCGAAGCGCCCCTTGCTCACGCCGCGGCCCGCTCGCGCACGGTGCGGAATTCGATCTTCTTGTCGTAGGGGCTGCCGACGATCAGCCGGTTCACATAGATGCCGGGCAAATGGACCTGATCGGGATCGAAGCTGCCAACGGGCACGATTTCCTCGACTTCGGCGATGCAGACCTTGCCGGCAGTCGCCATCGGCTGGTTGAAATTGCGCGCGGTCTTGCGGAAAATGAGGTTGCCCGCCTCGTCGGCTTTCCAGCCCTTGATGATCGCCAGATCGGCGCGGATGCCGCGTTCGAGGATATAGTCCTCGCCGTCGAACGTCTTCACTTCCTTGCCCTCGGCGACCTGAGTGCCGACCCCGGTCTTGGTGTAGAAACCGGGGATGCCGGCGCCGCCCGCGCGGCAGCGTTCGGCGAGCGTGCCCTGGGGGCAGAATTCGACCTCGAGTTCGCCGGCCAGATATTGACGCTCGAATTCCTTATTCTCGCCGACATAAGACGAGATCATCTTCTTGACCTGGCGTGTGCGAAGCAGCTTGCCGAGCCCTTCCCCATCCACGCCGGCATTGTTGCTGGCGATCGTCAGGTCCTTGGTGCCGGCATCGCGGATCGCGTCGATCAGGCGCTCGGGAATGCCGCACAGGCCAAACCCGCCGGCACAAATCGTCATGCCGTCGAACAATACGCCATCGAGCGCCGAGGCGGCATCGGAATAGAGCTTACGGGCCATGCGGACTCCTTGGGTGATGCGCGCCGAATAGATGGCGGCGCGAGAAGGAGCAAGCGCGCGCACCGACTTTGCGGCCGGGCCGGACTCACTGTTCGCATGTGCGGCAAAATAGCGGCGGGCGCCCGGTCCTTCCGCCCCAATCCCGCCATGAACCGTGTTCAAAGCGCGACGAACCGGGGGGTCGCGAGGCCCTCCGGTTTTGTTTTTACAGGAGTTTTTATGCGTTTCCTTATCGCGTCCGCCCTGTTGGCCAGTGCCGCCATCGCTACCCCTGCCCTGGCGCAGGATGCCCCCGCCTCCGCCCCCGAGGGCAAGGAATTCCAGGGTTTCAAGATCCTCGCCGTGACCGGCATCGACCATGTCACCAGCTCGGCCGGTAACGAGACCGGCCTCTCTTATGGCGGCGTCGTCGGCTACGATTATCAGGCAGGCAAGGCCGTGTTCGGCGTCGAAGGTGAAATCGACGGTTCGACCGCCAAGGATTGCGCCAACAACGTCTTGGCCGCGGGCGATCGTCTTTGCGTCAAGGCCGGCCGCGATCTCTATGCCGGCGTCCGCGCCGGTGTGGTCGTCGGCAACAAGGCGCTGCTCTACGTCAAGGGCGGCTATGCCAATGGCCGCATCAACGCGACCTACACGGCCGGCGGGACCACCACCAAGGATGGCACCAATTCGGACGGCTGGCGCGTCGGCACCGGCGTCGAACTGCCGTTGGCTAACAACCTGCTCGTTCGGGCCGAATATCGCTACACCAACTATTCGGACAGCGATGTGGCTCGCCATCAGGGCCTGGTCGGCTTCGGCGTGAAGTTCTGATCTGACGATCGACCAGGGTCTGAGTACAGACCCTATACGGACAGCAGGGGCCGCGCGGGGAAACTCGCGCGGCCTTTTCGTTGCTAGACCTGCGTCCCGAACAGGTGACCGATGGCGGCAGTGACGGCCATGGCGAGCGCGCCCCAGAACACGACGCGTATCGCACCGCGTATCTGGCTCGCGCCGCCGGCATGCGCGCCGATCGCGCCGGTCGCGGCGAGGAGCACGAGCGTGACGGCCATCACTGCGAGGACCAGCGAGCGGCCGCCGAACAACAAGGTCATCAGCACCGGGACGATCGCGCCGGTGGCGAAACTCGCGGCCGAGGCCAACGCAGCCTGGACGGGCCGCGCGGCGAGATCCTCGCTGATCCCCAATTCGTCGCGCAGGTGCGCGCCCAGGGCATCATGCGCCATCAGCTGATCGGCGACCTGAAGCGACAAATCATGGTCGAGCCCGCGGTGGCGATAGATGGCGGCGAGTTCCTGGCGCTCGGCTTCGGGTTCGTCGGACAATTCCGCGGTTTCGCGCGCGATGTCGGCGCGCTCGGTATCGGCCTGGCTGCTGACCGACACATATTCCCCGGCCGCCATCGACAAGGCACCGGCGGCGAGCCCCGAAATCCCGGTCAGCAGGACAGTGGTACGGTCGGCATTGGCGGCGGCGACGCCGACGATCAGGCTGGCGGTCGACAGGATGCCGTCATTGGCGCCGAGCACGGCCGCGCGCAGCCAGCCGATGCGCTGGACCAGATGCCGCTCGCGATGTCGTCGGATCGCCATTCGTCCCCCGTAGATGGTTTCCGGACCGGAACAATAAGTGCTTTTCCGAGCACCGTTAGCTTAACGTGCCACCTTCAAGACCAAGCGCAACCTCAAGATCGGCCAAGGCCTGCTCGCTGGAGGAAACCTTGATCGCCGCCATGCCGAGCGCCGCGGCCGGTTTGCAGTTGATCCCGAGGTCGTCGAGATAGGCGCAGCGGTCGGGCGTCACGCCCAGCGCGTCGCAAGCCAGGCGATAGATTGCCGGATCGGGCTTGCGGATGCCGACTTTCGAGCTTTCGACGACATGGTCGAACCGCGCCATGATCGCCGCGATCGCCTCGGCCTTGTCCGCGGTCGAGGACATCTGGGCGCCATGGCCGGCGGGAACGTTGTTGGTGATGCAGCCAATGCGATAGCCGTTCGCCTTCAGCCAATCGACCGCATCAACCATGTCGGCACGAATGTCGCCGGACAGCAATGCGAGTACATCGCTCCCCGGAAGCTCATGACCAAATGCGCGCGCCTCTTCCGCAAACAGCGAATCGAACCGGTCGGAGTCGATCTCGGCGCGCTCGAACAGCGCCCAGGCATTGGCGTCGGGATTGGCCGAATTGATCCGACGGACGAGATTGTGCGGCAGGCCGCGTTCGGCCTCCATCCGGTTGAATGCTTCGAACGGCGAGGAGGTGATCACCCCGCCGAAGTCGAAGATCACGGTATCGCGCGTCATGGTTCGATGAGCAGACCAATGCGCGGATCGACATTGCCGGCGACTGCGTCGCGATAGGCGGCAAGCGCAGCCTCGGCGCCCGAGCGGCGATCGATCGCGGTCAGCCGCTTGGCGATCGGCATGAAGTCCAGCCATGCATCTTCGCTTTGCCGGCGCAAGCCGTGCGCGCCCCAATCCGCCGAGCGCTTCTTCATCCTGCCCGGCGCGAAGAAACCGATCGGACGCGGCCCCGGCAGCGGGGCGCCACCGCGTTCGGAATCCCAATGCGTGATGCCGACGACCATGTCGACCGCCAGCGCGTCGCCGAAGCGTTCGTGCACCGCACGCGTCGCCGCCGGATTACCGGCGAAGTCGACCAACGCGACTTTCCCTTCAGCCGCGATCGCGTCGATCGCGCCATAGTCGACGACCTGGTCGTACAATCCGGTATCGGTGGTAAAGGCGGCGCTGCGCGACGAGGCGAGCGCGACCAGTCGCGGGCCATGTCCGCGCGCCTTCATCACGTGCGCGAAGGCCAACGCGGTCTTACTCGAAGCGCCGCTGACGATGACGGTGCCGGCGCCGAAATCGTCTTCGTCCTCGAATTGATCCGCGATCAGCCAGCCGGTCAGGAACAAAGGACGATAGACCGGCCACCAATCGTGATCGGCCTCACGGTGATCGCCCAACGCCTTGAGCCGCGAATATTGGTTATAGGCGCCCGGCAACGATTTGCGGCGCGGCGTCACCTCGGTGAATCCGGTGCCGCGGATCTGCTCGGCGGCGAGCACCGCGTGGCTGGCGAGCGGCCAATAGCCGTAGAAGCGGTCGCCTACCGAGATACCCTCGGCCGCCGATCGCGTCGCCGTCGCGAACCCCCAGACCGGCAACCGGCCCGGCTCGTCGCGCGGGGAGAAAAAGTCCCAATAGCCCGCATCGGGCCCGAGGAACGGGGTTTTCTGACCCAGGGCGGCATAGGTGATGTTGTTGGCGGTCAGCGCGACCAGATCGATCGCGAATTCGGCTTCGCCCGGCCCAGGTGCGCGGTCGGGCAAATCGGCGACATTGGCCTGCGTGATGTCGTCGCGCGCGATCTCGATTTGCCAGCGGCCCATGATAGTCTCCTGCGTCAAACCGACATGGGTCCGCGTCGCGCTATGTCGCCCCGCACGCTCGAATCCGCAACCTGCAATCCCGCCGCCTCCAGCGCCGCGCGTTGGTCGGTGCCGCGCGTGGTCAGCATGATCTGCTCGACCATCACCGATCGCGCGAACAGCGGGGTCGCAAAGACATGGTCGATCCACGCGGCGGTGCGCGGCCAGCGTGCGGCATCGGGCGTCCAGCCGGCGAGCGCTGCGTTGCGAAAGAAGCTGGCGAAGGTCAGGTCGATCATCGACAGATCGTCGAATACGAAGCCGCCGACCGGCGCCTGGGGCTCGAGCCAATCCATGATTTCGGGGAGATCGCGCGTGATGACGGCGGCGACCGCGTCCTCGTCAGTCTCCTGCTTCCACACGCGCGGCTTGACGTTGCGCTGGAAGAACAGCTTCCAGATCATCACGTCGCCCAAGCGGCTATCGGCGAATTCCTCCAGCCAGCGGGCTCGAGCTCGCAGGGCGGGATCGGCCGGATAAAGCGGCTTCTCGGGATAGCGATCGTCGAGATATTCGCAGATCACGGTCGAATCCGGGATCACCAGATCGCCGTCGATCAGCACCGGAATACGCCTGAGCGGATTGAGCCGGGTGAATTCGTCGCCGCCGAAAAACGGCACGATCGGGTCGATCTCATAGTCGATGCCCTTATGGTCGAGCGCCAGAAAGACCTTGCGCGCATAAGGGGAGACGTGGTTGCCGATGATGCGGATCATGCTGCTCATCCGTTATAGTTGAGCTTGAGGCCCGGGCGCGGCCAGCGGAGCTTGGCGAGGCGCCCGGTTCCTGACAGACAGATATAGGCATCCATCATGTCGTCCCCGCCCCAACAAATGTTGGTGGTGAAGATGTCGTCGGTGGCGACGAACTCGACCAATTCGCCGTCGGGCGAAACTACCGAAATGCCGCATTCGCCGATCGTCGCGACGCAGATATTGCCGCACTCCTCGACACCGAGCGAGTCGAAGAATTTGTACCCGGCGGGGCGATAGAGCGGGATGCCGGGGCCGCCCGGACCGGCGCTGCCGTCGACCTTGCCCGGGGCGATGACGTTGAACGCCATCAACCGGCAGGTGTAGGTTTCCGCCGCGTACAGACGCTTGCCATCAGGCGACAGGCCGACGCCATTGGGGTTCTGGCTGGGGAAGATCACTTCCTCGAGATGGCTGCCATCGACCTTGCCGTAGAAGATGCCGACGATGTCATGGCAGCGCTTCTCGTAATCGACCTTGCCATGATCGGTGAACCAGAAGCCGCCTTCGCCATCGAACACGATGTCGTTGGGGCCGCGCAGCACGCAGCCGAAATCGCCCGATTTGTAGAGAATTTCCACGCTGCCGGTAGCGATGTCGATCCGCTCGATCCGCCCGCCCGAATAGTCGCGGGCGATGCCGTGCGGCGCGAGCATGCCTTTATTCTCGATATAGTCGAAGCCGCCATTGTTGCAGCAATAGAGCTTGCCGTCCGGGCCGATCGCCAGCCCGTTGGGGCCACCGCCAGGTTCGGCCACCGTCTCCTTCGAGCCGTCGGAGCGGACCCGCGTGATGCGGCCGGCGGCGATCTCGACCAAGATGACGCTGCCATCGGCCATCGCCACCGGGCCTTCCGGAAAACGCAATCCGTCGGCGACGATCTCCATGCCCCACTCCCGCTCGTCATGGCCGGGTTCATACCCGGTCTTCGAAACGGTCATGCCGCGTCCCGCGGGCGAAAGGAAGATGGTTTTGGATGGAGTTTTAGCCCTCTCCCGCGTGCGGGAGAGGGTTGGGTGAGGGTCTTCCTTCTTCTTTTTCGCCCCGTCTGCTTGGAAGAAGTAAGAAGACCCTCTCCCTCCCACCGCCTTCGGCGGCGCCCCCCCCCTCTCCCGCACGCGGGAGAGGGGGTATCACCGCACCAATCAGAACCGTTCGCCGACCAGTTCCTCGCTCTTCGCCCAGAGCGCCTTGGCGTGCTCGGCGTCGAGTGCGTAGGCGCGCACGCCGCCACGAATGCCTTCGCCTTCCTGTAGTTCCGCGACGTGGCAATCCTCGCAATATTTCCCGCCGATTTCGGCCGGATCGGCGACGATCGCGGCCCAGACCGAGGTGGCTGCGCCTTGCGGAATGGTCTTGAGCTCGAAAGCCGGTGCGCCCGCCTTGGCCGCGGTTTCGTTGATCGAAGCGACCAAGGCGGCCAACTGGCCTTCGTCCATATGGCGGCTGAGCTCGGTCTGGATGCCGCCCGGATGAACCGCCGTCGCACGGACGCCGCGATCGCGATGGCGCCGGTCGAATTCGACCGCGAACAGGACATTGGCGGTCTTCGACCGGCCATAGCCGATCCAGGGTTCGTACGGCGTGTGCTCGAAATTGGGATCGTCGAGGTCGACGTCCGAATAGCGATGCCCGGCCGAGGACAGATTCACCAGGCGCCCGCCATCCTTGAGCAGCGGCGCGATGCGGTTGATCAGCACGAAATGGCCGAGATGGTTGGTGCCGAACTGGGTTTCGAAGCCGTCGGCGGTGTGTCCGAACGGCGGGACCATGACGCCGGCATTGGCGATGATCACGTCGAACGGGCGGCCATCGGCGTTGAGCGCGTCGGCACAAGCGCGGACGCTGGCGAGCGAGGCAAGGTCGAGCTCGACGATCGAAAAGGCGCCCTTGCCCGCTTCCGCCGCGGCGCGGACCTCCGCCGTCGCGCGTTCCGCTTTGGCGACATCGCGCGCGGCACCGACGACTTCCGCGCCATGCGCGACCAGCGCGCGCGCCGTCTCCACGCCAAGCCCGGCCGAAACGCCGGTGACCAGGATGCGCTTGCCCGTCAGATCAACGCCAGCGAGCACATCCTCGGTAGTCGATTTCTCGCCGAATTGGATCGTCATCATCATTCTCCATGAATGTCGGAAAGAGGGCCCGGAGCGATCGCCATGCGCCCTCGCCGCCTATTTGGGCGCGGAGGTCGCCACCGCGGAGCCCGATCGTCTCGATCGCTTGCCCAATCCTATCAGCGGCGCACGATTTCAGGTCGGAAGCGCTTGCGCTTCCCGTCGCCGCGACCACCTTCGCTATCATGCAGGACAAACTCGACGAGATGAGCCGGCGCGTCATGCGCCACACGCAAGGCGTGGCATTCGTCACGGCGATCCCACGAGTCGGGATTGGTGTGGTCGATCAACCGAGCAAGCCAATGCCGACCGTGTACGAACCAATGATCTGCCTGGTGCTGCAGGGCGCCAAGCAGGTGATGATCGGCGACCGCATTCTGCACTACGACCCGGCATGCACCTTCATCGCCTCGCTCGAATTGCCGGTGTCCGGCTGCGTGATCGAGGCGTCGCCCGACAAGCCCTATATCGCCGCCAGCCTGACGATCGATCGCGCGATCCTGGCCGATCTGCTCGCGACCATGCCTTCCTCTCCCGAAGGGCAAACCGCCGGCTTCGCGGTGACGCCGGTCACGCCCGATTTGCTCGACGCCTGGGCGCAATTGCTGGCCTTATTCGACGCGCCGCAGGACATTCCGGTGCTGGCGCCTTTGCGCGAGCGCGAAATCCTCTATCGCTTGCTGCAGGGGCCAGACGGCGGATTGCTGCGCCAGATCGCGCGCGAGGACAGCCAATTGTCGCGTGTGCGACGAGCAATCCACTGGATCCAGGCGCATTTCGACCAGGCGATGCGGATCGAAGGGCTGGCCGAGATTGCAGGAATGAGCGTCCCGTCGTTCCACCGCCACTTCAAGGCGGCGACGGCGATGAGCCCGCTACAATATCAAAAGA
Organism: Sphingomonas sp. P4_D12; assembly: GCF_056401895.1. Classification (NCBI taxonomy): domain Bacteria; kingdom Pseudomonadati; phylum Pseudomonadota; class Alphaproteobacteria; order Sphingomonadales; family Sphingomonadaceae; genus Sphingomonas; species Sphingomonas sp. P4_D12. Next base: position 570,801 of record NZ_JBFUIL010000002.1, on the reverse strand, counting down.
CGCTCAGGCTGCATGCGGCGCGGCGGATGCTGGTCGCGAGCAACGATGCCAGCCGCACGGCTTATTCGGTCGGCTATGAAAGCGCGTCTCAGTTCAGCCGCGAATATACCCGCATGTTCGGCGCGCCGCCGTCGCGCGACGCCGAGCGGCTGCGCGGCCTGCAGGTAGCGGATCTCGCGGAAGCGGCAGGCTTGGCGTGAACGAGGAAGTCCGAAGCCCCTCTCCCGCCTGCGGGAGAGGGCGGGGCCCGCCGCCGGAGGCGGTGGGAGGGTGAAGGTCTTCTTTTTTCTTCTTGGACCATAGCTGCTGGGAAGAAGAAAGAAGACCCTCACCCAACCCTCTCCCGCGCGCGGGAGAGGGCTTTTGGTCGCGACACACGAATAGGGGGCCGCGCGGTACCGCACGGCCCCCACGTCAGCGCGGTGAGCGCTGCAAGCCGGACAGCGACTAGATGTCGTCGCCCAGCGCGCCCTTCACCTTGCCGACGAACTGTTGGCCTTTACCTTTCAATTCCTGGCCGGCGCCTTCGGCCTCCAATTCATCATCCCGGCGCGTGCGGTTGGGGTCGTCGGCGTCGCCGGCCATCGCCTGCTTCACCTTGCCCACCGCCTCGTTGACATTGCCTTTGATCTTGTCGGTCAGCTCACCCATCGGTTGTTCCTCTCCATTCGCGACAGCGGATCGCCGGCGCGTTGAAATTACGGAAATAGAACGGTTTGAGGGGCCCAGAGTTCCTAAGGAGCAACCCGTTTCAGGAAGGCGAGCACCGCCTGCCAATTATCGTCGGCGCCGCCCGGATTCTTGGCGGCGATCAATGTCGACGACCCGTGCACGCCCGCTTTGGGAATGAATTGCTGCCGATCGGTGCTCTTGGTGGCCGACAGGATCGCCTTCGCTTCCTGCTCCTCTACGAGCGTGTTGGCCGAGGTGACGAAGACCGGCACAGTGATCTTGGCCGCGGCCTGTTCGACCATCTTCTTGTCTTCGAAATATTCGCCCGGCGAGAAAGCGAGCACACCCTTCACGCTGCCTTCTGCCGACTTGGACGCCGCAACCAGGAATACCAGGCTGGCCGAATAGCTCGATCCCCACAGCAGGATCGGCTTGCCCTGCGCCTTGTCCTTGGCCCAGGCGAGCGCCGCCTCGAGATCGGGAAGCGCGCCAAGATAGTCGGTCTTGCCCTTATATCCGGCCATCGTCTGATTGTTGCCGTAGAGCCCGCCGCCGACGCGCTGGTCGATCGCCAAAGCGGCAAAGCCGGCGCGCTGAAGCTGCGGCGCGATCGAGACATATTCGTCCTTCGACGATCCCGCCTGATGGAACAGCAGGATCAACGCGCGTGCATTGCTGGCCGGATAATAAGTGCCATAGACGGCGACGCCGTCGGGTGCGGTGAGCGTCACGGCCTGGGGCGCATGGTCCTTCACCGCGGCGCTTTCGTTGATCAATGCATCGGCATTGTCGGTCTTGGATTGGGAGTGGCAGGCAGCGAGCGCGACGAGCGCGGTGATTGGCAGCAAACGGCGCATCGAGCCTCCTTGGATCAGATCAATCCGGCAAGCGGACTGGAGGGATCGGCATAACGCCGCTTGCCCATCCGGCCGGCGAGATAGGCCAAACGCCCGCTCTCGACCGCAAGTTTCATTGCGCGTGCCATCATCACCGGGTCCTTGGCCTCGGCGATCGCCGTGTTCATCAGCACGCCATCGCAACCGAGTTCCATTGCCACCGCCGAATCGGACGCGGTGCCGACCCCGGCATCGACCAGCACCGGTACCTTGGCGCCTTCGACGATCAGGCGGATCGTGACCTGGTTCTGGATGCCGAGGCCTGAGCCGATCGGCGCGCCAAGCGGCATGATGGCGACCGCACCGACATCCTCCAGCCGCTTCGCCGCGATTGGATCGTCGACGCAATAGACCATCGGCTTGAAGCCTTCCTTGGCGAGGATCTCGGTCGCCCTGAGCGTCTCGACCATGTCGGGATAGAGCGTCCGCGCCTCGCCCAGCACTTCGAGCTTGACCAGATCCCAGCCGCCCGCCTCGCGCGCCAGCCGCAGGGTACGGATCGCATCCTCCGCAGTGAAGCAGCCCGCGGTGTTGGGCAGGTAGGTGATCTTTTTCGGATCGATATAGTCGGTCAGCATCGGCGCCTTGGGGTCGCTGACGTTGACCCGGCGCACCGCGACGGTGACGATCTCCGCCCCCGACGCTTCGAGCGCGGCGGCGTTCTGCGCGAAATCCTTATATTTGCCGGTGCCGACGATCAGCCGCGAGCGGAAGGTCTTGCCGGCCACGGTCCAGGTATCTTCCTTCACCGCGGAAGCGTGGTCGCCACCGCCAACGAAATGGACGATTTCGATCTCGTCGCCATCCTCGACGATGACCTGGTTGAGAGTCGAGCGCGGCACGACCTCCAAATTGCGTTCGACCGCGACCTTCTCGGCGAGGAGGCCGAGCTCCTCGGCAAGTTGGGCGAGCGTGAGCCCGGCAAAGACGCGGCGATGCTCGCCATTGACGCGGATCGAGACGGTTCCGTCGGTGTGCATGGTATTCATGGCAAATCGCGATATAGGGGCGCGACCGATAGCGCCACAACCGAAAGGGCAAGGGTGACCGAAACGATCCTGGTGCTGAACGGCCCCAACCTCAATCTGCTCGGGACGCGCGAGCCGGAGATCTATGGGGCCGACACGCTCGACGACATCGCGGCGAGACTGGAAGAGCGCGCGAGGGAACTCAATCTCGAGATCGACATGCGCCAGTCGAATCACGAAGGGCATCTGATCACCTGGATGCACGAGGCGCAGGGATCGGACGTGAAGGCGATCCTGCTCAACGCGGGGGCGCTGACGCATACCAGCGTGGCGCTGTACGACGCGATCAAGGGCATCAAAGTGCCTGTGATCGAGGTGCATTTGTCGAACCCGCTGACGCGCGAAGAATTCCGCCACCAGAGCTTTGTCGGCCGTGCCGCGCGCGGAACCGTTTCCGGGTTCGGCGCACTTTCGTATATGCTTGCGCTTGAAGCCGCCGCCCGACTCTGACAGAGGGCGCGCCTTTGAGTCAGCCTCAACAGGGCGAAGAAGGGTCGAATGGCAGACAATAACAATGACGGGGGCATGCGAGTCGATGTCGAGCTGGTCCGCCAGCTCGCGTCTCTGCTCGACGAAACCAATCTTACCGAGATCGAGGTCGAGGATAATGACCGCCGCATCCGCGTCGCGCGTCAGGTGCATGCCGCGCCGGCGGTGCACTATGCGGCACCGGCGGCCGTCGCGGCTCCCGCTGCGCCGGGGGGTGCTCCCGTAGCGGCTGCCGATCCGGCACCCGCTGCAATCAGCGCCAACGCGGTCAAGTCGCCGATGGTCGGCACTGTCTATCTGGCGGCGAACCCCGAAGCGAAGCCGTTCATTGCGGTGGGGCAGAAGGTCGCCGCGGGCGACACGCTGGTGATCATCGAAGCGATGAAAGTGATGAACCCGATCATCGCGACGGCCGCCGGCACGGTATCGGCGATCCTGATCGAAAACGGCCAGCCGGTCGAGTTCGACCAGGCGCTCGTCGTGGTCGAGTAAGAAGTTTCTTGCCGATGTGCCGCTCCGGCCCGCTCCCCCACCCGGCCTCCCATATGATGCTGCCGTTGGGAGGCCGGGTGGGGGAGCGGGCCGGCACCGCCTAGGAAAACGACCGATGCCCGAAATCAAGAAACTGCTGATCGCCAATCGCGGCGAGATCGCGCTGCGTATCCATCGCGCGTGCCATGAAATGGGGATCAAGACGGTTGCGGTGCATTCGACCGCCGATTCCGATGCTATGCACGTGCGGCTGGCCGACGAGGCGATCTGTATCGGTCCGCCCTCGGCGACCGAATCGTACCTCAACATCCCCAACATCATCTCGGCGGCCGAGATCAGCCATGCTGATGCGATCCACCCCGGCTATGGCTTTCTGAGCGAGAATGCGCGTTTCGCCGAGATCGTCGAGGCGCACGGCATCATCTTCGTCGGGCCCAAGCCCGAGCATATCCGCACGATGGGCGACAAGATCGAGGCGAAGCGCACCGCCGGCGCGCTCGGCCTGCCGCTGGTGCCCGGCTCGGACGGCGCGATCAGCGATATCACGGAAGCCAAGAAGATCGCCGAGGCGGCGGGCTATCCGGTGATCATCAAGGCCGCATCGGGTGGCGGCGGGCGCGGCATGAAGGTCGTCAATTCGCCCGAAGAGCTCGAAACCCAGATGCAGCAGGCTGGGAGCGAGGCCAAGGCCGCGTTCGGCGACGCCACCGTCTATCTCGAAAAGTATCTCGGCAATCCGCGCCACATCGAATTCCAGGTGTTCGGCGACGGCAATGGCAATGCCATCCATCTCGGCGAGCGCGATTGCTCGCTGCAGCGCCGCCACCAGAAGGTGCTGGAGGAAGCGCCCTCCCCGGTCATCACGCCCGAAGAGCGCGAGCGGATGGGCGGGATCGTCGCCAAAGCGATGGCCGACATGGCCTATCGCGGCGCGGGCACGATCGAATTCCTGTGGGAAGACGGCGAGTTCTACTTCATCGAGATGAACACCCGCCTGCAGGTCGAGCATCCGGTGACCGAGGCAATCACTGGCCTCGATCTGGTCCGCGAACAGATTCGCGTTGCGGAGGGCCATGGCCTGACACTGCGCCAGGAAGACGTGCAGTTTCGCGGCCACGCGATCGAATGCCGCATCAACGCCGAGGATCCGCGAACCTTCGCGCCCTCGCCGGGCCTGGTGAAGCAATATCACGCGCCTGGGGGCATGAACGTCCGCGTCGATAGCGGGCTCTATGCCGGCTATCGCGTGCCGCCTTATTACGATTCGATGATCGCCAAGCTGATCGTCTATGGCACGACCCGTCAGGGCGCGATCCGCCGCTTGCGCCGCGCGCTCGAGGAATTCGTGATCGAGGGGATGAAGACCACCATTCCGCTCCATCAAGCGCTGATCGAGGACCCCGAATTCCTGCAGGGGCAGTATACGATCAAGTGGCTCGAGGAATGGTTGGACAGGCAGGGAGCATGATGAAGCGCCGGGGGGCTGCCGCATTGCTGATCTCGTGGGCGCTGGCCGCAGCGCTCGCCCCGGCAGCCGCAGAGGCGAAGCGCTTCGCAATCGCCTGCGCCGGCACGCTCAATATAGACGAGCGCGCGCTCGGCGGTCTTCCTAGGACCGAGACCCAGAAGGCCGACCAGGTCTTCGTGATCGACGAGGAGGCCCGCCGCGTCGCGCACCTCCTGACCGGTCCCCCGGCGAAGCTGGAGGACATGTGCGTGTCGCGCGACGCCGCCTGTTATTCGGCTTTTTCCGACACGCTGATCGTCGCGGACACCGGCAAGTTCGCGATGGGAGCTCTCACGGGCTCGCAGAGCTTTCGGTACGACCGGGCGGCGAACCATGTCGACATGATGGTGGCGATGGAACGTCCGGACCATCGCACCCTGCGCATGACCTTTTCGATGATGTGCCAACCGACCGGCGTTCCCGATCTGGGCTATTGACGGGCAACGCCGATTCTCAACGGGGAGAATTGAGTGATGAAGAAAGCCATCGTCATCTTAACGCTCGCGGTGATCGCCGCGGCGCCCGTCTCCCCCGTCACCTCGCTGGCCGGACGCTATTCGAAGCATTTCCAGAACGGGATGGTCGACGGGTCGAAATTCTGGTCCGACGACGTGGTCGAGATCGTTCCGGTCGACGCGGGCCACGCCTTTTTTCGCGCCGAGCTCGCTTTCTACAACGGCCATAGCTGCTCGATCGCCGGTGTCGCCAAGGCGGCCGGCGGCAAGCTCGTCTATAGTGAGAAGCAGCCGAGCTATGACGGCGGACCGACCTGTCATCTGACCATCACGACCAAGGGCAAGAGCCTGTTGCTCGACGACGGCGACGGCAGTTGCCAATCCTATTGCGGCGCGCGCGGTTCGCTCAGCGGATTCGACTTGATCCCGCTCTCATCGAAACGGCCGATCAGCTATATGGCGCGGCTCAAAGGGTCGAGCGAATATAAGGGCGCGATCGACGCCTGGAAATCGGGCAAGACCGACTGAAGCCTAAGCCCTCTCCCGCATGCGGGAGAGGGCTTAAATCGCGGAGGGGGGACTCATATGTTCATCGGTCACTACGCGCCGGCCTTCGCGGCCGCGACATCGCCCAAATCGCCGCGGCTCGGCGCGCTGTTCGTCGCCGCGCAACTGGTCGACATCGCCTTTTTCAGCTTCCTGATCCTGGGCGTCGAAAAGATGCGGATGCTGCCCGGCGCGACCGTGATGAACGGCATGGACCTGTACGACATGCCCTGGACGCACAGTCTGGCCGGAGCGATCGGCTGGGGCGTGCTGTTCGCGGTTGCGGTGAAAGCGCTGCGCGGTAGCTGGACCGCGGGCCTGATCGGTGGCGCGGTGGTGGTGTCGCACTGGCTGATCGATCTGCTGGTCCATCGCCCCGACCTCACGCTGGCAGGAAGCGCGCCCAAACTCGGCCTCGGCTTGTGGAACCATCCCTGGATCGAAATCCCGCTGGAGCTCGTCTTCGCGTTCGGGGGATTGTGGTTCTTCGTCAGCCGGACGCGGGCGATCGGCGCAATGGGCAAATGGTCGCCCTGGGCCCTCGCCATCGGCATGGCGGTGCTCCAGGCGGTCAACTGGACCACGCCGCAGCCGAGTGAAGCGGGCCCTGCCCCCGCTTCAACCGGCTGGCTCGGGCTGTTCGCTTATGCTGTGCTCGCCATGCTCGCCTGGTGGGTGGCGCGGACGCGGCGTTTGGCGTAGCCCCTTCCCAAATCGGGGAGAACCGGATGTCGTTGGTCGCAGAGCTCAAGGGATTGCAGCGCAAGCAAGTCCATTCGATCTGGGCAAGCTATCTCGGCTGGACGCTCGACGCGTTCGACTTCTTCCTGCTCGTCTTCATGCTCTCGGCGATCGCCAAGGAATATGGCACCGACATCAAGACGGTGTCGGAAGCGACTTTCCTGACGCTCGCCGCGCGGCCGTTCGGCGCGTTCGCGTTCGGCTGGATGGCCGACCGATTCGGGCGGCGGCCGATCATGATGATCGTGATCCTGCTCTTTTCGCTCTTCTCGTTCGCCTCGGCCTTCGCCTGGTCGCTGACCAGCCTGTTCGTGATCCGGACCCTGTTCGGCTTCTGCATGGGCGGCGAATGGGGAATCGGCGCCAGCCTGGTGATGGAATCGATCCCGATCAAGCTGCGCGGCCCCGTCTCCGGCCTGCTGCAATCGGGCTATCCCTCAGGCTATTTCCTAGCCAGCCTGATCTATTTCCTGTTGTTCGACGCGCTCGGCTGGCGGGGCCTGTTCATGGTCGGGATCGCGCCGGCGATTCTGGTCTTCCTGATCCGGATGCATGTCGAGGAGAGCCCGGCGTTCGAGAGGCGGCGGCACGAACGGCCGGCAAATCCGATCGGCGAACTGGTCAGGAACTGGAAGATCGCGCTCTATCTCGTCATCCTGATGACGGCGTTCAACTTCTTCAGCCACGGCACGCAGGACCTGTATCCGACGTTCCTCAAGGAGCAGCATCACTTCGACACCAAGACGATCGGACTGCTCGCGATGATCGGCAATGTCGGCGCGATCGTAGGCGGAATCTCCTTTGGCATCTGGTCCGAACATATCGGGCGTAAGCGCGCGATCATCATCGCCAGTCTGCTCGCCATCCCGATCATTCCGTTATGGGCGTTCGCGAGCACGCCGGTCATGCTGGGCCTGGGGGCCTTTCTGATCCAGGTTGCCGTCCAGGGCGCCTGGGGGATCGTGCCGGTGCATCTCAATGAGCTGTCGCCCTCATTGGTGCGGGGCATGTTCCCCGGCTTCGCTTATCAGCTGGGCAATCTGATCGCGTCGCGCAATGGGCCGATCCAGGCGTCGATCGCGGAGAGCCATGGCGGCAATTTCGGCTTGGCCATGGCGATCGTCGCGGGCATCACCGTGGTCGTATTGGTGGTGTGGACCGCGATCGGGCCCGAGCGCACCGATGTCGATTTCCTGACGGAGAAGACGAATTGAAGGCGACGATCTGGCACAACCCGCGCTGTTCGAAATCGCGCGAGACGCTGGCGATCCTGGAAGGGACGCCCGGCGTTCAGGTCGAGATTGTCGAATATCTCAAAAACCCGCCATCGCGCGACGAACTGGCCGCGCTCTACGCCGCGGCCGGGCTGACCCCGCGCGAAGGACTGCGCAAGAGCGAGGATGGCGCCAAGGCGCTGAAACAGGCCGATGACGACGCGATCCTCGATGCGATGGCCGCCAATCCAATCCTGATCGAACGTCCGCTGGTCGAGACGCCCAAGGGCGTCCGGTTGGGCCGGCCACCCGAAAAGGTGCGCGAGATCCTCTGATCACTAGGTCGAGAACCAAAATAAGCCGTTGTTCTTAAAGCGACCCATTTCCAAAACTCGTCATCCCAGCGAAAGCTGGGATCTCAAGCGGTATCGCGTCACCGCGTGAGACCAACATCGGGTCGGATCGTCCCCCGGACGATCCTTGAGCATGCGGGGCATGCTCAACCCGATGTTCTTTCGCTGGGGTGACGAGAGGATTCCGCGGGGATGACGCCAGGAATATGAGCTCCCCAACCTAGGCGTTCAGGCTCTATATAGGCGATCGCGCGCACGTTTCGGACATATAGTCAGGGAGGGAAGCCATGACGCCGCTGTTGCTCGCCGCATTCCTGTTCGCTGCCGACGGTCCGCCGCCGGTCAATCCGCAGATCGACTATCAGGGATTCCAGCGGCTTGCCGCGCGCGTCGCGCCGGAACGCGCAAAACGCCGCGTCACGCTGGCGCGCTTCAAGCAAATGGCCGCGACGGGGGAAGCAATCATTCTCGACGCGCGATCGGCCGATGCGTTCGCGCAGGGGCATATTGCCGGGGCGATCAACCTGCCGCTGACCGATTTCACCGCGCCGGCGCTGGCCGCGGTTCTGCCCGACCGCGATCGGCCAGTGCTGATCTATTGCAACAACAATTTCTCGAACGACCGACCACCCGTGATGCTCAAGTCGGCGGCGGTGTCGCTCAACATCCAGACCTATATCAACCTCGCCGCTTACGGATATCGCACCGTCTACGAACTCGGCGAGACTGTCGATTTCGACGACCCGAAGGTGGGCTGGGTAAAAAGCTGACGCCGGGGCGCGTGCGGCCGGTTGGCCACGCGCGCCCGCGATCATCAGTTCGAGCGAGTCGTAACGGTCGTCTTGGTCTTGACCGTCGCCGGCGCCGCCTTGCGCACGACGTGGCGCCTCGTCACCACCCGTTTGCGCGTAGCCGCCCTGGTGACGACCTTGGGAGCCGGAGAGACCGTCTCGGTCGTAACCGTCGTGCTGGTCGGCGTGGGCGGTGGCGGCGGCGCGGCGATGACTACCGGGGCTGGCGGCGGCGCGTTGCGCGCGGCAGCGGCTGCGGCCTCCGCCGCGGCGGCGCGAGCATTGGCGTCCGAGGCCGATCGCGCGGCGTCGGCTGCCGCTGCGTCGGCTGCCTGCTTGTCATCGCGGGCGCGGTTGAGCTTGGCGCGCTGCGCCTCGCCCAGCGCTTGGTCGGCAAGCGTCGACGCGCGATTGGCGTCGGCGATCGCGTCGGTCTTCTTGTCGCGCGCCAGATCTTCCTGCGCGGTACGCAATGCCCCTTGCGCCTCGGCGAGCAGCCGCGGCACTTCACCTGCGGCGCCGACCTTGCTGGCGGCATCGACCTTGGCCTGGGCGGCGGCGACCGCCTCTTGCGCGCGGTCCTTCTTGCCCTGCGCCAATGCGGGCGACGCGGCAATGAGTGCGGCCCCCGATACGCACGCGAATATGGTTGGGAAACGCATGTTACTCTCCTGTTCATGGAACTGCCGCACAACGATCGTTACGCAGGGGATGTTCCGTAACGGTCTCAACGGGTGACGGATGCGATCGGGCCCGCTAAGGGCTGCGGCATGACCGGAATCACGCCCGAAATCGTCGCCGAACACGGCCTGTCGCCCGAGGAATATCAGCGCGTCCTGCACGCCATGGGACGCGAACCCAACCTCACCGAACTGGGCATCTTTTCGGTGATGTGGTCCGAACATTGTTCGTACAAATCGTCGCGTATCCATTTGAAAAAGCTGCCGACGACGGCGCCGTGGGTGATCTGCGGACCAGGTGAGAACGCCGGCGTGATCGATATCGGCGACGGTCAGGCGGCGATCTTCAAGATGGAGAGCCACAACCATCCGTCTTACATCGAGCCTTATCAGGGCGCCGCGACCGGAGTCGGCGGCATCCTGCGCGACGTGTTCACGATGGGTGCACGGCCAGTCGCGAACCTGAACGCGCTGCGCTTCGGCCGCCCCGATCATCCCAAGATGCGCCACCTGATCGCGGGCGTGGTCCACGGCATCGGCGGTTACGGCAATTGCGTCGGCGTGCCGACCGTGGGTGGCGAGGTCAATTTCCACGCCGCTTATGACGGCAACATCCTGGTCAACGCGATGACCGTCGGCGTCGCGGAAACCGCCAAGATCTTCTATTCGGCGGCGTCGGGCATCGGCAATTCGATCGTCTATGTCGGCTCCAAGACCGGGCGCGACGGCATCCATGGCGCCACCATGGCGTCGGCCGATTTCTCCGAGGATTCGGAGGAAAAGCGCCCGACCGTGCAGGTCGGCGATCCGTTCACCGAGAAATTGCTGATCGAAGCGTGCCTGGAATTGATGGCGTCCGACGCGATCGTCGCGATCCAGGACATGGGAGCCGCCGGCCTGACCTCGTCTTCGGTCGAGATGGCATCGAAGGGCGGCGTCGGGATCGAACTCGACATGAATGCGGTGCCGTGCCGCGAGACCGGCATGACGCCGTATGAGATGATGCTGTCGGAGAGTCAGGAGCGGATGCTCATGGTGCTCAAGCCCGGCCGCGAGCCCGAGGCGGAAGCGATCTTCCGCAAGTGGCAGCTCGATTTCGCGATCATAGGAACGGTGACAGATACCGGCCGCATGGTGTTGACGTTCAACGGCGAAACGGTGTGCGATATCCCGCTCGGGCCGCTCGCCGACGACGCACCGGCCTATGATCGGCCATTCGTGCGCACCACGCCCCCGGCGGATCTGACCGATGAGCCCGAATGCGGCGACCTGACCGGCGATCTGCTCAAACTGATGGCGTCGCCCGACATCGCCAGCCGCCGCTGGATCTGGGAGCAATATGACCACATGGTCGGCGCCGACACCGTCCAGCGCCCCGGCGGCGACGCCGCGGTTGTCCGCGTCCATGGCACGTCCAAGGGCCTGGCGATCACCACCGACTGCACCCCGCGCTACTGCCTGGCCGATCCGTTCGAGGGCGGAAAGCAGGCGATTGCCGAGGCTTATCGTAATATCTGCGCAGTCGGTGCGAAGCCGCTGGCAACCACCGATTGCATGAATTTCGGCAATCCGCAGCGGCCCGAGATCATGGGGCAGTTCGTCGGCGCGATCGAGGGCATGGCGGAAGCCTGCACCGCGCTCGACTTCCCGATCGTGAGCGGCAACGTGTCGCTCTACAACGAGACCAAGAATGACGATGGCAGCGGGTCGGCGATCCTGCCCACGCCGGCGATCGGCGGCGTCGGCCTGCTGCAGGATTACACCAAGAGCGCGACGATCGCGTTCAAGCACACCGGCGACGCCATTCTGGCGGTCGGCGAGCGTGGCGGTCATCTCGGCCAGTCGATCTGGCTGCGCGAGGTCCATGGTCGCGAGGATGGCCCCCCGCCCCCGGTCGACCTCAAGGCCGAGCGCCGCACCGGCGATTTCATCCGTTCGGCGATCGAACGCGGGCTGATCAGCGCGTGCCATGACGTCTCCGACGGCGGCATGGCGGTCGCGCTGGCCGAAATGGCGCTGGCGAGCGGCATCGGCGCGATGATCAACGAGGCGCAGCCGTTCGGCGTGGCGGGATCGTTCTTCGGCGAGGATCAGGGTCTCTATCTGGTCACCGTGCCCGACGAAGCGCTGGCCGAATTCCTGGCCGATGCCGCAGCAGGCGACGTTCCCGCCGATCCGATCGGAAGGACGATCAAGGACCGGCTGATCTTCGAACTCGACGAAGGCGATTGGTGCGTCAGCATCGCCGACCTGCGCGCCGCGCATGAAGGCTTTTTCCCTGCGCTGATGGGCGACACCATCGTTTGATAGGGCGCCTGATCGGGCGCCCAATCCGCGCCGGCCGCGTCGGGCTGTTGTAGTACGGCAGGTTGGTGATAGCGTCGGCGTCATGGCATCGCTCGACGCACCGTCTTCGCGCCCCAAGGCGGCCCCAGCGGGCTATTCGGGAACCCCGCTGGCGAAGAAGCTGTCGCTCGCGCCAGGCATGCGTGCCTGGTTCCATGTCATGCCCGACAGCGTCCACGCGGAGATCGATCCCGCGGCGATCGGCGTCGTCGAGGTCGATGCTCCGGTCCTGGGCCTTGATGCCGCGCATCTGTTCGTCACCGACCGCGCCGAGCTGGAGAGGCTGATCGCCCAGCTGCGCACCATGATCGCCCCGGCTGGGCAGATCTGGGTGTCCTGGCCGAAAAAGGCATCCAAGGTCCCGACCGACGTCACCGAGGACGTTATCCGCGCCGTCGCGTTGCCGATCGGGCTGGTCGACGTGAAGGTCTGCGCGGTCGACGCAATCTGGTCGGGGCTCAAATTGGTGATACGCCGCGAATTGCGGTGAAGCGGGGAGAGGAACGATGGAAAGAACCGGTCGCAAGATTCTGTTGGCAACGTTGGTCGCGGGCACGCTCGATATCCTGTCGGCGTGCGTCTACACGCTGATCGCCGGGCGTGCGCCGATCAACATGCTCAAGGGGCTGGCCAGCGCCATCCTGGGCAATGATGCGGTCAAAGGCGGGATCGGCGTGGCGCTGGTCGGGCTGCTGCTGCACTTCGCGATCATGGCGGTGATGGCGGCGTTCTTCGTGATCGCGGCAAACCGCCTGCCATTGCTCAAGGCTCGCTGGCTGCTCGCGGGCATCGCTTATGGTGTCGGGTTGTGGGCGGTGATGAACCTGATCGTGTTGCCGCTGCGCTTTGGCGCGCATCCGTTCACGGCGCTGGGCCTGGCCGAGCAGTTCTTCAGCCATATCGTTCTGGTGGGCATCCCGATCGCCTGGTTCGCGCGGCGGTGATCCACCCACCGGCGAGCGACGGCGCGGCCGTGCCGCAACGGCTGCGCACGCTCGACGCGGTGCGCGGGGTCGCGGTGATGGGCATCTTGCTGCTCAACATCATCGACTTCGCGATGCCCGGTTACGCCGCGATCGACCCCAGTTTCTATGGCGGATCGGCCGGCGCCAATTGGTGGGAATGGGCGATCGCCTATGCGATCGGCGACGGCAAGTTCCGCGGCCTGTTCACGATGATGTTCGGCGCGTCGACCATGCTGATCGCCGACCGCGCGTTGCTGAGCGGCCAGCGGCCGGCCGTGGTCCATTATGCGCGGATGGCGACCTTGTTCGTGTTCGGCATGGTCCACGCTTATCTGATCTGGGCGGGCGACATCCTGGTGCTCTACGCGCTGACGGGGATGATCGCGTTCGTCGGCTGGCGCGTGCGGCCGCGGATGCTGGTGACGATCGGCATGCTGCTGCTGGCCTTCAAACTGGCCGACGGACTGGTCGCTTATCAGCATCTCGAGAGCGCGCGCGTGGCGTCGATCCAGCCGACGCCCGATCCAACCCTGACCGCGGATTGGCGCGCGTTCCGGCAGCAGTCCGATCCGCAGCATGACGCGATTGCGCGCGAACTGGCGGGCTATCGCGGATCCTATGGCGACGCGTTCAAGGTGCGCGCGCGGACCGCGATCTTCTTCCAGACGATCATCAACCGCATCGCCTTCATCGACACCTTGGCGCTGATGCTGATCGGCATGGCGTTGTTCCGCTGGGGATTCTTTTCCGGCGCCTGGTCGCGGCGCGCTTATTGGCTGACGGCCGCCGCCGTGCCGGTCGCGTGGGCGGCCTATATCCCTCTCATCGGCTGGCTCGATGCGACGCATTGGGCGCCGCTGACGATGATCGCGACCGAGGCGATCCAGCTGAGCTTGCTGCGGCCCTGGCTGAGCCTGGGCTATGCCGCCTTGGTCATCCTGTTCGTGCAATCGGGCAGCGTGCCCTGGCTGGCGGATCGCTTCGCCGCGACGGGAAGGATGGCGTTTTCCAATTATCTCGGCACCTCGATCGTCTGCACGTTGATCTTCAACGGCTATGGTCTGGGCTGGTATGGCTATCTGCAGCGCTGGCAGTGCCTGATCGTCGTCGCCGGCATGTGGCTGTTGATGCTCGTCTGGTCGAAGCCGTGGCTCGACCGATTCGCTTATGGTCCGTTCGAATGGCTGTGGCGCAGCGCCGCGCGCGGACAATGGCAAGAGGTCCGGCGCACGGGGCAAATTGCAAACGTGTCGCAATAGTATTGCGAATCGATCTCACTATCGCTAACTCGATCGCAACGAGCGCGAGGGATAATCGGTCTCATGATGGTGTGCGTGTGCAATGCGATCCGCGAACGCGAAGTGCGCGAGGCCGCGCGCAACGGATCGATGACCGCATGCCAGGCCTATCGCTCGCTCGGCCGCCAGCCCAAATGCGGCCAGTGCGTGCCGTTCGCGCGATCCATTATCGATGACGAGCGCGCTGCTGCGTAGCGTTCGCAGCAAACGAAAACCGCAGAAATCCGCCATTTTTTGGACTGTTTCGCCGGGGCTTCCGGGGCTATGATGCTGGCTGAAAAGCAACGAAGGGCATCACCATGAAGGGCGATCCGCAGGTCATCGACTTCCTCAATACCGCGCTCAAGAACGAACTGACCGCGATCAACCAATATTGGCTGCATTACCGCCTGCTCGACCATTGGGGCGTGCAGAAGCTGGCCGAATTCGAACGCCACGAATCGATCGACGAGATGAAGCATGCCGACTGGCTGTCGGAACGCATCCTGTTCCTCGACGGCCTGCCCAACTTCCAGTTGCTCGGGCGGCTGCGCATCGGCGAGACGGTCGAAGAAGTGCTGAAGTCCGACCTCGAGCTCGAGATGGAAGCGCTGCCGCTGCTGCGCGATGCGATCGAACATTGCGAGAAGGTACGCGACTATGTCAGCCGCGACCTGTTCCGCCGCATCCTCGACAGCGAGGAGGAACATGTCGACACGCTCGAGCGCCAGTTCGACATGATCGAGCGGATGGGGCTGGAGAATTACATCCAGCTCAACGCGAAATCGGCGGAAGACAGCGAAAGCTGAGCGGGACACAGGACGGGCTTCTTAATCCGTCATCCCGGCCTTGTGCCGGGATCCACTGTGCAGATTAGCGCAGTAACAGGAGCTTCTTTTTCCGGGGCTTGCCGCCCGGTGGACCCCGGCACAAGGCCGGGGTGACGATTCAGCTCGGTCGCATTCGATCCCAATTGTACGAGATCGGCAAACAAACGGGGCTAAAGATCAAACCGCGCGGCGTCCGAAAGCGGTGGGGCGGCGTTCGACCAGCGGATTGGCCTCGCGCTCGAGCATCGCGAGCGTCGCTTCGAAGGTCGGGCGCAGCTTGACGACATGTTCCAGCGCCTGGTCGGGTGCGTCGCGCGTTTCCACGCACTGGCGCCCGATGACTTCGATCGCTTCGGCGATGGCGGCGAGCTGTTCCGCACCGAACTGACGCGACTCGCCCTTCAGCGTGTGCGCCGGCAGCACGATCGCGGCGGCATTGCCCGCGCGCATCGCCTCCTCGATCGCGGCGACCGACTTGACGCCGTCTTCCTTGAAATAGCCGAGAATACGGACGAATCCGGCGCCGAGCTCGCTCCGGGCCGCCTGAAACGCGCTCCAATCCACTATCTGCCCGCTGTCGATCGTCACCACGTCCTCCACCCGTATCGGCACGCCCCCGCTGCCAATCTGTCCGCTGTAGCTGGCGCAGGTAAACGA
The DNA here is from genome assembly GCF_056401895.1 of Sphingomonas sp. P4_D12. Lineage (NCBI taxonomy): Bacteria > Pseudomonadati > Pseudomonadota > Alphaproteobacteria > Sphingomonadales > Sphingomonadaceae > Sphingomonas > Sphingomonas sp. P4_D12. The sequence goes on along the minus strand of NZ_JBFUIL010000002.1, from coordinate 554,862 downwards.
CCGGTTGACGGAATGCGCGGCCGTCAGCCTCTAAAGCCTTGGAGCCGTGCAGCTTTCACGAAATTAGGTTCATTCCCGATCAAATGGATTCTTCGGCGCGCGCAAGGTCAAGCGAACGGGGACTGCGCCGAAGCCGAGATCGCGGCGCATCGAGTTGACCAGATAGCGCTCGTAGCTTGCGGGAAGTTGATCGACGCGCGTGCCGAAAATGACGAAGCTGGGGGGCCGCGTCTTGATCTGGGTGACATAGCGCATCTTGATCCGCTTGCCGCCCGGTGCTGGCGGAGGGTTGGCGTCGATCGCCCGTTCGAACCAGCGATTGAGTTCGCCGGTGGAAACGCGCTTCGACCAGGCCTCGCGCGTTTCGAAAGCAGCGCCCAGCAGCTGGTCGATCCCCTTGCCGGTCGCGCCCGACACGGTGATGACGATCACGCCCTTCACCTGGCTCAGCCCGTCCTCAAGCGCCTTCTTGACGCCATTGAACAGCGACGAGGCGTTTTCGGCGATGTCCCATTTGTTGAGCGCGATGACCAGGGCGCGCCCTTCCTGCAGCACGCGGTCGGCGATCTTGAGGTCCTGAGCCTCCAGGCCGAGGGTCGCGTCGAGCAGCAGCACGACCACTTCGGCGAAATCGACCGCGCGCAACGCGTCGGCGACCGAGAGCTTTTCGAGCTTGTCCTGCACCTTGGCGCGCTTGCGCATGCCGGCGGTGTCGATCAGCCGTACCGCGCGCGGGCCGCTTTTCGGATCATGCCAGGTCCAGTCGATCGCGATCGAATCGCGCGTGATCCCGGCTTCGGGGCCAGTGATCAGGCGATCCTCGCCCAGCATGCGATTGATCAATGTCGATTTGCCGGCATTGGGGCGGCCGACGATCGCGAGCTTGAGCGGCGCGTCGGGGCTTTCGTCTTCCTCTTCCTCGAACTCTTCCGGTTCGGGAACGAACGGGACCAGCGCCTCAAACAGATCAGCCATGCCTTCGCCATGCTCGGCCGACACCTGGACCGGGTCGCCGAAGCCGAGGGCGAGCGATTCGATGATGCCGGCCTCCGCCGCGCGTCCTTCCGCCTTGTTGGCGACCAGGATGACCGGCGTGGTCGAGCCGCGCAGCCAGCGCGCGATTTCCTCGTCGAGCGGCACGATGCCGGCGCGAGCGTCGATCAGGAACAGGGCGACATCGGCCTGTGCCACCGCCGCCTCGGTCTGTTGCCGCATCCGGCCCGGCAAGGTCGCGGCCTCGAGATCCTCATAGCCGGCGGTGTCGATCACGCGGAACTCGAGGCCGAGCAGGTTTCCGTCGCCCTCGCGCCGATCGCGGGTAACGCCGGGCTGGTCATCGACCAGGGCAAGCTTCTTGCCGACGAGCCGGTTGAACAGCGCCCCACCCGACCTCCCAATCAGGGTATTCTATGGGAGGTCGGGTGGGGGAGCGGGCTGGTGCCGCGAAACGCGCCCTCAGCGCGTTTTCAAACAGACTCTCAGCGATAGGCGGAAATGCGCCCGCGCCCGTCCAGCACATAGAGCGTATTGTTGGCGACCACCGGCCCCAGGCTGAAGCCGTCCTTGCCCGGAATAGTCTGGCCGATCGCGCCGTCGCTCGGCGAGGCGAACACCATGTCGCCCAGCGAATTGACCAGCACCAGGCGATTGCCGGCAAGGACCGGACCGTACCAGGTCAGCGGGTTCTTCTTCTTTTTCTTCTTTTCGACCTGGAAGGCACGCAACTGGCTGATCCAGCGGATCTTTCCGGTCGAGCGCTGCAGGCAGTAGAGCTTGCTTTCGTCGGTCACCACGAACAGCCACTCGCCCGCCAGCCAGGGCGTCGAGATGCCAGCGAAGTTCTGCTCCCACAAACGCTGGCCGGTGGCGAGATTGGCGGCGATGAGACGACCGCCCTGCCCCAAGGCGTAGACATTGGTGTCGTCGATCACCGGATCGGCGTCGATATCGGCGAGGCTGGACACCGAGGTCGAAATGCTGGTGCGCGACAAGGCGTCGCCCCAGATCGCCCGGCCATTTTCGACGCGATACGCGTTGAGTTCGCCCGACGAGAAGCCGGCGACGACCGTCTGGTGCGCCACTGCCGGCGCCGCGACGCCGAACACGCCTTGCGTCTCGAGGCTGCCCGAGGCCGACCAGACTTGCTGCCCGTTGGCGGTCGACAGCGCATAGAGCTGGTTGTCCTGGCTCAACGTATAGAGCTGGTCACCGACGACGGTCGGCGATCCGCGCAGCGGCGGCCCTGGCTTGGAGCGCCACACTTCGGAGCCGGTCTTGGCGTCGAACGCCACGATATCGCCAAGACCAGAGGTCGCATAGACGCGGCCATTGTCATAGGTCGCGCCGCCGCCGAACCGCGCCGATTTGCTCTTCTCCGCCTTGGCGATCGGCACGGTCCACAAGGACGCGCCCGAATTGGCATCGAAGGCGTGCAGCGCGCCGTCGACATCGACCGCGTAGAGCTTGCCGTCGCCGATCACCGGGGACGCCGCCAGCCGCTGCCGGTTCGACCCCGCGGGGATCGACACCGTCCAAACGCGGGAGACGGATCCACCCAGCGCCAGATGGCCCATCGATTTTTCGGGGTTGCCGCCGGGCTGGGCCCAATCGGTGTTGGCGACGGGCGCCGGCAACAGGACGTCGAGCCCCGAAATCGCCGGATCGACCTTGGCATCGCTTTCCGACACCAGGATCGGCACGCGGTCGCCGAGTACAGGAGTCTTCTTTCCGCCGCCCTTGAACGCACCGCACGCGCCGAGCGCGGTCAGCGCCACCAGCGCAATCGGCATCCTCCACTTGGTCGTCATGCTATTTACTTGCCCTTCTGAACGTTCGTGCCGGGATCCAGAGCCTGGGTCGCCTGAACCGCGCGTTGACGGATGCTGTCGGGAACCTTGTCGCTCTCCGCGATCATCTTGAACATCGCGCGCGCTTCCGCCAACCGGTTGAGCTTGAGATCGGCCATCGCGATCATCTCGCCGGCGCTGCCGAGCCAGGCCGAGTCCGAGGTCGCGAGCGGCTTCAGCCGGTCGATCACCACCTGCGGCGCGAGTGTGTCGAATTCGGTATGGGTCTGGCGGATCGTGGCGAGGTCGCGGATCGGCTGCCCGACGCTGCTATCGCCCGCGACTTCGCCATATTTCGCCGCGGCTTCCTTGGTCTTGCCGGCGGCGAGCAGGTCGTTGCCCTGGAGCATCTTGGCGAGCGCGCGGTAGCCCGGTGCGCTGTCGCCGGCGAGCTTGTCGATCGGGGCCTTGGCCGCCTGGCTATTGCCGCTGGCGATCGAGTCATAGGCTTGTTGAAGCTCGATCGCCTGCTTTTCGGCAGCGCCGTGGCTCCATGCCCGCCAGCCGAGCACGCCGGCGAAAATCGCCAGCGCGGCCACGATCAGGCCGACGATCACCCGGCCATAATTCTTCCACACGCCCACGATCTGATCGCGGCGGAGTTCCTCATCGACCTCGCGCAGGAAAGCTTCATCGGTTTTCGGCGTCACAGCCAAGGGGTAGGCTCCAATTGGGGGCAAAAATAAGTCGGCGGACCTTAGGGACCGCGTTCGGCTCTCGCAATGGCCGTGATCGGCGACTGTTCCTAGGGGGGTCCCTTAGCGGCGCGCCGCCCAAAAGCAACGCGGCTTAGGCGTCCTTAGACCTTAGGCAAATAGGTCTGCTCAACTCCGGGGAAGGTCCGGTTGCGCACCTCTTCGGCATAGCGCGTAGCGGCGTCGGTGATGCGACCGGCCATATCGTCGTACTTCTTGACGAAGCGCGCGGTACGCTCGAACAGGCCGAGCATATCCTCGGCGACCAGCACCTGGCCGTCGCAGGCGGCGGATGCGCCGATGCCGATTACCGGAATGTCGGTGGTTTCGGCAATCGCGCGGCCGATTGGCTCGACGACGCCCTCCAGGACGACCGAGAAAGCGCCGGCAGCGGCGATAGCCTGCGCATCGCCCTTGATCTTGGCCTCTTCCTCCTGGCTTCGCCCGCGCGCGCCATAGCCGCCGAGCGTGTTGATCGCCTGGGGGGTCAGGCCGATATGCGCCATGACCGGTATGCCGCGTTCGGTCAGGAAGCGGATGGTCGGCGCCATTACCGCACCGCCCTCCAGCTTGACCGCGGCACAGCCGGTTTCGGCCAATATACGGCTGGCGCTAGCAAAGGCCTGTTCGGGCGAGGCTTCGTAACTGCCGAACGGCATGTCGACGATGACGACGGCATGATAGCTGCCCCGCACCACCGCGGCGCCGTGCGCGCACATCATGTCGAGCGTGACCGGCAGCGTCGACGGCAGGCCATAGACCACCTGCCCCAACGAATCGCCGACCAGCAGCATGTCGCAATGCGGATCCAGCAATTGCGCCATGCGGACCGTATAGGCGGTCAGCATCACCAGCGGTTCCTGCGTCTTTCCCTCGAACTTGCGGCGCTGGATCGCCGGGACGGAGAGGCGCTTCATCGGCGCCGGCGTCGGGTTGGCGCGGCTGGTCGAGGTGTCGATCGTGAAGGTCGTGGACATGGCGCGCTCCCTAGCTGCTTGCCGCCCGCGCCGCCAGCGCCGAACGCCGCGATTGTATCCCACGCTTGACTTCATGTTAGTTTTATGTAACATTGAGTTTATAGATTCGAACATGAGGTCAACAATGCCATTCAGGGAAAAGATGGCCTGGCTATCGGTGACCACTACGGTCGTCGTGTGGGGCGCCTATTTCACCTTCCTGCTGACGACCGCGCGGCACTTGCCCGGGCCGGCGCAATTCGGCGGGTTGCTCGCCGCGGTGATCGTGCAGACTGGGCTGGTCACGGTCGGGGCGATCGTCTCCGCGGTGCTGTCACCCAAGGACGCCAGCGCGGCGAGCGACGAACGCGACAAGGCGGTCTCGCGCCGCGCCTATGCGCTCGCCTATCCGGTGCTGCTGAGCCTGATCGTGTGCGTTGCCGCCAGCATGCATTTCGGCGTCGATGCCAAGGGGATGACCTATGGGATCATGGCCGCAATCGTGATCGCCGAGATCGTCCACTACGGCGCGCAGATCGTCGGCTATCGGCGGGGAGCATGATCATGGCCTATCGCGAAAAGACCGCTTGGCTGACGCTCATCTGCATGATCGTCGCCTATGTCATCTACTTCTCGCTGGTGCTGTCGGGGCATGTCGGGCCCAGGTTGCTCGACATCGTCTGGACGTTCGGCATCGTCGCCTCGATCCAGGCGATCGTAGTGATCATCGGCCACATCGTGCTGGCGGTGCGCGACGGCGCCGAAGGACGCGCCAGGCCCGATGAACGCGACCGCGCGATCGCCCGGCGCGGCGGCAGCGCCGGCTATTACGTGCTTTTGGTCGGGACGATCATGGTCGGCGTGGTGATGCCGTTCAGCGATCCGGCGCCCAAGATCGTCAACACGGCGCTGCTCGCGATCGTGTTGGCGGAAACCGTCCGCCATGTCCTGATCGTGACGAGCTACCGGAGGGGCTGGCATGGTTAGGGCGTGTACTCATGACCGGCAACGCCCTGGATTGCGCTGGGAGGCGTGCTGGCTAGGAGCGCAGCGCAGTCGCGTAGCCTTGAGCTACGCGCAAGCAAGCGACGACGCCGGCGCGCCTCCCAGCGCAACCGCGAAGCGGCGGGCGGATTTTGGCGCCGGGCGGCGTCGCTCGTCGGTCACGATGCAGAAACGCATCGCTCCCTCCTCGCTTCTTGCCCTGCGCCAAAATCCGCTCCGTCCAGGGCACTGCCGGTCATGAGTACACGCCCCAAGCCCCTCCCCGGCCGGGTGGTCAATCAGATCCGCCTGTTGCGCTTCATGGCCAACGAGATGACCCAGGCCGAATTGGGCGAGCGGATCGGCATGACTCGCCAGACCGTGGCGGCGATCGAGGCGGGCAAATATTCGCCCACGCTGGAAGCCGCGTTCCGCATAGCCCAGGTGTTCGGCAAACCGTTAGACGAGGTGTTCCAATGGGAGGGCTGAGCGCCCTCCCCCTGGATCAGCGCCCGATCCAGCCCTTCTTCGCCGCCATCCCGGAAAACCAGATCGCGAACAGGCCGACAAGCGCGATGAATACCGGGAACGGCACCACCTTCGCGGCGCCCTCGTGCGCGATCAGGTCGGTCATCGCGAACGTGTAGCCGAACTGCACGATGACGGCGATTAGCGAGATCCAGAACAGGATGATCGCGCGGCGTTCGCGCAACAGCAAGGCGAGCCCGCCGAGCAATCCGCCGAACGTGGCGACGGCGTAGACATAATTGTACCAACTGGGCAGCGAGCGGTAGAGCGCCTGGTGATAGGGCGTTTGTTCCCACATTGCAGACGCCGCACCCAGGCGGAACTGCTCGACACAGAAATAAACGCCGATCGCGTTCCACAGCACCAACAGGATCGCGACGATCCAGAACCAGACCGGCGGCTTGGCGGTTTGAGCCATGATTCCCCTCCCCATTATGTGTGGCGGAGACTGCGCCCGGATGCGCGCCGTGGCAAGCTCAGCCGATGCCGGCCGTCTGCCAGGCATCGGGCTTGAACCCGGCGACCAGCACGCCGTCGCCTTCGACGATCGGGCGCTTGATCATCGACGGCTGCGCCAGCATCAGCGCGATCGCCTTGTCCTGGTCGAGATCGGCCTTGTCGGCATCCGGGAGCGCGCGAAACGTCGTACCCGCGCGATTGAGCACGGTTTCCCAGCCCAAGGCACTCGTCCAGCGGCGCAGCGATGGCTCATCGGCTCCGGCTTTCTTGTAATCGTGAAAGGCATAGGCGACGCTATGGTCGCCGAGCCAGGTGCGCGCCTTCTTCACCGTGTCGCAATTGGGAATGCCGTATAGGGTAAGCATGGCCGTGTGCTTAGGCCGGGCTCCGCCATCAGGCAATCAAGCAAGCCCGGCCGGCGCGATATCGCCGAAAGCCGGGCTCGCCGATCGGTCGCGGGCCGATACCCGTCAGCGCACGCGCGTGAAGTCGGCGGTCCAGTTGGTTTCCCAGGTAGCGCCGCCGTCGCGCGAAAAGGCCTGTTCCCAGCGTTCGCGATCGGGCGGTTGCTTGGTGCGGATGAAGCGCACCTTGACCGGGATGCCGTCATCGCTGTCATCACCGTAGAACAAGCCATTGTTGCCGCGGAAACCGCCGATCACCGGCGTTCCGAGCACGCCATCGCGACTGTTGATCCAATAGATATACCATTGCCGCCGGGCGCGATTGAACGTGCGGACCGTGAGCCCCGACCAGCCCTTGGTCGGAAAGTTGACCTGGTCGACATTGACGAGGCCATCGAGATATTGGCCGTAAATGTCGTTGCTGGGGAATTCGTCCCATTCCGGATTGGTGGTCCAGCGTTTCTTCAGTCGTCGTTGCACCGCGGTCCAGTGGCCGAGATGATAATCGAAATCGTGGATGTCGCCGGTCGGCGCCTCCGCCGGGGGTAGGACGGCGGCCGCCCGACCCGCCAAGCCTAGCCCACTCGCCAGCAACGCGCCCGCCAGCAGGTCACGCCGAGCCGGTCGTATCGGGTTGGTCATCGCTCTCTCCTTCGGACGGGAAAAGGAGCTTCCCCGCTCCGTACGGCCTGCTAACCTCGCCGCGACAGTGACTTGCCAGCGGATATTCGCGACTGGGCGAACGGGTACGGGAGTGGGCATGGCGGACGGTGCGCGGCGCGGCGTCGAGCTTTGGGAAGCGGGAATCGGCACGCCCGGCGGTTGGCTGCGGTTGCTCGCCTTCGGCGCGGTTGCGGGCGGCGTGGTCGGCTTCCTCGGCTATCTCGGTGGCGACCTGCTGATCTGCCTGTTCAACTGGACCGGTATGATGGTGATCGGCGCGGGCCTTGCCGGGCTGACCGTGCCGCCGGTCGTGAGGATGCTGCGCGCACGCGGCGTGCCGGCATCTGTGGCGCTGGCGATCGCGATCCTGGTGGCGGCCTTGCCCGTCAGCCTGGCGGCTGCGGCGTTCGGCCGCTGGGCATGGCCTGGAGAAGCCGCTCGGATGTCGCTGCTCGATTGGTATGTGAAGACGGCATTGGTCGAGGCGATGGTGGTCGGCTTGTGGTTAGTGGCCGAGGCGCGTCGCAGGTCCGTGCCGGAGCTTGCCATGCCCTCCGCGCCGATGCCGCCCGCTTTCGCCAATGACCACGTCACCTGCCTGCAGATGGAGGATCATTATGTCCGCGTGCACCAGGGCTCGGGCAGCCGGCTCGAACTGATGCCGATGGCCGACGCGATCGCGCGTTATGGTGCGGTGGGGATCCGGACGCATCGAAGCTGGTGGGTGGCAGTGTCGGCGGTGCGCGCGATCGAGCGCGACGGGCGCAATATACGGCTGCGGCTGGACGGCGGCGTGATCGTTCCCGTCGCACGCAATCGCGTCGCGGCGGTCCGCGCCGTGCCGACGCTGGCGCGCCTGTTCCCTGCCCCTAGGTTGGACGCCGCGCGATCCGCCACAGCGTGAAGAGTCCGATCCCGGCCCAGATGACGTTGAGCACTGCCGAGGGGATCGCGCCGTTATAGCCGCTATTGACGACAAAGCAGGCGGCCCCGACCAGGTTCATCCACTGATAGAGCCGCGATTGCCCACCGACCCGACCCGCGGACAGCAGGAGGTAAGCAAGCAGGATCACCACGGCGCCAGTCCAGCCGATCGTTTCGATAAGGATGCGTTCCGCTGTCATGCGATCTGCCGATGACGCGGTTCGCCGCCGCCGTCCAGCCATCACCGTTAAGTCGGCATTCAGCCCCGATTGGCTGATATGCTGTCATAAGACGATATAACGGCTTGGGAGGAAGGGCATGGGGCGGCTGGGCTCGGCGACGCTGACATTGTTGCTGGCGGGGATCGCATTTCCCGCCGTCGCGCAGGATCGCGCCGACGACAATGCGGTGACGCAGGCGGAGGACGGGTTCGGCTTCAGCGTCGGGCGCGAGACGATCGGCATCTACACGTCGAGCAATGCGCGCGGCTTCTCGCCGACCGCGGCGGGGAACGTGCGGATCGACGGCATGTATTTCGACCCCGCGATCGCGCTGTCGAGCATCATCAACGATTCGACCAGCATCAAGGTCGGCCTGTCGGCGCAGGGCTATCCGTTCGCCGCGCCGAGCGGGATCGTCGACCAATTGCTGCGTCGTCCCGGCGACAAGGCCGCCGCCTCGATCGTGCTCAACGCCGATAGCTACAGTTCCTATGGGCTGGAGGTCGACGGATCGCTGCCGGTCAGCAAGCGGCTGTCGGTCGGCTATGGCGCGATCGTCGGGCGCACCGCATTCCCCGACGGCACCGACAATTTCAATCACAGCCAGGGGCTGATCGTCCGCTGGCGCCCCGCGCCCGGCGTGGAGATCATGCCGTTCTGGACGCTGACCAACGATTATAATGATGAGGCGGGGCCGTTCTACGTGCCGGCGGGCAAGTATCTGCCGCCCAAGCCCCCCGCGCACAGCTTCGATGGGCCGCAATGGGCCGATTTCCGCTATACCGGGACCAATCAGGGACTGCTCGCTTCCTATGCGCCGGGCAAGACCTGGCTGCTTCGCGTCGGCGCGTTCCGGTCGGTGTTCGATCAGAAGAAGAGTTACGCCAACCTGTTGGTCGACTTGCAGCCCGACGGGACGGCGGACCGCCTGCTCATCGCCGATCCGCGCGCGAAGAACGTGTCGCTGAGCGGCGAGGTTCGGCTGACGCACAGCATCGTCGACGGGCCGCGGCTGCACGTGATCCATCTCAGCCTGCGCGAACGCGACGCGCGTCATCAGTTCGGCGGATCGGACGACGTCGATCTGGGGCCGACCCGGATCGGTGTCGAGGAGGATTCGCCCAGGCCGAATTTCGTATTCGGCGCGTCATCGCGCGACCGCATTCGCCAGGCGACCCTGGGCGTGGCCTATGACGGGCGCTGGCGCGACATCGGCGAGATCAGCTTCGGCCTCTCGCGTGCCGATTACCGCAAGACCACCTGGCTTCCCGGCGTCGCGCCGATCGTGTCGCGATCGCGGCCATGGCTCTATAACGGCACGGCGGCGGCCTATCTGTCCAAATCGGTGTCGCTCTATGCCGGTTATGCCCGCGGCCTCGAGGAAAGCGGCGTGGCGCCGCCCAACGCGGCCAACCGCAATCAGCCGCTCAACGCGATCCTGACCGAACAGAAGGACGCCGGCATCCGCTGGACGGTGACGGGGAACGTCAAGCTGATCGCCGGCGTGTTCGACCTGCGGAAGCCCTATTTCGGATTCGATGCGGCCAGTCGCTACACCCAGGTCGGCACCACGCGCAGCCAGGGGGCGGAAGTGTCGGTGTCGGGCAATTTGACGCGGACGCTCAATGTCGTCGCGGGCGGGTATTTCCTGCGCGCCCGGGTCGAGCGCGACCCCAATGCGCTTGGCACGATCGGCGCCCGCCCCGTGGGATTGCCGGGGCACCTCGTCAATTTGAACCTCAACTGGAAGACGCCGGTGCTCGACGGGCTGTCGCTCGACACCACCCTGCTCCAGCGCGGCAAGGTGCCGTCGACCACCGACAATCTGGTGTCGCTGCCCGCCCGCGCACAGCTCAATCTCGGCGGCCGCTATCGGTTCAAATTGGTCAACCGCGACGCAACCCTGCGCATGCAGGTGACCAATCTATTCGACAATCGCCCCTTCAACGTCGCCGGACCCGGCATCTACGGCGCAGGCGCGGGACGGTACCTCACCGGCTACCTGGCAGTCGACGTCTAGGGTCCATACTCAGCGTCGACGCGCCAGTCTCCGTAGCCAGGCCCCCGAATGAAAGATGCCCATCAGCGCGTACATCGGCACCATTCCGCCCCACAGCGACATCGCGGACGCGGAACAGTTCATGGTGCCGTCCGCGCCGGATGCATAGCTCAACAGCGCCATCCCGATGAAGGTCGGGGTTGCCACGATGCCAAGCCATCCGGCCGCGTCGGGCGCTGCATCGTTGCGGCGCCCATGCTGGACATCGGCGGTGATCATGCCGCGGTCTCCGCGTAACGGTCATGATGGCGCCACCAAATCCCGTGTTCGTCACGTCCCCGGGGCGCGCGGTCGAGCCACTGGAACATGCCCCACAGCCCGTCGAGCCCGCGGGCGTAGGTCGAATAGCTGTGGTAGACTACGCCGTCCTCGATGACGAATGCGCTGAGGCCGGGACGTTGGCGCAGATAGGCGATCGGGTCGGCGCCGGTCCGCGCCGCGCTCTGGTTGACGACCGGCGGTATCGTTGCCTCGGTCATCGCATGGCCGCCCCGACGGTAATTATATTCGGTGCCACCCGCACGCTGCTGCTCTTCGGAGATCGAAACATTGAAGTCGTAATTGAAGTCGCGGCCCTGGGTCGACGCCCAGGGAAAGGACCAGCCCATCCGCTCCCTGAAGGCAAGCAGCTTGTCGAGCGGAGCAAGCGACGCGGCCCACAGCATCACGTCATGGTTGGCGAGGTGCACCGCGATGCCGTTGAAGCCGTCGGCAATCGCCGAGCAGGAGATGCATCCCGCGGGATATTCCGGTCCGAACATGAAATGGTAGACCAGTAATTGCGACCGACCCTGGAAGAGCGCCGCCAGCGCCACCTCGCCTTGCTCGGTATCGAACCGATAGTCCTTGTCGACCCGTACCCAGGGCAGCGCCTGACGCCGTTCGGCAACCGCGTCGCTCTGTCTCGTCAACGCTTTTTCCGCGTCGAGCAGATCAAGCCGCGCCGCGAGCCATTGCTCGCGCGTTCCGATTTGGTGGGACGTCATCGCGGAATCTCCTTCCTATCGTCGCACGTCATACGTCGCCGGCGCCTTCTCGCGGATGCGGATGCCGCGATGGTCGTCGAGAAGGCGCCGGGCGCTACTCAGGCCGCTTCGCGATAATCGCCGAGCTGAGCATTCAGCGCGCGCTGGAAAGCGGGCCGCGCCATGCAGCGATTGATATAGGCAGCCAGCCGGGGATCACGCTGCGCGACCTCGGGGTGGAAGCGGAGCACCGTCGCCATCATCAGATCGCCGACGGTGAAGCGTTCGCCGTCGAGGAACGGCTTGTCGCCCAGCCGTTTGGCCACCGCGTCGAGTTTCTTGTTCATCAACTCGGCGGCGCTCGCCCGGCGCAGCTTTGCCCATTCTTCGTTCGTGAAGATGAAGTCGATCAGGAAGAGGTTGACGATCGACGGCTCGACCGAATTGAGCGCGGCGATCAGCCATTGCACCGCCCGGATGCGCGCCGCCGGCTCCTTGGGCAGCAGCGCCTCCGACCGCTCCGCGACATGAAGAGCGATCGCGCCCGATTCGAACAGGACGAGCCCGTCTTCCTCGAACATCGGGACCTGCCCGAACGGCTGCATCAGGCGATAGTCCGGATGATCCTGGTCACCCTGTTCGAGCAGCCGTGCGGTGTAGGGAAGGCCCGCCTCCTCGAGCACCCAGCGTACGCGCAAGTCGCGCACCAACCCCTTGGCGAAATCCGGAACGTCGCGGAAAGCCGAAATGGTAATCATTGCCAATGCTCCTTTTCATCCGACCAGGCGCAATTATGTCTGTTCTTGCGGGCACCGATCCGTCGGTAGCCATCGGTCACGAACGGCATCTAGGGCGCGTCGCCGGAAGGGTGAGAGTGACAATCGTGGCGGGATTTCGATGGACTCGCTGATCGCCGCCGCGGCGCAAGCGCTGGCGAAAGGCGATCCGCTAGGCGCGCTCAACCGCATCGCGCTGCGCGACGACGCGCCGGCGCTGGCGCTCCGCGGTATCGCCATGGCGCAGCTCGGCGACTTCGATCGCGCCCGTTCCTTGGTGCGTCGCGCGGCGCGCGCCTTTGGCCCGCGGGAGCCCGTGGCGCGTGCACGATGCGTCGTCGCCGAAGCCGAGATCGCGCTCGCGTCGCGCGACCTGACCTGGCCGACCAAGGCATTGGCCGCGGCGGCGGCGGCACTCGAATCCCATGGCGATCGCGCAAACGCGGCCCATGCGCATTATCTCGAGGCGCGGCGACTGCTGTTGCTCGGGCGGCTCGACGATGCCGAAGGCAAGCTGGCCCGACTGGACGTCTCGGCACTTCCCACCCCGCTGCGCGCGATCCACGAGTTGACGATGGCCGGCATCGCCATGCGGCGCGTTCGGGCCGGTGCCGCGCGCGCGGCGCTCGGCCGCGCCGAGGAGGCGGCACGCTGGGCACGCATTCCGGCGCTCGCCGCGGAAGTCGAGCAGGCCTTCGCGGTGCTCGACACGCCAGCAGCGCGGTCAATCGCGCGCGGCGACGAGCGCCCTCTCCGGCTCGAACAGGTCGAAGCTGTGCTGGCGTCGGACGCGATCGTCATCGACGCCTGTCGCAACCTCGTGCGTGCGCGAGACACGATCGTTCCGCTGGCAACGCGTCCGGTGCTCTTCGCGCTGGCCCGCGCGCTCGGCGAAGCCTGGCCCGGCGATGTGCCGCGCGACATGCTGCTCGCGCGGGCATTCGGCGCGCGATTCGTCGACGAATCGCACCGCGCCCGGCTGCGGGTCGAGATTGGGCGCCTCCGCAAGCTGCTGCTGCCGATCGCGCGGGTGAGTGCGACCACGCTGGGCTTCAGGCTCTCGCCGCTCGGCGCGCGCCAGATCGTCGTGCTGGCCCGCCCCGTCGAGGAGGACCAGGCCAGCGTGCTGGCATTGCTCGCCGACGGTGAATCCTGGTCGAGCTCGGCGCTGGCGCTGGCATTGGGCGCCAGCCAGCGCACGGTGCAACGTGCGCTCGACGCGCTTGCTGCGACTGGCAAGGCGCAAGCCCTGGGTCGCGGTCGGGCGCGGCGCTGGACGACGCCACCATTGCCTGGATTCGCGACGACCTTGTTACTCCCCGCACCGTTCCCGGGCTGCTAGGATACAGGCATGAAGACATCCAAAGCGCAGATCGTCCGCGAATACGGACCCTTCCCTGAGGTCGAGCAGGTCGGCGGGGTCTCCTTCGACGGCACGAACGTCTGGTTCGCATCGGGCGACCGGTTGAACGCTTTCGATCCGGAGAGCGGCGAGCAACGGCGCTCGCTCGACATTGCCGCGCATGCCGGCACGGCGTTCGACGGCGAACATCTGTTCCAGATCGCCGAGAGCAACATCGAGAAGATCGATCCGGCGACCGGACGGATTCTCGCCACCATCCCGGCGCCGGGCGGCGGCAAGGACTCGGGTCTCGCCTGGGCCGAAGGCACGCTCTGGGTTGGCGAGTATCGCGAGCGCAGGATCCACCAGATCGACCCCGAGACCGGCGCGATCCTGCGCACGATCGCGTCCAATCGTTTCGTGACGGGAGTCACCTGGGTCGATGGCGAGCTGTGGCACGGCACCTGGGAAGACGAAGCGAGCGACCTGCGACGCATCGACCCGCGCAGCGGAGAGGTGTTGGAGCAAATCGAGATGCCCGAGGGGGTCGTGGTATCGGGCCTCGAATCCGATGGGTGCGACCGGTTCTTTTGCGGCGGCGGCAACAGCGGCAAGGTGCGGGCCGTCCGCCGACCGACGTAACGGCGCGGCGTGATCGTGCGGGATGCGGCCGGGACTGTGTCCCGCGATCGCCTAACCCACCTCGCGTTGCGGGCGCGCCAAGAAGTAGAACGCGGTGACGTGGGTGATCATCAGCAGCGGCACATAGAGGATCGGGATCGCATAGGCGGCGCCCAGTTCCCCCGCATGCGCCGGGAGGTCGGCCTGGATCGCATGGCTATAGGCAAGCACGAGATCGACCAGGCCGACCAGGTTGAACGCGACCACGAACAGCCAGAAGACGGGCCGAATCCGAACGGTCGTCAGCGCGAGCATCGCGAGCAGCCCGGTGGCGAGATCGCCATAAGCGGCAGGTATGGCAAAACGCGCCGCGAGGTCGGCGCCGACCACGCCCGGGACGATGAAGGCGAGCCCGAAAAATCGGAAGCTGTGAAGCGTCGCGATCGCACGATGCGCCGCGGCGCGATCGATCGATTTGAGCCAGGGCAGGATATAGGCGAAAAAGCACAGCAGCCACGCCACGTATCCGAGGAAAAGATGCGTCTGAAAGATATGGGTCGTCGACATGGCGATCTTCGGTCCTGAATCGATTGCGGCGGGGCCGGGCACCGCCGGCAGTTGAGGTCGCGATCGCATCTATGGTCGCTTTCCCCGCACGACTATCGGCGATAATCTCGACGATCCATGAAGCAGAACTTCACAGTCCGGCACGGTGCGCTCGACGGGGTCGAGACATTCCTGAGCGTCGCCCGCTATCGCAGTTTTCGCCGGGCCGCCGCGGCTCTGGGCGTCACGCCGTCGGCGGTCAGTCAGTCGGTACGGTCGCTCGAAGCGCGGATCGGCGCCGCGCTGCTGACCCGGACCACGCGCAGCGTCGGCCTGACCGAAGCCGGCCAGCGCTTCCTCGACCGGGCCGGCCCCGCCTTTGACGAACTCGTCGCCGCCAGCGAGGCGGCGCGCGATCTGGGCCAGCGTCCGGCTGGATTGTTGCGCCTTGCCGTCCCCCGCTCCGTGGTCCCGCTGATCCTCGAGCCGGTGATCGCCTCATTCTGCGATGCCTATCCCGAGATAGAATTGGAGATCGCCGCGAGCGACGAGATGGTGGATATCGCGGCCGGCGGTTTCGATGCCGGTATCCGCCTCGGCGAACTGATCGCGGCCGACATGATCGTCGTGCGGCTCACGCCTCCCTTCCCGTTCGTCGTCGTCGGCAGCCCGGATTATCTGCGCCGGCGCGAGCCGCCGGCGCGCGTCGAGGATCTCCGCAACCATGCGTGTCTACGCCTGCGCCGTTGGAACGGATCGATCGCGCCTTGGACCTTCGCAGTCGGCAACGATGTGATCGAAGCAGCGGTCTCCGGACCGCTGATCGCGCACGATTACCCGACCCTTCTCGGCGCCGCGATACAGGGCCTGGGGCTCGCGCAAGTGCCCGGCCCGATCGCCCGGGCAGCGATTGCGGATGGCCGGTTGCAAGCGCTGCTGACGCCGCTGGCGATCATGACACCCGGCGTCTTCCTCTATCATTCCGGCAAACGTCAGATGCTGCCCAAGCTCCGCGCCTTCATCGATCACATGAAGGCGACCCGACATCCAACCGCGACCGCCTGAACCTTCAGTTTGCGGCGCCCTGTCGACTAGCGAGATCGAGCGTCGCCTCGAGGCTTCCCACAGTGAACGGCTTCACCAGCACGGGAACCTCATCATCGACCGCCTGGAAGTTTGGTTCGGCATAACCGGTAATGATCACCGCCGGGAGTGTCGGCCGGATTTCGCGCAATTGACGAATCAGGTCGGACCCCGACAGCCGCGGCATCGCATAGTCGCTCAGCACCAGGTCAAAGGCTCCAGGTTGCTTGCGCACCATCTTGAGCGCGGTCTCTCCTTCACCGGCCTCGGAGACGCGATGACCGAGATCGTGCAACATCGCCGCCGTGGCGGCTCGCGCGCCCTCATGATCGTCGACCAGCAGGATGTTGAGTTGCCGTTTGCCGGTCCGCGATTCCGGTGCGGACACCACTTCCGGCGCGACGGGCATAGCCGCGTCGGCCGGCGCCGCGGGCAGCCAGATCTCCACGCGGGTCCCGACGCCGACTTCGCTGGTCAGGCGCAGCGCGCCGCCCGATTGTTTGGCGAAGCCATAGACCATGCTGAGCCCCAGGCCGGTGCCCTTGCCCACCGCCTTGGTCGTGAAAAACGGCTCCATGACCTGCTCGACTTGTTCGGCCGCGATCCCGCAGCCCATATCGGTCACGGCGAAGACGATATAGCGCCCGGGCTCGAGCAGCGTGCCGGCGATATCCTGGCTCGCCTGCGCATCGTGGCCGCTCGCCTCGATCGTCACGGTTCCGCCGTCCGGCATGGCGTCGCGCGCATTGATGACGAGGTTCATGATCGCCAGTTCGAGCTGCGCCGAATCGGCGAATACGGCGTCGAGCCCGTCTTCGCATTTCCAGACGAGCTCGATCCGGCCGCCGAGCGTGTGCGCCAACAGCCCGTCGATCGCATCAGCCAGCGTCGCCACGTCCACCGCGGCCGGTTGCAGCATCTGTCGCCGCGAAAATGCCAGCAGGTGCCGCACGAGTTGCGTTCCCTGTTCGGCAGCGTGCCGGGTCATGTCGACGAGCCGTCGTTGCTGGGCGTCGAGCGGTATCTGCCGTTCGATCATGCCGATGCCGCCGAGCACCGCGGCGAGCAGATTGTTGAAGTCGTGCGCGATCCCGCCGGTCAGTTGGCCGATCGCCTCCATCTTGCGGATCTGGTTGAGCTCGCTCTCGAGCTCGCGGCGGTCCGAAATGTCGAGCAGCGTCCCGGCATATTCGACCGGCGATCCACCCGCGTCATGCAACAGCACCGCTTGATCGAGAAAATGGCGATACTCGCCGTCGGCGTGTCGCCAGCGATATTCGACCGAATGCGCCCCGCCCTGGCCGCGGGCCGCCAGCGCGGCGATCGCCCGCTCGCGGTCCTCGGGATGAAGCCGATCGCTCCAGATGCCGGGGGAATGCCGAATATGGTCGAAGCTGAACCCGGTCAGCGTCTCGAAATTGCCGCTGACGAACTTGGGCATGCGCGGCTCGCAGTCGACATCTTCGAGGTAGAGAGTGATCGGCAGCGAGGCGATGATTGCTGCCTGGCGCTGCTCGGCGAGCCGCAATTGCTGCTCGGCATGGAGCCGCTCGGCATTGGCGCGCAGATTGTCGTCGAGCAGCCGCTGCTGCGCTTCCGCGGTGCGCTGCACTTCCTTGCGCATCGCATAGAGGTCGACGAACACCGCGACTTTGGAGCGGAGCACGGTCGGCTCGACCGGCTTGAAGACGTAATCGACCGCCCCCGTCGCATAGCCCCGCAAGAGATGTTCCATCTCCTTGTTGACCGCCGAGAGAAACAGGATCGGCACACGGCGGGTTTGTTGGCGCTCGCGGATCAGCTGCGCGGTTTCGTAGCCGTCGAGTCCGGGCATGTAGACGTCGAGCAGGATGACCGCGAACTCTTCGCGGAGAAGGTGCCGCAGGGCTTCTTCGCCCGAGCGCGCGACGACGATCTCGGCGAGGTCCTCGAGCACATTGCTGATCGCGACGAGATTGTGCTCGTCGTCGTCAACGACAAGCACGCGCGCCCGTTCGGAAGGGAGCACCACCGGCGCCGGTTCGTCGACGATCCCGCGATCGAGGATCACGGTTGGGGCACGGGGCATGGTCCGCCGCGGCATCTCAGGCATGCCCCGCGAGGATCGCGCCGGCCGCCTGCTGCGCCTCTCTCGATCGCGAAATCCAGACGCGCAGCAACGCGAGCAGCAGATCGATATCGACCGGCTTGGCGATGTAATCGGAAGCGCCGGCGTCGAGGCATTTCTGGCGGTCGCCCTTCATCGCCTTGGCGGTGACCGAGATCAGCGGCAGGTCGGCCAGCGCGGGGCGCCGGCGAATCTGCTTCATCGTCTCATAGCCGTCCATTTCGGGCATCATGATGTCGATCAGGGCGATATCGATGCCGGGCGTCTCCTCCAGGATCACGATCCCGTCGCGGCCGCGCTCGGCGTGCATCACCTCGACGCCATAACTCTCCAGCACGCTGGTCAGCGAGTAGATGTTGCGGATGTCGTCATCGACGATCAGGATCTTGGCGCCCGCCAGTTCGGGCGCCGAGCGCACGGTCGACGGCGGCTCCGTGTCGGGCACCAGTTCGAGCACCGCCCTACCGGAGCCGATCCGTTCCGCGAGATCGCCAAACACCGCGGCGAGCGCATCGCTTTGCGCCGGTTTCTCGGTGACCCCGGCCGCGCCGAGATCGATCGCCCGCGCCAGCTTGTCGGCGCCGGAGATCACATGGATCGGCAGGTGCCGCGTCTGGGGGTCGTGCTTGAGCAAGTCGAGCAGCACGAACCCGTCGATATCCGACAGGCCGAGATCGAGCGTGATCGCATTCGGCTGGAGCTTGCGCGCGAGCGCCACCGTGCCCGCGCCCGCGGTTGAAATGACGCCCTTGAGCCCCGCGCCGCGCGCCACGTCGAGCAGGATCGAGGCGAAAGTGGGATCGTCCTCCACGATCAGCACGAACGGCGAGCCGTCGAGGCTGTCGCGATCGTCGCTCACGTCGAACGTATTGGGCAGCGCCGTCGGTACCATCGCGCCGCTATTGTCATAGCGTGCCTGGCTGGGTTCCACCGGCAATGCCGCCGGCGCGATCGCCTGAAGCGGCACGAACAAGGTGAAGGTCGATCCCTTACCCGGCGTCGAGCGGACCTGGAGCTCGCCGCCGAGCAACCGCGCGATTTCCCGGCTGATCGAAAGGCCAAGCCCGGTGCCGCCATATTTACGGCTCGTCGTGCCATCGGCCTGTTGGAACGCCTCGAAGATCAGCTTCTGCTTGTCCTTGGGAATGCCGATGCCGGTATCGGTCACCGCAATCTCGATCGCGCGCTCCGCTCCCCGCAGCACCGGGTGATTGGTGCTCCAGCCGCTTTCCGCGGTGCGGACGGCCAGGGTGACCGAGCCTTGCGAAGTGAATTTGAAGGCGTTCGACAGCAGGTTGAGGACGATCTGCTGCAACCTTTTCTCGTCGGTGCGGATCGTCGCGGGCAATGCTTCGCCGAACTCGACGATGAAATCGAGATTCTTGTCCGCGGCGAGTTGGCGGAAGGTCCGCTCCATATGCTGTTTGAGGCCCTGCATCGGCATCTCGCCGATCTCGATCGAGACTGTGCCCGATTCGATCTTCGACAGATCGAGGATGTCGTTGATCAGGTTGAGCAGATCCGAGCCGGCCGAGTTGATCGTGCGCGCGAACTCGACCTGCTTCTCGTTCAAATTCCCCTGCGGGTTGTCGGACAGCAGGTTGGACAGGATCAACAGCGAGTTGAGCGGCGTGCGCAATTCGTGGCTCATATTGGCCAGGAATTCGGATTTGTACTTGGAGGTGAGCGCCAGCTGCTCGGCCTTTTCCTCGAGCGCCCGGCGCGCCATCTCGATCTCGAGATTCTTGGCTTCGACCTGGCGCTTCTCATTCTCGAGCAGCTGCGCTTTCTCTTCGAGCTCCTCGTTGGTGTTGTGCAACTCCTCCTGCTTGGTGGTGAGCTCGGTCTGGCGCGCCTGGAGTTCCTGGGTCAGCAGCTGGGATTGTTTGAGTAGACCCTCGGTGCGCATCGTCGCGGCGATCGTGTTGAGCACGATGCCAACCGACTCCATCAGCTGGTCTAGGAAGTTCTGGTGAGTCTCGTTGAACTCGCTGAACGAGGCGAGCTCGATCACCGCCTTGACCTCATCCTCGAACAAGGCAGGCAGGATGGTGACATTGGCCGGGCGCGCCTCGCCCAGCGCCGAGCCGATACGGATAAAGTCGGGCGGCACGTCTTCGAGCAGGATCGGACGTTTGTCGGCGGCGGCCTGGCCGATCAGCCCCTCGCGTAGCTGAAACGCGGGTTTCAGCGCTTCGCGATTTTCCGCGCCATAGCTCGCGGCGAGTTCGAGCACCGTGTCCTCGGCGTCGCGATTGGTCACGTAGAAGACGCCGTATTGCGCGCCGACCAGCGGGGCGAGTTCGGACATGATGAGGTTCGATACGGTCGAGAGGTCGCGTTCGCCCTGCAGCATGCGGCTGAACCGTGCGAGGTTGGTCTTGAGCCAGTCCTGTTCGGCGTTCTTGAGCGTCTGATCCTTCAGGTTGCGGATCATCTCGTTGATATTGTCCTTGAGCGCCGCCATCTCGCCCGACGCCTCGACCGCGATCGACCGGGTCAGGTCGCCCTTGGTCACCGCGGTCGCCACGTCGGCGATCGAGCGCACCTGATTGGTCAGATTGGCGGCGAGCTGATTGACGTTGTCGGTCAGGTCGCGCCACAGGCCGGCCGCACCCGGAACGCGCGCCTGACCGCCGAGCTTGCCCTCGATGCCGACCTCGCGCGCCATGTTGGTCACCTGGTCGGCGAAGGTCGCCAGCGTCTCGATCATCAGGTTGATCGTCTCGGCAAGCGCGGCGATCTCCCCCTTCGCGTCGAGCGTCAATTTTCGCTTCAGATTGCCTTGCGCCACCGCGGTCACGACGTCGGCGATGCCGCGCACCTGGTTGGTGAGGTTGGTCGCCATCAGATTGACGTTGTCGGTCAGATCCTTCCACGTCCCGCCGACGCCCGGCACCTGCGCCTGGCCGCCGAGCTTGCCCTCGGTGCCGACCTCGCGGGCAACGCGAGTCACTTCCGAGGCGAAGCCGTTGAGCTGATCGACCATCACGTTGATCGTGTTCTTGAGCTCGAGGATTTCGCCCTTCACGTCGACGGTGATCTTCTTCGACAAGTCGCCGCGCGCCACCGCCGTCGTCACCTCGGCGATGTTGCGGACCTGGCCAGTCAGATTGTCGGCCATCAGATTGACGTTGTCGGTCAGATCCTTCCACGTCCCGGCGACGCCGCGCACGTTCGCCTGGCCGCCCAATTTCCCCTCGGTGCCGACCTCGCGCGCCACGCGCGTCACCTCGCTCGCGAACGAGTTGAGCTGGTCGACCATCGTGTTGATCGTGTTCTTGAGTTCGAGAATCTCGCCCTTCACGTCGACGGTGATCTTCTTCGATAGATCGCCCAGCGCCACCGCCGTCGTCACTTCGGCGATGTTGCGGACCTGACCCGTCAGGTTCGCCGCCATCAAATTGACGTTGTCGGTCAGGTCCTTCCACGTGCCGCCGACGCCCGGCACCTGCGCCTGGCCGCCGAGCTTGCCGTCCGACCCGACCTCGCGCGCCACGCGCGTCACTTCCGAGGCGAAGCCGTTGAGCTGCTCGACCATCGTATTGATGGTGTTCTTGAGCTCGAGGATCTCGCCCTTCACGTCGACGGTGATCTTCTTCGACAGATCGCCCGACGCCACGGCCGTGGTCACCTCGGCGATGTTACGCACCTGGCCGGTCAGGTTGGTCGCCATCGCGTTGACATTGTCGGTCAGATCCTTCCAGGTGCCGGCGACGCCCTCGACCTGCGCCTGGCCACCCAGCTTGCCTTCCGAGCCGACTTCACGCGCGACGCGAGTCACTTCGCTGGCGAAACCATTGAGCTGGTCGACCATGGTGTTGATCGTGTCCTTGAGCTCGAGAATCTCGCCCTTCACGTCGACGGTGATCTTCTTGGACAAGTCGCCCTTGGCGACCGCGGTCGTCACTTCGGCGATATTGCGGACCTGGCCGGTCAGGTTCGCGGCCATCAGGTTCACATTGTCGGTGAGGTCGGCCCAGGTGCCGGCGACTCCCGGCACCTGCGCCTGGCCGCCGAGCTTGCCCTCGGTGCCGACCTCGCGCGCCACGCGAGTCACTTCCGAGGCGAAGCCGTTGAGCTGATCGACCATCACGTTGATGGTGTTTTTCAGCTCGAGGATCTCGCCCTTCACGTCGACGGTGATCTTCTTCGACAAGTCGCCGCGCGCCACCGCCGTCGTCACGTCGGCGATGTTGCGGACCTGACCGGTCAGATTGTCGGCCATCAGATTGACGTTGTCGGTCAGATCCTTCCACGTCCCGGCGACGCCCGGCACCTGCGCCTGCCCGCCGAGCTTGCCCTCGGTGCCGACCTCGCGGGCAACGCGCGTCACTTCCGAGGCGAAGCCGTTGAGCTGGTCGACCATCACGTTGATCGTGTTCTTGAGCTCGAGGATTTCGCCCTTCACGTCGACGGTGATCTTCTTCGACAGATCGCCCTTGGCGACCGCGGTCGTCACTTCGGCGATGTTGCGCACCTGGCCTGTGAGGTTCGCCGCCATCAGATTGACGTTGTCGGTCAGGTCCTTCCACGTCCCGCCGATACCCGGCACCTGCGCCTGGCCACCAAGCTTGCCTTCGGTGCCGACCTCGCGCGCCACGCGCGTCACCTCGCTGGCGAACGAATTGAGCTGGTCGACCATCGTGTTGATCGTGTTCTTGAGCTCGAGAATCTCGCCCTTCACCTCGACGGTGATCTTCTTGGACAGATCGCCCGACGCCACGGCCGTGGTCACCTCGGCGATGTTACGCACCTGGCCGGTCAGGTTGGTCGCCATCGCGTTGACGTTGTCGGTCAGATCCTTCCAGGTGCCGGCGACGCCCTTCACCTTGGCCTGGCCGCCCAGCTTGCCCTCGGTGCCGACCTCGCGCGCCACGCGCGTCACTTCCGACGCGAAGGACGCCAATTGCTCGACCATGGTGTTCACCACCTTGCCGATGCGAAGGAATTCGCCGCGCAACGGGCGGCCGTCGATCTCGACCGTCATCGACTGCGACAGATCGCCCTTGGCGACGGCGCCGATGACGCGCGCGACCTCGGCGGTCGGCTGCACCATGTCCTCGATCAATTCGTTGAGCGCGCGCAGTTGCGCCTCATAGCCGCCAGTGGCGCCGCGGACATGCCCGCGCTGGTTGATCTTGCCTTCCTTGCCGACGACCCGCGACAGCCGCTCGAACTCGTTGGTCATCTGTTCTTCGAGGCCGACGACCTCATTGAACAGGATCGCGATCTCCCCGTCGGTGCCGGACAGATCCTCCGGCAGCCGGACCGAAAAATCCCCGCGCCTGAGACTACGGAGCGCGGAAACGAGCTGGCGGCGATCCAGCGTTTCGGGGGATTGTTCTGCGTGCACCTATGGCTCCAGGCATCTCCCACCCCGCTCGTTCACGCGACCCCCCGATCGCTTTCACCAACATAGGAGAACTATCTCGTTCGGCGTTTAAAAAAGGTCAATATACCGCGAAAGGTCGGCCCGGAACGGCCGGGCGTCGGTGGAGTAGCGAAGCCGGACCTGCTCGCTTTGTCGGGCCGCTGTTCGATCACGCCGGCGCCGTCGCGGAGAAAGTCTCCTCGACGGATCGACGCCGTCGGTCAGCTGTCGATCCGGTAATGGATCGGCTTGAAGGTGCCGCCATTCGAATCCGGTGCCGAGCAGGCCGTCAGCCCGATGATCAGGTCGATCTCCGCCCGGAACGTGATGTAGTCGCCAGCCTTGCTCCGCGGCGGCAGCACTTTCAGTTTTCCCGTCCGCCCATCGACCGGCACGTTCATGAAGCAATTGAACGCGACCGGAATGCGATCAGGCCCGATGCCATAAGGCGCCAGTGCCTCGGCAAGATTGCCGAAACAGCCGCGATGCGGCGGCAGATCGGGATAGAAATGGTGGAACGTGTCGACCGAGCACGGCGTCAGCAGGAAATCGTGGCGGCCGACCGTATCCTCGACGATCGTCAGCAGGACGCGGGAACGGTTGGAATAGAGTTTGTGCCCAGTCGTCAGCGCGATCGTCTCGGCGTAATCGAAGGTGCGGCCCGACGAGATCACCTCGTCCATGTCGCAGGCGTTGAACGCGAGCAGATCCGCCACTTGCTCGCCCTTGGGATCGATCACGGTCAACAGCGCGCCGCGGGGCAAGGGGAAAGCGGTGCCGCTCCGTTCCGGAATGACGATCTCGCCGCTCATTTCGCGTCGCCGCGATATTCGAACGGAGGCTGCCAATCCTCATCCACCGCGCGGCCGGAATATTGCCGCGCCTCGCTGACCTCTCCATGACGCGCCAGCATCGGATTGCGCGAGCCGGCGAGGTGGTCGTCGCGGACCAGGATCTTGTCGCGCAGCCCCTCATATTTGCCGGCCTCGCGCAGGCGCTCGAACTGGTCGTGGAGATTGAAGACGAGCGTCGGCTGTTCGAACCGGCGAGCCGGACGGCTGGCCTTGGGATGGAGGCCGACGATGAAGAACGCCTCGCCCCCGAAGCTCAGCGAGAAATGCGGGTTACCTGGATCGGCGCTGACGCGTGAATCATAGGCCTGGCCTCGCCAGACGTCTTTGTCGTGGAGCGACTGGACACGATCCCATAAAGCGCGCTCGAACGCCTCTTCGTTGAGGTCGGTTGGTCCCTGAAACACGACGGCAAAGCTTTGGAATAGCGCCGGGTCGCCGCGATACGCCTGGGTAAAACGCAGCAGCGCTTCATGGATGCGCAGGTCGTCCCAGGCACTGTCGATATTATCGCAGGCAAGGACGGTCAGGCGACCTCGCGCCAACGCCGATTTCGCGCCGACGCAGGGAAAGGATGCCGCTTCGACATGCGCGAAAAGCTTGCGTTCCAGCGCGTCCTGGGCGGCGTGAGTCCAATGAAACATGGAGGTTATGGAGATCCTTGGAAATTGATGGTCAGGAAAGCCTGGCAAGAATGCGCGGGCCTGAGTTTCCTGCGCTCTGAGTGTCGCATAACGGTCCAACGCCCGCCTGCCCGCCGGGTTTCGGGGCGCCTAATGTCGCTCAGTACGATTGCCGTACGCGGCTCGCCGATTACCGGCTTGGCCCAGGCTCATCCTTGTTGGTCCGGAGGCGAGTTTAGAGAGGTCGAGGGCAGCATCACGGGATGTCGCTACCAGCCGGCATCGATCGCCGCATCGACCAACCGGGTCACCATTCGCGTAGCTTCGCCGGTGCCGTGCCGGTCGGCTAGCTGAGCGAAGAAACCTTGGCTGGTCAATGCGGTGACGATGTCGGTCAGCGCCGCTGCGTCACCCGGCACATCCAAGCGTGCGATCAGCGTTCCGACGGTGCCACGGCGGCGCTCGCCACGCGCGGCAAGTGCCGCCGCAAATTCTGGATCGGGGGCGATGACTTCGTGCAACCTGCGAACCGCGCCATCACCGCCCCAGAAATCGCAAAATATGGTGACGATGTGGCGCAGCGCCTCGCGCGGGTCTGTCATCGCCATCGCCTGCGGAATCCGGTGCAGCCCGCCCGCCGCCGCACGATCGTCGAACACAGCCTCGAGCAATCCGTGCCGCGAGCCGAACTGGTTGTACACGGTAAGCCGGGTCACGCCGGCCCGAAGAGCCACGGCGTCGAGCGATAACCTGCCACCTTCGCGCAAAATATCCCCGGCGGCCGCGATCAGGCGCGCGCGCGTCGCCGCCGCTGCCGCCTCGCGCTGGGAGCCGGCAATTGGGCGATCATTGGTCACTTGGTACGCGCCGCATAGTTCACTATACAGTGTGTATATCGAGTCGCTCCGAGGCCGTCCATGCAGACCACTATCATCATTGCGCTTTCGCTCCACATTCTCGCCGCCACCTTCTGGGCCGGCAGCACTTTCGTGCTGGCGCGCACCGGAGGCAAGGGCGCCGAACAGTTGCTGCGTCCGCAGATCGGTGCAGCGACCGTTGCGATATTGTCGGGTGCTTATCTGGGGCATTTGCTCCACGCCGGCAGTTTCGAGACGCCGGAGAAATTGCTCGCCGCCGGCGCGGGCTGCGCGCTGGTCGCCTATCTGGTGCAGATTTGGCTGGCGATCGGCCTGCGCGGCCGGAGTCTCGATGAGGCCGCGGCCAGCCGAATGGCGGCGGGCGAGCGCCTCGCCGCCATTTTGCTGGCGATCACGACAGTCTGCATGGCGGCGGCGCGATATGCGTGAGGTTGGCTAAAGCGCCGGGCGTCAGGGTTCGATCGCGACGACGTCGCGGAAATAGACGACGCCAATCTTGTTGCGCCCCTCATCCTCCACCTCGATCTTGTGGTGGAGCACCAGGTGACCGTGCGCCTTGACCGATTCCGCGGCGAAATTGCGCGCCTCTTCGGCCGCGCGCCGTAGCGCCGCCGGCGTGTCGGCCAAGTCGGCGCCCTCCTCGTCCAGCGTGATCTCATCGTTATAGACGTTGAAATAATAGCGGGTCATCGCGATGACCAGAAAGCCGCTGCCGCGATTTGGTTTCGTATTTTGCCTAAAATCAATGCGATTCCGCTCCGGACGCGGATCCTGCGGCGATTTCGCGGGGCAGGCGGCTAGCGTTTCGTCCGTTCCGGCCAATTGGTCGCGGCTCATGATCAATGCCCGCTCGGCATCGTCGAGCCCGAGCGTGAGGGAGTGGTAGCAAGCTGAGTCATGCATTTCCGAACGCGGCCGGCTCGGCGAGGTTTCACCGTCGAGCAGGAGTGACGTGCTGGATTTTTTAGGACAAATGCACTAGATGACCATCTACATGGTCAGGAACACGGCAATGGAAGCAATCAATCTGGCAGAGGCGAAAACACATCTGAGCGAGCTGGTCGATCGGGTAGAAGCCGGGGATTCTATCGATATCACCCGCCGTGGAAAGCCGGTTGCGCGGCTCACCGCCGTAGCCGGGGCACGCAAGCCGATCGATGCCGCGCTACTTCAATCGCTAACGGCAGCGATGCCCCCGCAGCCCGAGAGTGCTGCCGACCTCGTGCGGTCGATGCGGGACGGTGATCGCTACTGATGCTCTATCTCGATACGTCGCTGATCGTCGCAGCGCTATCCAATGAAGCAACGACGCCGCGGATTCAGGCGTGGCTGACGGAGCAGGATCCCGCACAACTGCTGATCAGCGACTGGACCGTCACCGAGTTGTCTTCCGCCATGGCGATCAAGCTGCGGACCGGACAGATCAGCCTGGAGCAGCGCGCGGCGGCGCTCGCCATGTTCAACAAGCTGGTCGCGGAGAGCTTCACCGTCCTGGGCGTGACGGGCGGACAATTTCGGGCGGCGGCGAAATTTGCCAATCAGCATGCGCTCGGGCTTCGCGCCGGTGATGCGCTGCATCTTGCTATCGCATCGGAACATGGCGCCGCGGTTCATACGCTTGACCAACGGCTCGCGGAAGCCGGGCCGGCGCTCGGCGTCCCGACGCAATTGCTCGCTTGATCCGACCCTTCTCCGGCTTGGCAGACTTGCTCGGAAATCGTGATGGGAGACTGGATCAGACTTTCATCACCCGCAGGGCGATCCAGGGCTTGCCCGGCAGCGCGACTTTCGGCCGCGCCGGGTCGTGCACGTCATAATCGTTCTTGCGGGCCATCTTGAACACGCCGTCGACCGGCGTGATCGTCATGTTCCAGGTATCGATCACGTCGATCCGGTAGCTCTGTAATGCATCCTCGCCACGGCCAGGCAAGATGACGTCCCATTCGGTCGGGCGATCGGCGCCGAAATAGCGAAGATAATAATGATTGGCCTTGCCGCCGAGGTGATAATTCCACCACGCCTGGATCGGTTCGATGCCGGGGACCGGCCCCTCTTCCATGATCTTGCGCAGGAAGGCGAGCCGCGGCGGGCTGGTGCCGACCAGCTTGCCGCCCTGCCCCAGCCAGGAGAAATCGGCATTGCGGTTAGCGTCGAACGTCTCGCTGTGGCCGACATAGGTGCCGCCGATCAGTCCGTACCAGAAGCGCTCGACCATCTCCTCGCCGGTCAATTGGCCCCAGCGTTTGTCCGAATTCCCTTCATAGACCACTTCGTCGAAGATCACCGGCTTGAGCGCGAAGGCGCGGTGCAGTTCGGCACGGATGTCGTCGAGCACCGCCGCGCCGTTCTGAATGCTGGCATGGGTGATCCACGGCTTGCGCGCGTCGTAATAGGTATTGATCTGATGGATCGAGCGCAGTCGGTCGTGCGGATCGGCGGCGACCAGCACCTGGAACAGATGGTCCCAGTCGTCCATCGTCTTGGTCTTGATGGCATCATATTCGTTGCCCATCGACCACCAAACGTTGCGATAGGCGCCGAACCGCGCGGCGACGTAGCGCAAATAACGCTCGTCATCGGCGCGCTTCATGTCGGAATAGCCGCGCTTGGCGTCGTACGGGTGGTACAGGATGACGTCGGCCTGGATGCCGAGCGCGCCCAGCCGGACGATCCGGTCCTCGTAGCGGCGGAAATAAGCGGGATCGAAGCGCGCGGGATCCCAGTCCTTGGGACCGTCGCCGGTCCGCACGAACGGATTGGTCGCAACCGATTCCACATTGGGAAAGACCAGCATGCGCATCTTGTTGAACGGCGCGCCGGTCAGCGTCTTCAGCGTCTCCGCGCATCGGGCGTCGGATTGCAGCGCCCAGGAATAGCTGGTCGTGCCGATCTGGCGAAACGGCGTGCCGTCGGCATATTCGAAATGATAGCCGTCCTTCGTGACGCGGACTGGACCATGATTGCCGGGGCCCGGCACGATCGCCTCGAATGCGCCGGTGCGGCCGTTGAGCGCGGGCGCATTGCTCTCGCTGGTCCAGCGCCAATTACCGATCTCGGGCGGGCTGAAGCGGATGCGGTAGACGCCCACGCCATCATAGAAGCCGGGTACACGGACCGTCCGTCCGCCGCCGGTGAAGGTCGCCGACAAGGTGACGTCGTCGAATGGATTGCCCGCTTGCGGCCCATCGAGCGCGATCTCGTACACGCTCCAGCGTTCGACACGCCCGTTGGCCGATCGCTTCGTTGCCGCAGATATCGGACCCGAAGCGGCAGCCGCTCCCAGCACCATGGCATTGGCCAGCACCGCGCGCCGCGAAAGTCCCATCGCTTCATCCTCTCCGTGGCGACCGAATTGCGACGTCGGCCGGGTTTCCGAAGAGGTATCGGGCGCCTCCGGTCGAGTCAATTTGGGATTATAATATGATCAATTGCTGCGGCACCGCTCTCGACAAACCGGGTGCCGACGCACGAAGACTTGCGTCGCACCGCGTCGATGCTACACTCGCTTAATAATATTATCATACGCTTTACGGAGAGCATGCCAATGACCACGGGAGGCTCCGCGACGGGAGGCTGGCGGGACACGATCCTGGCGGGTCTGGCGAATTATATCGACGCCGGATCGATCGTCGCCGGATCAGTGGCGCTGGCATTGTGGCAAGAGGCGTACGGGCTCAGCAACACGACGCTCGGCGTCCTTGGAGCATTCGGGCCCAACGCAATATCGGCGGGGATCGGCGCGCTGATCGGCGGGCGGCTGTGCGATCTCTTGGGCCGCAAGAAGATCTACCAGTATGACATGCTGTTCTACGCGTTCGGCATGTTGTGGCTGGTGTTCGCGATCAACGCCTGGATGGTCGTGCTGGGGTTCTTTCTGGTCGGTCTGGCGGTAGGTGCCGATATCCCGGCGTCCTGGTCGCTGATCGCCGAACAGGCCCCCGACGATTCGCGGGGCAAGCATAGCGGCTCCGCTCAGGTGCTGTGGTATCTTGGCCCGACCGTCGTGCTGCTGATGTTCGCGGCGCTCTCGCCATTGGGCCTGCTCGGCGCCCGCATCGTGTTCGCGCACCTCGCCATCCTCGCGGTCGCCCTCACCTTTCTGCGCGCCCGCATGCACGAGTCCAGGCGCTGGCTCGAAGCCCAGGCGCTGCCCGCCGCGGAACGTCGCCGCGGCAAGTTGAGGGACTTGCTGACCTGGCAGCACATCCGCTCGATGGCGTTCCTGATTGGCATGTACGGTATCTGGAACCTTTGGGCGGGGACCAACGGCTTCTTCTTTCCGTTCATCCTGCGCACGGTCGGCAATCAGAGCCAGTTCACCGCCGTGGCGGTCCAGACGCTGAGCTTCTTCATCGGCATGCTGTCGATCTACCTCGTCTTCATGCAATTCTCCGACCGGGTGAACCAGCGGTTGATGTTCGGCATATCGGCGGTGATCCAGGTGATCGGCATGTCGCTGCTCGCGATCTTCCCGCTAACCCTGCCTGTCGCGATCATTCACGTGTTCCTGATGTCGTTCGGCGGCGGGTTCGGCGCGCAGAGCTTCTTCCAATTGTGGAGCGCGGAGATGTTCCCGACCCTGCTGCGCTCCACCGCGCAAGGGGTGATGTTCGCGGTGGTCCGCGTCTCGCTGGGCGCGTTCAGCTTCTTCGTGCCGGCGCTGACCGCGACCGGCTTCACCACGCTCGCCTGGATCCTGGTGAGTTTCCTGGTGGTGAGCGGGCTGATTGGATTCCTGGGCGCGCCGCGCAACGAAGGCAAGTCGCTCGAGGAAATCGAGGCGGGGATGAAGCCCGCACGCTGACATACGCGAAGGAGGGGAAAATGCGCTGGACCAAGGCGGCGATCGCGGCACTGGCGCTAGCGATGGCGACCGTTTTTCCGGCAACGGCGCAGGAGCGAACGCCGCTGCTCAAGGTGTCGAGCAACGGCCGCTATCTCGAGGCCGGCGGCAAGCCGTTCTTCTGGCTGGGCGACACCGGCTGGCTCCTCCTCTCCAAGCTCGATCGCGAGCAGGTCGAGGACTATTTCGCCGCTCGCGAACGGCAGGGCTTCACCGTCATCCAGGTCATGGTGCTCCATCGGCCGGAAATGGCGAACCCGCTGACCGGACCGGCCCTGGTCGATGGCGATATCGCGCGGCCGCGAGTCACGCCGAGCAACGATCCGTCAAAGCCCGGCGAGTACGATTATTGGGACCATCTCGACTGGGTGGTCGACCGCGCCGCCGTGCACGGTCTGTACGTCGCGTTGGTGCCCGCCTGGGGCACGTTCGCGGAGATGCGCAAGCTGACGGTCGACAATGCGCCGATCTATGGCCGCTTCCTCGCCGAGCGCTACAAGGACAAGCCCAATATCGTCTGGATCAATGGTGGCGACACCCATGCCGACATGGCGACGCTGACCTGGCGCGCGCTTGGCGAGACGATCAAGTCGATCGACCACAACCACCTGATGACTTTCCATCCGTTCGGGCGGACCGATTCCTCCTGGGTGTTCCACGACGCGGCGTGGCTCGACTTCGACATGTTCCAGTCGGGGCACCAGGATTACGCGCAGGACACCCAGCGCTGCGCCTATGGCGAGGACAATTGGCGCTATATCGAGGATGACTGGAAGCGCCGCCCGGCCAAGCCGACGATCGACGGCGAACCGAGTTACGAGAATATCCCGCACGGCCTCGATTTCGTGCAGTTTCCAATCTGGCAAGCGGCGGACGCGCGCCGCTACGCCTGGTGGTCGGTCCTCGCCGGTGCGTTCGGGCACACTTATGGCGAGAACAGCGTGATGCAGTTCTACACGCCGGGCGAGAAAGCCGCTTACTGGCCCAAAATCTCGTGGCAGGACGGGTTGAAGGCGCCGGGCGGCGGGCAGATGCGGTTCCTCAAGGACCTGATCCTTTCGCGGCCCTATTTCGAGCGCGTACCCGACCAGTCGCTGATCGTCGGCAACGGCACGCGCTATGACCGCGTCGCGGCGACGCGCGGCACCAGCTATGCCATCGCCTATAGCTATACGGGCAAGCCGTTCCGCGTGCAGATGGGCAAGATCAGCGGCAAACGCGTGCGCGCGTCTTGGTACGATCCGCGTACCGGCCAGACACAGGCGATCGGCACTTTTGCCAATCGCGGCAAACGCCTGTTCACTCCGCCCGGCACGCCGGCAGCGGGCAACGACTGGGCGTTGCTGCTCGACGATGCGGCGGCAACGAGCGGGAAATAGCGCTGCTATCCCGCGGCCCGTCCGGGCGCTATTGAAGCAGCGCATGGCTCAACAAGATGCATTTTCCGCTGCCGATCCGATCGTCCGGCGCAAATTGTCCGACGAGGTGTTCGACCGACTCAAGGCGATGATCGTCAGCGGCGAATGCGGTCCGGGAGGATCACTGCCGTCCGAGCGCGAATTGATGGCGCGCTTCGGCGTCGGCCGCCCGGCGATCCGTGAAGCGATGCAGGCGCTCGCCAATCTCGGGCTGGTCACGATCAGCCATGGCGAACGCGCCAAGGTCCGCCAGCTCACCGCGGAATCGGCGATGCGGCAGCTCGATCCGATCGCGCAAATGCTGCTGTCGACGTCGCCCGAATCGCTCGAACATCTCAAGGAAGCCCGCAGCTTTTTCGAGCGCGGCATGGTGCGTCGCGCCGCCGAACAGGCGACCGCCGAGGATGTGGCGGATTTACGCGCGATCCACGCGCGGCAGACCGCCGCCGCCGGCGACGCGGTCGCCTTTATCCACGCCGACATGAACTTCCATACGCGCGTGGCGCGGATCACCGGCAACCCGATCTTCGTTGCGGTGAGCGAGATGATGCTCGGCTGGCTGCAGGAATATCATGCGCACATGCTGATCTGGCAGGGTCATGGCGACCAGACTTTGGCCGAGCATGCCGAACTGATCGAGCGCATCGCCGCGCACGACCCGGACGGCGCCGAACAGGCGCTGACCCGGCACCTCGCACGGTCGAACCATCTCTATGCGCATCGCGAGGGTCCGACGGCGGGCTAATCCCCGGCCCAATACCCTCTCGGCACGATTTAACTGGCGCTCGTTTCGGCGATCTCGAACGGCCGCAGCGAGAGTTCGCGCTCGCCGATGCGAGCCACCTGCACATCGGCGGTCAAATTGGCGACCACCACTATTCCGCCCGCAGCGATGGCGGCGATCTTGTCGGGTGCCGACGATCGGCACTCACGCCGCTTCAACCCGGCCATCCGCGCGAGCATCGCGACCGCCGCGAACACCGGCCGCGACCCTTCCTCTCCCAGCACGCCCAGCGGGCCGGTCAGCGCTCCCAAGGTCAGCGTATCGAGCGCGGCGCCTTCAGTCGCGGCGGCATAGCCGATCGTCCAGGCCGCAGCGAAGCGGCCATCCTGGCGCGGATCGGCCATTGCCATCGCGATCCGCTCGCGCGCCGGATTGGGCATGGTGCGCGAGCCATAGGGATTCTGCCTCATCCCGATCGTCACCGGACCGAGCCGGTAGGGCTTGTCGCCGATAATCGCGCGCGCCGAGCGCAGGATGTGGGGAATGGCTTCAAGCGACTGCATCACGCCGAGATCGTCGGCAGCGTGGACGATCGGGCAGGTCGCGTGGCTGACGAAATCGAGCCGGTCGAGCGGCGGGCGCTTGCGGTTGAGTTCGGTGAAATAGCCGTACATCCCGCCGCCCAGTTCCAGGTGAGGAAATGCCCGGCGCGCGGCGGCGTAGACATCGGACAGAGGCGGGCAAGCGGGCCACTCGCTGCCGGGTGGCGTCGATCGCAGATCGGGTGCCGGATAGAGTGCGATCGCGTCGAGCTTCAGTCCCGTTGCCGCGACGTGATCGGCGACCGCCTGCAACTCCATGTCGAGATCGCCGTCCGTCGCGATCACGCATTCGAGTGTCTTGCGATGCGACAGCCCATCGACGGCGCGCGCCAGCGCCTGCATCTCGGCAAGCCCCTGCCCGGCCTGCGCCTCGAAGCTCAGCAGCAAGTCCTGGACGCCGCTGTCGAGCAACGCACCGCGTACCGCCAGCACGGCGTCGGCCTGGGCCGACGCGACAACCAGCCCGACCCGCGGCATCGGATCGATCGTCTCGCCGATCGCGACGGTGACGCTGCCCTCTTGCGACGCCTGCTCGACGGCGTCGCCTTCAATCTCGATGCGCACCGACTGATGCTCGATCGTGCCCCCCGGCATGACGTAGGGCCACGGTTTGGCGAGCGGCCGGACATAGGTCTTGTACGAAGCATCGGACCAGTTGCGCTGGTCCTCCATCTCGAAAATGTCGCCATCGAGGCGGCACGACACGGTCAAGCCGCGCTGGCGATGGATCAGCGCGGCGATGTCGGTGAAAGGCTGAAGCGGAGCGATCAGCTCGGGAAAGACGGATTCCTCTATCGATCCGTCGCCATGCTCGACGCGAAGCGGCACCCCCGCCAGCGCAGCGGGATGAAGCACGCAGAAGCCGAGCCGGTTGAGCGTGACGTCGTCGACCGCTTGCGCCTCGACGCAGAAGATCAGGCGGTCGCCTAACGCGGCGATGGTCGCGCCGTAAACCAGATGCTCGCCATTGGGGCCGGTGCAATCGGCACCGTAATAGATTTCGATCCGATCGTCCGACTGCTCGACATGTAAGGAATGGATCGTCGGGGCCAGCGTACCCCAATCGCGGTCGCGAACCAGGTACTGGATGCCCCGCACCACCTCGACCCCGTCGACGCGGATCGAGCGCAGATTGCCGCCGACCAAGTCGAAGGAAAGGCGTCCGACGGCGAAATGGCGCACCGGCGCGGGCGGCGCGTCGGTGCCGTACAAAGCCAGCGCATCGGCCTCGGTCTTGGCCATTCCTCTCCCCGCGCCCTCTTGGATCCAGCGCTTGCACAACTCATCATACCATCATACCACGAAAGCAAGCAATTTGATCGGAAGGGTTGAAAACATGGTGGCGATTGCGCTGTTCGGTGCGGGCGGGAAGATGGGCGCGCGGCTGTCGCGCAACCTGCAGGGCAGCGACTATGAGGTGCGGCACGTCGAACCCGGCGAGGTCGGCCGCGCGCGGCTGCGCGACGAGCTTGGCATTACGTGCGTCGATGTCGCCGCGGCGATCGATGGCGTCGACGTGGTTATCCTCGCGGTGCCCGACACGCATGTCGGCTCAGTCGCGCATGAGATCGCGCCGTCGCTCAGGTCCGGAACAATAGTGATGGCACTCGATGCCGCCGCGCCGTTCGCCGGGCATTTGCCCGATCGTGCCGACCTCACCTATTTCGTCACCCATCCCTGCCACCCGCCGATCTTCAACGACGAGACCGATCCCGCCGCGCGCGACGACCGGTTCGGGGGGCTCCATGCACGCCAGGCGATCGTCAACGCGATGATGCAGGGACCCGAGGAGCATTATGCCTTGGGAGAGGCGGTCGCACGGACGATCTGGGCACCGATCCTGCGCTCGCACCGCGTCACGGTCGACCAGATGGCGCTGCTCGAACCCGGCCTGTCGGAAACCGTGTGCGCGTCGTTGCTCGACACGATGCGCGAGGCGATGGACGAAGTGGTGGCGCGCGGCGTGCCCGCCGAGGCCGCGCGCGACTTCCTGCTCGGCCATATGAACATCCTGGCGGCGGTGATCTTCCAGCACATTCCCGGGCAATTCTCGGACGCTTGCAACAAGGCGATCCTGTTCGGAAAGCCGGCGATCGTGCGCGACGACTGGAAGCGCGTGTTCGACGCCGACGAGCTTGCTGCGAGCATCCAGCGTATCACCTGAAATTTCCGCCCGATTTTCGCCTGCTGATCAACGGTGTGCATTGACTCGCCCGGCAGACTTATGATCTCATCATACCAGTTTAGAACAACAGTTCGAGCGACACCGGCCGCGTTGCGGGAAACGGCGCGGACCATTGGAGAGGATGATGGCAAGAGCCTGTTCGACGGCGGCGGCGCGCATGGTGCGCCGCCGGCGGCTGCACATGTCCGTCAGGGGTACGATCGCCTTGCTGGCCAGCCTTGGCTGCGGCGCTGGAATGGTTGCACCAATGCTGCACGCGGCCACCGCCAAGCCGCGCGCGGCGTCAACCGTGAGGATCGTTGGCGAACGCAAGCAATGGCATGACGTCCAGCTGACCTTCGCCGGCCCGCAGACCAGCGAAACCGCCAAGCTCAACCCGTTTCTCAACTACCGGCTCAACGTGACTTTCCGCCACGGCGACAAGGTCTATGTCGTGCCCGGTTACTATGCCGCCGACGGCAATGCCGCGGAGACCAGCGCGACCGCAGGCAATCTGTGGCGGGTCGATTTCGTTCCCGACGAGGTCGGCACCTGGACCTACACCGCGTCGTTCCGGACCGGCCCCGAGGTCGCAGTCAGTCTCGACCCGAATGCCGGCACCGCGACCTCGTTCGATGGAACACGCGGCGCGTTCACGGTCGCGCCGAGCGACAAGACCGGCCGCGATGCCCGCGCCAACGGCATGCTGCGCTATGTCGGCAAGCACTTCCTGCAATATGCCGGCAGCAAGCGATATTTGGTCATGGCGGGCACGCAGAGCCCGGAGAATTTCCTGGCTTATTACCAGTTCGACAACACCAGGGATTTCCGCGGGCAGAAGGGCCTGCCCTACCCCGACCAGCTTCATCATTACGACCCGCACGTCAGGGACTGGAAGCCCGGCGACCCCAGCTGGCAGGGCGGCAAGGGCAAGGGGATTATCGGCGCACTCAACTATCTGGCGTCGAAGGGGATGAACAGTTTCTACACGCTGACGATGAACAATTACGGCGACGCCATGGATATCAATCCGTGGATCTCCTACGACGAGCATACCCGCTACGACGTGTCCAAGCTGGGCCAGTGGGAGATCGTCTTCTCGCACATGGATCGCCTGGGCATGCAGGTGATGATGATCACCCAGGAGGAGGAAGGCGAACAGACGCTCGGCAAGATGAGCGTCGAGCGCAAACTCTATTATCGCGAGCTGATCGCGCGGTTCGCGCACCATTCCGGGATCGTCTGGGACCTGGACGAGGAGATGGACCGGTTCCGCTATTTCAAGACCCAGGACATCGAGGACATCGCCAATTACATCAAGGCGATCGACCCCTATAAGCACCCGATCCAGTACGTGCAGTGGAAGGCCGAGCTGATCGACGATCAGCGGACCTATGGCCGTTTGCTGGGCTTTCCCAATTTCGATTCCACCGCACTCCAGCACGATGCCGAGAACACGCATGCGGAGACGATCAAGTGGCTCGACAAGTCGGATGCCGCCGGGCACCCGTGGCTGGTCCACCTGATCGAGATGAACCCCGGCGTCCGCCCCGATACCGAAGACTATGCCCATGACCGGGTGCGCAAGCTGGCGATCTGGGGGCATTATATGGCGGGCGGCACGGGGACGATGTTCTTCTTCACCGACCCGATCGGCGACCTCAATATGGAGGATTACCGCTCGCGCGATCACCTGTTCGACCTGATCCATTACGCACAGGATTTCGTCGTCCGCTATCTGCCGGTCCAGGACATGCGCCATGCCGACGAGCTCACCCCGGCCAAGGACGATTACGTCCTGGCGAAACCCGGCCAGATCTATGCAGTCTATCTGCCCGAGGGCGGGTCGACGGCGCTGGATCTGTCGCAGACACCGGGCAGGTTCGAGGTCAAATGGTACAACCCGCGCGCCGGCGGCGAACTCCAGGACGGCAGCGTCCGCACCGTCGAGGGCGGCGGTAGCCGATCGCTCGGCAAGGCGCCGTCCGACACTTCGAGCGACTGGGCCGTGCTGGTCCGCAAGGTCAACTGACGCCGCCCATTCGGCGACACGATGAAATTGGATCACGCCATGAACAAGACCATGTTTGTACTCGCCGCGCTATTTTATGCGACGGGCGCTTCGGCCCAGGAAAGCGGGCGGGAGAAAGAGGGAGCGGCAATACTCTCGGACGCGAACAGCTCGATGTTGGTCAAGATGACGAGCTCGATGAGCGCGGCGACCAGCAAAGTCGGCGAGCCGGTCACCGGCGAGCTGATCGATCCGCGCGAGTTGCGCGGCGCCAAAGTCGAAGGGGTGGTTGATCGCGCCGACCACGACATATTGAGCTTCTCGTTCGACGCGATCCGGATCGGCGACAAGAGCTACCCGATCCAGTCGCGGCTGGTCTCCGTCACCAGTTCGCGCGGCAATGAGGGCCAGGACGATCTCGGTCAGCGCATCCGGATCGAGGGCGCCGGCATCATCGCTTATGGGGTCTCAACAACGCTCGACGAGGGCGCCGAGGTGCGGATCACCGCCTGGAAGAAATAGCGGGTGGATTCCCCAGCCCAGCCGTTCGGTTGCGGCGGGGATTTGGTTTGATCGCCTCCCCGCGCCGCTTGATCGGAAGGTATGATGGGGTCACGCGGCGGCTAGCGTGATAATGACCGGCCGCCCTAATTTTCCGGGTGGCTGGCGACGTAATCCATCACGGTCGAAAACGGCGCCACCCAAATGGTGTCGGCATGGTCCTTGAGATAAGCGAGGAGTTGCGCGTGCGCCTCGGCGGACACCTTCAAATAGTCGCCGCCGACTCCGTGAAAGCCGACAACCAACAGGTCGCCGGACTTTTTGGCAGTTTCGACCGCCGCGATCATATCGGCGCCCGTGGCCTTTTCGTCGAACCAACGGCACGGCACATCCATCGGATCCAGCACCTTGCCGCCCGGCCAGCCGGCGCTGCGGGTATAGCGCACCAGCCCACTGGTGCGCAGCGCAGGGAGATAGTCCACACCACCGGCCAGATGTTGACCGCACGGCGTGGCAAAGCTGTGCTGCACCTTCCCGTCGATCGCCGTCAGCATGGTGTTCATCGTGCGGATTTCGGCAAGCATCATTGGGACATCGTAAGCTTCACTGGTGTCGAGCTTCCTCGCCGGCGGATAATTGGCCTGCGGACAGGCGTGACGAACGGTGTGGTTGCCGAGCTCGTGGCCTTCGGCCGCCGCTGCCCGCCAGCGCTCGATCTGTTCCGGCACCAAAGCGTTGCCGATCAGGAAAAATGTCCCTTTCAAGCCGGCCGCATCGAGCGCGGGGATCGCGATGTCGAGGTCCGAGGGTAAGGCATCGTCGTAGGTCAGCACCACCGCGGCCCGCCGGCCGCCAGGCCATTCCCTTGCCTGAGCTTGGGACGCCATCAGGGTTAGCCCGATCAGAACCGATCCGACACGCAACAGAGTTGCTACCGTTCGCATCACCACTCCACGATTTTTCCAGTTATGATAGCGCTACCTAGCGGACGGGTGAGACTTCGACAACGTGCCTTGCACATTGGCCGCGGCCCGAAGGTAAGGCTACTCCGGGATTTTGATGTCGATGGTCGAACGACCAATTGGTGCGCAAGCCGCCGACGATCCAGGTCAAAGCAACCGCCGGGCTCCGCACACAAAAAAGACGGGAGAGCGGCCGAGGCCACTCTCCCGCCCAGGGGAGGAAACGGGTCGCGAGGTTACATCTTGATGCGGAAACCGGCGTAGAAACGGCGGCCGATCGGATCAAACATGGTCGACGGGTTGAAGTTGCCGACACTGCCGTAAAGCGGCGGCATCTTCACATCGAAGGCATTCTTCGCGCCGAGGTAGAACTGCCAGTTCTTCTTGACGTCGAAGCGGACCTGAACATCGGTGTAGACCCTCGCGCCGAGCGTGAACAAGCTCTTGGGCGGCAGCGATCCATCGGCCAGCACATAGGTCGTCTGGAAGTTCTCATAATCCAGCATCTGCTTGCCGATATACTGGTTGGTGACCGTCACCCCGAACGTATCGCTCGACCAGTCGAGGGTCAGCACGGCCTTGTCCCGCGGGTTGCCGAACTCGCCCATCGTGTTGTCGTATTTGTCGCCCTGGAGCGGAACGACACCGTTCTTGAGCAGATGGGTCCAGCTGCCCTCGAACGTGGCGGTCCCGCCAAACACCGCCTGACGATAGTTCAGCGTGAAGTCGAGGCCGCGCGTGAACGCGCCGCCGCTGTTGACCAACGTCGTGAAGATCTGCTGGACCGACCCGATGCTGAACGCGCCCGATGGTTGATCGCGCCGGGTGATGAACTGGCAGAAGTCCGAAATACCCTGCACATAGCATTTGTTGAGGATGGTCGTGGTCGACAGGCGGCTGATCGCGCCCTGCAGCTGGATGTCGAAATAGTCAGCCGTGAAGGTCAGGTTGCGAAGCGCATCGATCGACCGCGGATTGATCACCACGCCCGCGGTGAAGGTCTTGCCGGTTTCCTGCTTGATGTTGGGGTTGGCGCCCGACACGCTGCCGACACCGCTCTGGTCCGACGGCGTCAGCGTGAACTTGCCGTTGGCGTTGATGTTCGCGACGACCGACGGCACGGCGAGGCAGTTGGCCGCCGTAGAACCGGTCGAGGTCAGGGTAATGCCCTGACAGGGATCGGTGATCGAGGTGATGCCCGACGACGCGGCCGAGAACAGCTCGCCGATATTCGGCGCGCGGACGGCGTGCGCATAGACCGCGCGGAACCGGATATCCGAGGTCGGCGCCCATTCACCCCCGATGTTCCAGGCCGAGAAGCTGCCGACGGTCGAATAGTCCGACAGGCGATAGGCGCCGCGCAGGGTCAGTGCCTTGAAGAACGGGAGGTCCGCCAGGATCGGCGCGACCACTTCGCCATAGGCTTCCTTGACGTTGAACGAACCCTGCGTGTTCAACAACTGGACGTAACCGTTCTTCGCCTGGTTGCTCAGCGGGTCGAAGATGTCGCGGCTGGACTCGGTGCGATATTCGGCACCGACCGAGATCTGGAGTGGACCATAAGGCAGCTTGAACAGATTGCCGCCTAGGTTGAGCGATACGACCTGCATTTCCTGCTTGGAGTCGCGGATGAGGTTGGTCTGCAGGTATTTCGCCGCGGCAGCCGAAATCTTCGACGAGCCATCCGGGTTCAGGCCGTAGATATTGACCGGCACGCAACCAGCCGCTCGCGCATTGGCGTCGACGCAGACCGCTTCGGTGAGGTCGCCGTTCTTATTGTAGTCGAAGATGTCCGGCATGACCTGGAGCGCGTTGGCGAGGTTGTAGAGGTTCGCCAGCCCGGTCATTTCCTGGTGCTGCTTGGTATAGCTGTACTGGTAATAGCCATCGAGGCTCCAGCTACCGCCAATGTCCCAGGATCCGCCGGCGGCGATCCGGAAATTGTCGCGCTCGGTCGGTGTCTTGCGTGATCCGAACGCGGTGGTGCGGATCAGCATGCTCAGGTCTTTCGACCCGATCGCATCGTTGGTCGAGCGGTCGGTCGCGGCATTGAAGACGGCGGTCGGCACCAGCGGGTTGTTGACGATCACCGTCGCGCCGGTGGTTGGATTGGTCACCGCATATTGGATCGGATAGAAACCGCCGGTGCCCGTGAACGCACCGAGTGCGCTGTCGGTGCGCATTGGCGACGCTTCGCGCTCGCCATTTGTGCGCACGTTCACATAGGTCGTCTCGAGGAAAACGTTGACCTTGTCGGTCACATCGAAATTGGTGCGCTGAGCGAAGGTCAATCGCTTCGACGGTGGCGCGATCTGGCCGTATTGGGCGGCGTTGAAGCCGTCGGTCGCCGGGACATAGGTGTGGAACGAGCCGTCGGGACTGATGATCTGATTCGACTTACTGCCGATCACGAAGGCGCCGCCCGGGCCGACGCTCGACGGCACATAGGCACGTTTGAAGAGGTCCTGTGCCGCCTTGAGGTTGAGATCCGACTTGCCGGCGACGCGTTCGGTCGTGCCCAGGCTCAGCGCCGAGAGACGGCTGAAGTCGCGATCGGCGGCAAAAACCGCGCTTGCCTGGTTCCAGCCGACATAGGCCATCACATTGCCGCGATCGCCGGCGAAATTGGATCCGAACGTGACGTTGGCGTCGAGCTCGTGATTGTCGCCCTTTTGCGAGATGCCGTCCTGCACGTTGAGCTGGATGCCCTCGAACTTCTTCTTGTAAATGAAGTTCACCACACCGGCGATCGCGTCCGATCCATACACCGCCGAGGCGCCGCCGGTCAGCACGTCGACGCGATCGACGAAGGACGGTGGGATCATCGACACGTCGACCTGCGCCGTGCCGGGCACGCCCGCGACGGTGCGCCGGCCATCGATCAGGACCAGGGTGCGATCGGGGCCGAGATTGCGAAGGTTGATGGTTGCAAGGCCGGGATCGGTATCGTTGCCGGTCGTGTTACGGCTCTTGCCCGGAATGCCGACCGCCGGATTGATCTGCAGGATATCCTGGACGTTGGTCGTGCCCTGCTTCTGCAGATCTTCGCTGGTGATCACCTGAAGCGGCGACGGCGAGGTCAGCGTCGGGCTCTTGATGCGGCTGCCGGTGACGACGATCTCGCCCTGCGGCGCCGTACTATCCTGGGGAACGTCCGCGGTCGGCGCGGGCGCCGGAGTGTCCTGGGCGAATGCCGGGACCGCGATCATCGTCATCAGGCTCGCACCGGCAAGCAATGCGGCATGCGCGGCACGCCGTTCGAATCCTGGTTTCTTCAGATATACCTTCATCGTCCCACTCCCTATTTTCGACTTATTCTTCGCAATCACGTCAGCTTCCCGGATCTGCGCCCGGCGTTATGTCTCGCTCGATCCGGCCGTGCGCACCGCGCCGGCCACTGCCGCATGCCAGCGGGCAAGCAGGCTTTCGCGCTGCGCCGCCGGCATCGCCGGATCGAAAAATTCCTTCTGTTCCTCGTCGCTTGCCGGCAGCTTCATGCCGAGCCCGCCCGCCGCCAGCCGCGCCACGCCGAGGGCGCTCGCTTCGGGAATGGTGGATCGGATGATGCGCCGGCCGGTCAGATCGGCGAGCAATTGCATCAGCAGCGCGTTGCGCGCGGCGCCGCCGTCGATCGACAGTTCGGCGATCGCGGTACCGAGATCCGCGTCGAGCGCCGCCATGACGTCGCCGATCTGGAGCGCGATCGCCTCCAGCGTCGCGCGCGCGATATGCGCCGGCTGCGTCGCCAAGGAGAGACCCGAGATCGTACCACGCGCGTCGCTGCACCAATGCGGCGCGCCAAGGCCAGCCAGCGCGGGCACGAAGACCACACCGCCACTGTCCTCGACGCTCTGCGCCAGCGCGGTCAGCGCCGCCTCGTCGGGCAGGCCAAGCATCGTGGTGGCGAAAGCGGCCGCGTGGCCCGAGACCAGGATGTTGCCCTCGAGCGCATATTGGACGCGATCACCCCGGCTCCACGCGATCGTGCTCGACAGGCCATGCGTCGAGCGCACCCGCTCCCCGGTCGCTGCCATCAGCGAGCTGCCGGTGCCGATCGTCACCTTGACCCGCGGCGATCCGTCGGCGCTGTGCTCGAACAGGGCCGCATGGCTGTCGCCCATCACCGCCAGGATCGGCGTACCGTCGCGCAGCGCAGTCAGCCCCGCGGCGACGGTGCCGAACCGGCTGTCGGACGGCATCACCCTGGGCAACAGGCCGAGGGGCACGTCGAACAAACGGGCGAGGTCGGCATCCCAGTCGAGCGTGTCGATGTTGAAGAGTTGGGTGCGCGAGGCGTTGCTATGGTCGGTCGCGTGCACCGCGCCGCCGGTCAGGTTCCACAACAGCCAGCTGTCGACCGTGCCGCAACGCAGGTCGCCGCGCTCGGCCCGCACGCGCGCATCGGGGATCGTGTCGAGCAGCCAGGCGATCTTGGCGGCGGGGAACAGGGGATCGATCCCCAGCCCGCTGCGCGCGACGATCTCCGCCTCATGCCCCGCCGCGCGCAACGCAGCGCAGCGATCGGCCGAGCGGCGGCATTGCCAGATCACCGCGGGACCGACGGGACGGCCAGTCTCGGCGTCCCACAGCACGGTCGTTTCGCGCTGGTTGGAGATCGCGACGGCAGCAATCGCAGCCGGATCGACCGCGGCCGCCAGCTCGGCGATCAACGCGGCAACACCTTCCCAGATGTCCGATGCCGATTGCTCGGCCCAGCCTGACTGCGGATAATCGACGCGCATCGCCCGCGACCGCGACAGGCGCACCGAACCGTCGGGCGCGACGAGCAGCGCCTTGGTGTTGGTCGTGCCCTGGTCGATCGCGAGGATGAGCCGATCGTCCATCAGCTTTTCCCGGCGACCAGCTCTTGCGCGGCGGCGACGATACCGGCGGCATTGAGACCGGCATGGTCCATCAGCCAGCTCGCCGATCCGGTCGGCGCGAAGCCCTGAAAGCCGAGCATCCGCATCGGCACCGGCCGATGCTGCGCACAATATTCGGCGACTGCACCGCCCAAACCACCGCGCGCGAGGCCCTCTTCCGCGGTGACGATCGCACCGGTTGCGGCCGCGGCGGCGATCGCGCCGGTGTCGAGCGGCGAGACGGTCGCCATGTTGATCACGCGCGCGGCGATCCCCTGCGCTGCGAGCGCGGTCGCGGCGTCGAGCGCTCGATAGACCAGGGTGCCGTTGACGATGATAGCGACGTCGCTACCCTCGCGCAGCGTCTCGGCCTTGCCGATCGTGAAGCTCGCGCCGGTCGGCCGCTCAATTGCCGGGACCGGCATGCGGCTGATGCGAATGAAGACGGGGCCGTCATGCGCCGCCGCGGCCTTGACCGCTTCCGCCGTTTCCCACGGATCGGACGGCACGATCACGGTCAGTTTGTCGATCGCGCGCAGCCAGGCAATATCCTCGATGCTGTGATGCGTCGCGCCGAGCTCGCCATAAGCGACGCCGCTCGAAATGCCGCAGAGCTTCACGTTCGCCTGACTATAGGCGCAGTCGACCTTGATCTGCTCCATCGCGCGCGCGGTCAGGAAGCAGGCCGCGCCACTGACGAACGGCACCTTGCCGCCATTCG
Source organism: Sphingomonas sp. P4_D12 (assembly GCF_056401895.1). NCBI lineage: Bacteria > Pseudomonadati > Pseudomonadota > Alphaproteobacteria > Sphingomonadales > Sphingomonadaceae > Sphingomonas > Sphingomonas sp. P4_D12. Next base: position 510,149 of record NZ_JBFUIL010000002.1, on the reverse strand, counting down.
CCAGGCCGGCGCCGACCCCGACCATGTTCTGCTCGGCGATGCCGACATTGACCAGCCGATCGGGGAAGCGGTCGCGGAACTTGCCGAGCTTGGACGAACCGACCGAATCGTTGCAGACCGCGACGATGCGATCGTCCCCGACGGCGAGCTCTTCGAGCGCGCCGGCAAAGGCATCGCGACAGTCAAACATGCCGGGAAGATTGGCCGGGGCGTTCACTCGCTCTTCTCCGCTTCGAGCTCGGCGATCGCCTGGGCAAGCTGGTCCGCATTGGGGACGCCATGGTGCCAGCCGGCCTCGTCGCGCATGTAGCTGACGCCATTGCCCTTGAACGTGTTGGCGATCAGCACGCGCGGCTTGTCGCGCGGCTGCGCGGCGTCGTCGAACGCCTTGAGCAGGGCGATCACGTCATGCCCATCGACCTCTACCACGTCCCAGCCGAACGCGCGCCATTTGTCGGCAAGCGGCTCGAGCGCGTTGGTCTCTTCGGTCCGCGCACCCTGTTGCAGGCGGTTGCGGTCAACGATCACGGTGAGGTTGCCGAGCTTGCGGTGCCCGGCGAACATCGCCGCTTCCCACATGCTGCCTTCCTGCAGTTCGCCATCGCCGGTCAGCACGAACACGCGATAGCCGGCACTGTCGATCTGCCCCGCCACCGCAACGCCGACGCCGACCGGAAAACCGTGGCCGAGCGGACCGGTATTGGTTTCGACGCCCGGCAGATAGACGCGATTGGGATGACCGTTCAGCCGCGATTCGGGCTTGAGATAGGTATCGAGCTCGGCTTCGGGAAAGAACCCTGCCCCCGCCAGCGCGGTATAGAGCGCACCGGTACAATGGCCCTTAGACAGGATGAAGCGGTCGCGGTCGGGCGCATTGGGATTGGCGCTGTCGATGCGCAGAATATCGAAATAGAGGCACGCGACGATATCGCTCGCCGAGAGGTCGCCGCCGGGATGGCCCTGGCCGGCATCGACGATCATCTTGAGCAGCCGCTGACGCATCCAATTGGCGCGCGCACGGACGTGCGCGGCGCGCTCTTCCAGCGTATGAGCGTTCGCATCGGAAGACCGAAGCGCCTGATGGTCCATTGATTACCCTCTCCTGCGAAGGGCTATAAGTGTGATTATATCCGAACACAAGCCATTTGCTTACGTTTGCTTTCGTTTTTACCGCCAGAAAGCGAAGAGATTGACAAAAAGCAAAAACTCAACCTATCGAACTCGAAACTGGAAGCGAGCGGCCAGAGGAATATGGAGAGCTATGCCGATAAGGCAGCGTCGGGTGTCGAGCCCGGCGACAGCAAGGGAGACCGGCCAGTGAACGGGGGCTCGCGGTCGCGGCTGCTCGGCGAGGCACGGCGCGCCCGAATCCTCGACTGGTTGCAGGAAGAAGGCAGCGCGCGCGTGCGCACGCTGGCTGAAGCCTTCGATGTATCCGAGGTGACGATGCGCCAGGATCTCGAAAAGCTCGAGGCCGACGGCCATATCGTGCGCGAACATGGCGGCGCTTTCCTCAAGTCGGTGACGCAGCAAGTGCGCTCGATGGCGCTCCAGCATCTCGAGAACATGGATGCCAAGCGCCGGATCGGCCGCGCAGCAGCCGCTCTCGCGAGCGACGGCGAGACGGTGATCCTCGATTCGGGATCGACCACGACCGAGGTGGCCGCGCAATTGATCGGCAAGCGCGACATGACCGTGATCACCAACGCGCTCAACATCGCGCTGATGCTGGGCGCCGAGCCGGGGTTCGAGGTCCATATGACCGGGGGGCATTTCAAGGCCCCTACCCTGTCGCTGTCGGGCGAACGGTCGGCCGACTATTTCCGCGGGCTGTTCGTCCAGAAGCTTTTCCTGGCCACCGCCGCGATCGATCTCGAGGCGGGGCTGACCTATCCGGCGATGTCCGACATCGCGGTGAAGCGCGCGATGATCGGCGCGGCGCAGACCGTCATCCTGGTCGCCGATTCGAGCAAGATCGGGCAGCGTTCGTTCACGTCTTTGGGTGGGCTGGAGCTGGTCCGCACGCTCGTGACCGACGACGCGATCCGCGACGAGGACCGCGCGGCAATCGAAGGCATTGGCGTAGAGGTGATCGTTGCCTGAACTTTCGGGTGCGCGGTTTTCGTAAGTTTTCGAAACAATTGGGTGAGGATCGAACGTGAGCAAGCAACGGTACGGCGCCGGCATCTGGCATTTCGCGACCTATGTCGACCGCTACGCGACCGACGGCTACGGTCCACCCCGCACGCTGATCGAGATGATCGATCTCGCCGGCCAGGTCGACGACCTGTCGGTGGTCGACATCAACTACCCCTTTCCCGGCGGCGAAACCTCATTCGACAAGGTCGAGGAAGCGCTCAAGCGCAACAATCTCTCGGTGATCGGCATCACTCCGGAAATCTACACGCGCCAGTTCGCCAAGGGCGCCTTCACCAACCCCGATCCGGGCGTGCGCAAGCTGGCCAATGAGATGGTCAACGATGCCGCCAATGTCGTCCGCCGCTTCGGCGCCGATTACGTCAAGCTCTGGCCCGGCCAGGACGGCTGGGACTATCCGTTCCAGGTCGACCACAAGACGCTGTGGCGGCACAGTATCGACGGCATCGGCGAGCTCGCCGCGCAGAATCCCGACCTCAAGTTCGTAATCGAATACAAGCCGCGCGAGCCGCGCGTGCACATGAGCTATGACAGCGTCGCCCGCACTTTGCTGGGGATCGAGAAGATGGGCGTGCCCAACGTCGGCATCCTGCTCGATTTCGGCCACTCGCTCTATGGCGGGGAAAGCCCGGCCGATGCGGCGCAACTCGCGATCGATCATGGCCGGCTGTTCGGCATGGACGTGAACGACAATTTCCGCAGCTGGGACGACGATTTGATCGCCGGATCGGTCCACCCGATCGAGCTGTTCGAATTCTTCTACACGCTGCGCAAGAACAAGTGGGAAGGTGTGTGGCAGCTCGACCAATTCCCATTCCGCGAGGATTGCGTCGCCGTCGCCAATACCGCGATCGACTTCCTCAAGATCGTCGAGCGCGCGCTCGACAAACTCGATTTCGCGGCGATGCAGAAGGCGCAGGACGAGCATGACGCGGTGACCGCGCTCAAACTTGCGCGCGAGGCGTTGTTCACCTCTTATTGAGGGGTGACGAGGCCGCATATCGCCGTTAGGGAAATAATATGATTATTTCTTCGGCCAGCGATTTCCGGGAGGCGGCGCGGCGACGCTTGCCGCGCTTCCTGTTCGATTATGCCGATGGCGGCGCCTATGCCGAGGTGACGCTGCGCCGCAATGTCGAAGACCTCGCGGGGATCGCGCTGCGCCAGCGCGTGCTCAAGGACGTCGCGACGATCGACCTGAGTACCAGCCTGTTCGGCCGGCAGGTCGGCCTGCCGGTCGCCTTGGGGCCGGTCGGGATCAGCGGCATGTACGCGCGGCGCGGCGAGATACAGGCAGCGCGCGCTGCCCGTTCAGCGGGCATTCCGGCCTGCCTGTCGACCGTATCGATCTGCTCGATCGAGGAAGTAGCGCAGGTCGCCGATCCGTTCTGGTTCCAGCTCTACGTGATCCGCGACCGCGCCTTCATGAAGGACCTGATCGCACGGGCAAAGGCGGCCGGCGCGAGCACGATGGTCTTCACCGTCGACATGCCGGTGCCGGGCGCGCGCTACCGCGATGCGCATTCGGGCATGTCCGGACCCAACGCGCCGCTGCGCCGCATGCTGCAGGCGATCGGCAAGCCGGCCTGGTCCTGGGACGTCGGTTTGCGCGGGCGGCCGCACACGCTCGGCAATTTGCTGCCCGTGCTCGGCAAGGATAGCGGGCTCAACGATTATATGGGCTGGCTCGGCGCCAATTTCGATCCGTCGATCCAATGGCGCGACCTCGACTGGATCCGCGCGGAATGGGACGGACCGCTGATCATCAAGGGCATCCTCGATCCCGAGGACGCGCGCGAGGCGGCAGCGATCGGCGCCAACGGCATCGTCGTCTCCAATCATGGCGGACGCCAGCTCGACGGCGTGCTGTCGAGCGCGCGCGCTTTGCCCGCGATCGCCGATGCGGTCGGCGACGCGCTGACCGTGCTGGCCGACGGCGGCGTGCGCAACGGGCTCGACGTGGTGCGGATGCTCGCGCTGGGCGCGAAGGGCGTGCTGCTCGGCCGCGCCTGGGTCTATGCGCTGGCGGCGCAAGGCGAGGCCGGCGTCGCCAAATTGCTCGAATTGATCGCCCGGGAAATGACGGTCGCGATGACCTTGACCGGGGTCAACCGGATCGACGCGATCGACCGCTCGGTCCTGGCCGAGCCCATCAAGTAACGAGGAAACAGATGAAGCTTCTCGAGGGAAAGACGGTGCTGGTCACTGGCGGATCGACCGGCATCGGCCGCGCCGCGGCGATCGGTGCTGCGCAGCATGGCGCGAACGTCGCGATCAACTATGTGTCGAGCGACGACAAGGCGCAGTCCTGCATCGCCGAGATCGAAGCGCTCGGGCAGCGCGGCATTGCGATCAAGGGCGACGTCGCGCTGCCCGAGACCGCGACCGATTTCGTCGCCCGCGCGGTCGCCGAGTTCGGCCGGGTCGATGTGATGGTGTCGAACGCCGGCATCTGCCCGTTCCACGCCTTTCTCGACATGCCGGTCGAGACGGTCGAGCGCACGTTCCGCGTCAATCTGCATGGCGCCTATTTCATGGTCCAGGCGGCCGCCAACCAGATGGTCAAGCAAGGTGATGGCGGCGCGATCGTCGCGGTATCGTCGATCTCGGCATTGGTCGGCGGCGAGTTCCAGACGCACTACACCCCGACCAAAGCCGGCGTGCATTCGTTGATGCAATCCGCCGCGATCGCGCTCGGCAAACACGGCATCCGCTGCAATTCGGTGCTGCCGGGCACGATCCTGACCGAGATCAACAAGGACGACCTCGCCGACGCGGAAAAGCGCAAATATATGGAAGCGCGCACCCCGCTCGGCCGGCTCGGCATGCCCGAGGATCTGGCCGGGCCGATCGTGTTCCTGGCGTCCGACATGGCCGCCTATGTCACCGGTGCGGCGTTGCTGGTCGATGGCGGCATGTACGTGAATCTGCAATAACGCTGCCGTGACCATCTGCATGCCCGCCCCCGACGAAGCGGTGCTCGCGCGCCGCGGGGAGATCGTCGCCGCGATGCGCGCGATCGTGGCGGGCGAAGGGGTGATCGACAAAGCTGACGAACTGCGCCCCTACGAATCCGACGCGCTGACGGCCTATCGCCAGCCGCCGATGGTCGTGGTGTTGCCCGAGACGACCGAGCAGGTCGCGGCGATCCTGCGCTGGTGCCACGCCAATCGCGTCAAGGTCGTGCCGCGCGGCGCGGGCACCTCGCTGTCGGGCGGCGCGCTGCCGCTGGCCGACGGCGTGCTGCTCGGCATGGCCCGGTTCAACCGTATCCTGGATGTGGATTATGCCGACCGATTGGTGGTGGTACAGCCCGGGGTCACCAACCTGGCGATCACGCGCGCGGTCGAGGACGACGGTTTCTATTACGCGCCCGACCCTTCGAGCCAGATCGCCTGCACGATCGGCGGCAATGTCGCCGAGAATTCGGGCGGGGTACATTGCCTCAAATACGGCCTGACCACCAACAATGTGCTCGGGGTCGAATTCGTCACGATCGAGGGCGAGGTGTTACGTGTCGGCGGGCGTGGGCTGGAGCCGGCGGGGCTCGATCTGCTCGGCGTGATCGTCGGGTCGGAGGGGCTGCTCGGCGTGGTGACGGAAGTGACGGTCCGCATCCTGCCCCGGCCCGAAACGGCGCGCGCCTTGCTGATCGGCTTTCCCGAGGTAGAGGGCGCCGGACGCTGCGTCGCCGACGTGATCGCCGCGGGGATCATCCCGGCCGGGATGGAAATGATGGACAAGCCCGCGGTCCATGCCGCCGAGGCGTTCGTCCAGGTCGGCTACCCGCTCGACGTCGAGGCGTTGCTGATCGTCGAGCTCGATGGGCCCGCAGCCGAATGCAGCCATTTGCTCGAGGAAGTCGAGGCGATCGCGCGCGCCAATGGCGCGGTATCAATCCGCATTTCGACCGACGATGACGAGCGCGTCGCCTTCTGGGCGGGACGCAAGGCCGCTTTCCCCGCCGCGGGCCGGCTGGCGCCAGATTATCTTTGCATGGACGGAACGATCCCGCGGCGCCGATTGCCCGATGTGCTGACGCGAATGGGCGTACTGTCGGAGCAATATGGGCTTGGCGTGATCAACGTCTTCCATGCCGGCGACGGCAATCTGCACCCGCTGATCCTCTACGATGCCAACAAGCCCGGCGAGCTCGAACAGGCCGAGGCGTTCGGTGCCGACATCTTGAGATTGTGTGTCGAGGTCGGCGGCGTGCTGACGGGCGAGCATGGCGTCGGGGTCGAGAAGCGCGACCTAATGCCGGTGATGTTCACCGAAACCGACCTTGCGCATCAACAGCGGGTCAAATGCGCGTTCGACCCCGACTTGCTGCTCAATCCCGGCAAGATGTTCCCCGTGCTGCATCGCTGCGCCGAACTCGGCAGCATGCACGTCCATCGCGGCGCGCTTCCCTTCCCCGATCTGCCGCGCTTCTGACGATGGCAGACGCGATCCGTCCTGACAGCGCCGATGCGCTTGCGGCGATCGTCGCCGAGGCGGCGCGTGACGGGACGCGGTTGTGGCTGCGGGGCGGCGGCAGCAAGGACGCGATCGGCGCGCCGACACCAGACGCCCGGATCGTCGACATGCGCGGCTTTTCCGGGGTGGTCGATTACGACCCACCGGAGCTGGTACTGACGGTGAAAGCGGGAACGCCGCTTGCCGAGGTTCAAGCCTTGGTCGCCGACAAGGGGCAGATGCTGGCGTTCGATCCATTCGATCACGGCGCGATACTCGGCGGCGCGGTTGGCGAGGCGACGATCGGCGGTATCGTCGCGGCCGGCGTGGCGGGTCCGACCCGCGTCAGCCGCGGCGCGGCGCGCGATCATCTGCTCGGCTTCGTCGGCGTGTCGGGACGCGGCGAGCGCTTCGTGGCAGGCGCGAAGGTCGTCAAGAACGTCACCGGTTACGATCTGCCCAAGCTGATCACCGGAAGCTGGGGAAGGCTTGCCGCGATCACCGAACTGACTCTCAAGGTTCTGCCCGCGCCGCGCGTGCGGCTGACGCTCGGGATCGCCGGGCTGGATCCCGCCGCTGCGATCTCGGCGATGGCGCGGGCAATGGGATCGACCGCCGAAGTGTCCGCGGCAGCGCATCTGCAGGACTGGGATGGCGCCCCGCTCACCGCGATCCGGCTCGACGGTTTCCCAAGTTCGGTCGAGGCGCGCGCGGCGATCCTCACACGGCTGGTCGACGGCATCGTGCCGCTCGCTGACGAAGAGGCCACACGCCTCTGGCCCGTGATCACCACGGCTGCACCATTGCCGGCGAGCGTGCCGCTGTGGCGGATCATCGCCCCCGCGGCGCAGATGCCGAAGGTGATGGCGGTGGTCCATGGCGCGTGGCTGCTCGACTGGGCCGGCGGCCTTCTCTGGCTGGCGAGCGGAGACGATCCGCAGGCGATCCGCGCCGCCGCGATGCAAGCGGGTGGGCACGCCATGCTCGTGCGTGCTGACGCCGAAATGCGGGCTGTCGTGCCGGCGCTCCATCCGCAACCCAAGGCGCTCGCCGCGCTGGAGGAGCGCGTGCGCCGCGCCTTCGATCCGGCCAGCGTGTTCGAGACGGGACGCTTTTAGGTGCAGACGCAATTCTCTCCCGGGCAGTTAGCCGATCCGGCAATGGCATCGTCCGAAGGGGTGATCCGCAAATGCGTCCATTGCGGCTTCTGCACCGCGACTTGCCCGACCTATGTCCTGCTCGGCGACGAGCTCGATAGCCCGCGCGGGCGGATCTACATGATCAAGGACATGCTCGAGAACGAGCGCGCGCCGAGCGCCGAAGTCGTCAAGCATGTCGACCGCTGCCTGTCCTGCCTGTCCTGCATGACGACCTGCCCGTCGGGCGTGAACTATATGCACCTGGTCGACCATGCCCGGGCCTATATCAACGAGAGCTACAAGCGCCCGTGGCACGAGCGAATGCTGCGCAGCATTTTAGCCTGGATACTCCCCTATCCTGCCCGATTCCGGACTGCCTTGCGGCTGGCGCAGGTCGGTCGACCACTGGCGCCGCTGTTCGCCAAGGTTGGCGCACTGCGCCCCCTCGCGGCAATGCTCGCGCTGGCACCACGGCGAATTCCAGCCGCGCCGGAGAAACGCGTTCCGGCTGCCACGACGCGCCCGCGCATCGCGCTGCTGCAGGGATGCGCCGAGCCGGTGCTGCGCCCAGAATTTCGCGCGGCGGCGATCCGTCTGCTCGATCGCGCGGGATACGATGTCGTGCTGACTCCCGGCGAGCAATGCTGCGGTGCGTTGGTGCACCATATGGGCCGCGAGGCGGATAGCCTCGCGGCCGCCCGCCGCAATGTCGATGCCTGGACACGCGAGATCGAAACGGGGGGACTTGCGGCGATCGTCGTCACCGCATCGGGGTGCGGCACGACGATCAAGGACTATGGGTTCATGCTCCGGAACGATCCCGACTATGCCGACAAGGCGGCCCGGGTTTCCGAACTCGCGCGCGACATCAGCGAAGTGCTGATCGACGCCGATTTGCCCCTGGGCGATGGCCGCGGCCTGACGGTCGCCTATCACGCCGCTTGTTCGCTGCAGCATGGGCAGAAAGTCACCGACGCGCCGAAGCGATTGCTGGCCGGCGCGGGCTATGTCGTCCGCACGCCGATCGAGGCGCATCTCTGCTGCGGGTCGGCGGGCACCTACAACATTCTCCAGCCCGAAATCGCCGGCAAGCTCGGCGACCGCAAGGCGGCCAATCTCGCCCGGCTCGACGCCGATGTGATCGCCACCGGTAATATCGGCTGCGCGATGCAGCTCGCCCCGCGCCTCGGCATTCCGGTCGTCCATACCATCGAACTGCTCGACTGGGCCACTGGCGGCCCCGTTCCGCCGCAACTTGCGGGCCGCGAGACCCCTAAGGGCGGTTGACTTTAATAGTCATATTATACAATCCAGACGAGCGATGCCGCCAAGGGCGTTATGGGGGAAGGATTCGGATGGGCCTGCCGAAGATCAAGCATGTTCGCGCGTTCACCGTCCGGGGCGGTGGCGCCGACTATCACGACCAGGGCGACGGTCATTGGATCGACGACCATATCTCGACGCCGATGGCGCGCTATCCCGAATATCGCCAGTCGCGGCGGAGCTTCGGGATCAACGTCCTCGGTACGCTTGTCGTCGAACTCGAGGCCGATGACGGCACGATCGGTTTCGCGGTGACCACCGGTGGCGAGCCCGCCGCATTCATCGTCGAGAAGCATTTGTCGCGTTTCCTGGTCGGCCGCAGCCCGGCCGAATATGAGAAGATCTGGGACCAGATGTACTTCTCAACCCAATATTACGGGCGCAAAGGTCTGGTGGTGAACGCCATTTCGGGCGTCGACCTCGCGCTCTGGGATCTGCTTGGCAAATTGCGCGGCGAGCCGGTCTATCACATGCTGGGCGGCGCGGTGCGCGACGAACTGCAATTCTACGCTACCGGGTCGCGGCCCGACATTGCCAAGGAGCTCGGCTTCATCGGCGGCAAGCTTCCGCTCCATCACGGTCCGGCCGAGGGGCTGGAAGGAATGGAGAAGAACATCGCGCTGCTCGCCGACATGCGCAGCAAGTGCGGCGACGATTTCTGGCTGATGTACGATTGCTGGATGAGCCTCGACATCGACTATGCGACCCGGCTTGCGCAGCGCGCCTGGCACGAATGCGGCCTCAAATGGATCGAAGAGGCGCTGAGCCCCGACGATTATTGGGGTTATGCCCAGCTCAAGAAGAACGCGCCCAAGGGCCTGCTCGTCACGACCGGCGAGCATGAAGCGACGCGCTGGGGCTTCCGCATGCTGATGGACATGGACTGCTGCGACATCATCCAGCCCGATGTCGGCTGGTGCGGAGGCGTCACCGAACTGATCAAGATCGCCAATTACGCCGACAGCCGCGGCGTGATGATGGTCCCGCACGGATCGTCGGTCTACAGTTATCACTTCGTGATCACGCGGCACAATTCGCCGTTTGCCGAGTTCCTGATGATGCACCCCGGGCCCACCGAAATCGTGCCGATGTTCGCCCCGCAATTGCTCGGCGAGCCCGTCCCGGTGAACGGCAAGATCCGCGCGAGCGAACTCGACAAACCGGGCTTTGGCGTCGAGCTCAATCGCGATATCGCGCTCCACCGTCCCTATCCAAACTAAGGAATATCCATGAAACTCTGCCGTTATGGTGCCGCAGGCGCCGAGAAGCCCGGCCTGATCGATGCCGATGGCCGCATCCGCGACCTGTCGGGCCATGTCGCCGATATCGGTCCGGACGCGCTGGGCAAGCAGGGCTTGGCCAAGCTCGCCGCGATCGATCCCGCCTCGCTGCCGCTGGTCGAAAGTGACGTCCGCTACGGCGCCTGCGTGACCGGCACCCGGCAGTTCATCGCGATCGGCACGAACTTCGCCGACCATGCCGCGGAATCGAACCTGCCGGTGCCCGAGGAGCCGGTCGTGTTCCAGAAGTGGGTGAGCTGCATCCAGGGGCCGAACGACCCCGTCACCATTCCCAGGGATTCGAAGAAGACCGACTGGGAAGTCGAGCTGGGCGTCGTGATCGGCACCGCCGCTTCCTATGTCGATGAAGCCAATGCCCTCGACCATGTCGCCGGCTATTGCGTGATCAACGACGTGTCCGAGCGTCACTGGCAGATCGAGCGCGGCCTGACCTGGGACAAGGGCAAGGGCTTCCCGACCTTCGGCCCGATCGGTCCCTGGATGGTCACCGCCGACGAAGTGGGCGATCCGCAGAACCTGGCGATGTGGCTGTCGGTCAATGGCCGGAAGATGCAGAACGGCAGCAGCAAGACGATGATCTTCACCGTTGCGCAGATCGTCGCTTATTGCTCGCAATTCATGACCTTGCTGCCGGGTGATGTGATCACCACCGGCACCCCGCCGGGCGTCGGCCTCGGCCAGAAGCCCGAGCCCTGGTATCTCAAGGCGGGCGACGTGGTCGAACTCGGTATCGAGAAGCTTGGTGAGCAGCGCCAGGAATTCGTCGCCTGGGACGCTGCCAAATGAGCGTCTATGCGGGTCGCTTCGCCGGGCGCGCGGCGATCGTCACCGGCGGCGCGTCCGGCCTCGGCAAGGCCGTCGCCAAGCGCATCGTCGCCGAGGGTGGCACGGTAGCGCTCTGGGATCTCAATCCCGAGGCGCTGGCCGCCGCGAAGGACGAGGTCGGCGCCGCCGACATCCAGGCGCTCGACGTCTCCGATCCCGCCGCGGTCGAGGCCGCGGCCAAGGCCAGCGGCGCCGCGCTCGGCAAGGTCGACGTGCTGGTCTGCTCGGCCGGCATTACCGGCGCGACCGTCCCGGCTCACGAATTCCCGATCGACAGCTGGCAGCGAGTGATCGACATCAACCTGAACGGCCTGTTCTACTGCAACCGAGCGGTCGTGCCGTTGATGCTGGCGAACGGCTATGGCCGCATCGTCAACATCGCGTCGGTTGCCGGCAAGGAAGGCAATCCCAATGCCAGCGCCTATTCGGCGTCCAAGGCGGGCGTGATCGGCTTCACCAAATCGCTCGGCAAGGAACTCGCCGAGAAGGGCGTGATCGCCAATGCGCTGACGCCGGCGACGTTCGAAAGCCCGATCCTGGCGCAATTGCCCCCAAGCCAGGTCGATTACATGCGCTCGAAGATCCCGATGGGTCGGTTGGGCGAGGTCAGCGAGTCCGCCGCGATGGTCTGTTTCATGGCGAGCGAGGAATGCAGCTTCACCACCGCATCCACTTTCGACACGTCCGGCGGCCGCACGACCTTCTGACATGACCGAGCGGCCGCCCTTCGTCGACGCCCATGTCCATCTGTGGGACCTGTCCCATATCCGCTATCCGTGGCTGATGCCGCCATTTGCGGAGGACGGCCCGAACGGCAGCGTCGAGCCGATCGCCAAGGATTACGGCCTCGACGATTATCTCGCCGACGCGCGCGGCTGGGATGTGCGAGGCCTCGTCCATATCGATGCCGGCGCCGACCCGGCGGATGCGCTGAAGGAGACCGACTGGCTGCAGGCGATGGCCGATGCGCGCGGCATGCCCAATGCGATCGTCGCTTTCGCCGCGCTTAACGATCCGGAGGTCGAGGCTTTGCTCGCCGCGCATGCCGAGCGCCGCTCGGTGCGCGGCATCCGCCATATCGTCAATTGGCACCCCGACCCGGTGCGCACCTACACGCCGCGCGACGTGACCGGCGACGAAGCCTGGGCAGCGGGTTTCGCGTTGCTCGGCAAATACGGATTGAGCTTCGACCTCCAGGCCTATCCCGGCCAGTTTTCCGGCCTCGCTCCGCTGCTCGAACGGCATCCCGACGTGCCGGTCATGATCAACCATGCCGGCATGATGGTCGGCGAGAGCGGCCGTGAGGAATGGCGCGCGGGGATGCGCGCGCTCGCCGCTATCCCGCATGTCGCGGTCAAGATCTCGGGCATCGGATTCGCCTTCCGGCCGTGGACGATCGAGCAGGTGCGCAGCTATGTGCTCGAGACGATCGAGCTGTTCGGCACCGACCGCGCGATGTTCGCCAGCGACTTTCCGACCGACAAATTGTTCGGCGGGTTCGATCAGCATCTCAATGCATACAATGCCATCGTCGCCGATTTCAGCGACGACGAGCGCCGCGCCTTGTTCGCGGGCAACGCCAATCGGCTCTACCGCCTCGGCCTGACGCTCTGATCATGCGCATCGTCGACCTGCGCGCCGAATATACGGTCGACCTGCTCGGCACCGATGTCGAGCGTCCGCGCCTGTCGTGGCGGATCGAGAGCGATCGACCGGGCACGCGTCAGGCAAGCTATCGCCTGCGCGCGGCGGCCAGTGCCGAAGCGCTCGATGGCGACACGTTGCTATGGGACAGCGGCGAGATTGCCGGCGAGGCGACGTTCGATCTGGCTTATGGCGGTCCTGCCCTCACCGCGATGCAGCGCATCTGGTGGTCGGTCGAAGCGACGGATGATATCGGCGCCACCGCGCGCTCGGCGCCGGCCTGGTTCGAAACCGGACTGACCGCGCCGGAGTCCTGGCGAGCGGAGTGGATCGAAGCCGAGGATGACAATGCCGCGGCCGATCGCGCAGCCGGGCTCGCCTGGGTGTGGAGCGAGACGGCGCTCGACGGCCGGCCCCATGCTTTCCGTCTCGATTTCCACGCCCCCGACGATCTCGTCCGTGCGGAAACATTGCTCGCCGGCAAGGATCATCTGCGCGGCGTCTGGATCAACGGCGCTGCAGCCCCACTCGATCGGCATTTCGATTGGGACACCTACCTCCCCTTCTGGGGCACACTTGCACCTTATGCCGGGGATGTTCGGCCCGGCCGCAATAGCATCTGTGCGCTGGTCGAAGCGGACACGACCGGCTTCTTCCCCGTCGATGGTGGCGCCTTCGCGGCGTTGATCCGCCTGCATCGCGCCGACGGCAGCGTCGAGCGCCTCGTCAGCGGCCCGGCCTGGAGCGTTCGCCCGAGTCCGCCCGCTGATTGGACCGGCGCCGATGCCGATACCTCGGACTGGGCCAATGCGCAGCCAAGCGGCGCGAATGTCCACAACGATCCGCGACCCGCCGAGCCGGCGATGCTGCTGCGCACCGAGTTCGACGCGCGCGGGCCGATCGCGGGCGCGCGGCTCTACGCGACGGCGCTCGGTGCCTATGACATGCGGATCAACGGCGAGCGCGTGTCGGACGCACTGCTCGCGCCGGAAATGACCGTCGCGCACGACCATCTTCTCTACCAGAGTTACGACGTGACCGGCTTGGTAACGCCGGGCGCCAACGCGCTCGCCGCGATGGTCGGCGACGGCTGGTATGCCAGCCCGTTCGGCTGGCGGATCGAGCGCTATGGCTTCGGCCCAGCGCCGCGCCGGCTGCGCGCGCAGCTGCGCATCGATTATGCCGATGGCAGCAGCGAATGGATCGCCACGGGACCCGATTGGCGGATCGCGCCCTCACCGATCCTCAAGTCGGAAATCTATGACGGCGAAACCTATGATGCGCGGCTGGAGCGTGCGGGGTGGGACCGGCCGGGGTTCGACGACAGCGGCTGGCCCCAGGCGAAAGTGGGTGACACGCCCGGCGCTCGGCTCGTCGCCCAGACATCGCCTGCGCTGAAAGCCGCCGGCACGCGGCGCGCGGTCGCGATCAGCGAGCCGCAACCGGGGCGTTACGTCTTCGATTTCGGCCAGAACTTCTCGGGCTGGGTGCGCATTCGCGCGACCGGTCCCGCGGGAGCGACCATCACCGCCAAGTTCGCCGAGCTGCTCAAGCCTGACGGCACCGCCGACCTATCCAACCTCCGCCTCGCCAAGGCGACCGACAGTTTCACGCTCGCCGGTTCGGGCGAGGAAGTGTTCGAGCCGCATTTCACCTATCACGGCTTCCGCTATGTCGAGGTCGCCGGTTATCCCGGCGTGCCGACTGCGGGCGATATTGTCGGGATCGTCGTCCACAGCGCGTGCCGCGAAACCGGCACGATGACGTTCGCCGACGCGCCACTGCTACAAACGATCTGGCAGAACGCCTTGTGGAGCCAGCGCTCCAACTTCTTCTCGGTGCCGACCGATTGCCCGCAGCGCGACGAGCGGATGGGCTGGATGGGCGACATCCAGGTGTTCCTGGATGCCGCGGCGTTCAACATGGAGGTCGACCCCTTCATCCGCCGCTTCCTGCTCGAAGCACGCGCGGCGCAGCGGCCCGACGGTGCCTATCCGATCGTGGTGCCGCAACCTCTGTCCTTCCCCGATGTGGTGACCGCGGGCTGGAGCGAGGCCGGCATCATCCTGCCCTGGCAACTCTGGCAGCGTTATGGCGACACCGCGGTGATCGACGAGAATTGGGCGGCGATGCAAGGCTGGATGGACTTCGTCGCGCGCGGCAATCCCGATCATGTCTGGCGCAACGATCGCGGGCTCGACCTCGGCGATTGGCTGTCGGTCGATGCGATCAAGCCAGACGACGAGACGACACCGCGCGTGGTCTGCGCGACCGCCTATTGGGCATGGTCGGCAGCGCTGATGGCCGAGATGGCCGATGCGACTGGACGCGCCGATGACGCGGAACGCTACCGCGATCTTCGCGCGGCGATCGGCCAGGCATTCGCCGCCGAATTCGTCGCCGCCGACGGCACGGCCGGCAATGGCAGCCAGGCCAGCCAGGTGCTCGCCTTGTTCATGGGTTTAGTGCCTGCCGACCGGCGCGATGCGGCGGCGGGCGTGCTGGCCGCCGACATCCGTCGGCGCGGGATGAGGCTGTCGACTGGCTTCCTCGGCACACCTTACATTCTCGACGTGCTGGCCGATGCGGGCCGCCTCGGGGAAGTCGCCGGGCTGTTGCTCCAGACCGACTATCCAAGCTGGGGCTATATGCCGGAGAAGGGCGCAACCACGATGTGGGAGCGGTGGAACGGCGACACCGGCGACCTGTCGATGAACAGCTACAACCATTATGCTTTCGGGGCGATCGTCGGGTTCTTCTACCGCCGCCTCGCCGGCATCGCACCGGCTGCCCCGGGTTTCCGCCGCATCGCCGCGCGGCCTTTGTGGCTGCCGCAGATCGGCCGCGTGTCGGCGCGCTATGACTCGCTGGTCGGCCCGATCGAGACGAGCACGGATGGCAATGCCGAGCGGCTGACGCGGTTCGCTTTGTCGATCCCCGCCAACACGACCGCCGAGGTAGAACTGCCCGCCGGCGATTGGCACGCCGGCAGCCAAGCCCTCGACGCGCATCCCGCGATCCGCGCACTCACCAATGACGGCACAGCGACCCGCTTCGAGGTCGGCGCCGGACGCTACGATTTCACGACATAAGCCCTGAGAGGAACGACCCGTGGCCACGCTTGGACTCATCCACAATTCGCCGATGCTGGCACCCGTGTTCAACGAGATCGCCGCGCGGGTGATGCCCGATGTCCGCCTGCTCCACTTCGTCGATGAGAGCACGATCAAGAACACGATCGCCGCCGGCTATCTGCAGAAGGCGACGATGCGACAGGTCATCCGCCTCGTCGGCTCCGCATTCGATGCCGGATGCGATGTGGCCCTGGTGACCTGTTCCTCGATCGGCCGTGCAGTCGAGATGGCGGCCGAGCTTTATGACCAGCCGGTGCTGCGCGTCGATCGCGCTATGGCAGAAAAGGCGGTCGCGACGGGCCAGCGGATCGGTGTGGTCGCGACCCTGTCGACCACGCTCGAACCAACCGCCGAGCTGGTCCGCCGGGTCGCTGCCGAACAGGGCAAGAAGATCGAGATCGTCGAGCATCTCTGCCAGGGCGCGTTCGACGCGGTGATGGCGGGTGACGGCGCGACGCATGATCGCATCGTCAGCGAAGGGCTGACCGAGGGAATGAAGGGCGTCGATGCGATCGTCCTTGCCCAGGCATCGATGGCGCGCGTCGTCGCCGCTTTGCCCGAAGGCGCGGTATCGGCGCCGGTCTATTCGAGCCCCGAACTCGGCATGGAGCGCGCGCGAGACGTCCTCGCGAGCCTGGGCAAGTGAAGAAGCGGCACGCGGTCGTCAGCTTGCTGGCGGTCCTGTCGATTATCACCTTCCTCGATCGCATGGCGATCTCGGTCACCGGACCCGGCATCCAGAAGGAGTTGGGGATAACGCCCGACCAATGGGGTTGGGTGATGGGCGCCTATGTCTTCGCTTATGCCGTGTTCGAGATCCCGTCGGGCGCGCTGGGCGACCGCCATGGCTATCGCCGTGAGTTGACCCGGATTACGGTCTGGTGGTCGTTCTTCACCGCGATCACGGCCGCATGCCACAACTTCTGGCAGATGGCCGCCTCGCGCTTCCTGTTCGGCCTGGGCGCTGCGGGCGCCTACCCCAACATGACCGGCGTGCTCTACCGCTGGATGCCGGCCCGCGAGCGCGCACGCGGCCAGGGTGTGATCTGGGCCGCAAGCCGGTTCGGCGGCGGGATGGCACCGCTGCTGTTGGTGCCACTCGAGGCGTATTTCGGCTGGCGCGCAGTGTTCATCGCGCTCGGCCTGGTCGGTTTTGTCTGGGCGATCGTCTGGCGCGGCTGGTTCCACGACAAGCCTGCCGACCAGCCCGGCATATCGCGCGAGGAAGTCGTCGAGATCGGCAGCGACGAGAGCGGCGGGCACCTCGGCACGCCGTGGCGCAAGCTGCTCGCGCTGCCGCAATTGTGGCTGATCGCTTTGGCCTATTTCTTCTACGCGTTCGGCAGCTGGTTCTTCTTCAACTGGTTTCCGACCTGGATGGTCAAGGGAGTCGGGTTCAGCGTCGCCGAGATGGGGCTGTACGGTTCGATCCCCTTCTTCCTCGGCGTGGTCGGCAACCTGATCGGCGGCGTGCTGTGCGACCGGCTGGCGCAGCGCATCGGCATCCGCCGCGCTTATAGTCTGATCGCCTGCAGTTGCTTGTGCACTACCGCGGCCCTGCTGGTCGGAATGAGCATCGCGAGCGACCGGCTGGTCATCATCATCCTGTCGGGCCTGGCGTTCGGCGTGATGGATCTGATGCTGCCCGCGGCCTGGGCGATGTGCATGGCGATCGGTGGCCGTTATGGCGGTACCGCGAGCGGCGTGATGAACACGGCGGGCAACCTCGGCGGATTCATTTGCACCGTGGTGATCGGCTATATGATCGCCGGCACCGGCAGTTACGACCTTCCGTTGCGCGGCGTCGCGGCGATGGTGCTGATCGCCGGCCTGCTGTTCGCGGTGATCGATTGCACCAAGGGGTTCGATCACAAAAGGCCGCCCGAAGCGGACCCGGTGCTGGCGTGACCGCGACGATGCGCAAGACTGCCCTCGCCGTTGCCTGCGCGGCGATGCTGTCTTCGAGCCTGGCCATGCCGGCGGCGGCGCGGCCTCAGGCCGCCAAGGCCTCGGCCATCCCGGTCGCGAACGAGCGGCTGTGGCTCGGATCGGCCTGGTATCCCGAGCAATGGCCCGAAAGCGCCTGGCCCGAGGATCTCGGCCTGATGAAAGCGAGCGGCGCCAATGTCGTGCGGATCGGCGAATATGCCTGGAGCCGTATGGAGCCGAGCGAGGGCCAATATGATTTCGGCTGGCTGGTCCGCGCCGTCCAGCTCGCGGCCAAATACGACATCAAGGTCGTGATCGGCACGCCGACCGATACCCCACCCGCCTGGCTGACCGAGACATATCCCGACACGCTTCAGGTGGACGGTAGCGGCAAGAGGCTGGGGCATGGCGGGCGGCGGCAATTCTCGATCTCATCGCAACGCTACCGCACGCTCGCCCGCGACATCGTCACGCGCATGGCACAGGCGCTGAAAGACGAGCCCAATGTCATCGGCTGGCAGGTCGGCAACGAGCCGACCGACGAAAGCTACGATCCCGAGGCGCGCGCGGCCTGGGTCGCCTGGCTCAAGCAGCGTTATGGCACGCTCGACGCGCTCAACGAGGCATGGACCACCGCTTACTGGTCGCAGACCTATACGGCCTGGGACCAGGTGCCGTTCAACACCGACAAGGGCAATCCCGGCTGGATGCTCGAGCTCAAGCGCTTCATCACCGCGCAATGGGGCGAGTTCCATCGCAACCAGCGCGACGCCATTCGTGCGGTAGTTGGCCCCATGCCGTTCATCACCGTCAATCTGGGCGGGCTCGGCTGGGCCAATCGCTTCGACCGCTACGCGATCAACCGCGACCTCGATCTCGCTTCCTGGGACGATTATGTCGGCACCGGGCATCTCAAGCCCTATCGCAACGGCGCGACGCACGATTTGGTGCGGGGATGGAAGCGGCGGAATTTCTGGGTGATGGAGACGCAGCCGGGCTTCGTGAACTGGGCGCCGGTCAGCAACATCCTTTACCCCGGCGAGACGCGCGCGATGGCGTGGCAGGCAATCGGGCATGGCGCCGACGCGGTGCTCTATTGGCAGTGGCGCAACGCGCTGAACGGCCAGGAAACGATGCACGGATCGGTGGTCGGGCCCGACGGCAAGCCGCTGCCGATCTATCCCGAGCTCCAGGCGCTGGGCCGCGAATTCGCCAAGGCCTCGCCGGTGCTGGCCGGCACCAGCCCGGTGTCGCCGGTCGCCTTGCTGCAGGATTATCCGAGCCGCTGGGCGATCGATTTCCAGCTCCACCATCGCGACTATGACCAGATCGAGGTGCTGCTCGACTATTACCGTCCGCTCAAGGATGCGCTCGGCGCGGTCGACGTGGTCGAAGCTGCCCATGCGCCTCTGGACGGTTACAAATTGGTCGTCGCGCCCAGCCTCAACGTCATCACCGATGCGATGGCGAAACGGCTGGCCGATTACGTCCGGCGCGGCGGGCACCTGATCCTCGGTCCGCGATCGGGAATGAAGGACGAATTCAATCGTCTCGATCCGCAACGCCAGCCCGGCCCGCTCGCCGAGTTGCTGGGCGGGCGGGTCGAGCAATTCTATGCGCTGGATGAGAAGGTCACGGTCGGCGACGGCACCGCCTCGATCTGGGCCGAGCAGCTGACGCCGACTTCGCCCGACACGCGGGTTGTGCTGACCTATGGCAAGGCCAATGGCTGGCTCGACGGCAAGGCCGCGGCGATCACGCGCAAGGTCGGCAAGGGCAGCATCACGTATGTCGGCGCCTTGGTCGACGATCATGTGATGGACGGACTGATCAGTGCCGCCATGCGCGACGCCGGCGTGATGCGCGACTTCGCCGTACCGGCGGATGTCGAGCTGATGACGCGCCAGGGCCAGGGACGGTCGATCGTCATCCTGATCAATCATGGGACCGAGGATCGGACGGTAGAGTTGCCGGAGGCCATGGCCGACGTGCTGGCGGGTGGTCAGGTGAAGTCGGTGACGCTGCCGGCGCAGGGTGTGGCGGTGTTGTTGAAGAGCAAGCCCTGAAAAATCCTCCCCGTTTACGGGGAGGGGGACCAAGGCGCGCAGCGGCTTGGTGGAGGGGGTTTTCCTTTTCGGGATCGTTGAGTGGAGGTCCCCCTCCACCACCGCCTTCGGCGGCGGTCCCCCTCCCCGTAAACGGGGAGGATCTTTAGGAGCTCCTACCCGCCGCGGCGGACAGCTTCGAAGAACTCTTCCCCGCCCATCTGACCGCCCTTCAGCACCAGTTCGAGACCGTCGATCGCTGGATCCTGGGCATGCGCACGCACCAGCGGTGCCCCGCGTTCGATTGGCGCGGCCCAGGTCAAAGCATCGATGCCGAGCTGCGCGACTCCGTGGCTCGACGTGTCCCCGCCGGCGAAGAGCACGCGGCGCAACCCTCCCTGACGGATCGCCGCTCCGGCCACGCGGCCAAGCGCGGAGCCGAGGCGATCGCCTGCCGCTGGGGCGACCGCTCCAAGCGGGCCTTCCGCCGAATGGATCACCGCGCGGCCGCCCTCGCCCAGCGCGCCACCGGCCGCCTGCACCAGCCGCTCTTCTTCCGCGCTTTCGCCGCGCAGCAAGGCGTCGACATCGGCGCGGATCGTGGTGAAGCCGTCGGCCGTGCTGCGCGCGATCTGCGCAGCCGTCACTGGCGAGCAGCTTCCGCTTACCACGAGCAGCCGGTCGACTTCGGGTGCGCGGACATGATCCGGCTCGCCCTTGACGATCCCCGCTGCGCGCCATGCCAGCACCAGCGCGCGCGTGACGCCCGAACTGCCCACCGCGAATTTCACCTTGCGGCCGAGCAGGACCGCGCCGGTCGCGACGAGGTCGTCGACCGACAGTCCGTCGAACAGGACGCCCGCGGCGTCGCCTGCTTCGGCAAAGGCCGCATCGGTTTCGTCGGCGTGGATGCGATCGATCGGCACCAGGGCGATCCGCGCATCGGTCTGGTCGCCGAGATGCCGGATCAGGTCCGCCTCATGCATCGGCGTGACCGGGTGGCGCGACATGGTCGGGTGGCGGTCGATGCGGAATATCTCCGCTCCCGCCGCCGCGAAAAGATTGCCGAACGCGACATAGCGGCGAAGATGTGGTGCGCCGACGACGATCGCCGCCGGACCGCCGAACGCAGCAACACCGAGGTCCAGCGCGCGCCCGATCGAGCCGGTGTGCGGGCTGGAATCGAACGTCGAGCAGGTCTTGTAATGGACGATCGCGGCATCGCTGAGGCTGGCGAAGGCGCGGGGCAGATGGTCGTCCATCCATCCAGGCGAGCGACTGCGGCTGTCGCCGGCGAGGCCGATCGCCCTAGCGTCGGGAAAACGCGCGCGCAACGCGGCATCGGGCTCGCGCAGGAACAGGACCGCCGGCACCCCGCCATCGGCGCATTGCTCGAGAACGTCGGTCGATCCGGTGAAATCGTCGCCATAGAAAGCGTAGAGTGGCGTCACCCCCCGAAAGCCCCCAAAGCCGCGGCCAGTTCGGGTGCATCGCGCGCGGCGTCTTCCACCGGTACGCCGGCAACCGCCGCTTCCCATGCCTGACGCAGCGCGCGCACGCCCGCTGCCGGGCCGCCGGGATGCGCCATGATCCCGCCGCCGGCCGCGAACATGCAGTCGACCGAACCGAGCGCGGCGAAGGTCGGCGCGGCCTGTCTGGCCGACTGGCCCGAGGAGAAGACCGGCATGATCTCGCAACCGGGATGCGGCGGATCGAACATCGGCGTCAGGCATTCGCGCGCCGAGGCGATGACGCTCTCATTGCTCTCGCAGAATTTGTTGTCGATGCCATTGACGTGCGTGTGGTCGATCCCGGCGAGGCGCCACAATTTCTGGAAAGCGATATAGCTCATCCCGATCGCCGGCGAGCGGCCGAGCATGCCCCAGCCGTTGCGATGCCCGTGGATCGGCAGCTGGGAATGCGCTCGCAGCACCTTCATCGCCGGCAGGCCGATCGAATTCATGCTCGCCATCACGCAAGTGCCGCCCTCGGCGACGACATGGTCGTGGCGCGCCAGCATCTCGTCGATCTCGCCGGTCAGATTGGCGGCGTACATGACTTTCTTGCCGGTGCGCTCGGCATGGTCGTTGATCACGCGCATCACCGCCGAGACCCGCGCCTCGAACGGGCAATGCGGCCCGTCGGCCTGGAGCTCGTCATCCTTGATGAAATCGATTCCCGCCTCGACCAGGGTGCGGACCTGCTCGGCGGTCGCCTCTGGCGAGAGGCCGACGCTCGGCTTGATGATCGTGCCGATGATCGGACGGTCGAACACCCCCGCCAGCCTACGCGTGCCGGCGACGCCAAATTGCGGACCCTGATAGCGATCGAGGAATTCGGGCGGCAGCTTCACGTCGATCAGCCGCAGCCCGGAAAACGCCTTGAGCTCACTGAGATTGCCGTTGATCGTCGCCAGCAGATTGGGCAGCGACAGCCCCATGTTCGACACCGGCCAGGACAAGGTCACCCGCGCGGCGCGGCGCGTGGCGTCGCCCGATTTGGGCAGACCCGAGCCCGGTAGCGACGGCGCCGCGACCTCGCCCAGCTCGATCACATCCTCGATCCGCGCAGCGTGCGCCGCGCGCAGCTCGTCGGTCTCGCCGGGTACGCGCACGAAAGTGCCGGTCGATTGCTCGCCGGCCATCGTCTCCGCGGCCTGCTGCAGCGGAAAGGCGGTCTCGATCCAATAGGTCGCGCTGATCCGGGGTTCGGTCATCAGGCGGTCTTGAAATAGGTGTTGTAGCGTTCGGTATCGACGTTGAAATACGGTACGAACACGAGATCGCGACCGTCGACATGCGCGCGATACGACTGGGTCTGGCCCGGCATCGGCTCGAGCGCCGCCGGCAAGGCGATCGTCTGGTCACCGATCCCGGTCCAGGGGTTGAGTCCGACATACATCACCGCGCCGCGCATCACCGCCGCCAGATTCGGGTTCTGGTCATCGATCGGCAGAGTGCGCAGCGGCTGCGGCAGCGTCAGTTCGACCACGTCGCCTGCCTTCCAGGCGCGGCTGACCGTCGCCAGCGTGCCGGGCGCGACCGGTTGCGGCGCGCCGTTGACGCGGAGCGATGCGTTCCTGGTCCAGGCCGGAATGCGCAGCTTCAGCGCGAAACGGCCATTGCCCGGCTTGCGCACGATCAGGCGGATGTGATCGGTCGCGGGATAATCGGTTTCCTGCACGACTTCGACTGCGCCGCCGGGACGGTCCCAGCGGACTTCCGAGCCGGCATACATGTTGACCATCAGCGCATTGTCGTCGTGGAAATAGAGGCCCTGGACGTAATCGGCGACGCCCTGGACGAGCGTGCCCGAGCAGCACGGCCATTTCTTCTGGTAATAGAGCTTCTCGGCGTCGCCGCCGTAATTCGAATAATAAGGATAGTCGCCGTCGCTGTCGGGCAGCCGCGTCGCGAGCATCGTGTTGTAGAGCGTGCGTTCGAGCCCGTCGCCATAGACCGGTGCGCCGGTGAAGCGGGTGAGATAGCGCGCGAGCTTCATGTCGGCGAAACTGCCGCACGGCGTTTCGAAATGCGCCTTGGAGGTTTTGAGGCTGACGGCGAGCTTGCCCTGATGGAGCGGCACGAACTGCTCCTCCGGCCCCCAGCCGCCGCTCGCGAAACGCTGCGGCTCCATGAAGGTCCAGGCATTTTCGAGCGCCTTGCGATATTTGGGATCGCCGAGATGGAGATAGGCCTGGCCGCCCGAGCTCAGCGCGATCGTGTGGCTATAGGCATGTTTGGTCGGCAGCACGTCCTGGCCCGCCGCGAGCGGATCGAACCATTCCTTGTTGAGCAGGTAATGCACCGCCATGGCGCGATATTTGTCGTCGCCGGTGATGTCGGCGACGTGGAACAGATTCTCCGGCAGGACATAGGTCTCGTCATAAGGCGGATCGACCTTGCCGACGCGGTCGCGCGAGACGGGCGAGATATAGGGCATGCATTTGTCGATGATCATCGGCAGCAACGTCTTGGCCTGCTCGACTCCGCTCAAGCGATAGGCATCGACCAGGCCGACGACATATTTGTCCATGACATAGGCCGCCCACTGCTCCTGCGCCTTGGGTCCGGCATAGGGGTTCTTGGCAGCGACCATCGCCTTGCCGAAGCCGTCGACCAGAGTCGCGACCTTGGCGTGAGCCGCCTTGTCGCCGGTGGTGGCGCCGATCCGTGCGAGGCCGGAGACATATTGGCCGAAAGCGAGACCCGGCACGAAGCCGTCGGCGTCATACCAGCCGCCCATGTCGGGGCCGGGCGCCGGCAGACCGGCATTCTGACGGAAGACCTTGAGCAGGCGATCATTGTCGAGCGCGAGGTAATGCGCGGCAATATGGTCGTAATGCTGCTTGATCCGCCCGCCGGTGAGACGGACGGCGCCGTACGGGAATTCGTGCACCGCTTCCTTGCCACGCAATACTGCCTGCTGCGCGGCAAGCGCCATCGGCGACGTGGCCAGCGACCCCGCGGCCGCAGTCGCGCACGCCACGCAATGGACGAAGTCGCGGCGGGACAAGTCGGCCTTTTTCAAGCCTGTCATGGCAATCCTCTCAAAACTCGGCGACCTACGAACAGCGCGGCCAAGCCGATCCTGCTCTTGTGATATAATAGTATCATTTGCGCCGCAAGGCGGCGAAGCCGAGTGAAGGACTATTTCGTTGTCTTGCGTTTGCGCGATGCGCTCGCACGCTCGAGCCGGTCGAGGCCGTGGGTGATGATCGCGCGCATCGCCTGTGCCGCGCCGGGGCCGTCACCCGCTTCGATCAGATCGACGATGCGGGTATGGCCCTGCACGCTCTCTTCGTGCACCTCCGCCTCCCGCACCGGCGAGCTCAGCCGGAACGACGCGAGCAGAGCGGTTTCGATCACCGCCGCGAGCGACCGCATCAGCACATTCCCCGAGGCGTAACCGACCGCTTTGTGGAAATCGAGATCGGCATGGGCGAAATCGCTCGCGCTGCTCGTCGCTTCCGCCATGCGGGCAAGGCAGCAGCGCAGGATCTTTATGTCTTCGGGCCTCGCCTGGTTGGCTGCCGCTTCGGCCGCCGCCGGCTCGATCGACATGCGGATCGCGGCGATGTCGCGGATGAAGTCCACATCCAGTCCCTGGGCGACTTTCCAGGCCAGGATGTCGGCGTCGAAGAAGTTCCAGTGGACGCTGTCGAGCACGGTAGTGCCGACGCGTGTGCGCGCAACGATCAGGCCTTTCGCGGTCAAGGTCTTGAACGCCTCGCGCAACACGGTGCGCGACACGCCGAACCGCGCCAGCATCTCGGCCTCGGACGGCAATTTCGACCCGGGCGCGAAGACACCCGACAGGATATCGCTGCCGATCGAGCGTGCGACCTGGTCCGCGTTCGACAAGGTCGCGTCGGCGACCCTTCCGAAATCAGGACGGGATTGCATCGTCATTGGTCTCCTCCGATCGCCCGGTGCCGGAAATCCGATCGGGGTCGTAAACCGTATGACAATAAGGGCCGGAACTCGATGCGCGCAAGCGGCAGCCGTACGAGGGTTCGGATGTCGAGGATGCGATGGCGGTCACCTCAGCTCGATCTCGTCGGCGAACACTACGCGGACCGGACCGAGCAGCCCCGAATCCACCAGCGGTTCGTCCCTGGAATAGAAGGTCCAGGGCGAGAAAGTGACGCGGCCGCCGGGTGGCTTCGGCTGCCCGGCTTTGTACCAATCGGGGAAAGCCGTGATCTTTCGCGCCATGATCGGGGTCTTCTTGCCGTCGGCACCGACGCGCTCGCCGATTGCCCAGTCGCCGTCGACGTAGTTGCCCTCCTCGGGCAGCGCGGCGTCGGCGATCATGCGGTTGACCCAGAGGTTGGTGACCGCGACCGACACCGTGTTGGCGCCGGGATGGACGACATTAGTGATGTCGACGCGATACGGCTCCTTCCACACCACGCCGATATCCTTGCCGTTGACCGTGACCCTCGCGAGCACTTCGACGCGGCCGAGGTCGAGAAAGACGCGCCGCCCCTTGCGCAGCGCCGAGGCGGGAATGGTGATCTCGCGTTCATAGGTGGCGGTGCCGGAAAAATGCCGGATGCCGTCATCGGCGTTGCGGCTGAGCGATTCCAGGCGGGGCAACGTGGCGGCGGCCGGCGCCCCCCTGCCCGGTTGGAACCGCACCGTCCACGGACTGTCGACCGTGATCGGGTCCGGCACCGCGGCAGTGAAACTGGCGCCGCTGTCGGTGGTGTACTTGCCGCCGCGCCAGGCGAGCGCATCGAGCTTTCCGCTGTCGCGCCGGGTCAGCGTCACAGGCGAGGCACCGATGGTCGGAAGCGGCGGTCCTTTTGCGGCGTCCGCGACAATCTCGGCCGGGGTCAGCGCGCGCGGCACGGTGGCGAGCGGAGTCGCATTGCCCTCGAAGAAATAGGTCACGCCGGTCGGCGATGGCGCATCGCTGCCTCCCGCGAACACATGGCGCCCGCTCTTCAAGCCGGTGCGCACCAGCTTACCGTTGAGATAGAGGCTCGGCACGCCCTTATCATAGACCAACGCGACGTGCGTCCAGCCGCTGATCGGGGTCCGGCTGACCAGCACGGCGGGCACGACATCGGGCGAGACGCGCTCGATCACCATCGCGCCATTGCGGCCGATCGCAAGGCCGGCCACCGCCGTTCCTTCACCGTGCAGATCGCGGCCCGAGCGGGCGTTGATCAGGTAATTCTTGCCTGTCTCGTTGATCCGTCCCTCGATCTTCTCGTCGGGCATCACGCGGAGATCGATGTCTGGCTTGGCCCAGAGCGAGAGGGTGAAGCTGTCCGAGGGCGCGGGCGCGGCCTTGGCCGGCGCGGCGTCGAGATCGGCGACGCGCTGGCCGTCGCGCGCGATCCATTTGATGCCCTGCGCACCGCGCGCAGGATCGAGCATGACGAAGGTCGAGCCGGCCGGCGACAGGTCGAAGGAGACTGTCGTCGTATCGGCACCACTTTCGAACAGAGCCGGGCGGGCGACCTTGCCGGTCTCGGGGTCCCATAACGCCGGCACGGCATTGCCGACGCGGAAGGTGCAGCGCACGGTTTCCGCGCGGCGCTGGCGGTTGGCGACGAAATACATGTCGCTCGCCGTCAGTCGGCGATGGAGCCATACCAATTGGCCATCCGGACTATCGGTCCGGCATTGCGCGTCGGGCGTTATTTTCATGCCGGCAAGCGCGGCGCCGATGCCGCCGCCGGGAAGCACCCTGCCCTTGCCCACCGAACGTGCCGGCGCCGCTGCGGGGCCGCTGCCCCAGAGCGCCGCCGCCGCCGTCTCGAAGGCGCGATCGCCCTCGGACCTGCCGACGAGCGTGAGCGAATGTTGCGGCCTGGGACCCAGGATCGTCGCGCCTTGCTCGACCAGCGCGCGAAGCCGTTCGGCCAGCGCCGGGGTCATGCTCGACAAGGTCGCCGGCAGCACCAGCAAGCGGTAGCGCGCCCCGTTGGGCAGCACGATCGCGCCATCCTCGACATGCGCGCGAGTCAGCAGCACCTCGGCATTGACCAGGTCGTAATTATAGCCCGGCGGCATTTGCGGATCGAAATATTGCCCGATCTTCGGATTGGTATCGGGCGACACGTCGGGCCGGACATATTCGGCTTGGTTGGGACTTTCCTCGCCGACGAAATAGAGGACGTCGGCGACGTAGGTGCCCTGGCGCAGCAGATATTGGCTGCGCGCGAGATACTCCATCCACGGTTTCGACTGCGCGAACCAGGTGTTCGAGCGCTCGAGATTGATCCCCCACGGCCCCATGCTCATCCCCGGCACGGCGTTGGGATCGGGCTGGTGGGCGTAGCGGTGGAAGAAGACCTGGTTGAACCCTTGCGCGAACATCTGATCGCCCAGGAGCTTCATCGCATAGGGATAGTCCTGCCAGCGACTGGTCTCCGCCTCGCCGGTGAACGCCTCGGCGGCGATGACCGGCTTGCCGTAGACGTGCGCCGCCGAAGACACCATCTTGACCGAACGATTGTCGGTCCACGGCGTGCGCGTCCAGAATTCGGTCATCGGCACTTGTGCGCGGCCCGATACCTGGAGCTCGTCGAACGGGCCCGGGCCGTAGCCCTCGACATGGAATCGCAAGCCCGCCGCGTTCGCATTGGCCTGCATCCGGCCGTAATAATTGTCTGCCATCAGGTCGGCGAGCGTACGGCGGAAATCGAACAGGAATCGGTTCGACGTATCGAGATCGCCGACGATCCGCCCGGTCAGCGCCGGCAGATAGGGCAGCATCGAATAGCCGTTACGCTTCTGGAAGTCGGCGGGCAGCGCGGCCGTCCAGTTCTGCAGCCCGGCCTCGTAGCTGTCGATCTCGAGCATGTCGAAGGTCGAGCCGGCGAGCGGGCCCGACGCCTTGACCAATCGGTCGACGCTGCTCTTGAACTGAAAGTCGGTCGCTGCGGCGTCGAGCTTGTCGACTTCGAGCCCACGCCCCGAATCCGACGCGGAGACGTTGAGGTGCGCGGTCGTGGTGTGGCCGAAGCGCAGGATCGTCCAGCGGCCCGGTGGTGGCGTCCAACGCAACGTGCCCGACGCATCGACGCGTGCGGTAACATCGACGATCTTGCTGGGGTCGATCGCGTAGCGCGCCATCAGGTCGGACGGACGGGCCTCGGCCGCGGGCAGCATGTGGAACAGATGCTCGCCCTTGTTGCCCCAATCGTCGATCCGCGGCGTCGCGTAGAACAGGGCCTCGGCGAGCTTGAACGCCCCCTTGGGCGTGACGCGGAAATAGTGCGCGGTGACAGGTGCAAAATTGATGCTGCCCGGCGCTTCGATCCCGCGCTCGTGCTGGACCGGCGCGGAGACCTCGCCGACCTTCTGCCACGTTTGGCCATCGTTCGATGCCTCGATCGTCGCCGAAAAGGCCTTGGCCTCGATATCGCCGTAGAGCGTGACCGCCTGCGCGGTGAACGGCGCCTTCATTTCGATCACCAGCGGCGCATCGGGCGCGATGTCGACCGAGCTGTGCAGGTCACGGTCGGTCAGTACGCCGGCCGCGACGGGACCGGCGACGCGCATCGAGGCGATCGCGGCGCGATAGACGCTCTCGTCGCCGTCGCTCGCGGGGAAAGCGAGCACTGCCGCGTCCTGGTAGAAATCCTTCTTGGTATACGGTTGCGGCAGCTTGATCGCGACCGGCTTGCCGCCGGCGATCGTCGTCTCGTTCCAGACGATCTGCTGCATCGAGCGGTCGGGCGTAATCCATGGCCCGCCCGATGACGACCAGCCCGGCGCATTGTGCAGCCCGACCTTGAGCCCCAGTGCCTTGGCCCGCTCCATCATATGCGTCATCAGGTCGAGCCATTGCGGGCTGAGATAATCGACCGGCCCCTTGGGCACATCACTGCTGCCGTCGAACATCATCGCGCCGCCGAGCCCGGCGTCGCGCATCGCCGTGAGATCGGCATCGATCCCTTCCCTGGAGACGTTGCCGTTCATCCAGAAATAGAGCGTGTTGGGCCGGGCATCCGCCGGCGGATTGCGGAAGGTCGCCGGATCGGGATCGGCCGGTGTGGCTGCAGGTGCCGGCGCGGACACCGGCGCATCTTTTGCCCAGGCCGCGGCTGCCAGCGCCGCCATGGCGCACCCAGCCGCGAATCGCCCGATTCCAGTCATTCCCGGTCCTCTCCCGATGCCGCGATCCCCTGTCGCGGGATCGTTCAAACATCATATAAACATATTATTTGGCGCAAGGCCATGATTTCGCTAGGATGATCTCCGCCGCAACGGCCCGCCGGTGCAGCCGCAAGAATAGCCAGACAAAATCAAAGGGATGGGATGTCGATTCGCGGAATCATCGCCTTGCTGGCTGCGACGTTGGCGACGGGCGCACCGGCCTTGTCGACACCGCCGCAAGCATCGATCCCGTTCCCCCAACGCGCGACCGCCTTCGCGACTCGTCCGGCGATCGCGGTCGGCACCGCCTGGTATCCCGAGCAATGGCCCGAGGCGCGCTGGGACGCCGATCTCGCCATGATGAAGGCGACGGGATTCAACATTGTGCGCATCGGCGAGTTCGCCTGGAGCCAGATGGAGCCCGAGGAAGGCCGCTTCGATTTCGCCTGGCTCGATCGCGCTATCGCGGCGGCCGAACGCCACGGCATGATGGTCGTGCTCGGCACCCCAACCGCGGCGCCGCCCGCCTGGCTCACCCAGAAATATCCTGACGTGTTGCGCGTCGACGAGAACGGTGCGCGCGCCGGCCATGGCGCGCGCCGGCAATTCTCGTTCGCGAGCAAACGCTATCGCGACTTCAGCCGCCGGATCGCGACCGAGATGGCGAAACGTTACGGCCACAATCCCGCATTGGTCGGCTGGCAGATCGACAATGAGGTTGGCCCGCCCTCGTTCGACGACGAGGCGGTCACCGCCTGGCACGCTTTCCTCAAGGCACGCTACGGCTCGATCGAGGTGCTGAACAAGCGCTGGGCGACGCAATATTGGAGCCAATATTACAACGATTTCGAGCAGGTGCCGCTCCACGCCACCGGCCAGCAGAACCCGGCGCTGCTGCTCGATTTCAAGCATTTCACTACCGCGACTTGGATCGATTATGTCCAGAACCAGGTGCAGGCGATCCGCCCGCTGATCGATCCGCGCATGTTCGTCACCACCAACACGATGTTCTGGAATGCGGGCTTCGACCATTTCGCCATGCATCGCGGCCTCGATATCGCGGCGTGGGACAATTACATTCCCGACGGGCGCCCCGATTGGGTGGCGAACGGCGCCAATCACGACCTTGTCCGCGGCTACAAGCAGCGCAATTTCTGGCTGATGGAAACGCAGCCCGGGCGCGTCGATTGGGTCCCGGTCAACCGCGCGCTCGATCCCGGCCAGGTGCGCGAGATGGCGTGGCAAGCGGTCGCGCATGGCGCCGATGCCGTGCTTTACTGGCAATGGCGCCCGGCCGCCAACGGGCAGGAAACCTATCACGGCGCGATCCTGGGACAGGACGGCGAGCCTAATCCGATCCAGCCGGAAATCGCCAGGACCGCGAGCGAGCTGACCAAGGCCGCTCTATTGCTCGCCGATACCGCGCCGGTCGCGCGCGTGGCGATGATCTTCTCGTACGACAGCCGCTGGGCGATCGACCTGCAGCGCCATCATCGCGACTTCGATCCGGTCAAGGCGTTCACCGATTTCTACCGCCCGTTGCGCGTCCAGGCGCAGGGCGTGGCGATCGCGCCGGCGGAGGCCGATCTGTCACGCTACCCGTTGGTCGTGGCGCCCAATCTCAACGTGCTGACCGAAGATCAGGCCAAGGCGCTCGACCGTTATGTCCGCGCCGGTGGGCATCTCGTGCTCGGGCCGCGCTCCGGCATGAAGGACGATGCAAACGCTCTGTGGCCGCAGCGCCAGCCAGGGCCGCTGACCGATCTGCTCGGTGCGCGGGTCGAGCAATTCTATGCACTCGACCAGGATGTCGGCATTGCCGGCAGCGTGGAAGGCAAAGCGTCAATCTGGGCTGAAGCGCTGACGCCGGTCGCGCGCGACGTCCGCACCCTGGCGACCTATCGCGATGCCGGCGGCTGGCTCGACGGCAAGCCGGCGATCGTCACGCGTGCGGTCGGCCGCGGCAGCATTACCTATGTCGGCGCCTGGCTCGACGCCGCGACGATGGCGAAGCTTGCCGCCAATCTGCTCGACGACGCCAAGATCGCGCCGATCGTCGCGGGCGCCGATCCCGACCTCGAGATCGCCGAGCGCGCCGGCGGCGGCAAGCGCCTGGTCATCGTCATCAATCATGGCAATGTGGCGCATCCGGTCGCGCTGCCCGCCGGCGCCTCCCCTGTCGGAGACGACTGGGCTGGCGGCCGGATCGCCGCGCATGGCGTGGCCTTGTTTGAAATCGCTCGCGGAGGAAAATGATGAAACCTGGCCTCACCCTCGCTCTCCCGCTGATCGGCCTGCTCGCCGTCGCCGCTGCCGGAACGCCGGAGCGCTGGGTGCCCGGCTGGGCCGCGCCGCCGATCGGGTATGAGCCCAAGATCAAGGAAGCGCTCGGCCGTCCATTCAAGGACGAGAGCGTCCGCCAGGATCTCCGTGCCGGGATCGCTGGTCGGGCGATCCGCGTACGCTTCTCGAACGAGCTGTCGGACGTCCCGCTGCGCATCGGCGCGGTGTCGGTCGTGCGGCTCGACGCGCAGGACAGACCGGTCGCGGGCAGCCTGCGCTCGCTGACCTTCTCGGGCGCGCCCGACACGATTATCCCGATCCGCGCGCCGATGCTGTCCGACCCGATCGACTATCCGGTCACGGCCGGCGAGCGGCTCGCCATCACGGTCTATTATCCGGAGGAAGCGGCGCCGCCCGCCCATGCGCAGATGGTCGACGTGGCTCCAGGGGACGCAACTACCGCGCTCACACTGACCAATCCGCAGCACGCGCGAGCCCCGGGCGTGGTCAGCGGATTGGAGGTCTCCAGCCCGGCCGCGACGCGCGTTCTGGTCACCTTCGGCGATTCGATCACCGAGGGCGCGGGCGCATCGAAGGCGATGAGCTGGCCCGACCAGCTCGGCCGCCTGCTCGCCGCCAGTCCGCGCGGGCGGTGCTGGGCGATCGCCAATGAAGGGATTAGCGGCAACCGTCTGCTCAGCATGGGCCGAGGACCCGATGCACTGTCGCGCTTCGACCGCGACGTGCTCGCGGTGCCCAACGCCACCCATGTCGTGATCCTCGAAGGGATCAACGACATCGGCAAGGTGCGCGACCCCAAGGATTGGCAGCCTCCCGCCGCCAATCTGATCGCGGCGTACGAGCAGATGCTGGCGCGCGCGAAGGCACGCGGGCTCAAGGTGATCGTCGGGACGCTGCTGCCGTATGAAGGCGCGGCCTATGCCGACGCCGCGGGTGAGCAAAGGCGCGCGACGGTCAATGCGTGGATCCGGGCGAACGCCAAAAGGTTCGATGGCGTGATCGACTTCGACGCCGCGATGGGCGAACCCGGAAAGCCGACCGTGATGCGGCTGGCGGAGCAGATTGGCGACCATCTGCATCCGAACGACGCCGGCTATGCACGGATGGCGAAGACCGCACTGCCGGTGATTGTGGGTCAGGGCTGCCGGTAAGCGGTCGGCTACCGACGCCGACTTTCAATTACTTCGTCACCCCGGCCTTGTGCCGTGTTCAAGCTTTGGCCTGCCCCCGGCAGGCCAAAATCGTGTCCGGGGGACACGATTTCGCTTTGAACACCACTCTTCCACAACCGAGTTGAGGCGTTGTTGCACGGTGGATGCCGGGACAAGCCCGGCATGACGATTAGGTAGGGACGCGAATAAGCGAGCTTTTGAGGCCAAAGCGGTCCAGGCATCAGCGTTCAACCCGGATCAAATAGCTGGTCGTCGCCGGACTGCCGATCGGGATTTCCCAGCCCGGTTCGATCATCTTGCCCGATATCTCCTTGCCGATCGGGCGCGCCGAGCCATCGAGCGGCTGCGCGAACACGCCGATTGCGCCTTCGAGATCCTTGAGCGTAACCCAGCCGGTGATCGGCTCGATCAGGGTCGGCGCGGTGCCCCAGACGGTCAGGTTCGATCCCCGCTCATCCCATTTCTGGCCGCTATTCTCGACCCGTCCCGTTGTGGTCAGCAGGATGCGGTTGGACAGGTTGAGCGGCTTGCCGTCGAGCGACGACAAGGTGATCACCGCAAAGCGGTTGCGGATCTGCGCCGACAGGTTGCGCGTCTCTATGTTGTTGGCGCTGACGAAGCCGACCAATGCCTGGCTGCGCGGGCTGTTGACACTGACCAGGCCGTTCTTGCCACCGTCGGTCAACCAGCTGAGCTCGCCGGTATCCGAGACGATCGGGTTCATCGGTCCGAGCGGCGCTGGCAGGCTGGGCTTGCAGTCGAGACACGACACACGCGAGCCGTGGACCAGCGGAATGCGGACATCGAAACCCGGCGTGTAATAGGGCATCGCCGCGCGCGGCAGCCGCGCCGCCTCGCTGATCTGGTCGGTCGAATAAGAGCGTGTCAGCATCGTCTTCGCCGCCGACACGTCGCCGCGCAGGAAGATCATCGCGCCGACCGGCATTTGCGCCATCGCCACCGGATCGAGCGTCATGTCGAAATGGTCGGTGATCATCGGCGTCCACTCGCCCGCGACCTTGGTCTCGAACGTGTAGAAGAATACCGCGTCCCAATCCTGTAGCGAGGCATAAGAGGCCAGGATCGGAATCATCTCGGCGGCGTAATCGGTCGGGTACGGCTGGTTGACCTCGCTGACCGTGAACGGCTTGCCCGCCACCGCGCTGCGCGCGAGCTTGAGGATGGTGGACAGTTCGGGCGAATTGACCATCGGTTCGTTGCGCTGGCCGTAGATTGCCGGGTGCTGCCAATAGACATGCGCGTCGACGATGTCGGACTTGATGAGCGTCCGCATCAGCGGCTGGTTGGCCATGAAATAGGTGTGGTCGGCCATCGGGATGATCGGCACCTTCACCCCGACCTCATCCTTGAGGAAGCGCTTCATCTCGGCGTGGAAATCGACTTCGACCGAGGTGAGGAAGGCGATCTCGGCATCGAACCGCAGCCGCGGCGCGTCGGGATGGTCGCCGCGGCGCATGAACGGCACCCGCTGGCCATCGGCGACGCCCGCCATCCGGTGCAGTTCGGCAATCTCGGCGGGCTTGCGGTTCTTCGCCAGCCAGTCGTTGTACATTTTCACCAGCAGCGCTTCGTAATGCGGCGTCATGTCGAGCTGGTAGTTGGGACCGTCCTTGCTCCGCTCGCCGCGCAGCCAGTTGCGCGCCCAGAATTCGAGCAGCGAATTTTCGTTGACGACCTCGACCAACGCCACCGCCGGATCGTCGGCATAGCGCAGCCCGGTATAGGCGTTGCGATGGCCGAGCAGCTGCCTGGCGTAATCCTTTTGCAGCGCAATCAGCTCGGGCCCGAAATAGGTGAAGGCCTTGGCGTTGTTGATCAGGTCGACGTCAGGGACGTTGTCGCCCGATTTGAACACGCGCCCGACATTCAGGTTGAAGTCGGCATAGATGCCGTTCTTCTTGAGCTCGGCGATCCAGTAATCGAGCCGGTCGAGCTGGTCGGGATTGAAATGCTGGCTGTCGGGCAGGTCGCCGCGGATCAGGCCGCGCGGCGGATGCGTGAAGGGTCCCGCGGTCGGCGAGATAGCAGCGCCTTCGTTGCGGATCGGCAGCGCGGTGTCGGGGCGGTCGAGAAAATGCAGCCGCACGCAATTGACGCCGATCCGTGCCAGCGCCGCGGCGTAGGTCTCCGCCGCCTTGTGATCGGGAAGCTCGGCCGAGCCCTTGGCCCAGCCGGTCATGTTGAAGCCCCAGCAGCGGAAGCGTTTGCCGTCGCCGCGATAAAGGTGCCCGTCCTGAACGCGGATGAAACCGTGGCTGCCGGCGGGACCGTCATGGACGAACCGTGCATCGGCGGGGGAATCGACCCGCACCTCGTGATCGACGGTGAAGGGCTGGAGCGCCGGCGTGTCGGACTGCGGCCGGCCCGATGCCGGCCGCCGTTCAGTCGGTGATCAATGCGTTCGAATACGCAGCGCGTAGGGGAAGGACCCGTCGGCTGCGAGGGGCAGGCTCACCTTCAGCCCCTGCGGCGTCTGCTGCCAGCTGATCTTGCCGCCATCGAGCAGTTCGATGCTCCTGATCGGCGCATCGAGATAAGGGGTTCCGGCATAGAGAGTCTTGATCAGCACCTTCCCGTCCGACGGACGCGCCAGCCCAAGCGCGTAAACGGCGTTGCCCTTGGCGGTGAAGCGGATGTCCTGCGCCGTGAAGCCCTTGATCGCCGACTGCTCGACCTGGCCGCCAACGCGGACCTGGCCCGACTTGGTCGGCCCCTCGCCGAAATATTTGAACGGACGCGTGCCGTAGATCGCCTCGCCATTGACCTTGAGCCAGCCGCCCATGCCCTTGAGCACCGAGACGATCTCGTCGGGAATGGTGCCGTCGGACTTGGGACCGACATTGAGCAGCAGATTGCCGTTCTTGCTGACGATATCGATCAGGTCGGCGACTAGAGATTGCGGGGTGCGATAGCTGTCGTTCCTGGCATAGCCCCAGCTTTTCAGGCTGACCGACGTGTCCGACTGCCACGGCGTCAGCCTGAGCTGATCGGTCTTGCCGCGTTCCATGTCGAACAGGGCACTGCCCTCGGCGAACTGGCCGCCTTTATAGGCGATGATCCCCGGCGACCCCCAGCTCGCGCTGCGGTTGTAATAATAAGCGGCTGTGTCGCGCATCCGCGATTCGAACATCGGCGCGGCGGTCCACCAGTCGAAATAGATCAGTTCGGGGTGGTATTTGTCGATCAGCTCTGACGTGCGCCCCATCCAGTCGTCCATGAACGCCTTGCTCGGCGGCAGCCATTCCTGGAGCTGGTTGCCATCGGGCCAGTTGGTCGGGCCGTCGGCGGGCAGGCCCATCGGCGCGGCGGGGCCGTAGAGCCCGGCATATTTCGGGTCGTTCACGTCGGAATCGAACGTGCGCCCCATATAATACCACCACCAATGCTCGGCGCGGTGCGAGGACAGGCCGAAATGCATGCCGCGGGCGCGCGCCGCCTTCGCGATCAGGCCGACCACGTCGCGATGCGGACCCATCTCGGCCGCATCCCATTCGGTCAGGTCGGACTGGTACATCGCGAAGCCGTCGCAATGCTCGGCGACCGGGACGACATAGCGTGCCCCCGCGTCCGAGAAGAGCTGAACCCAGGCGGCGGGATCGAACTTCTCCGCCTTGAACTGGGGAATAAAGTCCTTGTAGCCGAACTTCGATTGCGGGCCGTAAGTCGCGACCTGGTGCTCGTAGGCGGCGTTGCCCGGCACGTACATGTTGCGCGAATACCATTCGTTGGCGAAGGCCGGGACCGAATAGACTCCCCAATGGATGAAGATGCCGAACTTGGCGTCGCGGAACCAATCCGGGGTGCGGTATCCGGCGCGCAGCGAATCCCAGTCGGACTTGAACGGCCCCTTCGCGATTCCCGTTTTGACGTTGGTCAGCTTGGTGGCGAGCCTGGCCTGATAGCCCGGGATTTCGGCCGACGCCGCCGACGCCATCAATGCCAGCGCGACGCCCATTGCCGCTCCGCGCGCGATGCTCTTGATCAGCGTGGCCATCGCTCTCTCTCCCGGTCGAGGCGCGCGGCTGATGCCCGTCGCCAAGGCTCGTGATCTAAATCACCGCGCCCCGGCCGATCAAGCTTTATTATCGTATCATATTACATTATTCGACGTTCAAACGCCAACGATGGGCGGGAGAGGATTATGGGACTCGGACGTCGCGAATTCCTGGCGGGCGCCGCTGCGGGCAGCTTCGCGGTCACGCTGAGTTGGCCCGAAATGAGCGAGGCCGCGAGCGACGACGCCTTGCTCGATCAATTCCGATCGCCTGGCCCTGATGCGCGCCCGCACACCTGGTGGCATTGGATGAACGGCAACGTCACCGCCGAGGGGATCACGCTAGATCTCGAGGCGCTGGCGCGGGTTGGAGTCGGCGGCGTCCACATGTTCGATGTCGGCTGCGGCATTCCGCAGGGGCCGGCCAAGACGCTGAGCGCCGAATGGGTGAAGATGATCCGTCACGCCGCCGATGAATGCGGCCGGCTGGGGCTGACACTCGTCCTGCACAATTGCCCCGGCTGGTCGTCGAGCGGCGGCCCCTGGATCACGCCCGAGCGCGGGATGCAGCAACTCGTGTGGAGCGAAATAACTGTCGACGATGGCGCTCCGATCGACCGCGTCCTGCCGCGCCCGTTCACCCGGCTCGATCATTATCGCGACGCGATGGTGATCGCCTATCCGGCACTCCCGGGCGGCCGCGCGGCGGTGCGCGGGCAAATCGTCCGCGCGACGCTCAACGGCGCGTCTGCCGACGTGCGGCTGATCACTGATGGCGACGGGTCGACCGCGCTCGACGTCAAACCGGGCGACTCGCCGTCGCAAATCGTGGTCGAGTTCGCCACGCCCTACCGCGCCCGCTCGATGCTGCTGCAGGCGTCGCCGCCGGAGGACAACGCCAATTTCTCGCCTTCGGCCGCCTTCACGGTCGAGGCGTCGGATGACGGCAGGACTTGGCGTCGGCTCGCCCATGCGCCGGTACCGACATGGCGCGTCCACACCACGCCGCCGATCGTCGCCAATTTCGCGGAGACCGCGGCGCGCTTTTACCGGGTGAGCGTACCGGCCGCCTGCCGCCTCTCGGAACTCCGCCTGTCGACCGATCCGCGCGTCGCTGACCTCGGCGCCAAAGGCGGCTGGGGGCGCTATGCCAATATTGGCGAGACGCCCGATGCGTCTGACCCGGGCGCCACGATCGATCCGGCACAGGTGATCGACCTCAGTCGCTTTATGGCTGCCGACGGCCGGTTGCGCTGGACGCCACCCAAAGGCGCCTGGACCATCCTCCGCTTCGGCCATACCGCGACGGGAGCGCGCAACGTTTCCGCCGCGACCGCGGGCATCGGCCTGGAATGCGACAAATTCAGTGCCGACGCGCTCGACTTCCATTTCGACGCCTATTTTCGCGAATTGCTCCCCGCGCTCGAGCGGCTCGGCCGACGCCAGCTCGCGGGTGTGCTGATCGACAGTTACGAAGTCGGCATGCAGAATTGGACCGCGGCCATGCCGCGCGAGTTTGAGGCACGGCGCGGCTATGCGCTGACCAGATACATGCCCGCACTGACCGGCCGGCTGGTGGGCGACCCTGAGACGACCGAACGCTTTTTGTGGGACATGCGCCGCCTTCAGGCGATCCTGATGGAAGACCTTTATTACGGCCGCTTCCACGATCTGTGCCGCCAGCACGGATTGCTGTCCTTCACCGAGCCCTATGGCAACGGCCCGTTCGACGACCAGCGTCCCGGCGCCAAGGTCGACAGCCTGATGGGCGAATTCTGGGTGCGCGGCGGCGCCGCCGCTTATTCGGTCAAGGTCGCCGCGACCACCGCGCACGTTCAGGGCAAGACTTTCGTCGGCGCCGAATCCTTCACCGGCCGCCCGGCTCAGTCGCGCTGGCAGGAGCATCCCTATGCGATGAAGGGCCTGGGCGACGAGATGTACGCACTCGGCCTCAACCATTTCGTGTTCCACCGCTATGCCCAGCAGCCGCACCCGACCGCGCGGCCCGGCATGACGATGGGCCCCTGGGGATTCCATTTCGACCGGACCAACACCTGGTTCGACGAGGCCAAACCGTGGCTGAGCTATGCCACGCGCTGTCAGCACATGCTGTCCTCGGGCAATTTCGTCGCCGATATCCTGTTCTTCACGGGCGAGAATTCTCCGGTGCAATGCCCGGTCGATATCGAGGAGCCGATCGCGGCCACCTTGTCGGGCCCGCGGCCCAGGCTGCCGCATTCGGTTCCGGCGGGACACGATTACGACGTGTGCGGCGCCGATGTGCTGCACGAACGCGCGCGGATCGAGGGCAATCACATCGTGCTGCCCGACGGCATGCGCTACCGATTGCTGGCCATGCCCGACGACCCACGCATCACGCGCGAGACGCTGGCCAGGATCGACGATCTGGTCCACGCGGGCATGTGGCTGGTCGGCGCGCGGGTCGAACGCTCGCATGGACTGCGCGACTATCCGAACAGCGATGCCGAGGTGAAACGGCTGGCAAGCGGCTTGTGGGGCGACCTCGACGGCAAGACGCGGACATCGCGCGCCTGCGGCAAGGGACGCGTCTTCTGGGGCGTGTCGCTTGAGCGGGTGTTGGCTGAGGCGGGGCTCGCGGCGGACGTCGCGATCTCGACCCGCGCCAACGACGCCAAGATCCACTGGATCCATCGCCGCACCGCCGATGCGGAAATCTATTTCGTGTCCAACGCGCGGCGGCGTCCCGAGGATCTAGTCGCGACTTTCCGCGTCGCCGGACGCCAGCCCGAATGCTGGGACCCGATGACCGGGGAGACCCATTCCCTGCCGGTGTATGAGCAGGCTGACGGCCATATCCGCGTTGCCCTTCGGCTCGACGAGGCAGGCTCGTGCTTCGTCGTCTTCCGCAAGCCGAGCACCGCGTCGGGGGCGCTCGCGCTGCGCGGACCGGCGACCGAAGTGCTGCGGACTGCCGCCTATCCCGCTGCCCCGCGCGAGGAGGCCGAGGGACGCTTCACGATTTCGGCCTGGATCAAGCCCGAGGTCGAACTGTGGCCGATCAGTCCCGACATGGCCGTGCCCAACCCCGAACCCAAACTGGCGGCCGGACGCGCCGTCGCGCTCGCCCGCGGTGGGAACGTGGAGACGCTGGGGATCGCCGGCGCCAGCTTCCTGATCGATCCGCCCGCCGGCAAGACGATCTACGGCGCGGGCAACGCCACCGTTGCGCTATCGGCGGGTCGCAACGGCGTCATCGCTTATGCCAATGAAGGCGACAGCTATCGCGCGGTGCTGTCGGCACCGACACCGATCGCGGGATGGACTCATCTCGCGCTGACCGCCGACAATGGCCGCACCGCATTGTTCCTCGACGGGAAGCCGGTCGCCACCGGCCTGCCGATAAAGGCGCGGCTCCACGCCCTGCTCAACGCCACGATCAACCAGCCGCGATTGTTCGAAGGCGACAGCGCCGGGCTGAGGCTGCATCGGGACGTACTCGATCGATCGGCGATCGGCCGCCTCGCCGCCGAACAGCCCCCGGCGCCCACCGCGCCGCCTGCCTGCGAAATCGTCCCGGGCGGGCTGCTCCTCTGGCAGGCGGGACGGTACGCCCTTGGCGACCGGCAAATCGATGCTGCCACGATCCCCCCACCCGTCGGTCTTGCCGGTCCATGGCAGGTCTCCTTCCCGCCCGACCTCGGCACGCCGGCGGCGATCACCCTCGACCGCCTCGCGTCGCTGCATCGCTATGCCGATTTCGGGGTTCGGCACTTTTCGGGCACGGCGACCTGGCGGACGCGGTTCGCGGTTCCGGCTTCGGCGCTGGGGAGCGACCGGCGGCTGTATATCGATCTCGGCCGCGTCGAGGTGATTGCGCGCGTCGTGGTCAACGGCAAACCCCTGGGCGCGCTGTGGAAGCCGCCCTTCCGCGTCGATGTCACCGACGCGGTGCGCGCCGGCGACAATCTGCTCGAGGTGCACGTCACCAACCTCTGGCCCAACCGCCTGATCGGAGACGAACACTTTCCGCCGGAGAACGCCTACACGGTCAATGCGTTCGGCTGGGATGGCGGGATCGAGCGCCTACCCGATTGGTACCGCGACGGCCGTCCCAAACCATCCGGCCAACGGGTCGCCTTCACCACCTGGAAACATTATTCGGCGGACTCGCCGCTGCTCGAATCCGGCCTGCTCGGACCCGTCCTGCTACGCAGCGCGCGGTTCATCCGCTTGAGCTGAGCGCGTCGTCTACCAGGGTTTGGATCGCGCCACGGCCAGGCCGCGTATGTCGTTGGGCCATTTGCCGCTGACCGCGCAATAGAAGTGATAGAGCGCGCCGTCGTGATAGATCACGGCGGGTTTGTGGGCGAATTTCTCGTCGATCGAGCCCGGGGCGCCGATGTCGACCAGCACCTCGTCGACTTTCTCGAACCGGGTCGGCGTGCGCCCGAGGGCGAGCAACTCGCGACACGGGCCGTCATTGGCGCGGCCGAAATAGAACATCCCCCACTCGCCACGATGCTTGACCACTACTGGATCGCTCGCGAAACGCGCGTCCGGGGCGCCATTGGGGCCGTTGCGGATCAGCGGATTGCCGGGGTGGCGCGTCCAGGTCTTGAGGTCCTTCGACGTCGCGAGACCGGTTTGCTCGAACCATGGCGTGCCCGTCGTCTTGGCGTTGTAGTAGAGATAGAAAGTGTCGCCTTCCTTGATCAGGTACGGCTTGTAGAGCCCACCGCGTTCCCATTCGGCGCCGTCCTCCGGCCGCAGGATCACCGGCCCGCGTTGCCAGTGGAGAAAATCGTCGCTCCAGGCGAGCCCGATCACCGCCGCGCCCTGCTCATATCCTGCGCCGGGATAAGCGTGCCAGGCGGCGAGATACCGCCCGCCGACCTTGACCAGCCGTGCTGGCGACTGGAGTTCGTTTTCGCGCAGGATCGAGGCGCAGGCGATATTGTAGCGAGTGACCGGATCATTGGCATCGCGTGCGAGGATCATACCCTTGCGCGTCCAATGGAGCAGGTCGGTCGATTCGCAGATGCCGGTCTGATAGCCGTCGCCGTCGAAGCCGACATAGGTCAGATAGAATTTGTCATTGGCCGAGAAGACGAACGGACAATCGACGGATTTGGCGTCGAATTCTCCGGCGACACCTGATCCGCCCAGGATCAGCTTCGGATATTTGTACGGCGTGCGATAATCGGCGACTGGATCGGTGGCGGCCCCCGCGAAGCCGGGAAGCGCCAGCGCGCCGGCGGCGCCCGCCGCCATGCCGAGGATGCCCCGGCGGTCGAACTCGGCCCTCTCCATCGTCCTGCTCCTGCGTCGCCGTCATGCACTCGGCCATTGCGGAATCACGCTATCGTCCCGCTCAATCGGGGCCAAGTCATTTGTCATATTAATTGTCGTTTTCTGGCGGCTCGCGCGGTTGCTTTATGCGTGACCGGCGTCATAGTCGGGCGGGGAAAAGAACATGGGGACGAACGCTATCCACTTCCGGACCTTGGCCGATGGCTGACCGCGAAATACGCGAGCCGGGCACCATCCGCTCTACCGCTCGGCGCAGGCCGGCTACCCCGATGGAAGCCGAGATCAGCTTCCACAAATTCAACCGCAAGGCGCGGTCGAACCACGACCAGGTCGCCCGCGCTTTGGGCATCGAGATCATGTCGGGCGTCTATCCGCCGGGCACGCGATTGCCGCACGAGGCCGATGTGCTCGAGCGGTTCGGCATCTCGCGCACCGTATTGCGCGAGGCGCTCAAGACGCTGACCGCCAAGGGCCTGATCGCCTCCAAGTCGCGGGTCGGCACCAAGGTGCTCGACGAGACCCATTGGAACCTGTTCGACGCCGATGTGCTGTCGTGGAAAGTGGCGCAGGGGTTCGATGAGAAATTGAGCAACGACCTCGCCGAGATCCGGCGAGCGATCGAGCCGCGCGCGGCCGCGCTCGCCGCCGGGCATGCCGACCGCGAGATCATCGCGCAGCTCCGCCGTTGCATCGCCGATATGCGTGCCGCGACTGACAGCCGGCGACATTTCGCCGAGGCCGACCTCGAATTCCACCGCGCAATCGGGGCCGCATCGGGCAACATGCTGATGCGCGCGCTCTCGGCGGTGATCGAGACCGCGCTGGTCGAATCCTTCACGCTGAGTTCGCCGGTCCGCGACCTTGCCCAGCACGAAACGGTAGTGCACAAGCACGAACGCATCGTCGACGCGATCGAAGCCCTGGTCGACGCTGACCCACCCCTTAATCCCCTCCCTTGCAGGGAGGGGACAAGACTCGCCTCAGATCGTCCAACCGCCGTCGATGATCTGCACCTGCCCGGTCGTGTAGGTGGCGCCGGCGAGATAGACGACCAGATCGGCGATCTCCTCCGCCGCGCCGATCCGGCCGATCGGCTGGCGCGCGATGAAGGCGGCGCGCGCGCCGTCATAATCGCCGCCGGCGGACAGACGATCGTGCAATGACGGTGTCTCGACCGTGCCCGGACAGATCGCAGTGACGCGGATGTTATTGCCGACGAAATCGGCCGCGATCGACTTGGTCAGCCCGACCACCGCCGCCTTGGTCACGGTATAGGCGAAGCGATTGGGCACGCCCTTCACGCTCGACGCCACCGACGACATGTTGATGATCGCGCCGCCGCCGCGCTCGACCATGCCGGGCAGAACCGCCTGGCAGGTCCGCGTCATCGCGATGACGTTGAGCCGCCATGCGAAATCGAGATCGGCATCGCTCGTCTCGAGCACGGTTCCGCCGTGGACGACGCCCGCGCAATTGAACAGGATGTCGATCGTCTCGTCGCCAAGCGCCGCGACCGCTTCGGGATCGAGCACGTCAAGCCGGCGCGTCTCGATCCGCTCGCCAGCCAAGCCGTCCAGCCCCGCTTCGTTGACGTCGGTGGCAATGACACGCGCGCCGGCGGCGGCAAGTGCCAGCACCGAGGCGCGGCCAATGCCTTGTGCGGCGGCGGTGACGAGGGCGGTCTTTCCGGTCAGGTCGATCAACGTCTTGGTCCTCAAGGTTGGGGAATCGGAGTGCTGGGCACTTTGCCCGCCCTATAACAGGCTTCGACCAGCGCCATAGTCCGCCAGGCGTCATCGACGCGAGTGGCAAGCACATCGTCCTCGCCCGCGGCGAAACGCTGGAGATTGGCCATCGGGCCGATGAACGCGTCGGGGAACCAGGCGCCCGCGAGCGCGACTTGCTCCCACGGTCCGCCACGCGGGGCGAGCCAGAGTTCGTCGGGCTCGCCCGCCGGATAATCGAGCAGCACGCCGAGCTTGGCCTGGGTCGCGCCGTCGGTGCCTTCGACCCGGAAGCTCGCGCCCTGGTGGCGGCGGCCGAAATCGTGATGATGGTTGATCGACAACAGCACCCGGAGCGTGTCGCCATAATCGAGCAGGATCGACGTCCGCGTGTCGGCGAGCTCGCTCGACGGATGGCCGAAACTCCGCGCGAACACGCCTTGCGGGTCGCCGATCAGGGCGCGAATCGTGTCGAGATAATGGATCG
Source organism: Sphingomonas sp. P4_D12 (assembly GCF_056401895.1). Lineage (NCBI taxonomy): Bacteria > Pseudomonadati > Pseudomonadota > Alphaproteobacteria > Sphingomonadales > Sphingomonadaceae > Sphingomonas > Sphingomonas sp. P4_D12. Next base: position 465,580 of record NZ_JBFUIL010000002.1, on the reverse strand, counting down.
AATGGCTGACGATCTCGACCCGTGGATTGGGCTTGAGATGCGGAAACAGATGCCAGGGCGTGACGAGGTTGATACGTATCTCGACCTCGACCAGCTCGCCCAGCCGACCCTGTCGAATCGCATCGGCGATCGCGAGCATCATCGCCGAATATCGTAGCTGGAAATTGACCGACGCGTTAAGCCCACGCGCCCGCGCCGTATCGCGGATCGCGGTCGCTTCGGCGAGGTCGAGCCCCATCGGTTTCTGCAGCAGCACCGCCGCCCCCGTGGGCAGCGCCTCGAGGATCGCACGGTGCGCGACCGGCGGCGCGGCGACGTCGAACACCGCATCGGCCCTCGCCGCTTCCTCGATCGAGGCGAAGACGTGCGGCACGTCCCATTGCGCCGCGAGCGTCCGAGCACGCTCCTGATCGAGATCGAACAAGCCGGCGACGTGGAACCCGGCCTTGCGATAAGCAGGCAAATGCGCGTCGGCGACGATGCCGCCGGTGCCGATGATCACGATCGGCCGCGGCTTCGAGGGCATCGGCCATTGCTGCTGGAGCGCGGTCATGACGCCACCCTTGCCTGTGCCTCTGCGATGAGATCCGCCGTCGCGCGATCGGTCGTCACCGCCGCGGTCATCAGGTCGTCGACAATATGGCTGATGCGGGCCAGATCCGCTGTCAGCGGCATCTCGCGCGCATGTTCGTGCAGCCATTCGAGCCGGTGATAATAAGGCATGAGCGCGTTGATCTCGGGATCGGTCCAGGTCGAGCGCCGCACGCCGATCGCGCCTTCGGTCGTGGTCAGCCGGTCCATTGGCGCGGTGGCGCAATGGCGGAGGAAATCCCAGGCGAGTTCTTTGTTCGCCGATCCCGATCCGATCGCGAGCACCCAGAAGACGTTGAGCGACACGCTGCGCCCGCCCGGCCCCGCCGGCAGCGGCGCGACGTCGACCAGTCCGCGCACCCGGCTGTCCGCGGCGGTATCGGCATGGGCAGCGAAGCCGAACCAATTGGCCATCAGCGCGACCTTGCCCTCGGCGAACAGGCTCCCCGATTGGACGCTGTCGAGCGAGCGGCAGTCGGGGGCGATCGCATCTTGGTCGGTCGCCAGCATTCGGAGAAAATCGAGCGCGGCGTGCGCGGCCGGCGACGTGAAATCGGGTCGGCCGGCACCGTCAAAAACTTCGCCGCCGCGCGACCAGATTTGGATGCAGAAATCGTAGAAGCTGTTGTGCCCGTCGGGGAAGAGCGCCAGCACGGTACCGTAGCGGCCGCTGGTGGGTTCGTGGTGGCGCCGAGCTAGCGCGTGGAAATCCTCCCAAGTTGCAGGAGGTTTAGCGATCAAGTCATTGCGATAGATCAGGCATTCTGGGCCATCGTGATAGGGCATGGCCCAAAAGCCGCCATCGAACCGCTGCAGCCCGGTCAGCGACGGGCTCCAGGCGTCGGGAAAATCGGCGATCGGTGCGCGGACCATGTGCGGCGTCAGATCCTCGAGCAGACCGTCGGCGACCGCCTCGGCCAGCCAGTCGGTGTTGAGGAAGGCGATGTCCCAGGCGCCGGTCGCAAGCCCGCGCTGCCCGATCACGCTTTCGTGCAGCGGGTTGAGGTCCATAGGCACCGCCTCCAGGTCGGCCTCGACGCCATAGCCGCGCGCAAAATCGGCGAATTGCGCGGTAATGGCGCTTTCGAACGGTCCAAAGCGGCGGACCGCGATGCGGAGCTTCGCCATTAGCCGGCCTCCGTCACGGCAGGAGCAGTGGGCGCAGTGTCGACCGCGGCGCGGCGCGCGCGCCGGCGGTCGCCACCGACCGTGTAGATCGCGGCTGCGGCGATCACCACCGCGCCCTCGATCAGTCCCTGATGGCTCGCACCGAGGTCGAGCACGTTGAATCCGTTGGTCAGCGTGAATAGCAATAGCGCGCCGATCACGGTCTTGAGCACGCTGCCCGCGCCGCCCAGCAGCGACGTGCCGCCCAGGATCGCGGCGGCGATCACGGTGAGTTCGGTACCCTGGAGCGCGGTCGGATTGATCGCGCCCAACCGGCACCCGAACAGCACGCCGGCGAACCCGGCTGCGGCGCTCGACAGCACGAAGGCACCGAGCTTGTAGGCATGGACGTTGATCCCCGACAGCCGCGCCGCCTCGGCATTGCCGCCGACCGCGTAGATGCGCCGCCCGATGACGGTGAAACGCAGCACCGCCCAGACCGCGACGGTGAACAACGCGAGATAGACGACGGGCGCCGCGACGGTGAAATCCCTCCCCGCGAGCAGCGCCAGCACCGCGACGACCACGCCCGCCAGCGCGTCAAGCGGCCGCCTCTTCCACGCCGCGAGCGCCAGCAGCGCTACTGCGAACAGCAAGGCAGCCCAGAAGATCGGCACGCGCGTGCTCTCGAACGCCAGCATCTGCTCGAGCACGTCGGGGCGCTCGACCATCAGCGAGCGTCCATCGGTCAGGACGAGCACCAGCCCCCTGACCGCGGTGAGCGTGCCGAGCGTGACGATGAAGGCGTTGATCCCGACGAACTGGACGATCGCGCCGTTGAAGATGCCGACAGCGATCGCGGTGACGATCGCGGCGCCGGCAGCCAGCGGGAAGCCGATGCTCGGTGCCAGACCGACCAACACCGCCGCGGCGAGCGCCGCGACCGACGCCACGGACAAGTCGAACGCGCCGGTGATCAGCATCACCGTCATCGCCACGCCCATGATCCCGACCAAAGATGCCTGGTAAACGATGTTGCCGAGATTCTGCGGCGACAAATAATTGGGCAAGCCGCGCGATTGCGCGATTGCCGCAAGCAACGCGAGCAGGATCAGCAGCGCGTAATAGACGCCCGCTTCGCGCAGACCGAAGGTCCGGCGCCAGTCGATGGTTCGGGTCATGCGGCGATGTCCGTTCTGGATTGGGTTCCACTGGCGAGCTGGATCAGCCCGGCCTCGTCAGTCGTCGCCGGATCGACCTGGGCAACGATCGCGCCGTCGCGCATCACCAGGACGCGATCGGTGACGGCGAGCAATTCCTCGAATTCCGAGCTGACCAGCAAAACCGCCAATCCCTGATCGGCAAGGCGACGGATCAGCCGCAGGATGTCGGTGCGTGCGCCGATGTCGATCCCGGCGGTCGGCTCGTCGAGCAGCAATAGGCGCGTGCGCGGGGTCAGCCATTTGGCGATCACCACTTTCTGCGCATTGCCGCCCGAAAGTTCGCCCACCAAAGCCTCTGCATCGGGCGCCTTGATCGCGAGATCGTCGATCGCGGCGGTCGCCACAGCGCGCTCGCGACGCGGCGCGATCAGCCAGCCATTATGCGGCAAAGCGATGTTCTCGGCGATCGTCATGCCAGGAATGAATCCCTGCGCAGCGCGATCCTCCGGCACCAAAGCGATGCCCGCAGCGACCGCTTCGGCCGGATCGCGGCCCGTTTCCTCCCCGCCGAGCAGGACGGTGCCCCGCGCCGCGGGATCGGCACCGAAGATCGCGTGGAGCAATTCGCTGCGACCCGAGCCGAGCATGCCGGCGATGCCGACGATCTCCCCGGCAGCGATGGAGAAAGTCGTCGGCGCGAGCTTTCCGGGCGAGGCGAGGTCGCGAACATCGAGCAACGCGCTACCTGCCGGAGGGGGCCGCTCGACTCGTTCGAGCGCCGTAACCGAGCGCCCGGCAATCGCCGCCGCGATCGCCGCTTCGTCGAGGTCCGCCGTCCGCGCGTCGAGCACCGCACGGCCATCACGCAGCACGGTGACCTCGTCGGTCAGCGCGACGATCTCATCGAGGAAGTGCGAGACGAACAATATTGCCCGCCCCTCGCCCGCCAGTCGGCGGATAGTGCGATAGACCTGCTCGCGCTCGTCGCCCGCGAGCGACGCGGTCGGCTCGTCCATGATCAGCAAGGCGGGGTCGCTCATCAGCCCCTGCGCGATCGCGACCATCTGGCGCGTGCCGATCGGCAAGTCGCCGATGATCGCATCGAGATCGAACGGGTCGCCCAGCGACTGCGCGACCGCCATCGCCCGGTCGCGCGCGGCACGGTCGATGCGCCATCCGCCGCGCTGCTCGAGCAGCATATTCTCGAGCACCGACAAGGTCGGGACGAGCGGAATATGCTGATAGATGGTGGCGACGCCTCCGGCCCGCGCGGCGCGCGGATTGGTCCAGCGCACCGGCTCACTGCGCCACTCGATGCTGCCGCCGCTCGCCGGGATCGCGCCCGCCAGCACCTTGATCAGCGTCGACTTGCCGGCGCCATTCGCGCCGAGCAGCCCATGAACCTTGCCTGCGCGCACCGTCAGATCGACCCCGCGCAGCGCGATGGTGCCGTTGGGCCAGACCTTCTCCAGCCCGCGCAATTGGAGGAGCGGCGCGTCTACCATTGCCCGACGCATTCGCCGATCGTGGCGCGCGTGACCGCCGGGATCGGATAGGTGCGGAAGCGCGGCGTATTGCCATTCCTGTCGTGAAGCGCCCCGAACGCCAGGGCGCCGAACGCCAGGGCGCCGAGCGCCTCTGGCTTGAAGCAGACCGTACCGTCGACCGCGCCTGCCTTGATCGAGGCGATGCCGAGCTTCGATCCGCCCACCCCGATCAGTCGTGCCCGCGAACCACCGGCGCGGACCGCGCGCGCGCAGCCGATCATCATGTCGTCGGCCTCGTTATAGAACAGGTCGATATCGGGGTGCGCGGCGAGGATGTTCTGGCATGCCGCCTCGCCGCCCTCGCTGGTCCAGTTTCCGGGCTGCGACGCGATGACGACGTAGCGTGCGCCCGCCGCGTCGAGCGCCGCGCGGAATCCCCGGGCGCGCTGCTCGACCTCGGGGAATCCGGCCGCGCCCTCGATGATCGCGATCCGCGCCAGCCGGTCGCGCGGCAGCCAGCGAAGCGCCAGGCTCCCCGCCGCGCGCCCCGCCGCCACTTCGTCCTGCGAGGCGAGCGCGACGAGGCCGGGATAGACGTCTTCGACCGATCGCGTCTTGGGATCGCCGACCAACGCCGCCACCGCCGCGATCGGTACGTTCTGCGCATTGGCACGGCGCACCCAGCCCTGCGCAACCACCGAATCGAGCGGCATCACCGCGATTCCGGCGACGCGCTGCGCGATCAGATCGTCGATGTCGTTGGCCTGTTTCTGGACGTCGCCCTTGGCGTCGAGCACCACCGCGCTCGCCCCGGCGCGCGCCGCCGCGTCGCTGAACCCCTTGGCGATCGCCGCAGCAAAGGGATAGCTCAGCCCGACCGTCGACAAGCCGTAGCGCGGCCCGCCAACATTGCTGCTGGCAACCACCCCCGCCTCGGCCCGCGCCGCCTGTCGTACACCGACCAGCGACGCAACCGCTACGGCGGCGACGATCGCGCACAGAGCTATCGGGATCGGGCGCAGCCGCATCGTTCAGTCGGCCGGACGGCGCGCCACGAGATAGAGATGCTCGCACGCCAGCACCGTCTCACCGCGCTGGTTGCGGATGTCGACCGCTTCGGTAACCACGCCGTGGGACGCTCTTTTGGGATGGTCGCGCTTGTCGGCGATGCGCGTGATAGTCGTGATCGTATCGCCGATATGCACCGGGCGGATGAAGCGCAGCCGATCATAGCCGTAGGACATTGCGTGCGGGTTGATCGTTGTCGCGGTCAGGCCGATGCCAATCGCGAACACCATCGTGCCGTGGGCGATGCGCTGGCCGATGTCCTGCGTCGCGCACCATTCGGCGTCCATATGATGCGGGAAGAAGTCGCCGGTATGGCCGGCATGGACGACGAAATCGGTCTCGGTGATGGTGCGGCCGAAGCTCGTGCGCTCCGACCCGATCTCATAGTCCTCGAAGTATTGTTCGACGATCATTGGCCAAGTTCCCGGTCGATGGATAAGCGGTCGGCCCCGAGCCGGGGCGCCGCGCACGGAGAGGTGAGGATCGCGCCGTCGACGCGGATCGGGCAGCGGGTCAGCGTCAGCGCCGCGCCATCGGGCGAACGCACCTGTTGAGTCGCATGGAGCGCGGCGAAGGCTGGTTCCGCCATCAGCGCCGGCCAGTCGAGCACCGGCGCCGCCCAGATTCCGGCGGGCTCCAGCATCGCCAGCCAATCGGCAGTGGCGCGCGTTCTGAGATGGTCGCGGATCAGCGCCTTGATCGCATCGCGGTCGGCGAACCAGCGGTCCGCCGGAAACCCCGCCAGCGCGGGCAGATCGATCACTTCCCCCAGCCGATCGACCGGCGTCATCGCCAGCGCGAGATAGCCGTCGGCGGTGGCATAGATGCCATAGGGCGCGGCGAGATAGACGTTGCCATTGGCCAATTCGCTGCGCGCCGGCATCGCGCCGCCGCGGTTTAGATGCACCGAGAGATGTTCGAACTGGAGATCGATCGCGGTCTCGATCAGGCTGACGTCGACGCGCCCGCCCTTTCCAGTCACCCCGCGCCGCACGAGCAGCGCCAAGATGCCCTGGCAGAGCTGCGCGCCCGCCATCATGTCGGTGATCGACAATCCCGCGGGGACCGGCGCGCCGTCGGCGTCGCCCGACAACCAGGCAATGCCCGACAGCGACTGGACGAGCAGGTCCTGTCCCGGGCGATCGCGCCACGGCCCGTCCGGACCGTAACCGCTGACACCGGCATAGATCAGCCGCGGGTTGAGCGCGGACACCTGGTCCCAGCCCAACCCGAGCCGGTCCATGATCCCGGGCCGGAAATTGTGGATCAGCACGTCGGCGCGGGCGATCAGTGCCTTCACCGCGGCGAGATCGGCCTCGTCTTTGAGGTCGGCGGTGTAGCTCAGCTTGCCGCGATTGATCGCGTGGAACAGTGCGCTGTCCTGATCGAACGCGGTTTCGGCGAGGAACAGCGATCGGCTGGCATCGCCGCCGTCGGGCCGCTCGACCTTGATCACCCGGGCGCCGAGATCGCCGAGGCGCAGCGCGCAGGATGGCCCCGCCAGGAACTGGCTGAAATCGAGCACAATAATGCCGTCGAGCGGCAATGCGCCGGGCGATCCATTCCCGCCTTGGTCCCGCATCGCCGCTTCCACTCGACCAGCTCCTAAAAAGTATGACTATATTATCTTTGTCGAACTGCTATTGGCGGCCGAATGGCGAGTCAACCGTTTCCCGAACGGGCGACGATCAAATCGATGGAGCAAGGCGCGACTATGCGCGGCATGACCTGGAACCATTCCCGCGGCTACGATCCGCTGGTTGCCGCATCGATCGAATGGAAGGCGCTGACCGGCGAGACGATCGAGTGGGACCAACGCTCGCTGCGAGATTTCGAAAGCTATCCGGTCGAGGAGCTCGCGCGGCGCTATGACCTGATCGTGATCGACCATCCGCATGTCGGCCAGGTCGCCACCAGCGGCTGCCTGATGCCCATAGACGAGGCGATCGATCGCTCGACGCTGGAGGGGATCGCGTCCGGCTCGATCGGCGGATCGTATGAGAGTTACACTTGGGCGGGGCATCAATGGGCGCTGCCGATCGACGCCGCGGCGCAGGTCCAGGCCTGGGTGCCATCGCGCATCGCGGCGCCGGTGACCGACTGGCGGGCACTTGCCGCGCTCGCGGCGGATGGCCGCGCCTCGCTGCCGCTCAAGCCGCCGCATAGCCTGATGAGTCTGTTCACCTTGTGCGGGCTCGCCGGCGTGACGCTCGACGGCGCCGGCGACGACCTCTTCCCCGCCGAGGCCGCACGCGCATATGATCTGCTCGCGACGCTCGCCGGACAGGTCGACGAGCAGGCCTATGCGATGGACCCGATCGACATGCTCGAGGCGATGGCCGATCCTGCCGGCAAGCTTGCGATCGCGCCGTTGATTTACGGTTATGTCAGCTATGCGATCGACGGGCTCCGGCCGGAGACGGTGCGCTTCGCCGACATTCCCGCGCTCGATCACGGCCCCACCGGATCGACGCTCGGCGGCACCGGGATGGCGGTGTCGGCCTATGGCCGCAATCCGCCCGCCGCGGCGCGCTTCGCCGCCTGGGTCGCCAACGGCAAAGCGCAACGCGACCTCATCGCGCGGCACGGTGGCCAGCCCGGCCACGCCGATGCGTGGGACGCGGACAGCGTCAACGCCGCAACCAACGATTTCTACCGCGCCACGCGCGCGACGCTCGACCGTGCCTGGGTCCGCCCGCGGCATGACGGTTATATGCCGTTCCAGCACGCCGCCTCCGAACGGATCAACACGGCGCTGCGCGGCGGCGAGCCGGCGGTGGAGGCGATCGCGGCGCTCAACCAGCTCTATCGCGCGAGCCGATGACCGCCCCGCTCGACGGTCTTCTCGTCATCGACATGGCCCAGTTCCTGTCGGGCCCGTCGGCGGCGTTGCGCCTCGCCGATCTTGGTGCGCGTGTGATCAAGGTCGAGCGGCCCGATGGCGGGGACATCTGCCGCACGCTCTATCTCAGCGACACCGATCTTGCCGGCGACTCCACGCTCTTTCATGCGATCAACCGCAACAAGCAGAGCCTCGCCGCCGACCTCAAGGACCCGACCGACGCGCGGCGCGTCCAAAGGCTGATCGACCGGGCCGATGTCGTCATCCAGAATTTCCGCCCCGGCGTCGCCGACCGACTCGGCTTCGGGCCGGCAGCGCTGAGGGCGCGCAATCCGCGACTGATCGTCGGCAGCATCTCCGGCTATGGCGAGGATGGTCCCTGGGCCGCTTTGCCCGGCCAGGATCTGCTCGCCCAGGCCTTGTCGGGCGCGATGTGGCTGAGCGGCAGCGCGTCGGACGGCCCGGTGCCGTTCGGACTGTCGGTCGCCGACATGCTCGCCGGTCATGTCCTGGTCGAAGGGATATTGGCCGCTTTGGTCCGGCGCGGGATCAGCGGTAATGGCGCGACGGTCGAGACCAGCCTGATCGAGGCGATGGTCGACCTCCAGTTCGAGGTGCTGACCACCCATCTCAACGATGGCGGCCGGCTCCCACAACGCGCGGCGGTCGACAACGCTCATGCCTATCTCGCGGCGCCATACGGCGTCTATCGCACCAGCGACGGCTGGCTCGCGCTGGCGATGACTCCGCTCGATCTGCTCGGGCGATCGCTCGACCTCCCGCTCGCCGGCCGCGACGCCTTTGCCGAGCGGGACGCGATCAAGGCGGACATCGCGGTGCTTCTGGCGGGCTGCACGACCCAGCCATGGATCGAGCGGCTGCGCGCGGACGGCATCTGGTGTGCGCCGGTCAGCGACTGGCCGACTTTGCTGACGGAAGAAGCCTTCACGCGGCTCGACATGCTCCAACGCCTCAAGCGCGGAGCCACGCCGATCACTACTACGCGCGCGCCCATTCGCGTGAATGGCGCGCGCGTCGGCACTTCGGCCGCAGCACCGCGCATCGGCGAGCATAGCGAGGCTATCGTCCGCGAATTCTCGCTCGACGACTGAGCCACACGTCCGAAGAAAAAGGGCACGAACCAGAGGTTCGTGCCCAGTCGGAGGTTCAGGGGAAGTACCGGCCGGATCTTCAGCTCCCCCTTGAGCAGAGCATCCGGCCGGATGGGGTATTCTCGTCGGATCAGTATTTCAGGCGGACGCCGATCATGAACTGTCGATCGTCGATCGTGAACTGCCCGGGCCGGGTCTGGACCTGATAATATTGCTGAATCTGCGTGCGCAGCAGGTTCTGCGCATCGAACGACAGCGTGAAGTGCTTGGTCACGTCGATGTTGAACGACGCGTCGAGCCAACCATAGCCCTTGGTGTAAACGGGCCAGGTGAAGGTGTGAAGCCCGCCGGCCGCGTCCGTATAGGCACCGCCCAGAATGCTCGACAGGAATTTCGAGCGGTAGTTGTATGCGACGCGCAGCGATACGCCGTTCTTCTCGTAGATGCCGACGATGTTGTAGCTCGTCTTCGACAACTGAGTCAGAGGTGCCGAGAAACCGACCAGCGACGTCGGCGCCTTGCTGTCGGCATAAGTGAAATTCGCCTGCATCCCCAGGCCCGACAGGAAACCCGGCAGGAAGTCGAAGAACTGCTGATAGCCGACCTCGAAGCCCTTGACCTTGCCGTCGCCGGAATTCTCCGGTGCCGACAGCGTATAGCCCGTCAACCCGCCGATCGTCACACCCGTCGTCTGGCGCGTGAAGATGAAGCCCTGGACGTCCTTGTAGAAGCCGGCGGCGTAGACCGATCCGGTCTTGTTGAAATACCATTCGAGCGAGATGTCGGCGTTGTTCGCCTTGATCGGGCTCAAATTGGGATTGCCCTGGCTGGCGGCGAGCTGGCCCGGCACCACGGTAAGCGCTGGCGAGAGCTGGCTGAAGTCGGGACGGGTGAGCGTTTTCGATGCGGCCAAACGGAGCTGGAGCTTGTCCGTCAGGTGGATGCGGAAGTTCGCGCTGGGCAGCCAATCGTCATAGCTGTTGTGGACCGAGACCGGCTCGACGACATTGGGCACGACCGGGGTCAGTCCGCCACCCGGAAGCGTGGTCGTTTTCAGCTGATTGCCGACGATCGTGTCCTTGGTCCGGACATATCGGACGCCGATATTGCCATCGACCGGACCGAATTTGAGGCTCGCCATCGCATAACCGGCCCAGACGGACTCGTCGGCATTGAACGCGGCAAGTTGCGAATTGACCGATGTGACCGATGGAGCAAGCGCGCCCGTCAGACCGAGCTGGCTCAGGACACCCTGGAAGTTGTTCGCCAGCTGGCCGACCACGGCGTAGGGATAGTTGCGCTGGAAATCGAGGCCGGCAGCGGTCTTGTCGTAGAAGTCGCCATAGCCATTGGCCTGGAACAGCCCCGGATACGCTGCCGGGTTCGTGTTCGGCGTCTTGCCGGTATAACGAAGCGGGTTGTTCTGCGCGATCGTGCGGTCCGAATACCGGACCCCGAACTTGATCGAACTCAGCCAGCTATCGACCTTGTATTCGCCATCCAGTTGCGCGGCCGCCTCATGCCCGGAATAGTGATTCTCGTTCCGCGTCAGGTTGCCGACCTTGTACTTGCTGAGGTCGGAGAGGTCGTACGCTCCCGTCGATGACGACGGTGGATTGGTCCCCAATTGCTGCGTGATGGTGGGCACCGTGGTGATCAAGTCGAGCTCGGTATACCAGAGATCGTTGGTCGACTTGGTATAGGTGCCGTCCGCGGTCAGCGTGAATTGTCCGCTGGTCCATTTGCCATTGAGCGAGATGGACCTGTTCTCGTCCGCGAAGTCGCGCTCGGTGCTGCCGGCGGTCAGCGACTGATTGGCATAGGTGACCTGAGAAATGTCCTGCGTGCCCGGAAAGGTCGTGGCGCTGCCCGGCACGACTGCGGTACCGGCGCTCTGGAACAGCGCGTTATATTGCTGCTGCGTTGCCTTGAAGCGTTGATATTGGCCCTCGATCAGGAATTCGAGGTTGGGCGCCGGCCGCCACTGGAAAGCCGCATTGGCGCCGATACGTTCGCGTTCGCCGGTAATCAGCACCTGGTTGTTGCCGTTCGGCGCAAACACCTGCTGCCCGGCAATGACGTTCAGCCGCGATCCCGGTGCGCCGGTCGAATCGAGGTCCTGACGATACGGTCGCAATTGGTACGAGACGCTGATCATCGCCCCCATCTCGCCAATGCCCGTGTGCCAGCGGTCGCTGAGCAGGACCGAAGTGGACGGCTTCGATTTGCCGATCAGATCGCCATAGAAATTCCGCAGGGTCGCGCTCGCCGAGAAACCGGGGAGGTCCAGCGGTCGCCGCGTCCGGATATCGACCAAGCCGCCCAGGCCGCCTTCGATCAGGTCGGGGCTCGGCGACTTGTAGACGTCGATCCGGCTGATCAGTTCGGCCGGGAGATCTTGCAGGTTGAAGGTGCGGCCGCCGCCGGCGGTGAAGGTCTCACGCCCGTTGAGCGTGGTTTCGACCTGGGGAAGGCCGCGAATGGCGATCGAGCTGCCCTCGCCCACGTCACGCGACACCTGGACGCCGGTAATACGCTGCAGCGCCTCGGTGGCGTTGTTGTCGGGAAGCTTGCCGATATCCTCGGCGACAATCGAATCGACGATCTGCGAGGCAGTGCGCTTGCGATCTGCCGCACTGGCGATCGACGCACGGACGCCGGTGACGACGATCTCCGCCGGGGCCGAACCGTCGGCAGTCTGCGGTGCCGGATCGGCCGCCTGGGGCGCAGGCGTGCCCGCGTCCTGCGCATGCGCCGCGCCGGCGGTGAGGCCGATGATCATCGCGCCAAGCGCGACTCCGCAACGAATCTGACCGGAATAGTTCATTCCTCTCCTCCCAAGGCGGTTTCGGCTTATCTGCCATGCTTGATTTATAGTACTAATTATCGTGATATTGTATGATTATATGCTTGTCAATCCTGATCAAAGGGCGGCCATCTCGGGAAGAAATCATGATTTATCATGCTGATAAATTGCGAAATTCGGAGGAACGTCGATGGGGTTGAAGCGACAGACTAAGCGGGCTAATTATGTCTGAGTTATTGGAGACATTTCTTGATAGACGGTTCCATCCTGATCGGTGCAGAGGCGCGCCAGTCCGATACCCGCTTCACCTCGGTCGACCCCGCGACCGGTGAGGCTCTGCGGCCCGATTTCTCCTCTGCCGGAGCCGGGGCGGTGGACGCGGCCTGCGCGCTGGCCGAGGCAGCCTTTCCCGCCTATGCGGCGATCACACCCGAAAGGCGCGCCGCGTTCCTCGATGCCGCGGCGCAGGCGATCCTCGACATCGGCGATGAATTGATCGTTCGCGCGATGCAGGAGAGCGGCCTGCCTCGTGCCCGGCTCGAAGGCGAGCGCGCGCGGACCGTCGGGCAGCTTCGCCTGTTCGCGTCCGTCGTCCGCCAAGGCGACTGGCTTGACGCTACGATCGATCCGACTCTTCCCGACCGTCAACCGCTGCCGCGCCCCGATCTTCGGCGGATGAACCTGCCGCTAGGGCCGGTTGCCGTATTCGGCGCGTCGAACTTCCCGCTCGCCTTTTCGGTTGCCGGCGGTGACACCGCCTCGGCATTGGCGGCGGGGTGTCCAGTGGTCGTGAAGGGCCATCCTGCGCATCCCGGCACCGGCGAGCTGGTGGCGCGCGCGATCGCCGCGGCGGTGGCGTCGAGCGGCCTGCCAGCGGGCGTCTTCTCCTACCTTCCCGGCGAGACCAACGCGCTCGGTGGGGCGCTGGTCGCGGATCCGCGGATCAAGGCAGTCGGTTTCACCGGATCGCGCGGCGGCGGGCTCGCGCTGGTGCGAATCGCGGCCGCGCGCGCCGAGCCGATCCCCGTCTATGCGGAGATGTCGAGCATCAACCCCGTCATCCTGTTCCCCGCCGCGCTCGCCGCGCGCGGCCCGGCGCTGGCGGAGGCGTTCGTCGCCTCGCTGACGATGGGTGCTGGGCAGTTCTGCACCAATCCGGGCTTGATCATCGGGCTCGACAGTCCCGATCTCGACGCATTCGTCGCGGCCGCGGGCCGGGTGCTCGAAGGCAGCAAGTCCTCGACCATGCTCACTCCGGGCATCCACGCCGCGTTCGAGAAGGGTGTCGGCGCGCTCGCCGGACATGACGCCGTCCGCACCGTCGCGCGAGGGTGCGCCTGCGACGGCGCCAACCAGGCAGTGGGCGCGCTGTTCGAGACGAGCGCCGAGCAGTTCCTCGCCGATTCAGCGCTGGGCAACGAGGTGTTCGGCGCGTCCTCGATCGTCGTGCGATGCCGCGACACTGCCGAGCTGGCGAAAGTCGTTACCGGGCTCGAAGGACAATTGACCGCGACGATCCAGATCGATCCGGCCGACGAATCCGCTGCAGCGGAAATCCTGCCGCTGCTGGCCCGCCGGGTCGGCCGCATCCTGGCCAACGGCTGGCCGACCGGAGTCGAGGTCGCGCATGCCATGGTCCATGGCGGGCCCTTCCCCGCAACCAGCGACAGCCGCACCACGTCGGTCGGCAGCAAGGCGATCGAGCGCTTCCTGCGTCCGGTCTGCTTCCAGAATCTGCCGGCCGGCCTGATCCCCGCCGCGATTGGCGACGCGAATGAATGGGGGATCGCCCGCCGCATCGACGGCCAGCGTGAGGAGTCGCCGAAATGATCCGTTCCCTGATCCAATTCGACGATGGTGCGCGCGGCGTCGCGGCTTTGGATGACGACGGGGCGCGCCGCGTGACCGGTGCGACGACGACTCTAGCGCTGGCGAACGAAGCAATGGCGGCCGGCGTGTCGCTCGCCGAACTCGCGGGCGCGCGGCTGGGGGAGGCGGTCGATCTTGCGGGCGTCACCCTGCTCTGTCCGATCGACCATGCCGACCCTGCGCACCTGCTGGTCAGCGGCACTGGCCTCACTCATCTCGGCTCGGCCGAGGGGCGCGACAAGATGCACCGCGCGGCGATCGAGAATCCGGCACCGACCGATTCGATGAAGATGTTCCTGATGGGTGTCGAAGGCGGCAAGCCCGAGACCGGCGCGATCGGCGTTCAGCCCGAATGGTTCTACAAGGGCGACGGCGCGATCCTGGCCGCGCCCGATGCGCCGCTCGCCATGCCCGATTTCGCGCTCGATGGCGGCGAGGAACCCGAGATCGCCGGGATCTATCTGATCGCATCGGACGGCGCACCGGTCAGGATCGGCTTCGCGCTGGGCAACGAATTCTCCGACCATGTCACCGAGCGCGGCAATTACCTCTGGCTCGCGCATTCGAAGTTGCGCGCTGCCGCGCTCGGCCCGGAATTGCTGCTCGGCGAGCTGCCCCAAGATGTGCGCGGCACCAGCCGCATCCTGCGCGACGGCGCAGTGATCTGGGAGAAGCCGTTCGTCTCAGGCGAGGCGAACATGTCGCACAGCATCGCCAATCTCGAGCACCATCATTTCAAATATGCCGGTTTTCGCCGCCCTGGCGATCTGCACGTCCACTTCTTCGGCACCGCGACGCTGTCGTTCAGCGACGGGGTGAAGACCGAGCCGGGCGACGTGTTCGAGGTCGAAGCACCGCCCTTTACGCTGCCGGCGCGCAACCCGCTCGCGCAGGAGGACCCAATTCCGGTGGCGGTGCGCAGCTTGTGAGCATTGTCACCGGGATCACGACCGCATAGGCTGGCACGGTCGATGGATGACGACCGCCCCCCTCCCGCGCCACGCATCCATGGTACGATCGCGCGCAAGCTCGGCATCGAAATCGTCGGCGGCATCCGCAAGCCCGGTGACATATTGGACGGCGAGATCGAGGCGAGCGAGGATCTCGGCATCTCGCGGACCGCTTATCGCGAGGCGATCCGTATCCTGGCCGCCAAGGGATTGGTCGAAAGCCGGCCCAAGGCAGGGACGCGAATCACGTCACGCAACCGCTGGAACCTGCTCGATCCGGATATCCTGGCCTGGACGTTCGAGGGCGAGCCCGACCCCCAGTTCATCGTCGATTTGTTCGAGCTGCGCGAAGTGATCGAGCCCGCCGCCGCCGCCTTCGCGGCGCAACGGCGCAGTGACCACGACTTGGCCGAAATGGCCGAGGCGCTCAACGGCATGCAGGCGTTCGGCCTGGCCGACGAACGCGGGCGCGCCGCCGACCAGCGTTTCCACCGCGCCATCCTGGCCGCCGCGCGCAACGAGCCGCTGACCGCGCTGGCCAGCACGGTCGGCGCGGCGGTGAGCTGGACCACCAAGTTCAAGCAGCGCCGCCGCAGCCTGCCGCGTGACCCGCTCCCCGATCATCGCCGCGTCCATGCGGCGATCGAAGCGAAGGATAAAGATGGCGCGCGGCGCGCGATGACCGACCTGCTGCGACTAGCGCTGACAGATATGGAATTGCCGGGGGGGGAGTAACAAAGCGCCCCTCCCTGCAAGGGAGGGGTCGGGGTGGGTGCGCGCGTCTGCGCGCCCAAAAGACTCAATAACCTATCGACAAAACAGCATCGGACGGGGCATCGAGCCTCGCCCGATACTCACCCACCCCTTAATCCCCTCCCTCAAAGGGAGGGGAAATTGGAGTGTCAGTGATTGTCGCGCGGCAGGCCCTTGGTCTGGGCGATGCGCTGATAGGCCTCCGCCCCTTCGAGGATGGCGCCGCTGCCGAGCTGGCCCACCACCGCGCGCTGGATCTCCTGCCACGGGGTCTGCGACGCGGGATAGCGATAGCCCCCCGCCGCCTCCAATGCGCGCCGCCGCTCGGCAAGCTCGGCCTCGTCGATCAACACATCGGCAGTACCGCGCTTGAGATCGATGCGCACGCGATCGCCGGTCCGGAGCAGCGCCAGCGCACCGCCCGCCGCGGCCTCGGGCGAGGCATTGAGGATCGAAGGACTGCCGCTCGTGCCGGATTGGCGGCCATCGCCGATGCACGGCAAGGCATGGACTCCGTCGAGGATCAGGTGCGCAGGCGGCCGCATGTTCACCACCTCGGCCGCGCCCGGATAGCCGATCGGCCCGGCGCCACGCATCACCAGCAGGGTTCCGGAGGTGATGTTGGAGGCGGGATCGTCGATCCGCGCATGATAATCCTCCGGCCCGTCGAACACCACGACCGGCCCCTCGAATGCTTCGGGATCGTCGGGGTTCGAGAGATAGCGCTCGCGGAATTCGGGCGAGATCACGCTGGTCTTCATGATCGCGCTGTCGAACAGATTGCCCGACAGGACGACGAAGCCGGCGTCTTGCATCAGCGGATCGTCGAACCGGCGAATGACCTTCTCGTCTTCGATCGCGGCATCGCGGCAATTGTCGCCCATCGTGCGGCCGTTGGCGGTCATCGCCTCCTCCGCGATCAAGCCGTGCTGGATCAATTGCGCGACCACCGCGGGAACGCCGCCCGCACGGTAATAATCCTCGCCCAGATATTCGCCGGCAGGCTGGAGATTAACCAGCAACGGGATGGCGTGGCCATGGTCCTGCCAGGTTTTTAGCGGCACTTCGACGCCGATATGGCGCGCGATCGCGGTCAGGTGAATCGGCGCGTTGGTCGATCCGCCGATCGCCGAATTGACCGCGATGGCGTTGAGGAACGCCTCCTTGGTAAGGATATCCGACGGTTTGAGATCCTCCGCGACCATCTCGACGACGCGCTTGCCGGTGCGATAGGCGACTTCCTGGCGGTCGCGATACGGGGCCGGGATCGCCGCCGATCCGGGCAGCGACATGCCGAGTGCCTCGGCCAGCGAGTTCATCGTCGTCGCGGTGCCCATCGTGTTGCAATAACCGGTCGAGGGCGCCGATGAGGCGACGAGGCGGATGAACTCGGCATCGTCGATCTCGCCTGCCGCGAGCAGCTGCCGCGCTTTCCAGACGATCGTGCCCGAGCCGGTCCGCTCGCCCTTGTGCCAGCCGTTGAGCATCGGCCCGACCGACAAGGCGATCGCCGGAATGTTCACCGTCGCCGCCGCCATCAGACAGGCGGGCGTCGTCTTGTCGCAGCCGATCGTCAGTACGACGCCGTCGATCGGATAGCCGTAGAGCGTCTCGACCAGGCTGAGATAGGACAGGTTGCGGTCGAGCCCGGCGGTGGGGCGCTTGCCGGTTTCCTGGATCGGGTGGACCGGGAATTCGAGCGCGATGCCGCCCGCCTCGCGTATCCCTTCGCGCACGCGCTCGGCGAGCACGAGATGATGGCGGTTGCAGGGACTGAGGTCGGATCCGGTCTGGGCAATGCCGATGATCGGCTTGCCCGATTGCAACTCCTCGAGACTGAGGCCGAAATTCAGGTACCGCTCGAGATACAGCGCGGTCATGTCGACATTGTCGGGGTTGTCGAACCAGGCGCGGCTGCGGAGCTTGGGCATGTTGTCGGAGGGCATTCAGGGCTCCAGGGGAAATTGGACGAGGCGCGAGGCGGGCGCGAATTTCATGAATATCAATACATTATGCATGCCGCCCCTCCTTTCGATACCGACCGGATTGACCGCGGCACGAGCGATATATAATCAGACAATTAGCCAAGGCACAAGCTTTGCGGTCGTACAAAGGAAGAGGAAGATGGCAGGTCCCGCGGCAACTACCCCGCGTCAGCAGGTCGAAATGCCGAGCGGCGGCAGGTACGGGCCGGCGCTCGCCTTGCTCGCCAGCCTCTTCTTCATGTGGGGGTTCATCACGGTCATCAACAATACGTTGCTGCCGCACCTGAAGAGCGTGTTCGAGCTCAACTACCTGCAGACCACCCTGATCGAATCGACCTGGTTCGTAGGCTATCTCGTCGCTTCGATTCCGGCGGCCAAGCTGATCGAGCGGATCGGCTATCAAAAGGCGCTGACGATCGGGCTCGCGGTGATGACGGTGGGGTCGCTGGGGATGATCCTGGCGGCCAGTCTGCCTTCCTATGGTGTCACGCTCGCCTCCCTATTCATCGTGTCGTGCGGAATCGCATTGCTCCAGGTCGCCGCCAATCCTTATGTCGCGGTGATCGGCTCGCCCCAGACCGCGGAGTCGCGGCTCACCCTGGTCCAGGCGTTCAACACCACCGGCGACGTGCTGGCGATCGTGTTCGGCCGGTATCTGATCCTCGCCCGCACCACTGCCGGGACCTCGGCGGAGGGCGTCCAGCTGAGCCACGCGCAACGCATGGCCGACGCGCAGGCGACCGAATTGCCGTATCTGATCGTCGCGATCGTGCTCGCGGTGCTGACCGTCGTCATCGCCCGCGCCAAGCTGCCCGCGCTGGGCGCGGCGACGCAGCGTGCCAATGCCGAGGAGCGCAAGCATCTGTCGCTGTGGAAGCACCGCAACCTGATTCTCGGCTGCGGCGCGATCTTTCTCTACGTGCTGGCGGAGATCGGCGTCGGCAACCTGTTCATCAACTTCGCGTCGCAGCCCCATATCGCCAACATCACCCATGAGCAGGCCGCCTTCTACCTGACCTTCGTATGGGGCGGGATGATGGTCGGCCGCTTCGCCGGTGCGTGGATCATGCGCTATTTCGCGCCGGAGAAGGTGCTCGCATTGTTCGCCATCGGGGCGCTGGTGTCGGCGCTCATCGCTACCTTCGTGCCTGGCCCGACGGCGATGTATGCGCTGATCGCCGTCGGCCTGTTCCACTCGATCATGTTCCCGACGATCTTCGCGCTTGCGATCCGCGGCCTGGGACCACTGACCGAGGAAGGATCTGGATTGCTGATCATGTCGATCGCCGGCGGTGCGCTGGTCTTCATCCAGGGCAGCGTCGCCGACAATTTCGGCATCCAGCTCGCCTTCATCGTCACGGCTTTGTGCGAGATGTATGTGCTGTATTACGCGCTGTGGGGCTGCAAGGTGACCAACCCGGCGTGACGGCCGGGCAGA
Source organism: Sphingomonas sp. P4_D12 (assembly GCF_056401895.1). Lineage (NCBI taxonomy): Bacteria > Pseudomonadati > Pseudomonadota > Alphaproteobacteria > Sphingomonadales > Sphingomonadaceae > Sphingomonas > Sphingomonas sp. P4_D12. The sequence goes on along the minus strand of NZ_JBFUIL010000002.1, from coordinate 446,409 downwards.
ATCAGCAGCCTACCCCTTCCGCACGCGCGGCCCAGCGGATCGCGCCGCTGATCATCTTCTGGTGGAGCGGTTCCGAATAGGTCTCCGCCTTGTGGCCGAGTGCCGAGAAGAACACTCGCCCGCGACCGACGCAGCGCGTCCAGATCAGCGGATGGAGCTTGCCCATCCGCACGCGCTCGGGAAACGGTTCGTAGCTGCTCTCGTCGAGCGTCGCGAGGATGTGGGTATCATTGCCGGTCGGCACCCGATCGAACGAATACCATTCCTCGGTCCGCACCCATTTCGCCGGCAGGTCGCGCGTCGCCGGGTTGCTGCGGTCGATCACGTCGATCGTCCCCTGCTGGAACTGCTTGGGCCGGCCGGTATGACCGATGAACTGCGCACCGATCAACGTGGTCGGGTACCAGCTCCAGTCATATTGCGGGTCGCCGCCAGCGCCGTGGAGCAGCACCACACCGCCGCCCTTTTCGACCCATGTCTTGAACGCCGCACGCTGATTATCGTCGAAGATCGTCCCGCTGGTGCTGCTGAGCACGACCACTGCGAAACGCGCGAGGTCGCGCGGGTTCATCACGGCAGCATTCTCGGTCTCGAATACGTCGCGATGCTGTTTGCGGACGAGCCCGACGAGCACCGTCTTCGCGGCGGCGATCTGATCGGGATCGCGGAAGCCGTTGGTCTTGGAGAGCACCAGCACCGCGCCCTTGCGCATTGCCGGGATCGGCGGCGGGAGGGTGTCCATGACCGGCGTCGGCCAATTGCGCGGATCGCGCGGCGGCGGCGCGACGGGCGCCGGACTTGTGGCCTGGAGGGCGATCGCGAACACCAGCGCAGCACGCAATATCATGGCCTCACTCCCCCGTTTTTTCCGGTTGTCCGCAGACGATCACCACTCGAACGCATCCCCGGTCGTACGTTCCGCGATCAGGAACGCGTCCGCCACGAGCTGAAGCGGCCGTAAGTCGACATCGCTTTTCCCGGTCGCAACCAGCTCCGCGAAGCGCCGATAGAGACCGGGATATTCGGCGTCCGCAGCTTCGCGCGGCGGCTCTCCGGGAAGGCGGAGGATCGAACCGCCCATCGACAGCACCATCGTACCGGCATCGGTATCGACCTCGATGTCCCAAGTCTGTGGGCCGGTCTGCAGGAAATCGAATTCGGCCGACACCGGCACGGCGCCTGTCAACATCCCGAGCGTCGCCTTGAGTGCCCCCTGTCGGCCAGCAGGAACGGTGATCGTCGCGGTGTCCACCCGCCAGGGCTCGGGCAGGATCCTGGTCGCGATCGACAGGGCATTGATCCCGGGATCGAACACGCCGAACCCACCCGCCTCCAATATCCAATCCTGGCCCGGATGCCAGCGGCGGATATCCTCGCGCCACGCGATTCGGACCGCATCGATCCGTCGCCCGGCGAGCCAGGCGCGCGCCGGCTCGACCCCCGCCGCTTCGCGCGAATGCCATGTGGCGAACAGCACCACGCCTTTCGCTTGGGCCAGTTCGGCCAGCGCAACCGCTTCGGATACCGTCGCCGCCGGCGGCTTCTCCATCATGACATGCAACCCCGCCTCGATCGCCATGCGCGCCTGATCGAAGCGGCCACGAGGCGGCGTGCAGAGCGATACGGCATCCAGTGCGACATCGCCGCCGAGCATCGCGTCGATCGTCGGGAAGTTGGCAACGCCATCGAGTGTCGCGTTGCGGCTGGCGATCGCGACAAGATCGTAGTCCGCGTTCGCGGCGAGCGCCGGCAGATGCTGATCCCGCGCGATCTTGCCGAGGCCAACCAGTCCGATCCGCAACTTCTTCATGCCCACTCCATGCCCAAATAAATACTCATACATATTCCTATCGGCCGGCCGGCCTGCTAGCAACCACGTATCAGTTGGGCGCCGATCTTGAAGGCCAAGCGGGAGCACACGTGCCGCGGGAATCGATGCATAGCGACGTCCGCAGTCTAGGTAGAACCGCCATGCGCATCCGCACCCTCGCCTCGCTGATCGTCTTGCTTCTCGCGCCAGTTGCGGCTCATTCGCGCGACGAGCCGGATGTTTGCGCCGCGGATCCGGCGATGCCCCCGGAAGTGACGGCCTATCAGGCTTCCGCCGACGCCGCCCGCGCTGCCGGACGCAAACCGACTCCACCCGCTCCCGAGGTGGGCGCCGCTTATGTCGCCTGGCAGCAGAAGCTGTTCGCGGTCGATTTTCCGAATGTCTGCCGATACCGGACCGCCAACGCTGCTCTGCCGCCCGCGACGAAACGCCGCATCGTCTTCTTCGGCGACTCGATCACCGAGCGGTGGCTTACACTGCGCCCGGGCTTCTTTGCCGGCGATCGGGTGGACCGCGGTATCGGAGGGCAAACCACGCGGCAGATGATCGGCCGGTTTCGCGCCGACGTGATCGAGCTCCATCCCGCCGTCGTGCATATCCTGGCCGGGATCAACGATCTCGCCGGCGCGACCGGCCCGACCAGCCTGTCCGAAATCGAAGGCAATCTCGCTTCGATGGCCGAGCTTGCGCGTGTGCACAAAATCAAGGTTGTGCTCGGCGCGGTCCTTCCCGCACGCACGCTCGGCGGCCGGCCGGGGCACGATCCGGCCGCGGACATCGCGTCGCTCAACGCATGGCTTCGGGCCTATACGGCACGCGAGGGCTTCAGCTTCGTCGATTATAATGCGGCGCTCGACGACGGCACACACGGACTATCGTCGGCCAATTCGGCCGATGGCATCCACCCGACCGCCGCCGGTTATGCGATCATGGAGCCGCTGGCGGAGAAGGCCTTCGCCCGCGCCGTTCGCTGACACAACATAACTCCCCGCTGTCATTAATCATACTATACGATTCGACGAGGCGCTTCTATATCGCCGGCACCCTATCGGAGTCGGACATGCCTCAGCCCTTCATCACCCTGAATGACGGCAGCAAAATTCCCCAGATCGGCCTCGGCACCTATCAAGCTGCGGCAGACCGTACGGCAAAGATGGTCGAAACGGCGCTCGGCATCGGATACCGCCACATCGATACCGCGATGATCTATCGCAACGAAGCAGGCGTCGGAGAGGGCTTGCGAACCAGCGGCGTGCCGCGCGAGGACGTCTTTATCACGACCAAATTGTGGAACACCGACCAGGGCAGGGAATCCGCGCGAGCCGCGTTCAACACCAGCCTCGATCTGCTGAAGCTGGATTATGTCGACCTTTATCTGATCCACTGGTCGGTGCCCGTGCGCGATCGCTACGTCGAATCGTGGGAGACGCTGATTCAGCTTCGCGAGGAAGGCCGCGCGCGCGCCATCGGCGTCTCGAACTTCATGCCTGACCAGATCGATCGGCTGATCGAAACGACCGGCGTCGTGCCCGTCGTCAATCAGATCGAATGCCACCCAGCCTTTCAGCAGGTGTCGGCACGCGCGGAGAATGCGAAACGAAAGGTCGCCGTTCAATCCTGGAGCCCATTGGGGCAGGGCGAACTACTCGGCAATGCCGTGCTCGCGGCGCTGGCGGAGAAGCACGACCGTACCGTCGCACAGATTATCCTGCGCTGGCATGTGCAGAACGACCTGATCGTCATACCCAAGACCGTCAACGAGGAGCGCATGCGCGAGAATCACGACATCCTGACCTTCACGCTTGACGCTGATGACATGGCGAAGATCGCGACGCTCGACGACCCTGAAGGACGGATGGGACCCGACCCGCTGACGTTCGAGTGACCCTGCCGGTCGGCTCCGCCGATCGAGAGAAGGCGAAGGCCGCGCTCATCGCCTGGGTCAGCAGATGTCTCTCGCGCCCGGTTATCCGCGTTGTCCGGCGGCTTCCAGGATGAGTTGAGTGATCTCGCCCGGATGAGAAATCAACGAGAGGTGACTTGCTTTCACTTCGATGGTCTTGGCGCCCATGCGCTTGGCCATGAAGCGTTCGAGATCGGGGTTGATCGTCCGGTCTTGCGTCGAAACGGCATAGAAGCTCGGTTTCGACCGCCAGGCCGCGTGCGCGGTCTTTCCCGTCAGCAGGGTCTTTTGGAACGGCTGCTGGACAGCATAGAGCACCCTCGCCTTTTCCTTCGGCAGATCGCCCGCGAAATCGCGCAGGAACGCCGTTTCGCTGAGACGCCCCTCATCGCCGTCATAAACGATCCCCGCGGACGCCGGGGGCGTCGGATAGGTCTTCGCCAGGGCCGTATAGTCCTCACCGGCATCGGGGGCCCGCGCCGCCACATAGACGAGAGCCGAGACGTTGGGATGAACGCCGGCTTCCGTGACGATCATTCCGGAGAATGAATGCCCGACGAGCACGGTCGGGCCGTCCTGCCGGTCCAGCACGCGCTGTGCCGATGCGACGGCTTCTGGCAGCGTCGTCAGGGGATTCTGCACGGACGTGGCGTTGAGCCCAGCCGCCTGCAGGCGCGCGATCACCTCGGACCAGCATGAGCCGTCGGCGAAGAGCCCATGGACGAGGACGACATTGCGCGCCTTCGTCGGGACCGGAATCGCGGCCATGCCGCGGGCGGCAACCAGCGAGACGGCGGCGCCGGTGGCTAAGCTGGCAGAGAAGGTTCGCCTGTTCATCATGTCGGTTACTCCTTCTCGGCCGGCGTCCGTGGTCCGGCAGGAGAGCGATGCGAGACGATCACCGCCGCCTGAATCGACTATACCTTCTCCGGAACCGCCAGCAAACCGCCGCTATCGAATTGGCTGGATGAATTTCCGCCCCAGGCAAAGGAACTACAGAGACGATCGATAGGGATCTGAGACCATGACGTTTAGCATTCCTAGCCGAAATGGCGTTCGCTTTCGGGCTGACGATCCAGCAAGCGCCATCGGCCTTTTGGCGATTGGCGCCGGCCGCGCCTCGGTCACATCGCCCGTTCCTTGCGCATTCGGGCACCGAGCGCGCGTTCGGCGGCGCGGGCATAGGCGCGGCAAGCTCCCGGCGCGGTTTGAAATCTTTCCTTGGCGCCATATTGGTCGGCATGCGCCGTGATGAGAATATCGCAGCGCATCGCTGCCATCGCGGCATAGCTGCGGCGAAAGCCTGCAACCAGGGGACGGCCGGAAGGCGAGGTGAAGCGGTAGCCGTCCGCCGAAACCGGATTGAGGCTCGAGGCGAAAACGACCGACTTGCACTGCCGCGCCTGGCACGAACGCCAGGTCCAGCTCATGCTGCCCATCGTGTGACCCGGCGTTGCGCGCGCGGTAACGACCGTGTTGCCGAGCCGCAGCGTTTCGCCATCGCGAATGATCCGTACCGAGGGTACCGCCGGAAAGCGGCCGTCATAGCCGCGCTGTGGATCGTCGTCGGCAAGGCGCCCGGATCGCAGACCTTCTGCTCCGCGCGGGCTCGCGACGACCGTTGCGCCGGTATCGCGAGCCAGCGCCGCGATACCGCCGGCGTGATCGAAGTGCGGCTCGGTGCTGAGGATGTATTTGATGTCGCCAGGACGGAAGCCGAGCGTCGCGACATTGGCGAGGATCGTCGGCTCGGCCTGTGGCAACGCGCCATCGATGAGGATCAGGCCATCGCCAGTATCGATCAATGCGACGCTGAGCCCGCCAAAGCCCACAAGATAGCTATTGCCGAACATGCGGATGGGGGGACGCGGAGCCAACCATTCCGCGGCCCGTTCCGGGGCGATCGGTCGGGTCAGTGGATCGTCACGGTCGGCTGCGGCGGCGGATCCCACGAGAGCGAGGGCAACGATAGCGGCGAGTTTGACGAGCATGTCCTGTTCTCCTTCGCCGCCGTGATGCCGCCGGGCGGGACGAACGACAAAGCATCTTCTCTGGACAGAGCCATGAGTTGAATTCATGATTAGGCATGGATCGCGCTCGACTGCCGCTCAATGCCTTGCGCGCGTTCGAGGCGGCGGCGCGCCATCTCAATTTTACCCGCGCCGCGATCGAATTGTGCGTCAGCCAAGGGGCGGTCAGCCATCAGGTCGCGCAGCTCGAACGTCGACTGGGGACGCGCCTGTTCGATCGGCTGCCGCGCGGATTGGCGTTGACCGACGACGGCCACGCATTGGTGCCGGTGCTGGCAGAGACGTTCGATCGGATCGGAGCGACGCTCGATCGCTATGCCGATGGAGGATTCCGGGACGCGCTGAGCATCGGCGTCGTCGGCACGTTCGCGACGGGTTGGCTGCTCGAAAGGCTGGACGGCTTCGCGGCGGCGCATCCGCACATCGAACTCCGCGTGTCGATCAACAACAATCGGGTCGATCTTGCCGGCGAAGCGCTCGATTATGCGATCCGGTTCGGGGACGGCGCCTGGCATGGAACGCATGCCGAGCCGCTGCTGGAGGCGCCGCTGACCCCATTATGCTCACCCGCCGTGGCGCAGCGACTGCAAGTGCCGGCCGACCTTACCCGCGAACGACTGTTGCGATCCTATCGCGCCAGCGAATGGACCCGATGGTTCGAGGCTGCAGGCGCGACGCCCCCGACGTTGCGCGGTCCTCTGTTCGATAGTTCCGCGCTCATGGTTGGCGCGGCAATGACCGGTCTGGGCATCGCCCTTGCGCCGAGGACCATGTTCGCCCGAGAGATAGCTGCAGGCCGTCTCGTCCAGCCTTTCGCTGTCGAGGTCGATGCCGGTCGTTATTGGCTCACGCGGTTATTGTCCCGCAAGAGCCGAGCGGCCACGCGGATCTTTCGTGACTGGCTGTTGGACGAAGCCGCGACGTAATCCGCGTAGTTTTGACAAGGCCAGAATGGGCAACTCACTCCCATTCGATCGTCCCAGGTGGCTTTGAGGTATAATCGTAGGTGACGCGGTTGATGCCTCTGACTTCGTTGATGATCCGGGTCGCGACGCGCGACAGGAATTCGCCGGTGAAGTGATAGGCGTCGGCCGTCATGCCGTCGACCGAGGTCACCGCACGCAACGCCAGCACGTTGTCATAGGTGCGGCCGTCGCCCATCACGCCGACCGAGCGCACCGGGAGCAGCACCGCGAACGCCTGCCAGATCGCATCGTAGAGGCCGGCGTTGCGGATTTCCTCGAGGTAGATCGCATCGGCCTTGCGCAGGATGTCGCAGCGTTCCTTGCTTACTTCACCGGGGATGCGGATGGCGAGGCCGGGTCCGGGGAACGGATGGCGGCCGACGAAAATCTCGGGCAAACCGAGTTCGCGGCCGAGCGCGCGCACCTCGTCCTTGAACAATTCGCGTAGCGGCTCGACCAGCTTCATGTTCATGCGCTCGGGCAGACCGCCGACATTGTGATGGCTCTTGATCGTCACCGAGGGGCCGCCGGTGAACGATACGCTTTCGATCACGTCGGGATAGAGCGTGCCTTGCGCGAGGAAATCGGCGCCGCCGACCTTTTTCGCTTCGTCCTCGAACACGTCGATGAACGTCTTGCCGATGAACTTGCGCTTCGCCTCGGGATCGGTGACGCCCGCCAGCCCGCTCAGGAACAACGTCTCGGCGTTCACATGGACGAGCGGGATATTGTAGTGGCCGCGGAACAGGCTGACGACCTGATCGGCCTCGCCAGAGCGCATCAGGCCGTGGTCGACGAACACGCAGGTCAGCTGGTGACCGATCGCTTCATGGATCAAGACAGCCGCGACCGCGCTGTCGACGCCGCCCGACAGGCCGCAAATCACCCGCTTGTCACCGACCTGAGCGCGGATCTCGGCGATCTTGGCCGCACGGAATTCGGCCATCGTCCAGTCGCCGCTCAGCCCGCAGACATGGCGCGCGAAATTGGCAATCAGCCTCGCGCCATCGGGCGTGTGGACAACCTCCGGGTGGAATTGCATCGCGTAATAGCGCCGGGTGTCGTCGGCGATCACCGCGAACGGCGCGCCGGCGCTGGCCGCAACCGGGCGGAAGCCGGGAGCGAGCGCAGTGACTTTATCGCCATGGCTCATCCACACCTGGTGCGTCTCGCCTTCGGCCCAAAGGCCGTCGAACAGCTCGCAGCCGTCGTCGATCTCGATAAAGGCGCGGCCGAACTCGCCGCTGTCGCCCAGTTCCACGGTGCCGCCCAGCTGATGCATCATCACCTGCTGGCCGTAACAGATGCCCATGATCGGCAATCCGCTGTCGAGGATCGACTGCGGCACGCGCGGGCTATCGTCGTCCAGCACGCTGGCCGGGCTGCCCGATAGGATGATCCCGCGTGGCTTCATCCGCGTGAAGGCGTCCGCTGCCGACTGGAAGGGTGCGATTTCGGAGTAGACCCCCGCCTCTCGCACGCGGCGCGCGATGAGCTGCGTCACCTGACTGCCGAAATCTACGATGAGGATCGAGTCGCTGTGCTGGTTCATGGCGCCCGATAGCGGCTGATCCCCCGGAATGCCAGTTCACCGGCGCGAATTGGCCGCTTTCGGTCCGATGCGACGAGCCGCGAAATTTTTGTTTCACAAAAGCTACGTAAATGTGTCATGATTCTGTAACATCGCGATCAAGCGGTGGTTTTGGAAGGATGCAGATATGATCAAGACGGTACTCCTCTCGTTGCTTGTCGCGTCGCCGCTGGCGGCAGTTCCGGCAGCGGCGGCCTCGAATGACGGCCAGACCACGGCGCTCGTCACGGCGCGCGACTCCGATGTTCGTTCGGCCGAAGCGCTTACCCGCATCGCGCCCAAGGACGGCGGTGCCTATATCGAGCTCGCCCAGGCCTATTTGCGCGCGGACCGCACTGCGGATGCCGCTGCTGCTTATCGCCGTGCGCTGACGCTCGACAACGAGATGATGGAAACCAAGACCGGCGATTCGATCTGGTCGCGCAATGTCGCGCGCGCCGCGCTGGTACGTTTCCCCCAGATGTCCTCGCGCTGATTTAGAGGGGGCGCACCCGGCCTCCACTGGAGGCCGGGTAGCGACTTTTTTCGCGACATGGCCCGTCGCCGGTTCGACGATGCGGCGGGCCGCCGCTCAGTTGAAAGTCAGGCCCTCAAACTTGCCCGACCGCGTCCAGTCGTCGAGATATCGGAAATAAGCGAAAGCGCCGAGCGGATAACCGACCGCGAGCGCCGCTGCCGGCCCCGGATCCTTGCCTTCGTTATTGTAATAACCGGGCGTGCAGTCGGGCGCGTTGCGCAATGTCTGTCCCGGTCCGGTCAGCAACAGATCGACCCAGGCGTCCTGCGCCTCCTGCGTCACTCCGACCTCTTTGGCGCCGATCTCTTCCGCGTGACGAACGACGGCGGCGATCGCGCGCGCGGATTCGGTCAGATTGTGCGGAACGTTGGAGATCAGGTTCGCGCCCTGGGTCGGCGTGACCACGAACATGTTGGGGTAATCGTGAACGTGGATGCCATGTTTCGAGCGCATGCCCTGCGCCCAGCTGTCGGTCAGCTTCACCCCGTTGCGGCCGACCACGTCGAAGCCGAGCGAGCTCTGTAAATTGGTGCCGACATGGAAGCCGGAGGCATAGATGATGCAATCGACCTCGTAATGCTTGCCGGCAACGACGAAGCCGGTCTCATCGATCCGCTCGACCCCCTGCCCGTCCGTATCGATCAGGTGAGTACCGGGCGTGTTGAACGCCTGAAGGTAGGCGTCGTGGAAGCAGGGGCGCTTGCAGAGCTGGCGGTACCAGGCTTTCAGCTTCGCTGAGGTTTCCTTATCCTCGACGATCGCGTCGACGCGACCGCGGATTTCCTCCATCTTCTCGAAGTCGGAATCCTCCCATACCGACATGATGTCGGCCAGGCTGCGCTTGTCGGGCGGCAGAGTCGCCACGCGCGCCTTGATGCGGCGCGACAAATCGGTCCAGCCGTCCTGAACCCAATCCTCCTCGATCATGTTGCCCGGCGTCTGGTTGGCGGTGAAATTCTCCAGCCAGCGGCGTTGCCACCCCGGCGTGGCGATGCCCGCGAACCAGTCGGGGTCGATCGGCACGTTGTTGCGGACGTCGACCGAGGACGGCGTGCGCTGGACGACGTAGAGCTCCTTGCACGCCCGCGCGAGGTGCGGGACTGCCTGGACCGAGGTCGCGCCGGTGCCGATGATCGCGACGCGCTTGTCGGCCAGGCCGGTCATCGGCGCGCCCTTGGCGTCGCCGCCGGTATAGTCATAATCCCACCGGCTGGTGTGGAACGACTTGCCCTTGAAGCTGGTGAGACCGGGAATGCCGGGCAGTTTGGCGACATGGAGCGGGCCGGTGCCGATGCCGACATATTTAGCGGTGAAGCGATCGTCGCGGTCGGTGGTGATCACCCAGAGCGACCGCTCAGCGTCCCAGGCGACCTCGCGGATCTGGGTGTGGAACAGCGCCTTGTCGTAGAGATGATATTGGCGACCGATCCGCTGGCATTGCTCGAGAATTTCCGGGCCGTGCGCGTATTTCTCGGTCGGCATGTGCCCGGTTTCTTCGAGCAGCGGGATGTAGATCATCGACGCCGTGTCGCATTGCGCGCCCGGATAGCGGTTCCAATACCAGGTGCCGCCGAAGTCTCCGCCTTTTTCGATGATGCGGAAGTCGCTGATCCCCGCCTCCGCGAGCCGGGCGCCCGTGACCAGGCCGGCAAACCCGCCGCCGACAAAGGCGAAGGTTACGTGATCGGTGACCGGCTCGCGCTCGATGAACGGCGTGTGCGGATCGGCGGCATAATGCGCCAGATTGCCCTCGAGATTGAGATATTGGGCATTGCCGTCGTCGCGCAGGCGCTTGTCGCGCTCGGCGATATATTTCGCGAGCAGCGCCTTCTTGTCGATCGGCTTCTTGAGCGGGGTCTGGTCGTTCATGACCATAATCTATCTTTGAAAAACGGTCCGGCGCAAGAAGGAAACGCCGGACCGTGCATTCGTTTCAGTTGATCGGCTTCACCTCCAGGCCGGTCCATTTGGCGATGAACGCCCAGTCAATCGCGGCCTCGTCGATGATCTTGTCGGTTGGCTTGCCCGAGCCGTGCCCAGCGCGGGTTTCGATCCTGACCAGACGCGGCTTCGGCCCCAGATCCATCGACTGGAGCATCGCGGTGTATTTGAACGTATGCCCCGGCACGACGCGGTCATCAGTATCTGCCGTCGCTGCCAGGACCGCCGGATAGGGCTTGTCCGCGCGAATGTTGTGATACGGCGAATAGGCGTAGAGCGTTTTGAAATCCGTTTGCTTCGACGGATAGCCGTAATCGTCGACCCAATAGCGGCCGGCGGTGAAGCGGTCGAAGCGCAGCATGTCCATCACCCCGACCTGGGGCAGAGCGGCGGCGAACAGATCGGGCCGCTGGTTGACCACCGCGCCGATCAGCAGGCCGCCATTCGAGCCACCCTGGATCGCGAGCTGGTCCTTGCCGGTATAGCCCTTGGCCTTGAGATATTCGCCTGCGGCGATGAAATCGTCGAACACATTCTGCTTGTTGGCCAGCCGCCCGGCATCGTGCCATGCCTTGCCATATTCGCCGCCGCCGCGGATATTGGCGACCGCGAGCACCCCGCCCTGTTCGAGCCAGGCGACCCGCGTCGCCGAGAAGGCCGGGGTCATCGAGATGTTGAACCCGCCATAAGCATAAAGCAGCGTCGGCGCTGGGCCGCTCACGCCCTTCTTGCGGACGATGAACATCGGCACCGTGGTCTTGTCCTTGGACGGATAGAAGACCTGGCTGACCTCATAGCCAGCGGGATCGAACGCCACCTTCGGCTGCGCCCAGACGCTCGCCTTGCCGGTTGCGACGTCATAGCGGTAGATCGTCGTCGGTGTGGTGTAGCTGGTGAAGGTGAAGAAGGTCTCGGGATTGTCGGCTTCGCCGCCGAAGCCGCCGGCAGCGCCGATGCCGGGCAGCGCGACCTTTCCGTCGGGCTTGCCGTCGAGCGTGAAGCGGCGGACCTCGCTCTTCACGTCGACCATATATTCGCCGATCAGCCTGCCGCCGATCAGGCTGGCCGTGTCGAGCACGGCCTTGTCCTGCGGGATGACCTCGACCTCGGGGGGGGTGGCCGAACGCGCGTAAAGGTTGGTCATCACTACCTTGTTGCGCGGCGCATCCTTGTTGGTCAGCCAGTAGAAATTGCCGCCCTGATTGCCGATCAGGCCCCACATATTGGCCATGCCGGTGAACAATTTGCGCGGCATCGGGTTGGGCGCGGTCAGGTCGATGACCGTCACGTCATTGCGATTGTCGGTGCCCTCGGTCGTGTAGATGACCAGCCATTTGCCGTCGTCGGTGACGCTGGCGCCATGGCCCCATTTCGGGTGCTCGGGTGTCGCATAAACCAAGGCATCGGCCGATTGCGGCGTGCCGAGCTTGTGGAAATAGACCGCCTGATTCTCGTTGGTCGACTGGAACTTCTTGCCTTCGGGTGGCGCTGGAAAGCGCGAATAATAAAAGCCCGATCCGTCCTTGGCCCAGGACAGGCCGGAGAATTTGACCCATTCGACATCGTCATCGAGCACCTTGCCGGTGTCGACGTCGAGCACCTTGACCGTGCGCCAGTCGGTGCCGCCGTCCTGGATCGCATAGACCAGCTTCTTGCCGTCCTCGCTCGGGGCCCATTCGCCGAGCGCGGTGGCGCCGTCCTTCGACCAGCCATTGGGGTCCATCAGCACCCTTCCCTGCCCATCGACGCCATCACGGACGAACAGCACCGCCTGGTTCTGCAGACCGCTATTGTGCAGGTAGAAATAGCGCCCGCCCTTGCGCTCGGGCTGGCCGAACCGCTCATAGTCGATCAGCTTCTTGAGCCGATCCTTGAACACGTCGCGGCCAGGAAGCGTCGCCAGATAGGCGTCGGTGATCTTGTTCTCGGCTTCGACCCAGGCCGCGACCTTGGGGTCGACGCGGACGTCGTTTTCGAGCCAGCGATAGGGGTCGGCGACCTTGACGCCGAATTGTTCGTCGACGGTGTCGCCGCGCTCGGTGGCGGGATAAGTGATGGCGGTCATATCGGTTTTTGGGGAACTCGTCTGGGCAAGAGCGGGCGCGGCAAGCGCAATCATGGTCAGCGGCAAGATATGGCGCATTCAGGGCTCCGCAAGCTAGCGTGGGGCATCCTGTGTATCAGGCGGCACACCGCGTTCAATGGCTGGAAATGGCGCCGTTTCGGACCCATAACGGCTTGAATGCGTTTTGCCGTCCATAACCAGGAGAAGAAAAAATGATCCGCTCCCTCCCGATCGCCGCGATCATGTTGTCGTCGATCGCGCTCCCCGCAATGGCGCAAAGTGTGCCCGAGCAGCGCCGCTGGGAAGCCGCCCAGCGCCGCTATGACAACGAAACCGCAATCTACGATCGCGCGCGTGCCGATTACGAAGCGGCACAGCGGCGCGACCGCCGCTACGGCTATAATAATGGCGGCTATAACGACCCTCGCTACAATGGTCCCAATGACGGGCAATATTCGACCGATTATGACGCCTCGCGTTATTATCGAGACGATCCGCGTTATCAGGAGCGCACGCTGAGCTCGAACGACCAGGTCTATCGCGGATCCGACGGCCGTTATTATTGCAAGCGCTCCGACGGCACGACCGGCCTGATCATCGGCGGCGCTGCCGGCGGCATCGTCGGCAACGTCATCGATGGTGGCCGCAACCGCGTTGCGGGTACGCTGATCGGCGGCGCGCTGGGCGCGCTTCTAGGCAAGAAAGTCGACCAGTCGAACAGCGAGTATAAGTGCCGCTGAGCCGCACGCAGGTTAGCGCACGCTAACCTGCGAGACGGCGAAAGCGCGGCCGGCGGGCCGGTTAGCCCGGCCCGACCGATGGCGCGGAATTTACTTCCGCGCCCCGCCGGAATCAGAAAGGCCACGCTCTCCTCGGCGAGCGTGGCCTTTTTTTATCCGGTAAGAATCCTGATCCCACCATACCCGGCCTCCAACACTATTGACAAAACAGGTCGACCGGTCTGTTTTGTCGGCGCCAAACGAGGGGAGTCGGAAAATGCCAGACAAAGACGATCGGCCCGACGAGCGACGCGACGGAGCCGGCGACTTCGACTTCCTGCACGGCGCCTGGCGTGTACATCACCGCCAGCGTCGAACGCCTCGCCGGGTGCGACGAATGGATCGAGTTCGGCGGAACGATGGAAGCCGATCCGATCCTGGGCGGCCTGGGGAATTTCGACCGCAACGTGATCGACTTGCCCGGCGAGCGCTATGAGGCCTCCACTTTACGGCTGTTCCATCCCGACACCGGGCAATGGTCGCTGCACTGGATCGACGGGCGCGATCCCAAGATCGATCCGCCGCTTTACGGCGCGTTCAAGGATGGCGTCGGCACCTTCTTCGGCGACGACAGTTTCCGCGGCCGTCCGGTCCGACTGCGCTTCCTCTGGGAGCGGCCGACGCCGACCACGGCGCGCTGGACCCAAGCCTTTTCGGCTGATGGCGGCGCTACCTGGGAAATCAATTGGATCATGGAGTTCAGCCGGACATGAAACGCGTTCCTTTTCTGTCGCTCGCCGCTGCCGGTATTGCGGCGCTCGCCTCCCCTGTCCCCGGCATTGCCGCCGACGATGCGGCGCCGCATCCGGTCATCGAACTGCGCCAGTACAAGATCGTGCCGGGCAAGCGCGACGCGATGATCGCACTGTTCGAGCGCGAGTTCGTCGAAAGTCAGGAAAAGCTGGGCATGCGGCTGGTCGGCCAGTTCCGCGACCGCGACGATCCCAGCCGGTTCACCTGGATCCGCGCTTTCCCCTCGATGGAGGCACGCGGCAAGGCACTCAACGATTTCTATTTCGGACCGGTCTGGCAGGCGCATCGCGGCGAGGCCAACCCGCTGCTCGACGACAATGACGACGTCCTGCTGCTACGGCCCGCCTGGCCGGGATCGGGGTTCGGGCCGCCAAATGGACTGCGGCCGCCGCCCGGTGCCAGTGGCAAACCGGCTGGGCTGGTCGTGGCGACGATCGAATATCTGTGGAAGCAGCCCACCGAGGGATACGCGGCCTATTTCCGCGACATGTTGGCGCCCGCCTATCGCGCGGCCGGCCTGCCGGTGCTTGCCGTCTATAGTCCCGAGACCGAGCCCAACAATTTCCCGCGGCTCTATGTGCGGCAAAGCGAGCGGCTGCTGGTGTGGTTCTCGCGGGTCGCCAACCCAGCCGCCTATCAGGCAGCACAGCGCAAGTTGCGCGCGACGGCGGTTTGGCGCGGGTCGCTTCGGCCGACATTGGCTAATTATCGCGAACGCACCCCGCAAGTGCTGATGCTGTCGCCGACGCCGCGCTCGCTGCTGCAATGATCCAATAAAAAAGGCCCCGCTTTCGCAGGGCCTTTTTTCGCAGTCGGCCAATGCCCGATCAGGCGGCGACGTCGAAATCCTCGTCGGTCATCACCGGGCCCGAATCCTGACCCTTGGCCGAGACGTCACGATCGACGAATTCGATGATCGCCATCGGCGAGGCGTCCGACGCGCGGATGCCGGCCTTGATGACGCGGGTATAGCCGCCGGCGCGCGAGGCGTAGCGCGGGCCGATTACGTCGAACAGCTTCACGAGCTGCGCGTCGTCGAGCAGGCGGGCGTGCGCCAGACGACGATTGGACAGGCCGCCCTTCTTCGCCAGCGTCACCAGCTTCTCGACATAGGGACGAAGTTCCTTCGCCTTGGCGACGGTGGTGGTGATCTGCTCGTGCTTGATGAGCGCGGCCGCCATGTTGCGGAACAGGGCGAGACGATGCGCGGAGGTACGCTGAAGCTTACGACCGCCAACCTTATGACGCATTGCTTATATTCCTTGTTCGTCCGGAAGCCGTGTCAGGCACTTCCGGCCAGGCGGTGAAAACGGGCCACCACCCAAAAACCCGATGCTTTCGCGAAGCGTGGGCAAAACCCGATCCGCACGCAAAAGTCAAGCCGCACCCGCATGAGCGCGGCTTGAACTTTTCGGGGATGCGGCGGGATTGGTTCCCGACCGCATCCGATTCCTTACTTCGCCTGCGGAACCGGAACTGCCGCCGCGAGCTGGTCGGGGCGCAGTGCGCCCTCGCCCGGGCCCATGTCGTCCGCATCGACCATCTTGAGCTTCTTGGTTTTCAGGAAGTCGTCGCGGGTCGAGGGACGGATGTCGGGACGGCCAACCATGATGCCCATCTTGATCTTGCAAGAAGCATATTGCGTCTCACCATCCTCGACGTTGAGTGCCAGCGTGTCCTTGGCTTCGCTCTTGACCGTGTACTCGTGACGACCCGGCGTCGCGGTCATGATAAAATAACGTCCAGCGCCCAGCGAACTGATCTTCTGACCGCTCTCATTCACCGAGCAACCGATTGCGAAGCCGGTGCCGCCTGGACGGAAGAATACGATTTGCCCCTTGCCCGACGGCGGGGTCGGAATCACGATCGACTCGGTCGGCACGGCCTCGGCCTTCGCCTTGTCCTTATCCTTCGCGACGGCCGGCGTGGCGAGCATCGCCAGCGCGAGCGCAGTCAGGGTAACGATACGCGACGTCATTGTTATTTCCCCTTCTCTTGTGAAGCTTGTTGCAAAGCGGATGGCGCGCCCGCCGACGCAGGGACAACCGCGGGCGCGGCGGCTGTGGCGGGCGTCGGAACGATCGCAGGGCCCGCCTGCGGCCCGGTCGTCGCTTCCAGAATGCTGACCGATCCCGGCGCGATGCTGAAGGCTTCGGCGGTCTTGGCGTCGGCGATCGTCCCTGCCGGAATCAGCGACTGCTTGCCCTTCATGAACATGGCTGCAATGCCGGATATCGCGATTCCGACCGTGTTCGCGCTGTCGATGCGCGATTTTCCGTTCCCGTTCACCACAAGGCTGCGCAGCCGCAGCCGCTTATCGCCGATATCGAGATAGCGCGCCGCGAGGACGAGCTCGCCGCCCGCGCCGCCACCGCCACTGCCCTTGGCAAAAATAACCTCTCCCATCCCCGTCACGCCCGCGGGCACGATGGTCTTGCCGTCGATCATGATCGGATAGGCGAGCTTGATCGGAAACATCTGGCCGGTCTTGCTCAGCTTGCTTCCCATTTCCGCCAGCAGTTCGATCCGGATGGGCGTGAGCGCGGGGATGGCAACACAATCGGCACAGACTGGCGCGACAGCAACATCAGCCGGTGCGAGCGGTGCCGCCTCGATCGCCTGCGATTGGACTGGCGGTAACACTGCCGGCGCGGGCGCGGTCTGCGCCACGGCGCACAGCGGAACGAGACTGCACGCGAGCGCAGCGTTACGCACAATTCGCTGATGCACTGAAATAGCCCCCCGGATTCCCCGCTCGCAACCTATGATGTTACTTTATGACGAGCAAATGAATTCCGTCGGTTACAGGCAAAACGGGTAAAAAAGAGAGGGGCTCCGCGTCGCCGCGAAGCCCCCTCATTTTCGTTCCGAAATCGAAAGGATAGGCCGCTGCTGCGGCTTAGCCCATGATCTCTTGCTCGAGCTTCTTGGCCATCTCTTCGATGTTCTCGGGCGGCCAGCCCGGGATTTCCATCCCGAGGCGGAGACCCATGCTCGACAGCACTTCCTTGATCTCGTTGAGCGACTTGCGGCCGAAATTCGGCGTGCGCAGCATCTCGGCTTCGGTCTTGCCGACCAGATCGCCGATATAGATGATGTTGTCGTTCTTGAGGCAGTTGGCCGACCGCACCGACAGTTCGAGCTCGTCGACCTTCTTGAGGAGGTAACGGTTGATCTGCTGGGTATCGCCCGACACGCCGGTATCCGACGGTGCCGCGGCGACGCCGATCGGCGCCGAGCGGGTGATCGCCGAATCGTCGAAGTGGACGAACAGCGCCAGCTGGTCCTGCAGAATGCGCGCGGCGTAAGCGAGCGCGTCCTCCGGGGTCACCGTGCCGTCGGTTTCGACCGTCAGCGTCAGCTTGTCGTAGTCGAGTTCCTGCCCGACGCGGGTGTTCTCGACCTTGTACGACACCTGGCGAACCGGCGAGTAGAGCGCGTCGACCGGGATCAGACCGATCGGCGCATCGGCCGGACGGTTGGCAACCGCGGCGACATAGCCCTTACCGACATCGGCGGTCAGCTCCATGTTGAGCGTCGCGCCCTCGTCGAGGTGACAGATCACCAGGTCGGGGTTCATCACTTCGATGTCACCCGACACGGCGATGTCGCCGGCCTTGACCTCGGCCGGACCGGTGGCCGCGAGCTGGAGACGACGCGGGCCTTCACCCTGCATCTTCAGCGCGATCTGCTTCACGTTGAGCACGATGTCGGTCACGTCCTCACGGACGCCGGCAAGCGAGCTGAACTCGTGCAGCACATTCTCGATCTTGATCGAAGTGACCGCCGCGCCCTGAAGGCTCGACAGCAACACGCGACGCAGCGCGTTGCCAAGGGTCAGACCAAAACCGCGCTCGAGCGGCTCGGCAACGAAGGTCGCCTTGCTCTTCCCATCGCCGCCCTTCTTTTCGAGCGCGTTGGGCTTCTTCAATTCCTGCCAGTTCTTTGCATTGACAGACACGGGGGCTTCCCTCTGTTGGGCCGGGGGTGGGGGTAACCCCTGCGGCCGTGGGCGAATGCCGGCGCAGCGCGATCAACCGCGCGCCGGCCAGACGAATTCAGACGCGGCGACGCTTGGACGGGCGCACGCCATTGTGCGGGATCGAGGTAACGTCGCGGATCGAGGTGATCTGGAAGCCAACCGCTTGCAGCGCGCGAAGCGCCGATTCACGGCCCGAACCCGGACCCTTGACCTCTACTTCGAGCGTGCGGACGCCGTGTTCGGCGGCCTTGCGGCCGGCGTCCTCGGCGGCAACCTGCGCCGCGTACGGGGTCGACTTGCGCGATCCCTTGAACCCCATCATCCCGGCGGACGACCAGCTGATCGCATTGCCCTGGGCATCGGTGATGGTGATCATGGTATTGTTGAAGCTGGCGTTCACATGGGCGACGCCGGCGGTGATGTTCTTGCGTTCGCGCCGACGAAGGCGCTGCGGTTCACGTGCCATTTTTCTATCCTAACCTTCGAAGCTGGAAGTAGCGGTGCGGATGAGCGCCCCTGCTTACTTCTTCTTGCCGGCGATCGGCTTGGCCTTGCCCTTGCGAGTGCGCGCATTGGTGTGCGTGCGCTGGCCACGGACCGGCAGACCCTTGCGATGGCGCAAGCCGCGATAGCAGGCCAGATCCATCAGGCGCTTGATGTTCATCGCGGTCTCGCGACGAAGATCGCCTTCGACCATATAGCCGGCGTCGATCGCTTCGCGGATCTGCAGCACTTCCTGGTCGGTCAGGTCCTGAACGCGGCGCTCGGGCGCGATGTTCAGCTTCGTGGTGATTTCCTTGGCTTTGGCCGGGCCAATGCCGTGGATATACTGGAGCGCGATCACTACGCGCTTGTTGGTCGGGATGTTGACACCCGCAATACGTGCCATGAAATTTATTCTCCTAGCTCCACGGGATACGGCATGGCTGCCACGTACCCCATCTCATCGCGATGCCCGAAACGCACGACAGCGGCGGACGCAGGCAAGCGCCGCCGGTCAGCCGGTGTATCGGAAGGGCGTTCACTTAGGGTCGAGTCGCTACGCTGTCAAGCGCGGCTGCGGGCGGAATGCGCCAGTCGGCCGCGCTTCAGCGGATGTCGGTGGCGGCATAGCGATCGTCATCGCCTCGTCCCCGTCCATAACTGAGATCGCCGGTGTCGGGAAGTGTATCGGCGGGCTGGACGAAGGACGCGTCGACGATCTCGGCGCCGCGATCCGTCCCGTCCGCCGCCGCGGCAAGGTTGGCGTAAAACGGGTTCATCTCGGCCACCGTCTGATTGCCCGCCAGGATGCCGGTTCCGACTGCTGCCAGCACGCCCAAGCCAAGCCCCAGCGCCCAACGATTGCCGCCATCGACACGCACGGCCATCCTCCTTTCCAATGCCCGCAAGCATCGAACGCGAGAAGGAAGATCGGCGTTCCCGGCTATTTCTTGTCGTCTGGGCCGACCGGCGCGGGTGGCGGCGCCTCCGCCCCGGCCTTGAGTCCGTCAAGCTGGGTGCCGAGCACGCCGTCGACGAGCGGCGCGAGCTTCTCGAACCCGGTCGGTGAATAGCCGCCGGCGACATAGGTCATCTTGACCTTGGTTGCCTTGTCGCCCTCCGGCGACAGTTCGAACGTCAGCGTCGCGACGATCGCCTCACCCTGGAGCGGGCCGAACGCGCCTTCCATCCGCAGCATCTTGCCCTTGTCGACGAAGATCAGCCGCGCGTGCTGGACACTGCCCCTGCCCGGCAGCTTCTCGCAGAAGCAGCCGGTCGCCTGGCTGTCGATATAGAGATTGGCGGAATCGCCCGACCAGGTGTGCTCCTTCGACCACCAGCGTTGTGGCGCACGCAACGTCTCCCACACCGTGTCGGATGAGGCGTCGATCGTGACGGTCTTTTCGACGACGAACCCCGCAGCTTCGGCTTTGACGACATCGGCGATGGCGGGTGTTGTGACGATCGCAAACAGAACGGTGGCAATTGCGGTGCGGAACATGGCGGATCCCCCCTCAGGATGGCGGGAGACTATCGTGCCACAAGCTATCCGTCACTCCGGCGAAACACCCCCCCGTCACCCCAGCGAAAGCTGGGGTCTCGTGGTGACAAGCGATCGCGCCGCCGCTTGAGATCCCAGCTTGCGCTGGGATGACGGAAGTGACTGGCATGACGACTATTTGCCAAGGGGAAGAAGGTCGAGCCTCAGGCCCTATCGCCTTACTTCCCGTCGAGCGCCGCCGCTACCGCCCTGCTGACGTGATCGATATCCGCCATGCCGTCGACCCGCGCCAGGATGCCGCGAGCTTCGTAGATCGGGATGATCGGCGCGGTCTTGCCACGATATTCGGCCATCCGGGTGCGGACGGTTTCCTCATTATCGTCGGGGCGGCGCTTGAATTCGGTCGAGCCACAGACGTCGCAGACACCGGCGACCTTGGGCTGCTTGAATGTGTCGTGATAGCCCTCGCCGCACTTGGCGCAGGTGTAGCGGCCGGTGATCCGCTCGACGAGCGCGTCCTCGTCGACGGTCAGCTCGATCACGCGGTCGAGCTTGCGACCGCGATCGGCGAGCAATTGGTCGAGCGCTTCGGCCTGCGCGGCAGTGCGCGGATAGCCGTCGAAGATCGCCCCCTCGCCCGCCGTCATCTGGTCGAGCCGTTCGCCGATGATGCCGGACACGACGTCGTCGGGCACCAACTCGCCGGCATCCATGATCGCCTTGGCCTTGAGGCCGGTCGGCGTCCCCGCCTTCACCGCAGCACGCAACATGTCGCCAGTCGACAACTGGACCATGCCGCGGTCGGCAACGAGCTTCGCCGCCTGGGTGCCCTTGCCGGCGCCCGGTGGGCCGAGGAGGATGATGTTCACGCCGATCTACTCCCTGTTGGCGCCGCCCCTCTTAACGGAGGCGGCCGCCCTTCAACTTCGCCTTCTTGATGAGATCGCCATATTGGTGCGCCAGCAGATGCGACTGGATCTGGGTCACCGTGTCCATCGTCACGTTGACCACGATCAGCAAGCTGGTGCCACCGAGGTAGAAGGGGATCTTGAGCGCGGACACGAGATATTCGGGCACCAGGCAGATTACCGCCAGATAGGCCGCGCCGATCACCGTGATGCGCGTCAGCACATAATCGAAATAGGCTTCGGTGTTCTTGCCTGGGCGGATGCCGGGAATGAACCCGCCATAGCGCTTCAGATTGTCCGCGGTCTCTTCCGGATTGAACACCACGGCGGTGTAGAAGAACGAGAAGAAGATAATGCCCAGTCCGTACAGTGTCATGTACAGCATCGAGCCGTGCTGGAGGTACTGATTGAGGCCGATGACGACATCGCCCCACCAGGTATCGCCCTTGACCTTGTTGCCCGCGAGCTGAGTGATGGTCAGCGGCATCAGCAGCAGCGACGACGCGAAGATCGGCGGGATCACGCCGGCGGTGTTGAGCTTGAGCGGCAAGTGGCTGCGATCGGACTGGACGCCGCGCTGGGTTTGTCGCTTTGGATATTGGATCAGGATGCGCCGCTGCGCGCGCTCCATGAAGCAGATGAACAGAATGATCGCAACGACCGCCACGATGATCCCGATCACCTGGAAACTGTCCATGCTGCCGGTGCGGCTGCCATTGACCAGATTGTAGATGTTGGTCGGCATGTTGGCGACGATGCCGGCCATGATGATCAGCGAAACGCCATTGCCGATGCCGCGGCTGGTGATCTGCTCACCCAGCCACATCAGGAACATCGTGCCGCCGATCAGGCTGATCACCGCGCCGACGCGGAACAGCATGCCGGGTTCGACCACCGCCTGGATGCCCGAATTGGCGCCATAAGCTTCAAGCCCGACGGCGATAAACCAACCTTGCACCGCGGTCAGCGCGACGGTGCCGTAGCGGGTATATTGGTTGAGCCGCTTGCGCCCGCTCTCCCCCTCTTTCTTGATCGCGGCGAGCGTCGGCGACAGCGAGGTCGCAAGCTGCACCACGATCGAGGCGGTGATGTAGGGCATCACGCCGAGTGCGGTCAGCGACATGCGCTTGAGCGAGCCGCCCGAGAAATTGTTGAAGAAGTCGAGCACGCCGCCATTGGTCTGGTTCGACAGCACGCCAAGCGCGGTCGGATCGACGCCCGGCAGCGGGACGTAGCTCAGCAGGCGGAAGACGATCAGCGCGCCGATCGTGAACCACAGCCGCTTCTTGAGGTCGGTCGCCTGGGCGAACTTGGAAAGATTGAGCCCTGAGGCCAGACTGTCGGCTGCGGATGCCATTTATTTGATCGTCCCGAAATAAAAACGGCGGAGATGCGTGTCCCGCGCCCCCGCCGCTCATATAGGCGCCCATTCGGCCTTGTCACCTATCGCCCGTCGCACAAGCGACGGACCGGTGTGGATTACTTCTTCGCGGCAGCCTGCTTGGCTTCCTTGTCGGCCTTGCGCTCGCGATACTTGACGCCCTTCTTGGCGGCAGCCTTGTCGGCGGCGGAGACGAGCTCGATGACCTCGACCTTGCCGCCGGCCTTCTCGACCGCCTCGATCGCACCCTTCGACGCGCCGGCGACCAGGAAGCTGAGCTTGGCAGTCACTTCGCCCTTGCCGAGCAAACGGACGCCGTCCTTGCCGCCACGCGCCAAGCCAGCAGCCTTCAGCGCGGCGTGGTCGATCGTGCCCTTGGCGTCGAGCTTGCCAGCATCGACCGCCTTCTGGATCGCGCCGAGATTCACCTCGGCATGATCCTTGGCGAAGATGTTGTTGAAGCCGCGCTTCGGCAGACGCATGTGGAGCGGCATCTGGCCGCCCTCGAAGCCCGCGATCGAAACGCCTTCACGGCTCTTCTGGCCCTTCTGGCCACGACCGGCGGTCTTGCCCTTGCCCGAGCCGATACCACGGCCGACGCGGATCTTGCGATGGCGCGCGCCCTGGTTGTCGCGCAGTTCGTTCAGTTTCATATCGTGCACTCGCTTTCGCTTTTGTCGCGCAAGCTCCCGCGAGGGAGCTTTATCCCCTCTCCCGCTTGCGGGAGAGGTACGGAGACTTGGCAGCTTGCTACCTAGTCGAAGTGGTGAGGGTCTTCTTTCTTCTTCGTGACCGCAACGCCGCGGAGAAGAAGAAAGAAGACCCTCACCCAACCCTCTCCCGCAAGCGGGAGAGGGCTAGATGGGTTACTCGGCGACGCTCACCATGTGAGCGACCTTCTTGATCATGCCGCGAACCTCGGGCGTGTCCTTCAGCTCGACCGTCCGGTGCATCTTGTTGAGGCCCAAACCGATCAGCGTGGAACGCTGGTCCTTGGTGCGGCGGATCGGCGAACCGGTCTGGGTGATTTTCACCGTACCGGTCGCTGCTTCCTTCTTGGCTGCCATGTCGATTACTCCGCGATCGCCAAGGCTTCAGCCTCGGCGACGCCCTTGTCGGCGCCGCTGCGGCCGAGCAGGTCGGCGATCTTCTTGCCGCGCCGCTGCGCAACCGACTTCGGCGAAGTCTGGTCGCCCAACGCCTCGAAAGTGGCGCGGATCATGTTGTAGGGGTTCGACGTGCCGACCGACTTGGTCACCACGTCGGCGACGCCGAGCGATTCGAACACGGCGCGCATCGGACCACCGGCGATGATGCCGGTACCCTGCGGCGCCGAGCGCAGCGTGACCTTGCCCGCACCGAAATGGCCGTTGCCATCATGGTGCAGCGTACGACCTTCGCGCAGCGGAACGCGGATCATGTGCTTCTTGGCAGCGGCGGTCGCCTTGGAGATCGCCTCCGGCACTTCGCGCGCCTTGCCATGACCGAAGCCGACCCGGCCCTTGCCGTCGCCCACGACGACCAAAGCCGCGAAACCGAAGCGCTTGCCGCCCTTCACCGTCTTCGAGACGCGGTTGATGTGGACGAGCTTTTCGATCAGCTCTTCGCCGCCATCGTCGCTGCCCTGGCCACGACGATCGTCGCGACGTCCGCCACGGCCGCCGTCACGGCCGCCACGATTGCCGCCACCGCCGCCCGGGCCGCCACGGCCACGACCGCCGCGATTGCCACCACCACGGCCACCCTGCGGCGCCTCATGGGTCGTCGCTTCGGCCGCAGGCGCATCGACGGGCGCGTCGACCGTCGGGTTGGTTTCGTCAGCCATTCTCAGAACTCCAGTCCGGCTTCACGAGCCGCATCGGCCAGCGCCTTGACGCGGCCATGAAACAGGAAGCCGCCGCGATCGAACACGACCTGCTTGACCCCGGCCTTCACCGCGGCTTCCGCCACGCGCTTGCCGACCTGGGCCGCGGCGTCGATGTTCGCGCCCGACTTGTCGCGCACGTCCTTTTCCAGGCTCGATGCGGCGGCAACGGTCTTGCCGTTCTCGTCGTCGATCACCTGGGCATAGATGTGCTTGCCCGAACGATGCACCGAGAGGCGCGGACGCCCGCCGCCACGCGAACGAAGCGCGGTGCGATTGCGCCGACGGCGCTTCTCGAAAAGCGAAAGACCCTTGGTCATTACTTCTTCTTCCCTTCCTTACGGAAGATGTACTCGCCGTCGTACTTGATGCCCTTGCCCTTGTACGGCTCGGGCTTACGCCAGCGGCGGATCTCGGCGGCCAGCTGGCCGACCTTCTGCTTGTCGGCGCCCGAAATCTCGACCGTCGTGTTGTCCGGGGTAGCGACCGTCAGGCCCTCCGGCACGTCGATATCGACATCGTGGCTATAGCCGAGCTGTAGCTTCAGCCTCTTGCCCTGGGCATTGGCGCGGTAGCCGACGCCGGTGATCAGCAGCTTCTTGGTGAAGCCGTCGGTCACGCCGGTCACCAGGTTCTGCACCAGGGTGCGCTGCATGCCCCAGAACGCGCGAGCGCGCTTGGTCTCGTTGGCCGGCTTGACGCCGATCGAGTCCGCCTGGACGTCGTAGATGACCTCATCGGCCATCGGCATGCTGAGGGTGCCCTTGGGTCCCTTCATGCTGAGCGTGCCGTCGGCGACCGTGGCGGTGACACCGCTCGGAATCGCGACAGCCTTTTTGCCAATGCGGCTCATCAGAACACCTCCGCCAGCACTTCGCCGCCGACATTCTGCTCGCGTGCTTCGGCATCCGAGAGCACGCCGCGCGGCGTCGAGACGATGGTGATGCCCAGGCCGTTCATCACGCGCGGCAGTTCCTGCGAACCGCTATACACGCGACGGCCCGGCTTCGAGACGCGCGCGACATGCTTGATGGCCGGCTGGCCCTCGAAATATTTGAGCTCGATACGGATGCCCTTGGCGGGCCCCATCTCTTCCTCGGAATAACCGCGGATATAGCCCTCACGCTGGAGAACATCGAGCACGCGGACGCGCAACTTTGACGCCGGCGAAAGGACCGAGTCCTTGCGCGCGCGCTGGCCGTTGCGGATGCGGGTGAGCATATCACCCAGGGGATCGGTCACTGCCATCTTCGTGTCCTTACCAGCTCGACTTCGTGACGCCGGGGATCAGGCCCTTGTTGGCCAGTTCGCGCAGCTGCACACGGCAGAGTCGGAATTTGCGGTAGTAAGCGCGGGGACGGCCCGTCACTTCGCAACGATTGCGGATGCGGGTCGGATTCCCGTTGCGGGGAATCTCGGCCATCTTCAGCCGCGCGATCAGACGCTCGGTTTCGTCGAGCGACTTGTCGTTCGCCTGCGCCTTCAGCTTCGCATAGCGGTTGGCATATTTCACCACCAGCTTCTTGCGACGCTCATTCTTGTTCACGGAACTCAGTTTCGCCATGACTTAAGTTCTCTTTCCCTTATGCCGCCTGCTTCGCTTCGCCGTCCGCCTCGATGGGGAACGGGAAACCGAAGAGACGGAGGAGCTCGCGAGCCTCATCATCGGACTTCGCGGTGGTGGTTACGATGACGTCCATGCCGCGCACCTTGTCGATGCGGTCATAGTTGATCTCCGGGAACACTAGCTGTTCCCTGAGGCCCATCGCGTAATTGCCGCGACCGTCGAACGACTTCGGGTTGAGGCCGCGAAAGTCGCGAACGCGCGGGAGCGCGATCGTGATGAAGCGATCGAGGAATTCGTACATGCGCTCACGGCGAAGGGTGACCTTCACGCCGATCGGCATGCCTTCACGCAGCTTGAACTGCGCGATCGACTTCTTCGCCTTGGTGATCACCGGCTTCTGGCCCGCGATCAGCTCCATCTCGGAAGCGGCCTGCTCGACCTTCTTCTTGTCCTGGGTCGCCTCACCGACGCCCATGTTCAAGACGATCTTCTCGAGCCGCGGCACTTCGAGCGCATTCTTGTACCCGAACTTCTCGGTCATCGCCTTGACGATCACGTCGTCATAGCGCGCCTGCATGCGAGCCTTGTACTTGTCAGCCATCGATCTTCTTCCCGGTCTTTACCGCGACGCGGACCTTCTTGCCGTCCTTGCCCGTTTCGAAACGGACGCGGGTCGGCTTGCCGTCCACGACATGGGCAACCTTCGACACGTGCATCGGCGCTTCCGAGCGATCGAGACCACCCTGAGGGTTGGTCTGGCTCGGTTTGACGTGACGGACGTGCACATTGACACCCGAAACGACGACCTTGCCGTCCTTCGGCATCGCCTTGACGACCTCACCGGTGCGCCCCTTGTCCTTACCGGACAGGACGATCACCTGGTCGCCCTTCTTGATCTTCGCAGCAGCCATTACAGCACCTCCGGAGCCAGGCTGATCACCTTCATGTGACCACGGGCACGCAGTTCGCGCACGACCGGGCCGAAGATGCGGGTGCCGATCGGCTCCTCGTTCTTGTTGACCAGGACGGCCGCGTTCGAATCGAAGCGGATCACCGAACCGTCGGGACGGCGGATGTCCTTGGCGGTACGCACGATCACCGCGCGGTGAACGTCGCCCTTCTTCACTCGGCCGCGAGGCTGTGCTTCCTTGACGCTGACGACGATGATGTCGCCAACGCCGGCCGTGCGACGCTTCGAGCCGCCCAGCACCTTGATGCACTGCACCCGCTTCGCGCCGCTATTGTCAGCGACGTCGAGATTGGATTGCATCTGGATCATCGATCCGGTTCCTTCTCGTTTGGCCTACCGGGACTAGCCCGGCGGTTCCGTTCCTCTTTTCGTCACCCCAGCGAAAGCTGGGGTCTCGAAGTTGCTTCGTGTCCGCTTGCCGCCTGAGATCCCAGCTTTCGCTGGGATGACGGCTGGGCGTCACGCGTCGACGTCGACCCGCTCCGGCGTCGCGTGGGTGTCAACCCGCTCGATCACCTTCCAGGTCTTCAGCTTGGAGATCGGCGCGGTCTCTTCGATCCGCACGGTTTCACCCTGCTTGTATTCGTTGCCCTCGTCATGGGCGTGATACTTCTTCGAGCGGCGGATGATCTTGCCGTAGAGCGCATGCTTGACCTTGCGTTCCACGTTCACGACCACCGTCTTGTCGCCCTTGTCCGAGACGATCTGCCCGGTCAGCACGCGCTTCGGCATGTCCGTTTCCTTACTTTGCCGCAGCGCGCGAACGCGCGGTCTGCAGGGTCTTGATGCGAGCGATGTCGCGGCGAACTTCACGCACGCGGCTCGGCTTCTCCAGCTGGCTGGTCGCGGCCTGGAAACGGAGGTTGAACGCCTCGCGCTTCAGATTGCCCAGCTCTTGGTCGAGCGTCTGCTCGTCCATGCCGCTATAATCGATCTTGTTCGCCATCTTACTCGCCTCCGAGGTGCGAGGTGTCGCCGAGGCGCGCCACGACCTTCGTCTTGATCGGCAGCTTCATCGCCGCGCGCTCGAACGCTTCCGCGGCCAGTGGGCCAGGAACGCCGTCCAGCTCGAACAGGATGCGGCCGGGCTTGACCCGCGCTGCCCAGAATTCCGGCGAACCCTTACCCGAGCCCATGCGGACTTCGGCCGGCTTCGACGAGACGGGAACGTCCGGGAAGATGCGGATCCACAAACGCCCCTGGCGCTTGATGTGACGCGTGATCGCGCGGCGAGCCGCCTCGATCTGGCGCGCGGTGATCCGCTCCGGCTCCATCGCCTTCAGCCCGTAGGAGCCGAAGTTCAGCGTCGCGCCGCCCTTGGCGTCGCCGTGAATCCGGCCCTTGAACGCCTTGCGGAACTTGGTGCGTTTTGGTTGCAGCATGTCCTGTTGTCCTTAGCGGCGGTCGTCGCGCGCCGGGCGCACGCCGGAGGTCTGAGCCTCCATCATCAACCGCTCCTGCGCCATCGGGTCATGGCCGAGAATCTCGCCCTTGAAGACCCACACCTTGACGCCGCAGACACCGTAAGCGGTGTGCGCCTGCGCTTCGGCATAATCGAGGTGGGCGCGCAGCGTGTGCAGCGGCACCCGGCCCTCACGATAGCTTTCGGTGCGCGCGATCTCGGCGCCGCCGAGACGGCCGCCGCACTGCACGCGGATGCCATCGGCACCCAGACGCATCGCCGACTGCACCGCGCGCTTCATGGCGCGACGGAAGGCGATACGACGCTCGAGCTGGTCGGCAATGCCCTGCGCGACGAGCTTGGCGTCGATCTCGGGCTTGCGGATCTCGACGATGTTCAGCGACACGTCCGAGCCCGTCATCGAGCCGAGCTTGCGCCGCAGCTTTTCGATGTCGGTGCCCTTCTTGCCGATGATCACGCCGGGGCGCGCGGCATAGATCGACACGCGGCACAATTTGGCCGGGCGCTCGATCACGACCTTCGAGATCGCCGCCTGGGGCAGCGTGTCGACGATGTACTTGCGGATCTTGAGGTCCTCGAGGAGGAGCTTGCCGTAATCCTGACCTTCCGCGAACCAGCGGCTGTCCCAGGTACGGTTGATCTGCAGGCGCAGGCCGATCGGATTGCTCTTGTGACCCATTATGCTTCTTCCTGCTCGCGGACGACGATGCGAAGGCGCGAAAACGGCTTCAGGATGCGGGTGGACTTGCCACGGCCGCGGGTCGCGAAGCGCTTCATCGTGATCGACTTGCCGACCGACGCCTCGGCGACGACGAGAGCGTCGACATCGAGGTTATGGTTGTTTTCCGCGTTGGCGATCGCCGAGGCGAGCACCTTGCGCGCATCGATCGCCATCCCCTTCTTGGAGAAAGCGAGGATGTTGAGCGCGTCGCCGGCCTTGCGACCGCGGATTAGGCCCGCGACGAGGTTGAGCTTCTGCGCCGACCCACGAATCTGGGTAGCGACGGCCAGCGCTTCCTTGTCGCCGACCTTGCGGGGAGACTTAGGCTTCGACATCTTAACGCTTGCCCTTCTTGTCGGCGGCGTGACCCGGGAAATACCGGGTCGGCGCGAACTCGCCGAGCTTCATGCCGACCATGTCCTCATTGACCGACACCGGCACGAACTTGCGGCCGTTGTAGACACTGAAGGTCAGGCCGACGAACTGCGGCAGGATGGTCGAGCGACGCGACCAGGTCTTGATCGGGCCACTACGGGCAGTCGATTCCTGAGCGACTTCGGCCTTCTTGAGAAGGCTGAGGTCGACGAACGGACCTTTCCAAACGGAACGAGCCATGAGCGGTTAGCCCTTCTTCTTCGCGTGACGCGACCGGATGATGAACTTGTCGGTCTGCTTGTTGTGACGGGTGCGTGCACCCTTGGTCGGCTTGCCCCATGGGGTGACCGGATGACGGCCGCCCGAGGTCCGGCCTTCACCACCGCCATGCGGGTGGTCGACCGGGTTCTTGGCGACGCCGCGCGTCAGCGGGCGAATGCCCTTCCAACGGTTGCGGCCGGCCTTGCCGAGGTTGGTGTTCTGGTTGTCCGGGTTGGACACCGCACCGACCGTCGCCATGCAATCCGCCGGAATGTAACGCTGCTCGCCCGAGTTGAGGCGAACGATCACCATTCCGCGGTCGCGACCGACGACCTGGACATAGGTCCCTGCCGACCGTGCGATCTGACCACCCTTGCCCGGCTTCATCTCCACGTTGTGGACGATGGTGCCGACCGGCATCTGGCCCAGCTCCATGGCGTTGCCCGGCTTCACGTCGGTCTTCTTGCCCGCGACGACCTTGTCGCCGACGGCCAGACGCTGCGGCGCGATGATGTAAGCGACGCGATCCTTGCCGTCCTCACCCGCGCCATAGTTCACCAGGGCGATGAACGCGGTACGGTTGGGATCGTATTCGATCCGCTCGACGGTGCCGTCGACGTCCCACAGGCGGCGCTTGAAATCGATGATACGATAACGCTGCTTGTGACCGCCGGCGATGCCGCGCGAGGTGACATGACCCTTATTGTTGCGACCGCCGGTCTTGCGCTTGCCTTCGGTCAACGCCTTGACGGGCTTGCCCTTGTACAGCGCCGAACGGTCGACGAGGATCAAGCCACGGCGGGCCGGGCTCGTCGGGTTGTAATGCTTGAGTGCCATTACGCCTTGACCCCTTCGGTCACGTCGATCGACTGACCTTCCTTGAGGGTGACAATCGCCTTCTTCATGTCAGAGCGCGTATAGGGAGCGCCCTTCCACTTCTTGGTCTTGCCCTTCTGGACGATCGTGTTGACCTTCGATACGCTGACATTGAACAGCGCCTCGACGGCAGCCTTGATCTCCGGCTTGGTCGCGTCGCCCGCAACCTTGAACACCACCGCGTTCTGCTCGCTGACGAGCGTCGACTTCTCGGTGATGTGCGGGGCGACGATCACGTCATAGTGACGGATGTCGACCGCGCTTTTGGTCGGCTTCTTAGCCATTGAAACGCGCCTCCAGCTTCTCGACCGCAGCGCGCGTCAGCACCAGCGTGTCATGCTTCAGGATGTCGTAGACGTTGGCGCCGGCGGCCGGGAGAACGTTGATCTCCCGAAGGTTGCCGGCGGCGAGCGCGAAGGTGTTCTCGACGGCGTCGCCATCGATCACCAGAGCGGTCTTGCCGAAGCCGATCTTCTCGAGATTGCCCTTGAGCGCCTTGGTCTTGCCGCCGTCGATGGCGATCGAGTCCATGACGATCAGCGACCCGGCCTTGGCATGGGTCGACAGCGCCATCTTGAGGCCGAGCGCACGGATCTTCTTGTTCAGCGACGGATTGAAGTCGCGAACGCGGGCGCCGTGAGCCTTACCACCACCGATGAAGATCGGGGCGCGGCGATCGCCGTGACGAGCGGTACCGCCGCCCTTCTGGCGACCGTACTTCTTGCCGGTGCGGGCGACGTCGGCGCGCTCACGCGTGCCGCGTGCGGTCGCACGGCGCTTTTCGAGCTGCCAGGTGACGACGCGGTGCAGGATGTCGGCGCGCGGATCGAGACCGAAGACCTCGTCGTTGAGCTCGATGTCCGCGGCCTTCGCCTTGGCGTCGAAGGATTGAACCTTGACCTTCACGTTCAGCCCTCCTGGCCTTCGGTCGCCTCAGGGGCGTCCACCGTCTCGGCGGGCGTCTCTGCGGGAGCGTTGTTGCTGTTGGCGGCCTGCTTCAGCCCGGCCGGGAACGGCGCGTCGGCGTGGCGGGCGACCTTGACGGAGTCCTTGACGAACAGCCAGCCGCCCTTCGAGCCGGGCACGGAGCCCTTCACGAAGATCAGGCCGCGCTCGACGTCGGTACCGACGATCTCGAGATTTTGCTGGGTGCGATACTTGTCACCCATGTGGCCGGCCATCTTCTTGTTCTTGAAGACCTTGCCCGGATCCTGGCGCTGACCGGTCGAACCGAGCGAACGGTGCGAGACCGAGACGCCGTGCGTCGCGCGCAGACCACCGAAGCCCCAGCGCTTCATGCCGCCCTGGAAGCCCTTACCCTGGGTCTTGCCCTGGATATCGACGATCTGGCCGGCGACATAATGGTCGGCCGAGATTTCGGCGCCGACATCGAGCAAGCCATCCGCGT
This sequence comes from Sphingomonas sp. P4_D12, assembly GCF_056401895.1. NCBI lineage: Bacteria > Pseudomonadati > Pseudomonadota > Alphaproteobacteria > Sphingomonadales > Sphingomonadaceae > Sphingomonas > Sphingomonas sp. P4_D12. The sequence continues at coordinate 414,314 of NZ_JBFUIL010000002.1, read as the reverse complement.
CAACGCGGAATTCCGCGACGATCGCCTTGGGCTCGACTTCCGCCTTGCCGAAATGACCGCGCTGCGGCTTGGCGACGTTCTTCGCCTTCGCCGTGCCGGCCCCGAGCTGAACGGCGGTGTAGCCGTCCTTATCAATTTCGCGACGGGAGATAACCTGCAGCCCTTCGAGCGACAGAACAGTGACCGGCACGTGGCGGCCGTCGTCCTGGAACAGGCGGGTCATCCCCAACTTCTTCGCGATCACGCCAGTGCGCATGATCTGTTCACTCCATAACAGAGGCACCCAAGGGACCATCCCAAGGGTGCTTGTGACCGGCGACGAGCACCGATCGGTCCAGCCCGGAAATGCGAAGCGAGCCCCCGTCCCGGGCTGGGTGTTCGATGGCCTGAGCCAGGGAACGTGACGGGAGACGCTGTCCTGATCAGAAGATCAGCGGTATCTCTATTTGTCAGCGTCCCGCAGGACCGATTGGTCAACCGCGGGAGCAGCGCCGATAGTCGAAGCAGAGCGCCTCGTCAACCGGCCACCCCGCTTTCGCGAGGGTTAGGCCAAACTCGCTCAGGCGAGCTTGATTTCGACGTCAACGCCTGCGGCGAGGTCGAGCTTCATCAGCGCGTCGACGGTCTGCGGAGTCGGCTGAACGATGTCCAGCATACGCTTGTAGGTGCGCACCTCGAACTGCTCGCGCGACTTCTTGTCGATGTGCGGACCGCGGTTCACGGTGAACTTCTCGATGCGCGTCGGCAACGGGATCGGACCACGGATAAGCGCGCCGGTACGTCGGGCGGTGTCGGCGATGTCGCCGGTCGCCTGATCGAGCACACGATGATCGAACGCCTTCAGGCGAATGCGAATATTGCTGTCCATGGTTCCTACCGATGCCAAAGAGCGGGGCGGTTACCTTGCTCCCTCCGTCATCCCAGCGAAAGCTGGGACCTTGTACCACTCGGACAATGCCCGGGCGGCTTGAGACCCCAGCTTTCGCTGGGGTGACGAAGTGGGCGAGACCACCTCTTGCTGTTTCAAACTAAACTGGAGGCGCGCGGATACAGGCGCTTCCTACAAAAAGCAACCGCCCCGGCGCCCTTTTTTTGGGCGCCGGGGCGGTCGTTTGGGATCAGCTTACTTGCTGATGCCGCTGACGATGCCCGAACCGACGGTACGGCCACCCTCACGGATGGTGAAGCGCTGGCCGACGTCCATGGCGATCGGCGCGATCAGCTTCACGCCCAGCGCGACGTTGTCGCCCGGCATGACCATTTCGGTGCCGGCCGGCAGCTCGACGGTGCCGGTGACGTCCGTGGTGCGGAAGTAGAACTGCGGACGATAGTTCGCGAAGAACGGCGTGTGACGGCCGCCTTCGTCCTTCGACAGGACGTACACTTCCGAGTTGAAGTCGGTGTGCGGAGTGATCGAACCCGGCTTGGCCAGAACCTGGCCACGCTCGACTTCTTCACGACCGACGCCGCGGATCAGCGCACCGATGTTGTCGCCGGCCTGGCCCTGATCGAGCAGCTTGCGGAACATTTCAACGCCGGTGACGGTGGTCTTGCGGACGTCCGGGTGGATGCCGACGATCTCGACTTCCTCACCAACCTTGACGATGCCGGTCTCGACGCGGCCGGTCACGACGGTGCCGCGACCCGAGATCGAGAACACGTCTTCGATCGGCATCATGAACGGCTTGTCGAGCGGACGCTCGGGCTGCGGCAGATATTCGTCGACCGCCTTCATCAGCTCGAGAACGGCTTCTTGGCCGAGCTTCGCGTCCGAACCACTGAGCGCGGCAGTCGCCGAGCCCTTGATGATCGGAATATCGTCACCCGGGAAGTCGTAAGCCGACAGCAGCTCGCGAACCTCGAGCTCGACGAGCTCCAGGATCTCTTCGTCGTCGACCAGGTCGACCTTGTTCATGAACACGACCATCGCCGGCACGCCGACCTGGCGCGCAAGCAGGATGTGCTCGCGAGTCTGCGGCATCGGGCCGTCGGTCGCCGACACAACCAGGATCGCGCCGTCCATCTGCGCGGCGCCGGTGATCATGTTCTTCACATAGTCGGCGTGGCCCGGGCAATCGACGTGCGCATAGTGGCGGTTGGCGGTCTCATACTCGACGTGCGCGGTCGAGATGGTGATGCCGCGCTCACGCTCTTCCGGCGCCTTGTCGATGTTGGCGAAATCGACTGCGGTGCCGCCAGTGGTCTCGGCCAGAACCTTGGTGATCGCCGCGGTCAGCGACGTCTTGCCATGGTCGACGTGACCGATGGTGCCGATGTTCATGTGCGGCTTGTTCCGCTCAAACTTTGCCTTCGCCATTTTTCCCTACCTTCTGGAAAATCGTTTCGTGGGCCCGCTATCGGGACTCGCGCGAAGGCGGCCCAATAGCGGGTGTTTTTCAGTAATGCCAGCCCCGCGCGCTCAAGCGCCTCAGGCCAGCTTCGCCTTCACTTCATCAGCCACGTTCTGCGGCACTTCGTCATAGTGCGAGAACTGCATCGAGTAGCTCGCGCGACCCTGGGTGAACGAGCGGAGCTGGTTCACATAGCCGAACATGTTGGCGAGCGGGACCATCGCCTCGACGGTCTGCGCGTTGCCGCGTGCGTCGGTGCCCTGGATCTGGCCACGGCGGCTGTTCATGTCGCCGATGACGTCGCCCAGATAATCTTCCGGGGTGACGACTTCGACCTTCATGATCGGCTCGAGCAGCTTGATGCCGGCCTTCTGGGCCGCTTCACGCATCGCGCCACGCGCGCAGATTTCGAACGCCAGCGCCGACGAGTCGACGTCGTGATAGGCGCCGTCGGTCAGGTGGACTTCGAAGTCGATGATCGGGAAGCCGATCAGCGATCCGGTTTCCGCCGTCTCGCGCATGCCCTTCTCGACCGAGGGGATATATTCCTTGGGAATATTGCCGCCCTTGATCTCGTCGAAGAACTGGAAGCCCGAACCACGCTCACCAGGGACCACGGTCACCTTGACGCGGCCGAACTGGCCCGAGCCGCCCGACTGCTTCTTGTGCGTGTAGTCGATATCGACCTTCTTCCCCAGATATTCGCGATACGCGACCTGCGGGGCGCCGACATTGGCCTCGACCTTGAACTCGCGCTTCATGCGATCGACCAGGATCTCGAGATGGAGTTCGCCCATCCCCTTGATGATGGTCTGGCCCGATTCGTGATCGGTCGACACGCGGAACGACGGGTCCTCGCGAGCGAGACGATTGAGCGCGACGCCCATCTTCTCCTGGTCGGCCTTGGTCTTGGGCTCCACCGACAGCTCGATGACGGGGTCCGGGAACTCCATCCGCTCGAGAATGATCGGCTTGTCGCCCGCGCACAGGGTGTCGCCCGTCGTAGTGTCCTTGAGACCAGCCAGCGCGACGATGTCACCAGCAAACGCCTCGGTGATGTCCTCACGGCTGTTCGCATGCATCAACAGCATGCGGCCGACCTTTTCCTTCTTGTCCTTGACCGAGTTGACCACCTGCGACGCCGCTTCGAGCTTGCCCGAATAGATGCGTGCGAAGGTCAGCGTGCCGACGAACGGGTCGTTCATGATCTTGAACGCCAGCGCCGAGAACGGCGCCTCGTCCGACGACGGACGCTCGTCCGGGGTCTCGCCGTCGAGCTTGACGCCCTTGATCGCGGGAACGTCGAGCGGGCTCGGCAGATAGTCGACCACGGCGTCGAGCAAGGGCTGGACACCCTTGTTCTTGAACGCCGAGCCGCACAGCACGGGCACGAACGAGAAGTTCAGCGTGCCCTTGCGGATCAGCTTCTTGATCGTCGCGGGATCGGGCTCTTCGCCTTCGAAGAACTTCTCCATGACGGCGTCGTCCTGCTCGACGACAGCCTCGATCAGCTCGGCGCGCGCGGCAGCGGCGGCGTCCTTCAGGTCATCCGGGATGTCCCGATATTCGAACTTCGCGCCCAGCGATTCCTCGAGCCAGATGATCGCGCGGTTCTGGACCAGGTCGACCAGACCCTTGAACCCGCCTTCGATACCGATCGGGAGATAGAGGACAAGCGGACGCGCGCCGAGACGATCCTTGATCATCTCCACGCAGCGCTCGAAATTGGCGCCGGTGCGGTCGAGCTTGTTGACGAAGCACATCCGCGGAACCTTGTACTTCTCCGCCTGACGCCACACCGTCTCAGACTGCGGCTCGACCCCGGCAACGCCGTCGAAGCACGCAACCGCACCGTCGAGCACGCGTAGCGAACGCTCGACTTCGATGGTGAAGTCGACGTGGCCCGGCGTGTCGATGATGTTGATGCGATGCTCTTCGCCGTTACCCTCTTCGGCGCGCCAGAAGCACGTGGTCGCAGCCGACGTGATCGTGATCCCGCGCTCCTGCTCCTGCTCCATCCAGTCCATCGTCGCGGTGCCTTCGTGCACTTCGCCGATCTTGTAGGACTTGCCGGTGTAATAGAGGATGCGCTCGGTCGTCGTCGTCTTGCCGGCGTCGATGTGCGCCATGATGCCGATGTTGCGATAGCGGTCGAGCGGATGGCTGCGGGCCATGGTCGTAGCTTCCTTGGAATGTGGGGAGCCGGCCGATCCGGCTGCCCGCTATGTAGGTAATTAAATTACCAATGCCAGATCACCGGCCCCGCCGCAGCGGAACCGGCCGATCCAGTCTTATTACCAGCGATAATGGCTGAAAGCGCGGTTCGCTTCGGCCATGCGATGGGTGTCTTCGCGCTTCTTGACCGCGTTGCCGCGGTTGTTCGACGCGTCGAGCAGTTCGCCCGACAGGCGAGCCGACATGGTGTTTTCCGAGCGCGAACGCGCGGCCGTGATCAGCCAGCGGATCGCGAGCGCCTGAGCACGCTCCGGACGAACGTCGACCGGAACCTGGTAGGTCGCACCGCCGACGCGGCGGCTGCGGACCTCGATGCCCGGCTTGATGTTGTTGAGCGCTTCGTGGAACACCGCGAGCGGGTCCTTCTTGGCGCGGGCTTCGACGGTGTCGAGCGCGGTATAGACGATGCCTTCGGCGACCGACTTCTTACCGTCCAGCATGACGCTGTTCATGAATTTCGACAGAACCTCATCCCCGAACTTGGGATCAGGCAGGATTTCCCGCTTTTCGGGACGACGACGACGAGCCATCTTGAACTTTCCTTTACAAACTTCAGCCGATCCGGAACCCGTCCGGGGCTTACTCTGGCTGTGTGATTACTTCGGACGCTTCGCGCCGTACTTCGAACGGCTCTGCTTGCGATCCTTCACACCCTGCGTGTCGAGCACGCCGCGGAGCACGTGGTAGCGCACACCGGGAAGGTCGCGCACACGGCCGCCACGGATCAGAACCACCGAGTGCTCCTGAAGGTTGTGGCCTTCACCGGGGATGTAGCTGATGACTTCGCGCTGGTTGGTCAGGCGAACCTTGGCCACCTTGCGCAGAGCCGAGTTCGGCTTCTTCGGAGTCGTCGTATAGACGCGGGTGCAGACGCCGCGCTTTTGCGGGTTCTGCTCCATCGCAGGGACCTTCGACTTGGCCTTCTGCGGATCACGGCCCTTGCGGACCAACTGGTTAATCGTCGGCATGAAGCCCTTCACCTTTATGTTACCAGAGACGTCTGGCGGTTACTTTGCCGGGAGCCATTGTTAGCGAATACGAAAAAGGACCGAGGGAGCGCCTTTCGGCTTCCCGGGTCCGTGTCTTCCGGCAACGTTCAGCTCTTACTCGCGCGGCAAAACTGCCGAGTGAGCGGGCGCGCCTATAGACGGGGAGTCGGAAACGGTCAACGGGGGGTGAAAGAGCAATCCGAGCCCGCGGCGGCAATCGCGACAGCCATCCGGCGGCCACCCCAGTCCATATCGAGGCGATAATTCGATTTGGCGAAGGGCGCCAGCCGCCTCTTCCGAACTCGCCTTTACCGAGCGCTAACCGACGCACCGTAAGACGCCACCATGCAACGCGACGGCATCCACATTCCCGTTATGGCGGGTGCAGGCAGGCCGGCGCCTTATGCGATGATGCTGGCGCTCGCCGGCCTCGCCATTGCCAGCAGCCCGATCAACGCGACGTTGCTGCCGCTCATGGTCGGTTTCCTCATCGCACGGCGGGCGCTTCGGCTCTGGTTGATCGCTCCCCTTACCTTCCTGCTCGCCGTGACCGCGCTTCGATTCGCTGGGCTGCCCTGGACCGATCTGTCGACAGTCTATGTTGGCCTGGCCGGCGCATCGCCGCGGCTGTCGAACGATGCGCCGTCGGTATGGGCGATCCTTCAGGCGATGCCCTGGATCAATCACCTGCCCTTTGCCGGCCTCGCTTTGGCGTCGGGCATCGGCGCTGCCGCCTGGCTGACCGCGCGCTTCGCGTGGCGCCGCCCAAGCGATCGCGACCTGGTGGCGAACGGCACGGCGACAAGCCTGATCCTGGTCGGGCTGCTGCCCGGCATGCACTGGAACAGCTTCCTCCCGGTCACCGCGCTCGCCGTGCTGACCGCGCTTCTGCTCGAGGACCGGCGATCCTGGACGGTCGCTGCCCTGGTCGTCACTGGAACGATGCTCGGGCTGGCCAGCCATCTAACCGGAATGGAGGCGTGGGCGATGGCAGGCGCGGTTCCGATGATTGGCGCCACTCTGCTACTTGGCCGCCAGTTCCTCGTCTCGCCCGCGAATGACAACGGCCTGCCGCTCAACCCGTTTCGCGCCTATCCCGCCTGATGCGGAGTTCGCTAGGCTGGCGCGCGAGACTCGGGATTCGCAAAGGGGGTATGGGATGTTCAACAAGCGGGACAACGCGCCGGCGTCGACCTATCAGCCCGCGGCCGCCACGGCGCGCCGGACCAACGGCAGCTCGGGTGCCGGCTTCTCGGTGATCGGTCCCGATGTCGTCGTGACCGGCAATGTCCGCGCTTCGGCTGATCTGCACATCGAGGGACGGATCGAGGGCGATCTCGATTGTGGCAGCCTGGTCGTCGGAAGCGAGGCGCTGATCCAGGGCCAGGTCCGCGCCGAGAATGCGCGCATCGCCGGTCGGATTGAGGGCGCGGTGTCGATCCGCCAACTGACGGTCGAAGCGGGTGCGCGGATCACCGGCGATGTCGAATACGAGACGATCTCGCTTGAAACCGGCGCCCATGTCGACGGTCGCCTGAAGCATTTCTCCGCGCAGGCCGCCGCGGCGGCTGCGACGGTCACGCCGGTGCTGGGCGCGCCGCGCGAATTCAAGATGATCGACGCGCCGAGCGAAGAGGAAGCAGCCTGACTCCCTGCGATTAGATCGTCATGTTGTCGATCGCCGCGTCATAAGCGGTTTGGGCGCCGGCGATATCGATCGCGAAGCCGATCCACATCGCCATCAGCACGAGCACCGACACCCAGAAAGCGGGTGCGCGGACCGACACCTTGCGCAGCACGACGTGGCCGATGCTATGGACCACGCGCAGCGCGACATAGACCCAGGCGAGCGCCACCTGCGCATGGCCGGCCTGATGCGTGATCAGCAATAGCGGGATAAGGGCGAAGAACAGCACCGGCGCTTCGAACAGGTTGCGGAGGTTGTTCGCGGGCATCTCGACCGGCTGGAAATAGCGCATCGCCGCTTCGCCCGTCGCGAGATCGTCGGGGCGCGGCGGGTTTCTCTTCATGTGACCGGTCCGTGCGACCGCTACCCACACCATCACCACGAAGCTGAGCGCCGCGAGCGCGATCGCCGGCCACAAGATCGCGAAAGTCTGCATCCTCTTTGCTCCCCTTATTTGTTAGGATCAGGCTGCCCCAAGGCATGGAGGAATGGAATGGCGAAGTGGACATTGCCGATGGAGGGAGGATGCCGCTGCGGCGAGGTTCGCTTCCGGATCAGTGCGCCGCCGATGTTCACCGCAATCTGCCACTGCACCGGATGCCAGAAAATGACCGGCGGCGCCTATTCGACCAGCGTTGCAGTGCCGCGCGGGGGATTCGAGCTGATCAAGGGCGAGACGGTGATCGGCGGGTTGCATGGCGAACGGCTGCACCATCAGCACTGCGATCGCTGCAAGAGCTGGGTCTATACCGATTTCGAGCCCGACATGGGGTTCGTCAACGTGCGCGCGACGATGCTGGACGATCCGAGCTGGGTTACGCCATTCGTCCAGAGCTACACCAGCGAGGCCTTGCCCTGGGCGCTGGTCGATGCGCCGCATTCGTACGCGCAATTCCCGTCGATGGAAGAGTATCAGCCCTTGCTCGCCGAATTCGCCAGGCTTTAGCTCGCCAACATCTCTGGATAGCCGTTCGGCGCGAGCGGCAGGATAGCTCGCGCGGTTATGCCGCTTGCGATCACCAGCGCCAGTGGAAGCGCGCTCGCGACCAGCATACGCCGCGGCGGCCGCGTTTCGGCGAACAGCAGGATGACACCGAGCGGCGCGGCGATCATCGGCCACAAATGGTAACGCAAATCAGCCGCGATACTGATCGCAACGAAGCTCGTCTCGAGCGCGAGCGCGGATATCGCCAGAGCCAATGCCAGATCGCGTAATGGCGAGGCGGCACGCCCTAGCGCCTCGACCAATGCGGCCACGGCGAGCCCCAGCCAGACGATCGGCCAGCTGAGCGGCGTGTCCGCCAGCGCCTCAGTCGTTTCGACCCACCATGATGCCAGAAGCCCGGGATCACCGAGCCCCTGCCTATTGGGCTGGGATCGCGGTGGCGGCCAAGCGTCCATCAGCCCCCGGCCAACCAGCCAACGCTGCGTCATGTTGAAATGCGCCAGTCGATGCTCGGCATAGGCCACCGGATGGCGGATCGCGGCATAAGCAAGTTGCTGATACATCGCGCCGACCGGCTGGGACGCCAGATCCTCGATTGCGTCCCCGCATGGGCCATCGCCCAGCGTATCCCAGAAATAGGTCTTCACGCACCGGCCGCGCCGCAGCGCCGCGATTCCCGCCGGATCGATCCCGGTCGCGTCAGTATCCCCGGTACGCACCGCGATCGCCGCGAGATCGAACAGCGGTTCGGTCGTGCGCACGCCACTCGGTGCTGCGCCAAACAGGTCGGCGTCGATCAGCGGGGTCAGCGCGACAATCGCGGCTATCCCCGCGAACGCCAGCAACAGCCGCGCTGGCCAGCCTCCACGCGGCAGCAGCATCGCCGCCAGCGGCACGGTCGCGAACAACGCATTGGCACGGACCAATGTCGCATAGCCCAACAGGAGGATCGCGATCGCCACGGCGACCAGCGGCACGCGCTTACCGCGAAGGCGCCACCATCCCACGATCCCGACCGCCGCCAGTATCGCGGCAACCATCTGAACGTCCTTGAGCACGGCCCATTGCCACACCGCGACTCCAGGGAGCGCCCCGATTGCCAATACCAGCACCGCTGCGCGCGGACGGTCGGTTCGCGCCAATCCGCCGGCGATCAAGCCGAGCCCCAGCCAATAAAGCGCAATCTGCAGGGCCATCATCGGGCCGGCGCCGCCGCCTAGGACATGGAGCAGCGACCAGAGTCGCGCCATGACTGGCGGATGCCAGTCATCATACCGGCCGCTCAATACCTGCCGGAATTGCTCGACGCTGTCATATTGGGCGAGCCCCGGCCATCCCGCCGCGATCATCGTCGCCGCGAGTAGCAATGCCGCCCATAAGGGCCAGAATCGACCCGATTTCCCCATCTACACAGATCAGCACATCGCGCGCGGCGACGCGACTCCTAGCGGCGGGGTTTGAGCGCGACCTCGCCCCGGCTGGTCCGCGACCGCGAAGATTCCACCCGCGGGGCGGGTCGCTTCAGATATGCAGCGCTCGACCGTAGGCGCCGAGCACGCTCTCGTGCATCATCTCGCTCAAGGTCGGGTGCGGGAACACCGTTTCCATGAACTCGGCCTCGGTCAGTTCGCCGGTCTTGCCGATCGTATAGCCCTGGATCAGTTCGGTCACCTCGGCGCCGATCATGTGCGCGCCCAGCAACTCGCCGGTCTTGGCATCGAACACCGTCTTCACGAAACCCTCGGCCTCGCCCAGCGCGATCGCCTTGCCATTGCCGATGAAGGGGAAGTTGCCGACCTTCACCTCATAGCCGGCTTCCTTGGCCTTGGCTTCGGTCAGGCCGACGCTGGCAATCTGCGGATGGCAATAGGTACAGCCGGGGATGTTTAGCGGGTCCATCGCGTGCGGATGCTTGCCGGCGATCGCCTCGACCGCGATCACGCCTTCATGGCTCGCCTTGTGCGCCAGCCAGGGCGGCTGGGTCACGTCGCCGATCGCGTAGATGCCGTCGACATTGGTCTTGCAGGTGCCGTCGGTGACGATGTGGCCGCGGTCAGTCTTCACGCCCAATTCTTCCAGGCCGATATTCTCGGTGTTGGGCAGGATGCCGATCGCGACGATGACGTGGCTGAACTCGGCGGTCGTGACCTTGTCGTCCTTGTCCTTGATCGACGCCTTCACGCCGCTGGCAGTGACGTCGAGCTTGTCGACGCCAGCCTTGGTCATGATCGTCATGCCCTGCTTCTTGAGCGCCTTTTCGAGGAAGGCGGAAACGTCCGCGTCCTCGACCGGGACTACCCGGTCGAGCATCTCGACCACGGTAACGTCCGCGCCCATGTCTTTGTAGAAGCTGGCGAACTCGATACCGATCGCGCCCGAGCCGATGACCAGCAGCTTCGACGGCATTTCGCTCGGCGTCATGGCGTGGCGATAGGTCCAGATGCGCTTGCCGTCGGTCTTGGCGAACGGCAGGTCGCGGGCACGCGCGCCGGTTGCGACGATGATGTTCTTCGCGGTCAGCTCGGTCGTCTTGCCGTCCTCCGCGGTGACGGTCAGTTTGCCCTTCCCCGTCAGCTTGCCGGTGCCCATGTGGACGGTGATCTTGTTCTTTTTCATCAGGTGCGTGACGCCCTGATTGAGCTGTTTGGCGACACCGCGCGAGCGTTTCACCACCGCGTCGAGATCGGCGCTGATCTTGTCGGCGACCAGCCCGTAGTCCTTGGCATGCTGCATATAATGATAGATTTCGGCCGAGCGCAGCAGCGCCTTAGTCGGAATGCACCCCCAGTTGAGGCAGATGCCGCCGAGCAATTCGCGCTCGACGATCGCGGTTTTGAGCCCGAGCTGTGCCGCTCGGATCGCCGCGACATAGCCGCCGGGTCCGGAGCCGAGGACGATGAGGTCGTAGGTTTCAGCCACTGGGGAGATCCTTGCTTAGTATCGAAGATTATATGGGAAGCGCGGAGGCATCAGACCATGTCCTGGCGAACATCACCAACGCCGACGAACACGAACCGCCCTTCCGCAACTTTGGCGATCGCCTCGCCATGACGGTCGCGCTTCCAGGCCTCGGTGGTGATGGTCAGCGAGGTGCGCCCCTCGCCCACCACTTCGGCCCAGACAGACAATTCGTCGCCGATATCGGCCGGTGCCAGGAATTTGAAGCCGTCGGCCGCGACCACCGGCGCGCGCTTGCCGGTACGGCGCGAGGCTAGGCTGCCGCCGGCGAGCGACATCTGGCCGAACAGCCAGCCGACGAACGCGGTGCCATAGGGATTGGCGTCGGCGGCCATCACCGTCACGCGGATATCGGGCATGCGTTCGGGCGGAGAGACCGGCGCGCCGTTCATTCCACGATCACCGGCCGCGGTTTGCGGTCCTGATCGATCGCGACGAACGTGAAGCGCGCCTCGGTCACCTTGCGGTGATCGTCGCGGTGGCGATCGCGCGCCCAGCATTCGACATCGATTGTCATCGACGTGCGCCCGACCTTGGCCAGTTGCGCATAGACCGACACTTCGTCGCCGATATGGACCGGAGCGTGGAACTGCATGCCGTCCATCGCGATGGTGACGGCACGGCCGTGCGAGTGGCGCGCGGCGACCAGTCCGGCGGCGGAGTCCATCAGGCTCATCAGCCAGCCGCCGAAAATGTCGCCATAGGCATTGGCATCGGCGGGCATCGCCGTGACCCGGATCGCGGGATCACGCGCCGGCGGAGTGAACGAGGCAGAGGCGCTCACGCGTCGCGCCGCCCGGCACGGTCGGCTCGCCACGAAAGGAGGAACGGCTTGAATCCGAAACCGATCACGAACGCCATCGCGACCAGGCCGATCGGCCAGATCGTCGCCCCGCCCTGCGGATAGCCCCACGCCGCCGTCGCGGTGATGAGGTAAGTCACGATCGCGCTGGCGACCATGTAACACGCCTCGGCAAGAGTCCGCGCGGACATCGTCCGTGCCTCAGGCAAGCATGCCGAGCGGTGCTTCGATCAGCGCCTTGAACGCCTGCATCAGCTCAGCGCCGTCGGCCCCGTCGATCGCACGATGATCGAAGCTGCCGGTCGCCGACATCACGGTGGCGACGCCGAGCGCATCGTCAATGATGTACGGACGCTTCTCTCCAGCGCCGATCGCCATGATCATGCCCTGGGGCGGATTGATCACCGCCTCGAACTGCTTGATCCCGAACATGCCCATGTTCGAGATCGACGCGGTGCCGCCCTGATATTCCTCGGGTTTTAGCTTGTTGTCGCGGGCGCGCATGGCGAGGTCCTTCATCTCGGTCGAGATGGCCGCGACGCCCTTGGTATCGGCATGGGTGATGATCGGCGTGATCAAGCCCGAGGGAGTCGAGACCGCGACGGAAATGTCGGCGCGCTGGAAGCTGATCAACTGGTCGGGCGTGAACATCACGTTGCACTTGGGCACCTGGATCAACGAAGCGGCGAGCGCCTTGATCAGCAGGTCGTTGACCGAGAGCTTCACGCCGCGCGACTCAAGACTCTTGTTGAGGTCGGCGCGCAGCTTGAGCAGCGCGTCGAGACGGATGTCGACGGTCAGATAGATATGCGGGACCTGCTGCTTCGATTCGGTCAGGCGGCGCGCGATCGTCTTGCGCACGTTCGACAGCTTGGTCGCCTCGTGGGGGATATCGGGGATCGCGACGGGCTTGGCCGGTGCCGGCGCAGCCGCTGCCTCTGCCGGCGCGGCAGCGGTGGCTGCCGGGGCGGTGCCGGGCTTCGCACCCTCGACATCGGCGCGAACGATGCGGCCGTTGGGCCCCGAGCCAGTCACCGATGCGATGTCGACGCCCTTTTCAGCCGCGACGCGGCGCGCGAGCGGGCTCGCCTTGACGCGGTCGCCCGAAGCTGCGGGCGCGGATGCTGGAGCGGGTGTCGCGGCAGGAGCTGCGGGAGTCGGCGACGGAGCAGGAGCAGCGTCAGCCTTCGGAGTTTCCGCTTTCGGCGCATCGGCCTTGGGCGCAGCCTTGGCGGCGGAGGCATCCTCACCCTCGACCGCAAGGATCGCGATGACCTGACCGACCTTCACATTGTCGGTGCCCTCGGGAACGACAATCTCGGCAATGACGCCTTCGTCGACGGCTTCGAACTCCATTGTCGCCTTGTCAGTTTCGATCTCGGCCATCAGGTCGCCCGACTTGACGGTGTCGCCGGCCTTGACCAGCCATTTTGCCAGCGTGCCCTCCTCCATGGTCGGTGAAAGCGCGGGCATCTTGATCTCGATGGGCATTCTGCGTCCTCTCGGGCGTCCTGGGGAGGCGGACTGTGAAGCGGCTCCTTCGCGCCCGGCACGCTTCGGGTCAAGACCGAGGTGCTTGCGCAGGCGTGCGTTCCGCGTCACCTATCGCACGAACGAGAGGAGCCGGGCGCGCATGCGCATCTATCTGGTGGTGGTCGACGACAGTCCCGAAGCCGAAGTCGCGTTGCGCTTTGCGGCGCGGCGCGCGGTCAAGACCGGCGGAGGCGTCGAGATCCTGTCGATCATGGAGCCGCAGGAATTCATCGCCTTTGGCGGCGTCCAGGCGACAATCGAGGCCGAAGCCCGGCAGCACGCCGAAGCGATCATTGCAGGCGCGGCGGGTACGTTGTTCGAGGAATCGGGACTGAAACCGGCGATCACGCTGAAGCAAGGCGATGCGCCCAAGGTCATTCGCGAGACGATCGAAGGCAATCCGGAAATCGCGGCACTGGTGCTCGGCGCGGCGCCGAGCGGATCGCCCGGGCCGTTGGTCAGCCACTTTGCGGGAAGCGAGGCGGGAACGCTGCCGGTCCCGATCATGGTGATTCCGGGAAGCCTAGATCGCGAGGCGATCGACCGGCTCAGCTGAACGTCGTGATCACCGATCCCGGGTCCGCAAAATAATACCGCGCTCCGCCGGCTCGATTTCGATCCGATCGAGCTGGTCAATCAACTCGGCGAATAAGTCGTCGTTCGCCACCGGGAAATGGCGATTGAAACCACTGCCCAACAATTCCAGGTCTCTGCTCGTCAGAAACCCGAACGCGACTACGCGTTCCGCGGCCATCACGCGTACCTCCTGTTATTGAAGCGAACGTATCTTAACTATGTAAGTGCCAACCGTTTCGCAGGCGTTGCGTAATATTATTCACGTTGTCCCGAAAATTTGGGCGAGGACTCGACGATCGCGTTCCTCAGCATCACGCCTGCGCAGCTACGTTATTCAGTGTCTAATTTCGTTGCGCGAACGGTGGCATCGAGTCACGTTGCCGCATGCGCAAAACCCTGATGCTCGCCCCGCTCGCGCTCGTTTCCGCAGCTCCCGCGGTCGAGCAGCCCTCCGCACTGAGGATGAAAACCACCGTCAGCACGCTGGTCGGGTTCGGGACACGACACTCGCTGTCCGATCCCAATGACCCGAAACGCGGCATCGGTGCAGCACGAGCTTGGGCGAAAACGCAGTTCGATGCGATCAGCGCGGCCTGCGGCGGGTGTCTGACGAGCGAGACGATCGCGCGCAATTTCTCCGGGCCGCGCGCGCCCGACGGCGTGAACATCGTCGACGTGCTGGGCATTCAGAAAGGCAGCGACCCAAGTCGCGTGGTCATCGTCGGCGGCCATATCGATTCGATCGTCGGCGACGTCATGGATGCCAAGGCCGACGCGCCGGGAGCCAATGACGACGCGTCGGGCGTCGCCGTCGTTCTGGAGTCGGCGCGCATCCTGTCGAAGCGCAAGTTCCGTGCGACGATCGTTTATGCGGTGTTCTCCGGCGAGGAACAGGGGTTGTGGGGCGGCAAGCTGCTCGCCGATACCGCCAAGGACCGCGGCTGGCAGGTCACCGCAATGCTCAACAACGACATCGTTGGCAATTCGATCGGCAAGGACGGCGTGGTCGCCAACAAGAGCGTGCGGGTATTCTCCGAAGGTATTCGCGAGAGCGAGGATTTGAAGGGCGATCTCGCGCGACGGATGAACGGCGGCGAGGATGACGGCCCCAGCCGCGCGCTGGCCAAAACGATCGATCAGGTCGCGGCGGGCATTCCCGGCGGGCTCGACGCGTTCATCGTGCGCCGTCCAGACCGCTTCGGGCGCGGCGGCGATCACTTGCCCTTTCTCGAACTCGGCTACCCGGCGGTGCGCTTCACTGTCGCCGCTGAACGCTGGGACGGACAGCACCAATATGTCCGGAGCGAAAACGGCGTCGCTTATGGCGACACGATCGACAAGATGGACTTCGCCTATCTGGCCAAGGTGGCGGCGATCAACATCGCGACGATCCGCCGGCTCGCCGCCGCGCCTGCTGCGCCGGAAGGCGTGACGGTCCAGGGCGCCTTGTCGCGTGACACGACGGTGCGCTGGCAGCCGGTCAACGGCGCGGTGAAATATCGCGTGCACTGGCGCCGCGCCGACACACAGAATTGGACGACGAGCCGCGATGTTCCCGGCGCCACCGAATTGGTGCTGAAGAACGTTCCGATTGACGACAATTTCGTCGGCGTGTCGGCAGTGGCCGCCGACGGGTCGGAAAGTCTGGTGACGTTCGCCGGACCTGCGCCGCGGCGATAAGCCGGGGCGATCCCTCCCCGAACCGAACGGTTTAAGCTACCGCGACCGCCCCCGCCCCGAAACTGGCCAGATGGCATCGAGCGTCTGGCCACGCACGACATGGTAATTGTCGTACAGGTTGACTGTCGGGTCGCAGTGCGGCGTGCGGAGGGAGACGCGATCACCGAGCACGAGCGAGCCTGGCAGGGTCAGGACCGCGCCATGTTCGTCGCCCATCAGGAAGAAGCGCGCGCCGTCGGGAGCCCCGGCTTCCACCGAGGGTAGCGGCGCATCGGTCGCCATCGACTTGATCCCGGCGTCGAGCGTGAAGAGACCCGGCGTGTTGGCGCTGATCACGCTGGTGTCGATCATCAGCGAGGTCTCGAACGGGATCGGTACGCCCTCTTCCCCGGTCAGATCGCAGGCGAGATATTCGTCGTCCATGAAAATGTAGGAGCCGACCTGGAGTTCGGTGAAGATGCCGAGGCCGGCATCGATGCGGTGCGTCCCCGTCCCGCCTCCGGTGACGATCTCCGGCGCGCCGCCGGCCTCGGCAAGCGCGGCGATGACGGTGCGGAGATAATCGGCGCGCTCGCGCATCGCCGTTTCGCGCTCGGCATAGGCATGGATATGCTGGTGCGAGCCGCAATAGAATTGCACGCCGCGATAGACGAGCGCGGGTAGCGCGCGGATCGTATCGAACAGTTCGACCGCGGCCTCAGGCGAGGCAACGCCGGTGCGGTGGATGCCGGGATCGACGTCGATGATCACCGACAATTTGGCGTTCCCTGCCCGCTCGACCGCCTGCGCGATGGCGCGCGCATTGTCGGGGTTGTCGACCACGGTCATCAGCTCCGCCGACCACAGGTTGAGCGCTGCGAGCCGATCGACCGCAGGCGCCGGCACGACCGGCGACGTGATATGCAGCCCGGTGATGCCACCATCGGCCAGCGCTTCGGCCTCGCCGATCTTGGCGCAGCACAGCCCGATTGCGCCCGCCGCGATCTGGCGCTTGGCGATATCGACGCTCTTGTGCGTCTTCGCGTGCGGACGAAGCTTGAGTCCGTGAGCAGCCGCGAACGTCGCCATCCGGGAGATATTGCTGTCCAGCCGGTCAAGATCGAGCACCAGCACCGGGGTGTTGAGATCATGGCGCGAACCCTGGCGGCCGATCAGATGGGCATGCAGTTCCTGGTCGTTCACAGTGGGTCAGCTCCGGACGGGAGGGGTCAGGCCGAACAGGCGCGCAAGGTCGTCATTGACGAACTTCTGGCCCGGATCGACGGTTTCGCGGACGCGCAGGAAATCGCCGCTGCGCGGATAGAGCCGCGCGACGTCATCGGCGGTCATGGTGTGGCGCTTGGCCCAGTGCGGGCGACCACCCGAGCTGCGCAGCACCGCCTCCATTTCGGTGAACAGGTCGCGCCACGGCATCTTCGCATATTGGTGGAACGAGATGGAAGCGGCCGGGCCGGCGTGGAATGGGCTCATCCAGATGTCGTCGCCCGCGGTCAGGCGGAATTCGAATGGGAAAGCGACCGGCAGCTTGCGGCGGCGGATATAGGCGATCGCTTCCATCAGCGTCGGCAGCCCAGCAGCGCGCGGCACTTCATATTCCATTTCCTCGAACCGGATCGTGCGGTCGGACGGGAAGACGCGCCAGGCGGGCCCGACACGCTGGGTCGGCTTGGCGCTCATCTTCATCATGAAGCGCTGCAGCATGGGGATCAGCCTGGGCACGCGCCGCCCGATTTCGCAGATGTTGCGAAAGATCGATTCGTCGATGTCGGTGGTGTGCTTGAGGTCGCCGCTACCTTCGACCGGATGCAGCGTCTTGAAGATCACGTAATCGGCATAAGGGAAGACGAAGAACTCGAAATGGCGCGTGGCGGCGCCGAGTTCCTCCCAGCGCTCGGCCATTTCGGCAAGCGGGCGGCGTTCGATCCGCTCCTCGAGATAATAAGCCGGCAAGACGTTGATGCGGATCCGCGTGGCGACCCCGAACAGGCCGAGCGACAGGCGCTGCGCCTGATAGAGATCGGGATTTTGGTCGGGACCGCATTCGACCAGGCTGCCGTCAGCCAGCATCAGTTCGAAACCGCAGGCCTGGGTTGATAGGCTGCCGAGCTCGGCCCCGGTGCCGTGGGTGCCGGTAGCAGTGGCGCCGGCCAGGGATTGCGGGTTGATGTCGCCCTGATTGATCAGCGACAGCCCCTCGGCCCATAATGCTTCGGTCAAACGGTCGAGTCCCCAGCCGGCAGGTACCCAAGCCGTGCGGCGGTCAGGCGCGATGTCGATCCCACCTTCGTAATCGCCCATGCTGAGCAAGGTGCCGGACGTCTCGCACAGCGGCATGAACGAATGACCGGCGCCGGTCACACGCACTTTGTCGGCCGCCTGGATCAGGCCCGCCAGTTCGGCGCGGGTCTTTGGGCGCTCGATACGCTGCGGACGAGCGGCGACGCTGCCGGACCAATTGTGCCAATCCATGCCTGCTCTCTCCATGGGCAGCGGTCAGTCGAAATGTTCGAGATAGCGTGCGAACATCAGGCACACTTCGCGGTTGATGATATCGGCGTCGCGGTCAGGTTCCTCGACGACCATCTCGCTTGCCGAGTAACCGAGCTCGACGATCAGGCGGCAGGCCACCTGCACCCGCCGCTCATCGGTATTGGGATATTGTCGGCGCAGCGTTTCGGCGAACGCGCTCGCAATCATGTCGCGCGAGCGGATGCGCAGATCGTTGAGCAAAGGCACCGCGCGCAACGCGCGACCGATCGCGATGCCGCCGGGGAATTCGCGGTGGACCGCAACCATCCGTTCCTGGATCGCAATGCTCTTGGCCAGCCGTTCCTCGAACGTCGCGCCGGTCAGGCCGCCCTCGGCGACCCAGACGAGCACCTCATCGTCCTGGGCGCGCATCAGGCGGTCGCCAAGCTCCTTCAGCACCGCATATTTGTTGGGGAAATAGCGATAGAGCGCCGGCGGGGTCAGTCCGGCCCGCTGACAGATCAGGTTGGTGGTGAGCTGTTCGAAGCCGATCTCGCGCAGCAATTGCCCGGCGACGTCGAGGATCAGTTCAAACGTGTCCTGGCCACGCGCCTGGATCGGGCGATGCTTGGTCGCGAGTGGGATCGCTCGGCGGCGGCGCTTGCCGCCAGCAGTCTTGGCGGCAGGATCGGAAGGCGAAGATGCTGTGGTCATGCGGCGAGGGAGTGGCTTTTGGCCCGGACAAAGTACAGCAGCATGACAATGACGAGCGATGTCGCGAGGAGGCCGATGCCGAGGATCAGGCTTTGCCGTACATCCGCCTCACCGACGAACAGCGACGCCAGGAACGGGCCGGCGCTGCAGCCGAGCAGCGCCGCACCCGATCCGAACATCGCCGCGCGCCGCGTCGGGTCTGCCTCAATCGCCAGCGGTGTGAAGAAGGGCGAAGCGAACATCCACAGGAAGCCGAACATCGCCGACACGGTCAGGAAAATCGTGACGCCGGGCAGATAGGCGAAGACGACCATCGCCGCGCCCATGCCGAGCAGCGAGACGGCCAAGGTCGGTGCTGTCGGCAGACGTCCGGCCGCGAAGGTGGCGACCAATCCGCCCGCGACCTGCGCGCCGAGCGACAGCGCCATCGCCAGACCCGCAGTACCCGCGGGATGCCCCGACTGCCGCGACAATGGCTCGACATAGATCCACACCGCCAGGATGCCGGCATTGAACGCGAAAGCGGCCGCGAGCGCGACCAGCCCGCGCGTGCTCAGCCGCCCGGTCGGCTCATCAGGATCGACCGGCAGCACCGCCAGGCTGTTGGGCACCACCAGTCCGGCGAGGCCGGTCGCAATCCCGATAGCGGCCAACACCGCGAACCCCACTCCCACGCCCGCAGCTCCTTCGACCAAAGCGCCTAGCACCGCGACGATCACGGCTTGCGCCAGCGTCTGGACGGTCAGGTAGATCGCCGCCCAACGATCGGGTCGCGCCGAGCGCACGATCATCGCGGTCATCAGCCAGATCAGCGCGCCGCTTGGGATGCCGTTGAGGCCGCGGACGAGGACTACGGTCCAGCCATCGACGACGATCGATAATGCGTTGAGCCCGGCCATCGCTAGCCCGCACAGGATCGTCAACAACCGTAGGTTCCTGATGCCGTAGAGCGGTCCGGTCAGTCCCGCCGCCACACCCATCGCCAGCAATTCGGCGGTCCCCGCCTGGCCGAGTTGCGCCGGGCTGATCCGGCCGGATGCTTCGAGCCCACCCAGCAGCAGCGGGCCAACCCCGGCAAACAGGATGCCCGCGACGCCCGCGAACAAGATGGCGCCGATCTGGACCGCGCCGGGGCGCGATCCGATCCAGCCATAGTCGCTCTCGTTCGCGATGACGGTCATCCCCGTCTCCCCTCAGTAATGCGCGCGGAGATAGAGGCCGTAAGTGCGCGGCGGCCCGACGCTGACGACATCGAAGCCCAGGCTCGCGATCGGCGTGATGTCTGAGATGTTGGTCTCTCCGAAGATGTTCTTACCCCACACGCCGATCTCGAGCTTGTCGCGAACGAGCTGCACGCCCAGTCGCCCATCGACATAGACCCTGGCCTGGTCGCTCAGTCGCGGCGTGTTGGCGGTATCGAAGAACACCTTGCTGCGATAGCTCGCGCTGACATTCGCGACGATCGCACCGAACGATACCGGCTGGGTATAATCGACCGCAGTCTGGACACTGATCTTGGGTGCCGACGGCAATGTGTTGCCCGAATAATCGGCGCCGGCCGACACGAAGTTTCGGTAGGTAGCGTTGAGATAGGCCGCGTTCATCGAGATGGTCAGACCGCGCGCCGGCGTCGCCTCGAGTTCGAGTTCGCCGCCATACATGCGCGCGGCGGACGCATTGGTGAACAGCTGGCGTGTGATGAAGCCATCGATCACCGTCGTGTAGACCTGAAGGTTCTGATAATCGTAATAGAAGGCGGCCAGGTTGGCGCGCAAAGTGTGGTGGAGCAATTCGGTCTTTAGGCCGGCCTCATAGGCATTGACGGTCTCGTCCTTGTACGGCCCGATATCGGCGATATTGCCGGTCTGACCGCTGAAGAAACCACCGCTTTTCGTCCCGCGGCTATAGCTCGCATAGGCGTTCACATCGGGCGTGAAGCGATATTGCAGCCCGAATTTGCCCGACACGGAATCGAAGGTCTTCGAGCCATCGAAGGTGAAGAACGGTGTGCCGGTGTTCGTCTCTCCGCTAAAATAGTGGAAATCCTTGTGATCGGCCGAATAGCGCAGGCCCACGGTTGCGGTCAGCCGGCTGGTCAGATCGTAATCGAGCTGGCCGAACGCGGCATAGCTGTCGGTCTTCTGCGCCAGCGGCCAGACGAAACGCCCAATTCCCGATAGGGGGTCGGCGGGCAGGATCGCCAGCACGTCATAAGCCGAATTGTTGGTCAGGTCGTCATGGGCGTAATAAAGCCCGAACACGTAACGCAGCGCCGGCTTGCCGCTCGATTGCAGGCGCAATTCCTGGCTGAACGTGTTCTGCCGCGCGATATAGCTGGCGGTAATCACCGGCAGCGGGTTGGCGTCGGTCTCTTCCTGGTCGTTACGCTTGGCATGCTGATAGCCGGTCACCGCGACAATGTCGGCCGCGCCGAGATTGATGGTCAGCGTGTTGGCGACGGTGAAGAGGTTGACCCGATCCTTCCCCTCGAAGCTGTAATCGCCCTCATAGAGGTTCTTGCTGGCATTGGCGTAGCCGAGCACGTTGGTGCAGTTCGCAGTGCCATAATAAGCCGGCGCGCAAAGGCCGTCGGGGCCAGCAACGTCCGGGCTGACCGGGAACAGGGTGCGGTTATAGGCCCAGATCGACCCGCCGCGAGACTTGCCGATGGTAACGACCAGATCGTCGGTGATCGAACTCGACGGGGTGAAATGGACGCTGCCACGTACCGCCCAGCGATCGGCGTTGTTGCCGCGATTGCCGGTCAGCCGGTTGACCGAATAGCCATCGTCGCGCTGGTAGATGCCGGCGACGCGCACCGAGAGCAGGTCCTTGGCTAGCGGCAGGCTGACTCCGCCCTGGAGGTTGACCGAGTTGAACCGGCCATATTCGGCCAGGAAATCGGCTTCGACATCGTTGCCCGGCTTGCGGCTGGTGACGTTGACCGCGCCACCCGTGGTGTTGCGGCCGTAGAGCGTACCCTGGGGCCCGCGCAGAACCTCGGCCTGTTGCAGGTCGAAGAACGCGAAGCGCTGCGCCAGCGGCGAGCCGACATAAACGCCATCGGCATAGATGCCGACCGCGCTGGCGGTTGCCGGGTTGAAGTCGTTGACGCCGACGCCGCGGATGAAGATGCGCGGATTGGCACCGTTATCGTCCGATTTGATCTGAAGACCCGGAGTTGCATTCGACAAATCGACGAGGTCGAGGATGCGCTTGTTCTCGAGCGTCTTGCCGGTCACCGCACTGACCGCGACCGGCACATCCTGGAGATTTTCGGCGCGCTTCTGTGCCGTGACGATGATGTCGTCGACCCGCGGCGCATTATCGTCGGGAGGCGTGGTTGCCGCCGCCGGAGAATTGCCCGCCGACGCCTCCTGCGCCGATGCCGACCCGGCCCATGCAAGGGCCACCAGCGAAACTCCAACCCCGACTGCTCGACGCATAACCACTCCTTTTCGAGTGAGGATGCCTAACGGTAGCATGAACTATCGTAACTGCAAGACGAATGCCCCAACGGAGGATTTGCTTTGCAATACGTAATGTTACGGATGCTTGTTGAGGGCCGGAGGTAGATCTAATGGGAACGAAATTGCCGCCAACGCACCAGAAAGCTCATGAAATGACGGTTTTGCGACTCGCCTGCGCCGATCTCACGGGCAAACGCGGCGGCCGGCCTCTGCGCCATGCGGCTGGGGACGTCGGATTGGACGCGGAGATGTTGGAAGCGGAGATGTTGGAAAATAGGCGACGGCAGCCTTCGACTCATCGCAAAACTCGGAAACTTTTGAGCTTTTGCGCGTTTTACGCGCGATCACGCAGGTCGGTTCCTTAGCGGCCGCGTCGACGTCCTGAACAGAATCGAGCCGACACCCCGAGGGGCAGCCGACCGCACCACTGAGCGGATGGCGAGCGACAGCGAACGACCTTCCTGAAGGTCGAGTTCCGCGCGCTCCCGCGGGAGGGACGCCGATCCCGGCAGACGGCCCCGCATCACCCCTCCCCTTTTGCGCACGATGGACGCCGCGCGTGGCGCATCGCGCGCAGGAGGAGGTTAGGTATATGGACCGGCAGCGCACACGCGATATCGAGATCGAGCCCGATCCCGTCGATCGGGCATCGAGGAATGGGTTTCCAGCGGACGACGCGCCGACGCGGAAGGGGTTGGGACGCCGCGCCTTCGCGCAGTTTTCCACGCTCGCGCCGGACGATTGGTTGCCGCCCGACGGGCAACTCGACGAACAACTGAACGACCGTGCGGCCAATCACTGGCCGATCGTTGCAATCAAGGCGCTGCTCGCGATCGCGATGGGCGCAGCGGGCCTGGCCATCCCCGTCCCTGCTTTGGGTTCGCTGATCGTGGCCTTCGCTCTCTATTGTTTCGCCGATGGCATCGGATCGGCGGTGCTCGCCAGCCATCACGCGGTGAGCGGCACGCGCTGGGCGTGGCAGGCAGTGGCTGCGGTGGTCGGGTTCCTCGCGGGCGCGGCGGCGGTGATCTATCCCGACATGCCGATTGCCACGTTCCTGCGCCTGCTGACCGCCTGGTCATTGCTGATCGGGCTGGCCAGCGTGCTCGCCGCGGCACGGCTGGAGAACGATCACGGACGCGGCTGGCTGATCGGCAGCGGTGTCGTGCTGTTGTTCGTCGGGATCGTCACTGGTGTGGCGCTGCCATTGGCACCCGATATGGCGTTGCGCTCGATCGCCGCGGGTATTCTGGTCGCGGGCGTGCTGATGAGCGCGTTGGCAGTACAACTCCGCGCGCATCGTCCGGAGCGGACGGCCGTCAACGGCTGAAACGGAACTGCCCGTCGTCGCTATAGCGACGACGGGCAGCGCCCCCCCAACGAACTGGTCGATCAGCGGCAGCCGCAACTGCAGGTGCACCGCACCCTGGGCCGCCACTTCTTCACCGGCGCGCGATAGACCTTGCGGGCGACCGGGCGATACGTCTCGGTGATATATTCAGTGGTGGTGGTCGTGGTCGTCGCGCCCGGGATCACGATCGTCGTCGTGGTGCCTGGCGGGGTGTAATAGGTGCCGGCATAGCCGCCGCGATAAGCAATGGTTGGCGCCGGTACGGGCTGCGGCACGACGCGATAATCCGCGCGTTCCTCGTAATAGCTGCTGTTGCCTCCATAGCCCGGCGCGGCATAGTCTGCGCCGAACGCCGGAGCCGGACCGCCAAAATTCGGCCCGGACGCATAACCATTGCTGTCGTCATAGGCATAGCCGTCGTCATAACGGTCCCAATCGATGTCGTAGGCGCCGTCATAGACCACGCCATAACGGTCGACGAGCAACGCGTCGTTGTAATAGCGGGTCCAATAATAGCCGCCGGGCGGCGTCATCAGCCCGTAGAGCTGCCAGTCACCGATCATGAAATTGGAAGACAGCCAGTAGTTCGGGATGCGCTTGCCGCGCTTGATGCGCGAATAGCCATTCCAGCCACCCGGCGCCTGGACGCCGGCCCACCAATAACCGCCGACGCGATTGCCCCAACGGCTGTGATTGCCGTTCCAGCCGCCGCGCCATTGGCCGCCATTGTTCCAATTCCCCGGATTGCCCGGACGCGGGCGATTGCCGTTCCAGCCACCGGGATTACCGGGGCGCGGGCCATTGCCATTCCAGCCGCCCGGATTGCCCGGACGGGGACCCTGCCATTGGCCGGGATTGGGGCGCGGCATCGGCTGGCCCTGCGGTGCCGGTTGGCCGCCCCTCCAGCCGCCGGCGGGCGCGCCGCCATTGCCGAGTCGCTGGGCGTCGGCGGCACCGCCGCCAAAGGCCAAAGTGGCCGCAACCGCAGCAATCACTAGGGTTCGCATGGTTAACACTCCCTGTTACTCGGCGCGGCCATTAACCAAGCCAGCGCGATCGATCTTGGGAATGAGTACCAAAAACCCCTGTTTTCCGCCAGTTTTTCACCAGCCTTATGTTTGTCCCGATCTGGATCAGGATTCAGTTGTTAACCCTGTCCGTTAACAGTCGGGCGATCTGTTCGATTCCGGCCGCATCTTCTTCGTCGAAGCGTGAGGGTTCGGGACTGTCGAGATCGATCACCGCGACGACGCGATCGCCCGACACGATCGGCACGACCAATTCGGCACGGCTGGCGGCGTCGCAGGCGATATGGCCGGGGAAAGCATGGACGTCGGCGACAAGCTGGGTATCTCGCGTCGCCGCCGCCGCGCCGCACACGCCCTTGCCGAACGGAATGCGGATGCACGCCGCTTTGCCCTGGAACGGTCCGAGCACGAGTTCGTCACCGACATTGCGGTAGAAGCCCGCCCAATTGAGGTCAGGTAGATATTGCCACAGCAAAGAGGCGACGTTGGCCATGTTGGCGACCGCATCGGGCTCGCCGGCGGTGACGGCGTCACAGGCGGCAAGCAGGTCGCGGTAGAGGTCGGACTTGGATCCGGCGGCGATGTCGAAGGCGTACATGAAGCACCATGTAGCGATCGTGTGGCGCCAACGGGAGGGGTGGAATGGTCGCCGTCCGCTTAGCCGGACTTCTTCCTGGTTTGCTTGGTCCCGCCAGCATGCCGCGCGGGATATTTCTCCAGCGCCCGCTGCCACGATACGCTATCGGTCAGCCGCGACTGGACGATGCGGAGTTTTTCCCAGCCGGGGAGCTGATGGAGCAGCCGCCGCGTGGTGTCGACCAGCGCCGGCGGGATCGTCGGGCTGAACGTGATGCGGCTGACCGCGGCGCGATCGAGCGGGATGTGGATCACCTCATCCTCGTCGCCGCCGACCGCGATCGCGCGGAATTCGGCTTCGTCGCGGAAACCGGCGCGCTTCATGAACGGCAGGCGGTGAATGTCGCTGGCGTCGATCGTCGCGATATCGGCGATGCGGACATAGTCGACCGGGCCGATCAGGCAATTGGCGCGGCCGTCGAACATCGCGCAGAACCGCGCCTTGTCGAAATGGACACTCATTCCCGCCGATCCGCCGGCGAATACTTGCCAGTGATGGAAGGTTTCGGGCGCTTCGGTCAGGCAGACCGCGCCGACGAAGCCATGGCCGAGATGTTCCTGATAAACCGCCATCGCCTTGCGGTCATTGGCGTCGACCCAGGCCGAGGGGCTGACGAGCGTGATTCGCTCGTTCATCAGCATGTCGATCACCACCGGCAGGCTGGTGTAACGGCGCAGGCTTGGCGTGGGCTTGGCCACAGCTATCTCCTCAATCGATGCGGACCCTGCCGCGCCCGGCTTTTACTGTGCTGCGACCCTTTTTCTCGTCGACACGCCGCGCCTTGGCAGCGCGGGATGGTTTGGTCTTGACGCGTTTGGCCTGGCGAACGTGCGCGGCGCGGACCAGTTCGGCCAGCCGCTCGCGCGCATCCTGGCGGTTCGCCTCCTGCGTGCGGAAACGGCGTGCGGTGACCAGCAGCTCACCCCCGGCCGTCATTCGGCTGCCGGCCAGTTCCTTGAGCCGCTCATAGGCATAAGGCTGAAGGCCGAGCGCGAAGACATTGACGCGAAGCTGGACCGCGGTCGCCACCTTGTTGACGTTCTGCCCGCCAGGACCGGTCGCGGCGAGGAAACGCTCTTCGACGATGGCTGTATCGATACGGTCGACCCAGCCGTCGCCGTCACTCATGACCGAAGCCCGCCGCGACGAACCGTTCGGGGATCGGCGCGACCGCTTCGATCGCCGGCTTGCCGTCACGCGGGATAATCAGTTCGGCGGCATGGAGCAGCATGCCTAGCGTATCGGCGCGGCCATAGACCGGATCCCCCACCACAGGGAGGCCCACTCCCTCGAGCGCATGGACGCGAATTTGATGGGTCCGCCCGGTCGCCGGACGGAATTCGACCAGCGCCCGTCCGCCTTCGGTTCGCAGCACGCGCCAGGCGGTGCGCGCAGCCTTGCCCTTGGGCGAACCGGTCATCCGCCAGCCCTCTTCGCGCGTCGAGACTTTGATAAGCGGCAGGTCGATCACGCCCTCACTTTCCGCCGGTATGCCCTCAAGCACGGCGAGATAGCGTTTCTCGACGCGGTTCGCCTCGAACGCCTGTTGCAGCCGGGCATGGGCCTTGGGATTGCGTGAGAGCAGCAGGCAACCCGACGTATCCTGGTCGAGCCGGTGGACTGCCATCGGCCAGCGCTGAAATCCGAAGGTCAAGCTGTCGAGATGGTTTTCCAGACTAATCCCGCCGCGGCGCGGCGGATCGACCGGCAAGCCCGCAGGCTTGTCGATTACCATCGCCTCACCGTCGAGGAACAACACCTTATCCGCCAGCATGGCGCACCCCTTGCCACTCAAGCCGCCCGCGTGCCAGTGGTTGCGCGCTTTGTTTCCCCCCACGGAGCATATTGATGCCGTTGCGCTGGTTGCTGGTTGCCCTGTTCCTGTTCGCTCCCGCCGCCGCTCTCGCGCTGACCCCGGTCACCTTGTGCAATGGCCAGACTATCGACCCGCTGCCGGACGGGCGGATGCTCGGGCATATTCCCTATCCGGAAGGCAATCCGGCCGACATGGTGGCGATGCCGGGCAATTTCGGGGCGGGGCGGCCGTGCCAACTCCATCACGACGCCGCGGTGGCGATGACCGCGTTGCTCGCCGCCGCCGATCAGGTGCCGGAGGTGAAAGGCAAATTGCGCGGCATATCCTGTTTCCGCACGATCGAACGCCAGCGTCAGATCTTCTGTGGCCAGATCGGGCCCGGCAAAAGGTGCAAGGATGCCGCGGAGCGCGCCAAAAGCTCAGGCCCTCCGGGCTATAGCGAGCAT
Source organism: Sphingomonas sp. P4_D12 (assembly GCF_056401895.1). Classification (NCBI taxonomy): domain Bacteria; kingdom Pseudomonadati; phylum Pseudomonadota; class Alphaproteobacteria; order Sphingomonadales; family Sphingomonadaceae; genus Sphingomonas; species Sphingomonas sp. P4_D12. The sequence goes on along the minus strand of NZ_JBFUIL010000002.1, from coordinate 386,626 downwards.
GCCACAGGTTACGCGCTCGATTTCGCGATCCGCCCGCTGACGCGCGGCTGCGGCGATGTCAGCGACTGCATCGCCAACACGCCGCCGGGCAAATGGCTGTTGCAGCATGCGACCGAGTTCGGGTTCGAATTGTCGTTTCCGCCGGGCAATGCGCAAGGCGTGACGTGGGAGCCGTGGCACTGGCGCTGGGTGGGTATCAACGCGACCGTTCCGGGGGCGGCGACGGCGCGCACTTTGTTCGCCACGGCGCGGACGCGCTTTCCGGCATCGCCGGGCATCGCGGATTTATCGCCCGAATGGCAGAGAGCGATCCAGCCATCGCCTGCCCCGACCGCCGCACCGACACCGACGCCGACCTGGCCAAAATAGACCTGATCGAAGGGAGTTAGTCCCTCGTTCGGGACTGGTGGCGGTGATTACGTGATGCTAGGCCGCGCGCCCGCAATCGAAAGGTGAGATCGGTGGCAAGTCGCGTTCGCACAGCATTGATCATGGCCGCTTTCGCCGCAGCAAGCCCTTCGGCCGCGCAGGACGTCAGCAGAGTCATCCCGCCATCGGGCGTGATCGGCGTGCAAGACGCGATGTTGTCGCCCGATTACTGGATCGCGCGGGCCGCTTCTCCTAATGCGCTGTTGATGACGCCAAGCGAGATCGAGGCGCGCAATCGGCAGGGCTTTGCGATCGACTCCAACCTGGTCGACCTTGCGCGGATCGGACCGACGATTTCGCGAGAGCGCGTGCTCGGCTGGCTCAAGTCGATCGCCAGTCCCCTCACCACGCCGCCGGTCGATGCCAATGGCAAGCCGATCGATCGCGAGACGCTGGCAGGCGCCATCGCCAATGAGGACGCCGACACGATCCCCGCGAGCCAGCCGGCGCGCTACGGCTTGGCAGTGCGTCGCGCCCAACTGAGGATCTATCCCACCGAGTTGCATGCTTTCCCTTCGATCGATTCGCTCGATTTCGAGAGCTTCCAGGCCGGTATCCTATTCCCCGGCGATGCCGTCGTCGTTCTGCACCGCAGCCGCGATCGACGCTGGCTCCTCGTCCAGACCTGGCAGGGTCCGGCCTGGGTGCGCGACGAGGACATCGCCACGGGCCCGGCCGCAGAGGTGCTCGGCTATCACGGCGCGGGCCCGTTCCGCATCGTCACCGCCAGCAAGGTGCGGACAGTGTTCACACCCGAAGCGCCGGCAGTATCCGAATTGCAACTCGACATGGGCGCCAACGCGCCGCTCGCGCAGGTCCCACCCGACCAGCCGGTCAATGGCGAGGGACCTTCGCAGTCATGGCCAATCAAACTGCCAACGCGGGCGGAGGACGGGACGCTGCGTTTCGTCCCGGCGCTATTGCCGAAGTCGGAAGGCAGTGCGGCCGCCTACCTACCGCTGACCCGGGCAAACATCATCCGCCAAGCGTTCAAGTTCCTCGGTGAGCGATACGGCTGGGGCCATATGTACAATGCGCGCGATTGCAGCGGCTTTACCAGCGACGTCTATCGCAGCATGGGTGTGATTCTGCCGCCCAATTCGGGCGCGCAGGGAACGAGCCCGGCCATTCGTCATCAGGTCTTCACCGCCGCCGATAGCAAAGCGGCGCGGTTGAAAGCGGTGATGGCGGCGGACGTAGGTGACCTGCTGGTGGTGCCGGGGCATGTCATGATGTTCCTGGGGAAGATCGGCGGTCAGCCCTATATGATCCAGGACGTGCCCTATGCGATTTTCCGCGACAACGCGGGAAAGCTGCGCAAGACCAAGCTCAACCAGGTGTCGGTGACGCCGCTCTTGCCGCTGCTCTACGACGACAATCGTAGCTATGTCGATGCAATGACCAGCCTGGTCCACGTCACCGCGCGCTAGCGCTAATTTGTCGTCAGATCCTGGCTGGCGAGGCGTCGGCGGGATCGAGGATCACGCGGACCGCGGGCAACACGCGGCGGCGACAGCGGCGGTTGATCGCGGCCAGGCAATCCTCGAGCGTATCGTAGAGCACCGCGTGGCGGATCGTCCCCGAGCGCGCGATCTGTTGCCATGCCCAAGTGACGCGCACGCATCCGCCGGCCAGCACGGCCTGAGCGGGGAATACTTCATAGTGGGCGCGGTCACGCTTCATGCCTTGACCAACAGCGGGCGTGAACAAGCGTTCCATCGGTCACCATTTGTTAGCTACGATTCGGGCGAACGCGCCCGTGGGAGGCGTCAGGCGGCCCTCCTCTCACCGAAATCGTGGCGTTGACCGCCGCTATCCCGGCTTGCGGAAACGCAGGATGAACTGGTCGGTCTTGCCGCGGATCGAGGGATCGAAAACGTTCTGAGACCGGGAATCCTCGGGGTTCCTAAGGACATCGGCTCCGCCGTCAGCAACGAATCCCGCCTTAGTCACTTCGCTTTTGACTAACGCCTCGTCGATCCGATGCATCTTGGCCATACCCGCGTCATCGAGTCCCGCGGCTCCCGCGTGATCGAGGATGATATAATGGCCGCCAGGCTTGAGCGCATCGAAGACCGCCTTGTTCAACGCCGCCGCTCCGGAAGCGCCCAGCCAGATGTGAACGTCGTGATAGTTCTGCGACGTCCACACCAGATCCGCCTTTTTGGGCAGGTCAAAGGAATCAGCGGTAGCGACGAGTTCGTGAACGTTGCCACGGCCGGGCTCGCCCGACACCGGCGGCGGGAGAGGACGACCCTTGGCCCTCTCGAGATACACTTGCGGCGTCACGGCATAGACGGTGCCGCGCGGACCCACGCCAAGGCTGAACAGGCGTGTGAAATATCCCCTGCCTGGAAGGAAATCGACGACCGTCTGGCCTGGCCGAACCTTCGCGAAGGCAAGCATGTCGGCCGGCTTGCGCTCCGGATCGCGCGCCTTATCGGTGTCGGGACGGCCGGCGTCGGTCAGGATGGCGGTCCAGGAAGCCGGCGCGGCAACCGCATAGGACACAAGCGGCGCGGTCAGGCTGGCCGCTGCCAGCAGCGTACCCAGTCGCGGACTGATGGGGAATTTCACGGCAAATCCTTTCATCGAAGTTCGCCGATCAACAGGCTCCCTCGAGGCGCCCGGCGCTCGCCTGTTTCGATGAACGCGCGACACGCTTCGACCGGCGACGCTGCCGCACCTTCTATGGTGGCCGGCGCAACGCTATGATCCGCCATGCCCGAGGAATATGCTGCGGACTCGCCCGACGACCCCGCCCTTTCGCCACGCGTTGCCTTATTGTCGATGGTCGGCTTTTGGGCGTTCTATTGCGCCATCGTCACGCTCAGGTCCGCGGTCATCGGACAGGGCGTTCAGCCGGACGTTCTCGTCCGGCGCCTCGCCCTCATGCTGTTCAGCATCGGCCTCACCTATCTTGTCTACCTTGTCTTGCGCAGGATTCCGACGAGCTCGCTCAAGCGCGGCATGATTGCCGCCGGATTGCTCGCGGTGCCTGCGGCGTTGACCTATTCGGCTGCGAGTTGGTTCGTGTTCGATGTCGTGGGACAGACCGAAGCGGCGGCCACCAGCAGCGCCAACGCCCCTACTTCCGCCACACACCAGGCCAAGCCGCCAGGCGGAATGATGGTGCAGGTGGGCGGTACCCACGCTGACGACGCCAATATGGCGATCGTCAAGATGATCGGCGACAGCGCGGTCAACAGTTATTTCTTCTTCGCCGGATGGGCCGCGCTCTATCTGGCGCTTTGCTACGCCGCCGAGGTCGGCGCGCTGGAACGAAAGAACGCCGCGTTTCGCGCCGCCGCGCAGGCGGCCGAGCTTCGGGCGCTGCGCTATCAGGTCAATCCGCATTTTCTGTTCAACACACTCAACTCGCTGTCATCTTTGGTCATGGTCGGCCGGCAAGCCGCCGCCGAACGTATGATCATCAATCTGTCGAGCTTCTTCCGAGCCAGTCTGGTCGGCGATCCGAGCGAGGACGTGCGGCTAGCAGAAGAGATCCGGCTGCAACAACTCTATCTCGATATCGAGCAGATCCGGTTTCCCGATCGCCTGCGACTGGATATCGAATTGCCCGATGATCTGCGCGACGCGCTCGTGCCCGGATTGATCCTGCAACCGCTGATCGAGAATGCCGTGAAATATGGCGTGTCGCGATCGCGGCGCCCCGTCACGATCACTATCCGCGCCGCAAGCGACCGCGATCGCCTCCTGTTGACCGTTGAGGACGATGGCGAGCCTGGATCGACCGGCGCTCCGCCTGACCCGAGCACCGGCCTCGGTCTGCGCAACGTCGCCGATCGCATTGCCGCCCGGTTCGACGGCGACGGTTCTTGCCGCGTCCACCCGCTCGCTCCGGGCGGATTCCGCGTGGAATTGACGATGCCGCTGACCTTCGATGAGGACTGAGCCCGTGTTGCGGACGCTGATCGTCGATGACGAACCGCTCGCGATCGAACGCATGGTCGTGCTCTGCTCGAATATCCCGAGCCTGACGCTGGTCGGCACTGCCTCCGACGGTGAAATAGCATTGCGACTGGCGAAGGCGCTGTCGCCCGACCTCGTGCTCCTCGACATCGCCATGCCGGCAGTGGACGGCATGGACGTGGCCAAAGCCCTGTGCACCGGAGAGCATGTCCCCGCCATCGTCTTTTGCACGGCGTTCGACGGATTTGCCCTGGCGGCGTTTGATGTCGCCGCGGTCGACTATCTGCTCAAGCCGGTGACGCCCGAGGGGCTCGTCCGGGCGGTGGCACGCGCACGTGAGAAGATCGGCGCACCCGAAAACCGCGTTCCGGATCCATCACCGCAGTCGGAATGGATCGAAGAATTCTGGGTGCCGTACCGATCGGAGATGGTGCGCATCGCTGCGATCGATATCGATCGGATCGACGCGATGCGCGACTATATGTCCTTGCAGATCGGGTCGCGCAATTTCCTACTCCACCAAACGCTCGGCACGCTCGAACGCCGGTTGGACCCGGCCAGGTTCATCCGGGTCCACCGGTCGACGATCGTCAGGCGAGACTTCATCGCCAAGCTTCGCCACGACGGGCTGGGGATTTGGTACGCGATTCTCGTCGATGGAACCGACGTCCGGATAGGCCGCTCCTACCTCACCGCCGTAAAGGCCTTGGCAGGCCGCTGAGCCATGCTTTGCCGGCGACCACAAAGGGCCCGCCGACGGGCGATCGGCAGTGCTGATCCTCGGCGGCCGGACGGCATCATGATTATCTGGCGGCGAGCCTGAACGGAGCAAGTCGGGCGTCGGCCTGGCGCGCCGCGACGGTGCGGCAGCGCTCGACCTCGACGGGTACCAGCGCACCGACCCGTGGATAATCGCCGCAAACCCGTTCCGCCGCCCGGCGAATGCGCGCGCGCGCCGTCCTGATGCCGGCATCGGTCGAGAGATCGAGATCATGGATAGAGACGACGGCCTTGGGCAGCTGATCCATGTCCCGAGCTACCGCGGCCGCATCGGCAGTGCCGAAAAAGACCGCAGCGACGATCGATCCCATTCCCACATATGAAATATGCATCACGCTTTTCCCATCAATTGAAGTCAATCGTCGCTCGCCGAAACAGGGCGACGATTTGGGGATATTTCAGGGGACTGGTCGAGCGGAGCGCTCTTCGATCAACGCGCCGATCGCTTCTATCAACCACCTGAGCAGGCGACGAACGACCGACGGCGTTCGACAAGCGGCGACCTGGCCAAAGCCTCTCCTTTTGCAGCTAAATCGAATTCCGCGCGGCTTGAGCGCGGCGTGACGATCCGACATAGAGCCAGGAAGATCGAGGCGGCACGGAAGGCATGACGGTGCAGGAAATCGGTGTCGGCGTGATCGGTTATGGTCTGGCGGGCCGGGCGTTTCATACACCCTATGTCCGCGCCACGGCCGGCATGGCGTTGCGCGCGATCGTCACGCGCAATCCGGCGAAGGTGCATGCCGACTTGCCCGATATGCGCGTCGTGCCCGATGTCGCGGCGCTGCTGGCCGAGCCGGGCATCGATCTCGTCGTTGTCGCCAGCCCCGACGCGCTTCATGCCGAGCACGCCGTCGCGGCGTTGGAAGCCGGCAAGCATGTGCTGATCGACAAGCCGTTCGCCACTAGCTTGGCCGACGCCCGCCGCGTGGCGGCCGCCGCCGACGCCGCGGACCGGCAAGTGACCGTGTTCCAGAACCGCCGCTGGGATGCGGATTTCCGCACGCTGCAGCGGCTGATCGCGGAAGGCTCGCTGGGTGAGATCGTGCAGTTCGAAAGCCATTTCGATCGCTGGCGCCCAACCCCGACCGGTCTGTGGAAAGAAGCCCGCGAGGGTGGGGCTTGGCTCGACCTTGGGCCGCATCTGGTCGACCAGGCGCTGGTGCTATTCGGGCGACCCGAAGGAGTCAGCCTCGACCTCGCGACCTTGCGCGGAGGGGCGCCGTCACCCGATTATTTCCACGCCGTGCTGCGCTATGATCGGCATCGCGTAATCCTGCATGCCACCAAGCTCGCCGCGCAACACGGCCTGAGGTTCGCGGTGCACGGCACGCGCGCGAGCTGGATCAAGCATGGGAGCGATCCGCAGGAAGCCGCGACGCTTGCCGGGCACGCGCCGGAGGGAGAGGATTGGGGCATCGATCCGATCGACGGCACGCTGACGATCGGCGACGATGGCACGGTCTCCCCCGTACGCAACGAACGCGGCGACTATCGGCTCTTTTGGCAGGCGATGGCAGGCGCCATTCGGGGCGGGAATGCGAACCCGGTCCCCGCCAGCGAGGCGATCACGGTGATGGAAGTGCTCGACGCCGGGCTGCGCAGCGCCGCCGAGCGAGCGGAGGCTCTGCTTTAGCCCATCATCCGTTCGGTGCCGCGTGCAGTTGCTGGGCGATCTGCTTGAGCGCGCCCTCGGTTCCTTCGCAAGCGTCATTGGCGAGGAGGACATAGCCTTCCTGCGCCTGCGGATAGAGCACGACCTGGCTCGTCATCCCGAACGTGCCGCCGCCGTGCCATAGCATGCGCTGACCGTTGTCCAGCGCCATGTTCCAGATCAGCCCCTCGCCATCGGACTGCGTCCCGACCAGCGGTTGATGCGCCAGTTTGATCGCGGGGACATTCTCGTCGAGTTGCCACCGGACATAGCGGACCATGTCGGCCGGCGTCGAATAGAGGCCGTAAGCGGCACCGGCATTGCGCAGATGAAAGGGCGTCGCCCGGCCGAGCCGGTCATACGGCGTGACCAGCCTTTTGCGCTGGGCCGGCGAGAGGACGAAATCGGTATCCTTCATCCCGAGCGGGCGCAGGATCGAGGCACGCATCAGACGTTCGAACGGCTGCTTACGGACGGTCTCAAGCCCGAAACCGATCACTTTCATACCCAGGTTGGAATAGGCCTCGGTCGTTCCCGGCGTGCTCCGCAACGCAATGCCGTGCAACGCGGTGAGGTAATGATCGCGGTCATAGCCGCGATCGAGCGCCAGCAGGGCGTCGGGGAGTGTCCGATAATCGCGATGATCGTAGAGCGCGTCGGTATCGGGGAAATCGCGCGGCAACCCAGATCGATGGGTTGCCAACGAGCGCAGTGTGATCGGCTGCCCATCGCGTTCCAGATTCGGATAGGTCTGGGGAAGATAGGAGCGGAAATCGCGATCGACGCCCATCGCGCCGTCGCTCACGGCCTGCGCCGCCAGCGCCCCGGTGAAGGTCTTGGTGACCGAGGCGATTTCGTAGATGCTGTCCGGCGTCGCCTTCCGTCTGGTCTGCCTGGACGCCGTTCCGTAATCGTAGAACCGGACTTGCCCGTGCACCAAAGCCGCGATCGATAGGCCAACGCGGCAGCGGTTCGCCAGAAAGCCCGCGGCAAGCTTATCTGCAGCGGTGTCGATCGCCACGGTGAGCGGCTGCGACACTGGCTGGACACGCATGACCGGTGATGCCGCGGCCGGACCGAAGGCGGCAGCTGCGGTCAGAGTGATGGCGATATAACCTGCTTTCATTGCTGCAGATTTGCACAAATCGCGCAGGCTTGGCCAGGTATTTAGGCTGCCTTCGCATGCTCTTCGACATAGACCGACTTCGGCCGGATCAGGCGGCCGGTCAGCGCCTGTTCGCGCGCATGCGCGATCCAGCCGACGACGCGACCCATCGCGAAGACGCCAGTGAAACTCTCCTTCGGGAAACCGACCGCCTCGAGCAGCAAGGCGGTGTAGAATTCGACGTTGGTTTCGATGACGCGGCTTTGCTTGCGCTGACGCAAGGCGACGAGCGCGATGCGTTCGACCTGCTCGGCGAATTCCAGTCGACCGCCGACACGGTCGAGCGTGTGGAGGGCCGCCTTCAAGGCATCGGCGCGCGGGTCGCGGACACGGTAGATGCGGTGGCCGAAGCCCATAAGCCGCTCGCCGCGATTGAGCGCGCGGTCGATCCAGGCGTGTGCGTCTCCTTCCGCTGCGATACCGTCGAGCATTTCGATCACCGGGCCGGGCGCGCCACCATGAAGCGGCCCTTTGAGCGCCCCCAGCCCGGCCAGCACTGTCGACGTCAGTCCGGCCTGGGTCGACGCGACGACCCGCGCGGCGAAGGTCGACGCGTTGAGGCCGTGGTCGCTGACCGTCACCAGATAGGCGTCGAGCGCCGCACCGCCAGTATCGCGGCCAAGCATCCGCACGACATCGTCGGCGTGGCCGCGCGAGGGATCGGGTGCGATTGGGTGCTGTTCCGCAGATTGACGGAGCAAGGCGGGAATCAGCACTGCGGGCGCGGCGATCAGGCGCAGCGCGTCGTCGAGGGTCACGCCATCCGGCATCGGCGCGAGCGCGGCGCGCATTGCATCATAGACGGGCAGCTCCGCCAGCAACGGCAGTAACGGACGGGCGCGCTCGAACGCGCTAGTACGCGCCTGCCCCAGCATTGCGGCCAAGCGGTCGGGATCGGGCAGGTCATCGAAGAAACCATCGAATAGCAAATGCACGACCTGTTCGAACGTCCAGCGGCCCGCCAGTGCGTCCAGCGGATGGCCGCGGATCATCAGCCGCCCTGCCCCACCATCGACATCGGACAGTACCGTCTCCGCGGCGACGACATCTTCCAAACCGCTGTTCATCAGCCGAACTCCCTTGACGTGACGCAGCGCAAATGGTCGTGTCGCAACCGTCAATCAATCTTGATCAAGTGAATCAATCATGCAGGAATGGCTGTCGCGCGACGAGGCGCTGGTCACGTTGGGAGTCCGGCCGCAGACGCTCTACGCCTATGTCAGTCGCGGGTTGATCGAGCGGCGCGCCGATGCAGCCGATCCCCGGCGAAGCGAATATCGTGGCGACGATATTCTGGCGCTAACCAAGCGGCGCGCGCGCGGACGGCGCACGGCATCGATAGCGGCATCCGCCATGGCTTGGGGCGAACCGGTGATCCCGACGCGGATTTCGACCGTGGCGCATGGGCAGCTGATCTTTCGCGGCCGTCGGGCGGCCGAACTGGCCGATCACGCGACGTTGGAGGAGGTTGCCGCATTATTATGGGAACAACCGGTGGCGGCATTCCCGATCGCGCATGACGGCGGCGATCCTTTCCAAGCCTTGGCGGCGCTGATCGCGGGCGCCAGGTCGATGATCGGACGAGCGCCCGCCAAACTCGCGCAGGAAGCGTCAGTCGCGGTCGCGGCGATCGCCGGTACGTTCGGTGCGGCCGGCGACGGGCCGATACATGAACGTCTGGCGCGTGGTTGGTCGCTCGATGCGACGGGCACCGACCTCATTCGACGCGCGCTGGTGTTGCTCGCGGATCATGAGCTCAATCCCTCGACCTTTGCCGCGCGGATCGCCGCGTCGACCGGTGCACCGATGACAGCGTGCGTAATGGCAGGGCTATCGACACTGTCGGGGCCGAAACATGGCGGCGCAGGTGCCGCACTCGCGGCCCTGGCTGCGGAAGCCAAGGCGAACGGCGTCGATATGGCGGTGGCCCGGTGGCTAGCGGCCGGCCATGGCCTGCCAGGGTTTGGCCATCCGCTCTATCCGCATGGCGATCCGCGTGCCGCCGCGTTGCTGCCGCTAGTCACGCTCGATCCGGCGCTCATCGAGCTGCGCGACGCTGTCGTGGATGCAACCGAGGCGCTGCCCAATATCGATTTCGCCTTGCTCGCGATATCAGTCGCCGCTGACCTGCCTGCCGACGCACCGTTCCGTCTGTTCGCCACCGCGCGCGGGGTCGGATGGGCGGCGCACGCCATCGAGCAGTCGGCCAGCGGCGCGATGATCCGGCCGCGTGCGCGGTATCAGGGACCAGCGACCGGTACCCCGGGAAACGATCGCTAGACGGGTCATGAACAATGGGGCTCGGACGCCGTCGTCCGAGCCCCTGTAGCTTGCTCAATACGTGCCAGAGAAACTGCGATTGAGGATGCGGCCATCGCCGCCTTCCTCCTGATCGCGGCCGGCGCTGTCGCCACCGAAGAACGCGCTCCGCTCTTCATCTCGCCAATGCGCCTTGGCCTCCTCGGCCGTCTTGCGCACGATTACCTTGTCATCGACGCGGTCAATCCAGCGCGACGGAATCGAATGATGCCGGCCGCCGGCATCGGGATCGCTCTTGGTCAGGAGAATGCGATCGCCGCGCACTTTGTCGACGGTGCCGATATGCTCGCCATCGGAACCGACCACGTCCATATGCTCGGTAACACGCTGCAGACTCGATCGCTGAGTCTGCCGTTCGTTGCGCCAACTGCCGAATTCGTTGGAGAACCGCTGCTGGTTCTCGCGGCGATATTCCTCATAATCGCGGTCGAGTGCGGCGATCTGGCCGGCGCGCCAGCTGTGATAATCGCCATCGCCACGATAGCTACTATCGCCGCCATACCGCTGATCATAGCGCTGGTCCGCATCGCGCCGACGCTCGGCCTCTTCGTCGCCGAACCACGACCGCACCTCGTCGCCCGCACGCGCAAAGAAGTTGCGGTCTTCATAGCTATAGTCGCGTGGATCGCGATCATATCCGCGACCAAAACTGCGCCGGCCGCGATACATGTCAGGGCGACCGTAATCGCGATCGTCATCGCGGCGGTCGATATCGGAGAAGCGGTCGGACGCGTAGCTGCCGCGATAGCGTGGGCCGGAGCCATAATCGTATCCGCGATTGGCGAAATTGGGGTTGCGGCTCTGACTGTAATAACCGCGATCGTAATCGTCGCGATCACGATCGGGGCGACGGCTCGGGCCGATCATGCCGGCGGCTTCATATTCGCGCGCGCTGGTATAGGTGCGATCCTGACCGGAGCCATAATCGCGGCCGTAATTGTCGTCGCCGGGTGCGTAATAATCGCCTTGCAGCGAATTGCCGCGGGGGTAGCGTTCATATGCCATCTGGCGGGTCCTCTCATCGGGTGTCGACGGCGGACGCGGAAAGGGGGGAACCGCGCCCGCCTGCCCGCTTAAACGGGACGCAAAGGCCGCCAGTTCCCCAATTTGACGGCTGCTTGATGCAGGTTAACGAAGTTGTCCGGCAACTGAGCGCGACCTGTTTGGCCGACGCGGCAAAGCGCGTGTTGCAAAGCCGGAAAATGGTCGCTAGAGGCTCGCGCTCCCAAGGGCGGAAGCGCCCTTGCGGCGTGGGCGGGGCTGTAGCTCAGATGGGAGAGCGCTGCAATCGCACTGCAGAGGTCAGGGGTTCGATTCCCCTCAGCTCCACCAGCCGCCCACGCCAGATCGGACGCACCGTGCTAGCGTAGCTCGACGGATCGGCGCCTAACCTTTCGCCGCCGCCACGCGACCTAGGCTATCGCCACAGCACCGCCACCCTCGGCGCTTCCTCTTCGAGCGCTTGCAATCGGTCGTACCACGGCCCGATGTCCTGCGCGGCGGGCGAAAACCCTTCAAACTGCAAGCGCGCGGCGATCCAGCGCGCGCGCAAGCTTTCCAGCTCGGTCCAGATCATCCCGACGACTCCGCTGGCCCGCGGTTCTCGCCGACAGACGTTGATCCGTCCCGTTTCGATCGTTTCCCAAACGAGCGCTCCGATTTCGTCGGCGATCAGCCGGTCGATCGAGGGACGCCGGGTACACCAGTCACGCAACATCTCGCCGATCGGGATCAGGGCGTGCGCGGCATCGATCAACGCGGCAACCGCCGGGTCACGGGTCCAGCAGTCGACCGCGAGCAGACGCGCGCTTTCGGGATGGAGGTCGGGCGAGGACTGAACAGCGGCAGGCGGCAATGATTGCTCCCACGCCAGAAGAGCGGCGAAAAGCAAATATGGGACATATTGTCCAACTATTCAACGTCGCCGATGGCAGCTAGCTCGGCCCGGAATATAGCCTTCAGTGGGACGATCTGGCCAAGTCAGCCGCCTTTTCGCAAGGGCTTGCCGTGATTGGCGAGCTGAGCAGCGCGCCATTTTTCGATCATGTGCGGACCGGGCACGTCAGGATAGGGTCCCTTCCCGGCTACACGTCGTCCGGTGAGAAGAAATTCGACCGACACGCCCGTGATCAAGGCAAATTGCTCCATCATCGCATGCGGCATCGGCGTGCGCGATTCGTATTTGCGATAACGTTCGGCCGGTACGCCGAGCAGGGTCGACATCTGTCCGGCCGTCATCCCCCTGAGCTGGCGAAGTGCCTTCACCCTGGCGATATAAAGAGCGTCGAATTCCTCTGGCGTGATCGGATCGGTCATGGACAAATTGTACCATGACCTCGGCTCATAACAAAGCGCCAACTGACGGTTGATATGTTGGACAATATGTCCAATTTATTGCCAATGACGACCGCCGCTAGCTCCGAACGTGCCAATGGATCGCTAAAGGACGGACCGCAAACGAGGTGCGCAGCATGTGGGCGCTCGGTCTGCGATCATCCCGATCCGATCTACGGCGGCATTGTGCCCGCATCTCTTCGGCCCGCGCCAGCGGCCGAAACGCGAACCGGATAGGCCGTCGCGCCGGTCAAATCAGACACCGAATTTATCAGGAGAAAAGACGTTGGCGGATAGCAATCCGAAGATCCAGCGAGCGAGCGCACGCGCTGAGAGTGGCGCGGAAGACCGGCTCACGATGATCCGCGCCAGTGCCGCACGACGATTGGCCGCGCTCCCACAACGCGAGCAGCAGCCCGACGCCGTCGATCGTCTGGCCGCCGCGCTGCACCGGCGCGAGGAGTCGGAACGGCGGCACGAGGCAATGATCGCGCGGTGGCAGCACAAGAATGAAGGTACGCCGGAGACGCACGAAAAGGCGAACGCGCTGCCCGAGCGGCGTCGGCAATCGCCGCTCCACCGGATGGAACGCCTGGGCAAGATCAGCGCGGACGAGCGCGCCGCGGCCGAAGAGATTGCCGGCGTGGCGGAGAGAATCCGGCGCGCCGGGTCGATACGGTCGGTGTCACTGGAAACGCGCGTCGATTTCGCCAATTCGGGGCGGGACCAATTGGTCGAGTCACTGAAACGTGTGCGGCTGGAGGTCGCCTATCGCGCATGGTGCGAGGCCATCCCTCGGCCGAGAGCCATGGTGCTCGACATGGTGTTGAGCGACCGATCGTTCGTGCAACTGGCACACGCGCATGGGATGCAATGGCGAACGGCGCGCAAGCGGCTGATTACCGCGTTGCGGATGTGGCCCGAAATGGCGGCGGCAGCGCGACGAGATGTGGATCGCGAGGATGTCGAGGCGGTGTACGCGCGGCTGGGCGCGGGAGAACTGCTGGGATCGCAACCTTAGCCGGCCAACACGGACCGAAGCGACACGACGACCACCGAGATGTTTGGGAGTGCGCGGCGGACATATCTCCCCCGCACTTTCGAGATATAGTTCGCAAGGGTCTTGCTTCAAGACCCGCCCTTTGCCGTAAAGCCCCTGCCCCATCGATTCGCAGGGAGAGGCGATATGCGGGCAGTATCATCTACTTATGACGTGCGCGAAGGCGCCGATACGAAGGCGAGCGACCACGCGATTGTGATTTGCGGCGGCGGGCCGACCGGACTGATGCTGGCCGGCGAGTTGGCGCTGGCGGGGGCCGATGTCGCGATCGTCGAGCGGCGCCCGAACCAGGAACTGGCGGGGTCGCGCGCAGGCGGATTGCATGCTCGATCGATCGAATTGCTCGATCAACGCGGCATTGCCGACCGGTTCCTGGCCGCTGGAGAAGCGATGCAGGTCACGGGCTTCGCGCTCACCAGGCTCGACATCAGCGACTTTCCCACCCGGCACAATTACGGGCTGGCTTTGTGGCAGAACCATATAGAGCGCATCCTGGCCGAATGGGTCCCCGAGCTGGGAGTGCCGACCTATCGCGCGCGCAACGTGATCGGGTTCGTCGAGGATGAAACGGGCGTCGACATCGCACTATCCGACGGGAGTTCGCTGCGGACCGACTATCTGGTCGGATGCGATGGCGGGCGCAGCCCGATCCGCAAGGCGGCGGGGATCGACTTTCCCGGTTGGGATCCTACTATCAGCAATCTGATCGCCGAGGTCGAGCTGGAAGAAGAGCCCGACTGGGGCATCCGTCGCGACGCGATCGGGTTGCATGGGCTGAGCCGGATGGACGACGGCAAGACGGTGCGCGTCATGATCACCGAGCAGCGGGCGGGGCGTGCCGGCGATCCGGGGCTCAGCGACCTGAGCGAAGGGCTGATCGCGGTCTATGGGACCGATTTCGGGGTACATAATCCGAGCTGGATTTCGCGCTTCAGCGACATGACGCGGCAGGCCGCGACGTATCGCAAGGGCCGGATCTTGCTGGCCGGCGATGCCGCGCATGTCCATTCGCCTGATGGGGGCCAAGGCCTCAACATCGGCTTGCACGATGCGGTGAACCTGGGATGGAAATTGGCGCGCGTCGCCGCGGGGACGGCGCCCGACAGCCTGCTCGACAGCTATCATGCCGAGCGTCATCCCGTCACCGCGCGGGTACTGCGCAATACGATGGCGCAAGTCGCCCTGCGGCGCGCGGACGAGCGCTCCGGCGCGCTGCGCGAGATCGTCGCCGAACTGCTGGGCATGGACGAACCGCGCCGACGCATTGCGGGGATGATGTCGGGGCTGGACGTGCAGTACGATCTTGGCGAGGGGCACGCGCTGCTCGGGCGGCGGATGCCCGACCTCGATTTGGTTACCGCCGACGGCCCGGTGAGGGTGTTCGCATTGCTGCACGATGCGCGACCGGTGCTGATCAATCTCGGCGAGCCGGGCGCGATAGAAATCTCGCCCTGGGCGGATCGAGTGAAGCTGCTGGATGCCAGTTATGAGGGGATCTGGGCGTTGCCGGTGATCGGCGCGGTTTCCGCCCCGACCGCGGTGCTGGTCCGGCCCGATGGCCATGTCGCCTGGGTAGGAAACGGCGATGATGGCGGGCTGGCCCAAGCGCTGGCGACCTGGTTCGGGCCGGCGGCAATAGCGTGACCCATCGGACGGAGGGGCGGCGTCAACGGCTCCTCCGTCCACCCGAGAAAATGAGAACAAACCGTGAAAACTTCTTGACTGCTACGAAAAAACGTGTATGTAGCAATCATCCAAATTTGCGTTCGACCGAAACGGCGTCGCGCAGTTTTCTCGCAGAAAATCCACCGGTTCCCGGACACCCGTCCGGCAACGTGCGTACGTTGCTGGAGCGGGTTGTTGCGGCGCGTCGGGCGGATGGCGATCGGGTGGAGTTCGGATGGCGGAGCGGAAGCGTGCGGGGTCGGGAACATCCGCCAAGAACGCTATTGTTCCAACTTGGTTAGTCTCCCCTCCGACGCACCTTCCCAACACTGCGCGCAAAAGCGGGCGGGCGACGATCGAAATTACCGACGCGATGCGCGCCGACGTACGGCGCTTCGCCGAGGTCGGGACACCCTATGCGATCATCGCACGGATTATGGGCATCAGCGCGACGACATTGAAACGGCGGTGCCGCGCCGAACTCGACGCGGGCGTCGAAGTGGCCAATGCGCGGATCGCGCTGACCTTGTTCGAGACCGCGATGAACGGGAACACCACGGCGATGCTGTGGTGGGAAAAGACGCGCGCGGGGCGGCGCGAGGGTTCGGCGCCCGATCCGCTTGGGATCGGCACGCGTGCCGTCGAGGCGATCACGCCCGACATGTCGGCGCGCGAGGCGGCGGAACGCTATCGCGAGGAACTTGGGTGACAGTGGGTTCAGCGCCGGCCCTCCCGACCTGGCCGCCGGACTATGTCGCCGAGCTAATGGCACGACAGCATCGATTGCGGCGGTTGAAGGCGGATGCCGGGCTGCGCGCTGGGCTTGCCGAGCGATATCGCGAGGATCCCGCCGGGTGGATCGCGCATTGGGCCGTGACGTACGATCCTAGAAAGGCGGCGAGCGACGCGCCGACGGTGATGCCGTTCGTACCCTTTCCCCGCCAGGTCGAGATGATCGCGTTCCTGCGCGCCAACGTCGATGCGCAGCAGAGCGGGTTGATCGAAAAGGCACGCGACATGGGCGCGACGTGGCTGGCCTGCGCCTTCTCCGTGTGGCTGTGGTTGTACCGGCCGGGCGCCGCGATCGGATGGGGCAGCCGCAAGGAGCAATTGGTCGACAAGATCGGCGATCCCGACAGCATTTTCGAGAAGATACGGATCATCATCCGCCACTTGCCCCGGCTGATGCTGCCCATCGGGTTCGATCCGCGCGACGACATGCCGAGCATGAAGATCGTCAACCGCGCGACCGGTGCGACGATCACCGGAGAGTCGGGCGACAATATCGGGCGCGGCGGGCGTAAGCTGATCTATTTCAAGGACGAGAGCGCACATTACGAGCGGCCCGAGAAGATCGAGGCCGCACTGGCCGACACGACCAATGTCCAGATCGACATGAGCTCGGTCAACGGGCCCGGCAATGTATTCCATCGCCGGCGCGAAAGCGGGATCGAATGGGCGCCGGGCGCAGCGCTCGCCACCGATCGGGTCAATGTGTTCGTGATGGACTGGCGCGACCATCCGGCCAAGGGTGCCGCCTGGTATGCCGGGCGGCGGGCCAAGGCGGCGGCAGACGGGCTGCTCCATGTCTTCGCGCAGGAAGTCGATCGCAATTACACCGCCGCGGTCGAAGGAATCATCATCCCCGGCGACTGGGTGGCGAGCGCGATCGACGCGCATCTCGCGCTCGGATTCGACGATGAAGGCGGGTGGCGCGCTGCGCTGGACCCGGCCGACGAGGGTGGCGACCGACATGCGCTGGCCATCGCCAAGGGGTCGGTGGTGCATTCGGTTGACGACTGGGGCGAGGGCGATGTCGGCAAGGCGACGCGGCTGGCAGTCGACCGGCTGCGCTGGCGGACGGTTGCGCTGCAGTACGACAGCATCGGCGTCGGCGCGGGGGTGAAGGCGGAGGCCAACCGGTTGCGAGATGAGGTGGACGCCGACGGGCGGGCGCTGCTGCCCGCAGGTATCACATTCCGGCCATGGAATGCCGGGGCCTCGCCGCTCCGGCCGCGAGAGCATGTCGTGCCGGGGGATAGTGAGACGCCGGTCAATGGCGATTTCTATGCGAACTTGAAAGCGCAGGCCTGGTGGCAATTGCGGCTGCGGTTCGAGCGCACGCACAAGGCGGTGACGGCGGGCGAGGTTTACGACCCCGCCGACTTGATCAGCCTGTCGCGCGACATGCCGGGGCTCGCGTCGCTGCGGAAGGAATTGAGCCAGCCGACGCGCGCGGTGAACGGTGCGCTGAAGCTGGTGGTCGACAAGAAACCCGACGGCACCAGGTCGCCCAACAAGGCCGACGCGCTGGTCATGGCTTTCTGGCCGGCGGAGGATGCGGTGGCGTCGGTTGGGTTCCTGGACCTGGTGCGCGCGGCGAATGCGGTGACGGCTGCGGAAGCGATCAGGGTTCGGGATAGGGTCCGACATCGGTATTGATCTCAACCGACCGGACACCTTCGATCGTCTCCATCTCGCCGAGTACGATTCGCAGCGCTGCCGTGGCATCGTCACGCGTTTGATAAATCCCGGACGGTGGATAGTCGTTGATCCAGTAAGGCAGGAACTCCTCGGTTGCTTCGGTCAGATATTCGGTGACGAACACCCACAGACCATCGGCGCGGGAGCAAACACGCCCACGACTTTTGCCTGACCGGGCAAGGAATGTTTCGATCGCGGTGACGAACACGGCGGCGGTCAGCGGCGATCGTCGCCGACGACCCGCAGGCAATCGCCGTCGATCTCGATCAAGGCATCGGTCCCCGATTCCCTGATATGGCGAAGGGCCATACGGCGGCACTGATCGTCGGTGTTGATCTGGTATTCGACCCAGCGACGCCATTTGGTGTCGGCCAGCGCGATGCGTTGGGCGTCCGACAGGCCCGTATCGTGTTCGGCTCGAAGGTGCTTGATGTGGTGAATCCAGCGATTGCGATCACTCTCTTTCACTGACCAACGCCGACCGTATCGACCTTGCCCGTAGCACGCTCGACCCAGGCAACACCTCCGCCGCCGAAAGCTTCGGATGCCGGATCCCAGAAATGCACGACCCAATACTTGCCCCGGGCTTCGATCCGATGACGAACGACGTGCCGCGGGTCGGCGAACGCGCTGCCAAAACGGTCGCGGAGAACCGCCTCGGCGCGCCGTGCCGCTTCGGCTTGATCGACCGGACCCGCCGTCGCGCACGCGACTGGTAGAAGCAATAGCCAGATAATGGTGAACTTCATCGCTCCAATGTGCCGCAAAAACAGCGATCCTTCCATTCATAGAACCAATTCGACCACATTTTGCGGTGCCGCCGAGGTGCCCGGCAAAGGAGAACCACATGCCCAAAGGCGGCGTGCAGACCAACATCACCTATAGCTGGGGCAACAGCAGCAACGAGAATGCGTGGGGGCCGTTTTCGCCAGGCTTTCCGCTCACGCCTGTCGTGCAGCAGCCTGTACGCGGCTACGACTTCAAGCCCAATATCAACGCGACGTTGCAGCCCCGCGCCTACGAGCAGACCGGGTTTCCAGCGCTGCGCGCGTTCGCCAATGTCGAACTGGTGCGGCTGGCGATCGAGACGCGCAAGGACCAGGTCGAGCGGCTCGACTGGCAGATCAAGCCGGTCGATGGCGCCGCCAAGATTGCCGACGATCCGCGCATCGTCGAGCTTACGCGGTTCTGGCGCAAGCCTGATGGGGTCACGCCGTTCGCGACCTTCATGCGATCGAGCCTGGAGGATTTGCTGACGCTCGATGCGCCGGCGTTCGAGAAGCGGCGCAACCGCGGCGGCAAGCTGATCGCGCTAGAGATCGTGCCCGGCGATACGATCCATCCGATGGTCGACGATACCGGACGGCGGCCGCGCGGCCCCGCCGACGTCGCCTATCAGCAGGTGATCAAGGGCGTGGTGTGGGCCAACCTGACCAATGCCGACCTGCTCTATGTGCCGCGGAACGTCCGACCGCATCATCTCTATGGCTTCGGGCCGGTCGAGCAGATCATCGTGACGATCAACACGATCCTGCGGCGCCAGGCGGCGCAATTGAGCTACTTCACCGAAGGCAATGTCCCGGCGGGACTGCTCAACGCGCCCGAGGGATGGGATGCGGCGAAGATCCAGGAATTGCAGCAATGGTTCGACGATCGGATCGCGGGCAACGCGGCCGAACAGAACAAGCTGATATGGGGGCCGCATGGATCGCAATTCACCGCGTTCAAGGCGGCGCCGATCAAGGACGAGTTCGACGAATGGCTGGCGCGGATCGTCGCCTTCGCCTTCTCGCTGCCCCCTACCCCGTTCGTGCGCCAGATGAACCGCTCGACCGCGATGGAGGATCAGGAGCGCTCGCTCGAGGAGGGGTTGGAGCCGCTGCAGCTTTGGATGAAGCGCTGGATCGACGATGTGATCCAGATCGAGTTCGGTTACGCCGATCTGGAATTCGCGTTCGTCAAGGCGACCAGCATCGATCCGCAGGTGCAGTCGGAGATTGACGATCGCGATCTGCGCAACGGGTCGAAGACGATCGACGAGGTGCGGCATGCGCGCGGGGACGATCCGTTGCCCGATGGGCTAGGAGCGCGGCCGATATTGTATACCAGCGCAGGGGCGGTGTTGCTGGCGGATGCGATCGCGGGGGTGATGGCCGAACCAACGGAAGGCTGAACGGTGCTCGAACTACCAGTCGTGGTGACGCCGGCTCCGCTAGCCGCGCCTGCCACGGAAGATCGTCCAGCCGGCGAAGACGAACGACGCCAGCGCACCGAGCATCAGGACAAGCGCCGCGATATGATATTTGGCACGTTCGGGTGAGACACCATTCGCCCCGAACGGCGCGGCATCGCCCTCTGCCTCCAGCGAGCGACCGACGAAATAGAGTCCCGTGGCAACCGCCAGGAAGATGAGCGGCTTGAATTTCATGTCTTGCCCCCCGTGCCGACGTTCCGACCGCCCCCGCGATCCGGCCAAAGCGAGACTAACGCGACTGTGCGCGGAAGCCAAACAATAGCCGTAACGAGACCCCCTCACATCCTGAAAGGACAGCCATCGCATGACGCGGTTTCGCCAGTTCGGCGCGATCACCAAGGTCGAGGATCAGGAAGACGGCACGATCAAGGTCTGGGGCATCGCCTCATCCGAGACGCGCGACCAGCAGGGCGAGACGATCACCGCCGCGGCGATGAAGGCGGCGCTGCCCGACTACGGACGCTTCCCGGCGCTGCGCGAGATGCACGAGCCGAGTGCTGCCGGGCGCGTGGTCGAGGCCGAGGTCGACGATCACGGTATCACCCAGATCTGCGCGCACGTCGTCGATCCGCTGGCGATCACCAAGGTGCGTGCGGGCGTCTATGCCGGCTTCTCGATCGGCGGGAAGGTGCTGAAGCGCGACACCGCAGATCGCAGCGTGATCACCGCGCTGAAGCTGGTCGAGATCAGCCTGGTCGACAGCCCGTGCAACCCCGACGCCGTCATCAACATGTGGAAGGCCGATATGGATTATGTTCCGAGTGGCGACGAGGTGGTCGCTAAGGCCCGCGAGCTGGCCGAGGATGCGGGATCACGGCGGTACAAGGATTTCCTGTTCAAGGCGCGCGAACGGCTGATCGCCGCGGCACTGGCGAGCGACCTGGGCGACGATGATGACGACGACGACCAGGACGAGGATCGTGACCCGGATGCGGGGGCCGACGCCGATGGCGACGACGATGCTCCCGCCGCGGATCCGGACGGCGGCAAGCCGGACGACCAGGACAAGCCACCGGCGGCCAAGCCGCAACTGAAGCCCAAACCGAAGTCAGCCGACCCTCAAGCCGATAGCGATGCCGACACGGATAATTCCGACGCGCCGCGCGAGGGCACTGAACCGCCTGATGCTGACGACGACGCGCCGCCTAAACCCAAGGCCAAGCCGGCGCCGGACAGCAAGGATCGGGTGAAGCGTGTCGCGACCGGCGACAATGCCGGTAACGACACCGAAGACACCGGCAGCGACGATGCCGGGGCTGCCCAACCCGATGCCGATCGCATCCAGGCGGCACACGACCACCTCGTCGCGCTGGGCGCGCAATGCCGCGCGGAAAATTGCGGAGACGCTGACCAGCCACCGGCAGATGCTACCGCACGCCCTCGCCCACAGGTTGCACCGCCCGCTCCCGATCCTGACGAGGACACCGAGAAGTTGCGACGCGGCGACGCGCTGGGCGACGGTATGATGGCCGAGCTCGCCAAACGCTTCGGCGACACGATCACGATGCTGAACGCGACGATCGGCGATCTGACCAAGCGCCTGGAGCAAGTTGAGGCCGAGCCGGCGGCGCCCAGAACCGCCGTCGGCCCGCTGCGCGCGGTGAGCAAGGCCGAGGACGCCTCGCCCAATTCAGCCAATGGCACGTCGGCAATCAGCGCCGACGATCTCAAGAAAGTGATCGACACCCTCCCTGAGCAGGAGCGCGGCCAGTTCCTGCTGCGCATCGCTCTGTCCAACCCGACTCTGGTTCACGCGGCCCGCGCAACCGCCTGACCTGTCGCCCGCGCCGTCGCGCTCGGGCCTCGTTCCTGCGCCTATCCAAAGGACGGATAGCAATGACCAATCTCACTCCCGACGAGATCAAGAAGTCGCTCGTTTCCAGCCTGTCGAACCCCGACGAGAATATTTCGCGCGCCATCATGCTGATGGCGGGCGGACGCCCCGACATGGTCGAAAAAGCCATTTCCACCGGCACCGGCCTGGTCGCCTATGACCTGCAAGCGCCGGCCAAGAACCTGTATCCGGTCAACACGCCGATCATCAAATCGCTGCCGCGCGTCGGCGGCGGGGGCGGCACCGCGACCAACTGGAAGTCCGTCACCGCGCTGACCGGATCGGGCTTCGACAACACGCCCTGGGTACCCGAGGGCCAGCGTGCTGGGCAAATGGCCTACACCACCGCGGATCGCGCGGCCCCGTATCGTACATTGGGCGAAGAAGATCAGGCGACGTTCGAAGCGATCTCCGCCGGGCGCACGTTCGAGGACATCAAGGCGTCGATGACGCAGCGCTTGCTGCAAAAGACGATGCTGAAGGAAGAAGCCGGGGTGATTTTCGGCAACGCCTCGCTGGCGCTGGGCACGCCGACCGCGCCGACGCTGAGCGCGGGCGGTACCGGATCGACCTTGCCGGGATCGGTGACTTATTCGGTGATCGTCGTCGCGCTGACGATGGAAGGCATGCGCAACAGCACGTTGTCGAACGGTGTCGCGACCTCGAAGTCGGTGACCGGCGCCGACGGCAAGAGCTTCTCGATCAATGGCGGGTCGTCGATGAAGTCAGCGGCGGCTAGCCAGGCGACGACCGCCGGTCAGGCGCTGTCGTGCAGCGTTCCGGCGATCCAGGGCGCGGCGGGCTATGCCTGGTTCGTCGGCACCGCGGGGAGCGAGAAGCTCGAGGCGATCAGCTCAACCAACAGCGTCGTGTTCTCGAAACCGCTCGCCGGCACCGGCCAGGCGGCGAGTGCGGTCAGCGCGGACTGCTCGACCAACTCGACCGCGTTCGACGGTTTGCTGACTACCGCGCTGAAGCCGGCGTCAGGCGCATACGTCAATTATCTCGCCACGGGCACGCCGGGCGCGGGCACCACGCTGACCTCTTCGGGGCAGGGATCGGTGACCGAGATCGATGTGATGATGCAGTCGATGTGGGACAATTATCAATGCTCGGTCGACGTGCTCTACGTGAACAGCCAGGAGCAGCGGAACATCACCAGGAAGGTGCTCGCGTCGGGTACCGCGTCGCTGCTCAACTACTTCCAGGATCCGAAGGCGGGCGAGGTCGCGCTGACCGCCGGCGGCGTGGTCGAATATTATTACAACCCGTACCTCAACAAGAAGATTCCGATCCGCCTGCACCCCAACGTGTCGGCGGGGACGATCCTGGGCTGGGCCGGCGATTTGCCGGTCCAGTATCAGTCGAGCGAAGTGCCCAATGTCGCGGAAATGAAAGTGCGCCGCGATTACTACCAGATCGACTGGCCGATCACGACGCGTGCCGAGATGTCGGGCGTCTATGTCGAGGAGACGCTGGCGGTCTATGCGCCGTTCGCGATGGGCGTGATCGCCAACATCGCCAACGGCTGATCCTTCTCCCTCCCGGGCGCCCACCCCTTTGCCCCGGGCTTTCCTGGCCCCGCCGCGATGACCGGCGGGGCCTTTTCATGTTCGAGAGGAGATGCCGCGTGCCCGATAATCCTTCCCCGCGCCGGGCGCCCAAAGCGGCGCCCGCTGATATGGTCACGATGCATCATGAGGACGGCGCCGGGTGCAGTTGGCGCGGGCAATCCTTCGCGGCCGATGCCAAGGGCGTCGTGACCGTGCCGGTCGCGGCGGCGGCCGAGCTGCTCACGCACGGCTTCAGCTTCGTGAGCCGATGACGTCATGGCGGCGGGCGACCTCACCAATCTGTCGGCGGTCAAACGCTGGCTCAACATTTCGAGCGACAATGACGACGCGCTGCTGACCGATCTGGTCACTCAGGTCTCGTCGTTCGTCGAAAACACCATCCAGCGTAAGGTCCTGACGACGACGCATGTCGAGACTTATCGCGGGACCGGCGGATCGCGGTTCCTGCTGAGAAACTGGCCGGTCCAATCGGTGACGTCGGTCGAATGGGGCGAGACGCGGATCGACACTGTGGTCGATGCGATCGGCAACGCTTCGGGGGTCGCCACCGATGGGCGCAGCGTGATCCTGGTCGGATCGCGAACGCCGTACGATCGGCCGGTGCGAGTGACGTATGTCGCGGGATATGATTCCGTCCCGGCCGATCTAATGCTGGCGGTGACTGAACTGGTCGGCGAAGCCTATTCGGCCCGCACGCATATCGGCGAGACCAGCCATGCGAGTTCGGGCACGACCACCGTCGCGTTCAGCCGCGAGGCGATGCACCAGGCGGTGCTGGCACGGCTCAACAATTACATGTTGGCGGCGCCGCTATGAGCGTGACGCTGGATGCGGAGGCGCTGAGCGCCGGCCTCGATCGCCTGTCGTCGCAAGTGTCGGCGGCGGTCGAGGCCAAGGTGACGGCGGCGACCGCCGAACTGCAACGGCATGTGATCGACGACAAGCTTCACGGCCAGATGCTGAACGCGCGTACCGGTCGGCTGGCGAGCGCGGTCGAGCGCACGGTCGAGGCCAAGGACGACAATATAGTCGGTCAAGTATTCGTGAATAATAACGTGCCTTATGCTGCGATCCTAGCATACGGTGGCAGTACGTCGCCGCATGACATCGTGCCCGACAAGGCCAAGGCGCTCGCCTTCGCGGCAGGCGGCAAGCACGTATTCGCGCGGGTGATCCACCATCCCGGATCGCGCTTTCCGGCGCGGCCCTATCTGGCAAGCGCACTAAGCGATGAGGCCGACGAGATCGCCGCGGCGCTGAAATTGGCGGCGATCACCGCCGCGCAGGAGGCGATCGGATGACCATTCGCAATCAGGTGTTCGACGCATTGCTGGCGCTGGGCGACGTGCGTTGGGGCAATGACGAAGGTTTTGTCGAGCGGTCGCGCCGGCTCAAGATGTGGGACAAGGCGCCGGTGCCCGGGCTGTATCAGATCGAGGGCACCGAGACGATTGCCTCGCTCGACGGCCAGCTCGACAAGCACAGCCTGCGCGCGAGCTGGATCATCTATCATCGCGGCGGCAAGGACCAGGCGGCGACCCCCGCCGAAACCAGTAACGCAATCCTCGACGCGATCGAGGCGGCGTTTCGCCCCGCGCTTCCCGGCGCGCGGCAGACGCTCGGCGGGCTCGCCTATCGCGCGTTCATCGACGGCACGATCCACAAGGACAATGGCGACCTGGACGGTCAGGCCATGCTGATCGTGCCGATCACCATCATCCTTCCCTGATCACAATGGAGAAACCAATGGCACGATCGCAATCCGCCGCGGCCGACACCGATCCCCCGACGCCGACGGCGGACGGCGATACGGCCACCGCCCCTGCCCCAACAACGTCGCCTTTGCCGCCGCGCTTCACAGCGCCCGGCCATGTCAGCGCGATTATCCTGTCGACCGGGCGCGAGATCGGCGTGGAAAATGGCGTGCTCACTGCACCCACCGATCTGAGCGACGACGAACAGCGCCAGATCGCACGCGCGGGCTGCTCGCCCGTCTAAGCTGCCAATTACTTTCAACTACGAACGCCAATGCCCGCTTCCTGCGGGCTTTTTTATTGGAGAAATCGCATGGCCATGTACAATTTCGGTGCCGGGGTGCTGTGGGGCACGCCGACTTTCGACGCGACAGGCGCGACGATCGCCAACCCGACCCCGCTGATGTTGGCGGTGACGCAGGAAGTCTCGATCGACATTCAGGGCGACATCAAGGAGCTCTATGGCTCCAACCAGTTCCCGGTCGCGGTCGGCCGCGGCAAGATGAAGATCACCGGCAAGGCCAAATATGGCCAGTTCAACGGCGCGGTAATGAATAGTCTGTTCTTCGGCCAGACGGTGACGTCGAGCCTGTACAGCATCGTCAATGACGTGACGGGCGCGACGATCCCGGCGACGCCGTTCACGATCACCCCGACCGTACCGGCAAGCGGCACCTGGGCGGGCGACCTGGGCGTGCGCGATGCCAGCGGCAACCCGATGACGCGCGTCGCCTCCGCCCCCACCGCCGGGCAGTACAGCGTCACCGCCGGCGCGTATCTGTTCGCAGCCGCCGATACCGGCAAGCTGGTCTTCATTAACTACAGTTACACCGCGACTTCCACGGTCGCGAAGACCTCGGTCGTACAGAACATCCAGATGGGTCAGGCACCCACCTTTCGCGCCGATTTCTTCAACCAGCTTGGCGGCAACGGGCTGGCGTTGACCTTATTCGCCTGCGTCTCGAACAAGCTCGCCCTGCAGACCAAGGTCGATGACTTCATGATCCCGGAACTCGATTTTTCGGCATTCGCCGATCCGTCGGGCAACGTACTGAAATGGGGGTCGGCGCAGTAATATGGCCAAGATCCATATTCTTGGGCGCGATTTCGCGATCGCGCCCTATAAGCTCGGCGAACTGCGCCGGGCCGCGCCGTTCATCGACAACATCCAACGCAAGACCGACGGCAGCGGATCGCTGTCCGATTTGATGGATTCCGCTGTCGACCTGCTCAACGTGCTATCGATCGGGCTGGTCAAGATCGATCCGGTGCTAACCGCCGACTATCTCGAGGCGAACGTGTCGATGGACGAGTTTGTCGGGCTGCAAACCGCTTTCCTGGACCTGAGCGAGGAATCGGGACTCAAGCGCAAGGGGGAAGCGATGGCTCCCACGGAAGCGGCGCCGGCGGGAGCCTCGAGCACGGACTTGCCGAGCTCGTCCACGATCTGATCACCGCTGGAATCGAGGGCGGGTCGAAGGCCGCGATCGAACGCGATTGGGGGCTGGCCGATGTCGATGCCCAATATCAGAGCTGGCGACGTACCGGCCCGCCACTCAACATCGCTGCAGTCGCGATTGCGCGAGCGTTGGGAGTCGATCTGATTCCCAGCAAGGACCGTAGCTCGGCCGAGACGCGGGAACTCTCGCCGACGCGGCCGACGCTCGCACGGCTTTGCGCCGAGGTCGCGATGCCGGTCGCCGGCGGCGACACCGCGGCGGCATCATGCGCGATACTCCAGAGACTGAAGGACATGTCATGAGCGATACCGTCTCCATCCGGATCACGGCCGACACATCCGGGGTGGAGGCGGGCATCCAACGGGTCCGTGGCGATCTGGGCGAGTTGAAGAGCACAGTCCAGGCCGCCGCGGACAGCATGAGCGGAGGCTTCGCCGGGATGCGCGGCGCGGTAGAACGCAGTGCTCAGTCGATGGATGCGCTGACCGCCAGCATGCACGGATTGAGGCCGCAGGAAATCGTCAGCGGCCTGAACGAAGTGACCGCCGCGCTGAGGCATAACAGCGCGGCGCTGCAGGAAATGGCCACCAAGTCCGGCGAGGGCAAAAGCGGTTTCGGCAAGCTGGTCGAAGGGATCAAGGGCGCGGCGGGCGTTGCCGGCGAACTGTACGAAGCGGGCAAGCAAGCCGCCCAGGCCATCGTGGCGATGGGGGAATCGTCCGAGAAGGTCAGCGTGCTGTCGAAGCAACTCGGAATGTCGACGCACCAAGTTCAACAATTGCAGGCAATGGCGCAGGCGACCGGAACCGACTTCACCAAATTGTCGCAGAGCACGGCCGCGCTGGACAAGAATTTCAGCAAGAGCCCCGACACGTTCAAGAAACTCGGCATCGATATCAAGGCGGGGTCGGATCAGATGACGATCCTGACCACCGTGGCCGACAAGTTCGCCAAGACCACCGATGGTCCGCAAAAAACCGCGATGGCGATCAAGCTGATGGGCCAGGCTGGCGCCGAAGCGATCCCGTTCCTGAACCAGGGCGGCGCGGCGATCAGCGCGCTTGCGCAGAAGACCGATGCCTATGGGGCCGCTAACGACGGTGCGGTCGCCAGCGGTACGAAATTGGGAGAGTCGGTCAACGAGGCGCAGATCGCCTGGACCGGCGTCACCCAAACCTTGACCGCGGCACTCGCGCCGGTGGCGACCGAGATCGTCGACCGCTTCAACGAGCTCGCTAAGGCTTTCACGCAGAGCTACGCCAGCGGCGGCCTGGTCAAAACGATTTTCGACCTGTTGAGCGGTGCGATCGAGGGCGTCGGCGAGATCATCAACACGCTCGGCACAGCCTTTGCGGACCTTTGGCAGATCAGCGGCGCCGGTGGGCTGAACTGGTCTGAAATCCAGCATAATGTGATGAACGTCGTGATCACCGCGATCAAGACAGTGGTCGCCGCGGTCGTCGCGCTCGCGATCGGTTTCAAGATCGAGTTCGACCTGATCGCCGGCTATGCACTCGACTGGTGGGGCAAGTTGAAGGAGGCGTTCGACTTCGCCGGGTTGGGCATCGAGGCCATCAAGAAGACGTTCCAGCTGTTCGGCCAGGTGGCCTATGATGCGCTGACGCTCCACTGGAGCTCGATCGCCTCCGACTGGGACAAGGGGCTTGCGGACATCGACGCCACCGTCCGCCGCCGCGGCGCCCAGATCGTCGGCGATGCCAAGAAAACGAGCGAACAGGCGCAAGGCTATCTCCGTGCGGCCCATGATCTGCAGAATAACACGCCCGGAATGCTCGCCGGTGTTCTAAACAAGACACCGCCACCGCCGCCGAGCGGCGTGACCAAGCCGACTCCTTCTCCAACGCCGCCACCGACGCCGGCGCCCAGTCCGGGTCACGGCAATGCCGGCGGCGGCGCAGCGAAGCCGCAAAGCCGGATGAACGAATGGCAAGCGGCGCTCGACGAAAAGAAGCTCGCCATCCAGGCCGAAGCCGACGCTGAAGGCAAGTTCCGCCAGATATCACTTCAGGAAGAACATGCCTATTGGGCGAACATCCTCGCCACCGTAAAGATATCGAAAGACGAGGAGGCCGCAGTCAAGCGCAAGGCGACTGAAACCAGCATCGCCATGCATGAGGAGGAATTTCAATCCGAGGTCGATAAGCTTCGAAAGAAGCTCGATCTCGCGCATGGCAACCTTGCCGAAGAGACGAAAATAGGCAAGGCGATCGTCGACGCGACCAAGGAATATTATGGCGAGGAATCGAAGCAGGCTAAGGATACCGAACGACAGATCACCGAATATCTGCGCCGCGAAGCCGATGAACGGCGACGCATTCAGGATGACTATTTCAAGCACGTTGCCGACATGCGGCATAGCGATGTCGACGACGCTCAGGCCCAAGCCGAATATCTCAACCAGATGGGCGCGCTGAGCGACGCTCAGCTCCTCCAGCAACAGAAGAAGTTCGAAAACGATCGGTTCCAGATCGACAGCGACGAACTGACCCGTAAGCTCAACCAGCTCAAAGCCGACCCGACAACGAACCCCGATGTGATTAACGGCCAGAATGCCAAGATCGAGCAGCTTGCGAAGCAGCATCAATTGCGCCTTAACGACATCAGCCGAAAGGCCAGTCTCCAGCGCAGCCAGATCGAACGCCAAGCTATCAATCAGATCGCGTCCGGCTGGAGCCAGAACATCGCAAAGATGCTCACGCTGCAGCAGGGGTTCGCCGCAACGGTTAAGGGCCTTTGGCAGACCGTGCAGCAGGCGATTGGCGACGCCATCGCAAAGATCATTGAGCAATGGCTTGCCAAGGAGCTGACGGCACTCGCGATCAAGCTCGGGATCCTGAAAACCGACGGCCAAAGCACGATCACTACCGAGGCCGCCAAGGCCGGCGCAGGCGGCACGGCGTCGATGGCCGCCGCACCGTTCCCGATGAACCTCGGTGCGGTAGGGTTCGGTGCAGCTATGTCTGCCGCAGCGGCATCGTACGGGACGATGGCCGGGTTCGATGTTGGCGCCTACGACCTGAGTAGGGATGGCATCGGCATGCTGCACAAGGGGGAAACGATCATCCCCGCCGATCAGGCCGGCGGATGGCGGAATGTCATGGGGCTATTCGCGTCGATGCCGACTTTCGGTGTCCCGCCGGTCGGATTCGCGGCCGGCGCGAACAGCAACGCCCCTTTTGCCGCGAATGACCAAGCCGGTGCGTCAGGTGGCTACCATTACCACGACCACACCGCGAGCGGCCTGTCCGAAGCGCAGATCATCGCCAACCGAAACGCCTTCGCCAAGGCCATGAAGATGGCGCATCGCGAAGGCAAGCTGGGTTTCTCGCTGTAGCGCTAGCGCGGCTTGTCGGGCATTCGGAACGTGATTGACGAGCCCCCGTACGAACCGATGCCTGCAGCCATGCCGGCGACCGACCCCGCCACCACACTGACGCCGCACATTTCAGTATCGCCGAACATGCCGGATGAGATGCTCGGGCCCGACGGCATTTCCATGTACTGGTCCCGGCTTGCCCATTGTTTCTGCATCGCATCATATCGGCGGTAAAAGGCCAGACGGTCAGTCCCAACGCACTCGGATCCAAGAACCGCGGTGGCAAGCTCGAAAATGTGCGTGTTATCCCAATCCTCCTGGGTGCGAGCCAGCAACGGGGCATGTTTCAGGAAGAATTTCACGTCGGTGACGTGTTCGCCATCATACAAATCCATCTGCGCGTGCAAGACATTCTGTCCAAAGATGTCCTTGTCGCGCGATCCAAACGTGACCAGGAACTCCACCAATTGCGAGATGGGACGTCCGTCGATATCGTGCTGGACCGGCTTCGGAAGCTTGTAACCGCCTCCCATCCAGAGCGGCTCGGTCATGAGCGTCACGCCGAAGCTCAAGGTCGCAAGGCAAGTCACGGCGTCCACGCCGAGGCACTTTCTTGCCGCCGGATCTTGGCGGAGTTGCTCGGCCCGAGCCTTGATCGCCGCCACGGCCGCCGCATTTTCTTTTTTGTCCTTGTTGTCGGCGGCAGCTGGCGTCGCGACCATGGCCAACGCGATCGGCCCGATCATCCATCTTAACATTCGGTTCTCCTCCCGTTGATCTGGCTGCGCGCAACGACGGGGCTAGCATCGATCCGAGCTTGAACTGCAGCAATCGCGTCCGCGACCCTGTTGTGAAGGGACGACGCTATCATTGGGCAGGCTCCTCGCAATAGGGACTGCGTGCCGATAGATCGAAAACGGAGCAAAAACCTTCGAGCGTCATGCGACGATTTCGGAGCTGACTCCCTTGCCATGATCGCCCCGCCCGCGATCTGTCCGAAGCGCCGAAATACCGAACCGGAACGGGTTTGCGCACATCGCGTCCGCATCGCAGCGGCGGCAACAGCGCCGTGCCCAAACGCCCTGCGGCGATCCGCGCAGCCCATTCGATTGGAGACGAGATTGCCCACGCTCTATCTGCCGACCCGCTGGCTCGTCACCGCCGATCCGTCGATCGACGATGCCGACGTGTTCCCGACGTTGATCGGGCAATCGTTCCTGATGGTGAAGAAACCTATGTGGGCGACGAAAATCGCAACGGCCTCTTCCGGACGCGAGCGGCGGCGCAAGACCTGGTCGTATCCGCGCTGGCAATTCAAGGTCGCTTATGAGGTGCTGCGCGACCTGCCGTCGGCGCCGGACCTCGATCGGCTGGCGACGTTCTTCCTGCTGCATGGCGGGCAATATCAGGAATTCTTCTTCTTCGACCCGGGCGACAACACCGTGGCCGCACAACGGTTCGGGATCGGTGACGGGGTAACCACCAAGTTCCAGCTTATTCGGAGTATGGCGTTCGGTAACGCGACCTTTTCCGAGCCGGTCGGCGGCGTGCTCGGAACGCCAACCGTGTTTGCCGACACGACGCCGGTCGCGAGCTTCATGATCGGTCCGCGCGGATCGATCACCTTCGCCAGCGCGCCTGCAGCCGGAAAAGTGCTGACCTGGACCGGGCGCTTCATGTTCGTTTGTCGCTTCGACGACGACGCGCTCGAGCTCAACCAGATGATGCAGAGCCTGTGGTCGCAGGACGGACTCTCCTTCACCACGACCAAGGGCTGACCATGAAAGCTGCATCGCCTGCGCTGATCACCTTGCTCAACAGCGGCGCGGACTTTCAGATGGTCGACCTGTGGACGATCACGCTGGTCGGCGGGGCCGTCATCAGATGGTCGGGCGGAGACGTGCCGATCGTGTCGGGCGGCCACCTCTACGCGCTTGGCCCGATGATCGAGCGGCAGGATATCAGCGAGAAGATCGGACTCGACGTTACGACCGTCGACATGGCGATCGCCGCGAACCCAGACGATCTGATCAACGGCGTGCCGATCATCCCGTTCATCCGGGGGCATGGGTTCGATGGCGCGAATGTCCGACTGGACCGTGCGTTCCTGACCGATTGGGGCTTGCCGGTGGTCGGCACGGTGCTGAGGTTTTCGGGGCGCGTCACCGCGATCAGCGCGATTACCGGCGACAGCGCCACGATCACGGTGTCGTCCTGGACCGTGCTGCTCAACGCCAACATGCCGGCCAACCTCTATCAAGCGGCCTGCCTCCATGCGGTCTATGACGCCGGCTGCGCGCTCAATCCGGCGGCCTTCGCGGTGACCGGCATTGTCGGCGCGTCGCCGGCCCCAACACTCACGGTGTTCGACACCAGCCTGACACCACCGGCCAATGATTTCGCGCAGGGGCGCATCGTGTTCACGTCGGGACCGAATACCGGCATCTCGGCGACTATCATGGCGAACGATGCGGCGGGCCTGTTCCAGCTCGTCTCTCCCCTTCCCGCGCTGCCGGTCGCGGGCAACACCTTCACTGCCTACCCGGGGTGCGATCTGACGCAGAGCCGGTGTTCGGTCCGCTTCAACAATCTGGGGCGGTTCAAGGCGACGCTGTACGTCCCGGTGCCGGAGACCGCGTTCGGATGACGCGCGAGGATGTGGTGCGCGAGGCACTGGGCTGGGAAGGAACGCCGTATCATCACCGGGCGCGGTTGCGCGGCGTCGGGGTCGACTGCGCGATGCTGCCGGCGGCGGTGTATGAAGCGGTCGGGCTGATTCCGCGGGTCGAGCCCGATTACTCGCCGCAATGGATGCTGCATCGCGACGAAGAGCAGTTCCTGGGCTGGGTCACGCGGTTCGCGCGCGAGATTCCGCGCGAAGCGGCCGGGCCCGGCGACCTCGCGATCTGGAAATACGGCCGTTGCTATTCGCATGCCGCGATCGTCATCGCTCTGCCCGAAGTGCTGCACGCCGTGATCCGCGGCGGCGGCGTGGTCCGCGGCAATGCCGACCGCGACGAGGAGCTGCGCTCGCGCCCGGTCAAGTTCTTCACCCTGTTCGAGGATCAATGATGGGCGGCAAGTCAACCTCGACCACGTCGCCGAAGCTCAACGGGCTGCAGGTCCAATCGTCTACCCTAGGCCTGCCCATCTCCCTAGGTTGGGGCCGCGGCCGGATGAAGTGCAATCTGATGTGGTACGGCGCCTTCACGGCGATTGCGCACACCACCAAAACCGGCGGCAAGGGTCTAGGCGGCGGGTCGAAGAACACGACCTACACCTATACCGCCTCGATCATGATGGGCATTTGCGAGGGCGGCGCCAGCGGTATTCGGGGCATTCGCACGATCTACAAGGACACCGCCGTGCTGACGTCGCTGTCGGTTGCCGGGTTGAGCCTGGCGACGGGCAGCCCGACGCAACCGGTGTGGAGTTACCTGACTTCCAAAGTGCCGGCGCAGGCGATCCCCTATAGCGGCATCGCTTACGTTTATGCCCAGGATTACGACCTGGCCGACAGTGCGACGCTGTCGAACCACAGTTTCGAAATCGACTTCGGCGTGCAGCTGAGCGGTGTCGCGAACGGCGACGCCGACCCGAAGGATATCATCACCGATTTCCTGACCAATCCCGCTTACGGCGTGCCGATGTGGGGATCGGGACTGATCGGCGACCTGTCCGATTATTCGCTCTATTGCCGCGCCAACAACTTGCTCTTGTCGCCGGTGCTCGAATCGCAGTCGGGCGCGGCGTCGATCCTGGAGGAATGGCTGACCGCGACGAACTCCGCCGCCTTCTGGTCCGAGGGCATGCTCAAGATCCGGCCCTATGGCGACGCCCCAGCAACCGGCAACGGCGTCACCTGGAATCCGAACCTCACACCCGCTTATGACCTGACCGAGGACGACCTGATCGTCGACGACAGCGGCAATGCCGTGTCGATCGAGATCGTCGACCAGTGCGACGCCTATAACATCGTTCAGTTCGAGTTCCTCGACCGCAGCCAGCAATATAATGTCGGCATCGCGACCGCCCAGGACCTGGACAACATCGTCACGTTCGGGCGGCGCAAGCAGGATCCGACGACGGTCCATTGCATTTGCGACGCCGACATCGCACGCAAGGCGGTGCAGCTCTATGCCCAGCGCGTTCTCTACACGCGCGAGAAATATGCGCTCAAGCTGCCATGGAACTTCGCGCTGCTCGAGCCAACCGATCTCGTCACGCTGACGACGGCGACCGATTCACTGCAGCTCGATCGCGTGCTGGTGCGGATCATCGAGATTGGCGAGGACGCCGACGGGTTGCTGGCGATCACGGCGGAAGGCGTCCCCATCGGCATTGCCTCGGCGGCGCTTTATGCCTCCCACTCCGGCTCGGACGGATACAAGGCGAACACCGATATCGCGCCCGGATCGGTATCGGCACCTTGGCTGTTCATTGCGCCGCCGAACCTCGCCGGGCTCGATGCCGAAATGTGGGTGGCCGCCGCGTCGACATCGCCGACCTGGGGCGGCTGTCAGGTCTGGATCAGCACCGACGGCGCCAATTATTCGATGGTCGGGACGATCAATGGGCCGGCGCGCTATGGCACGCTAACCTCTGCGCTGGCGACGGGTGCCGATCCGGATACGACGAACACGCTGGCGGTCGATCTGTCGAACAGCCTGGGACAGCTCGACAGCGTCAGCACGTCGGATCGCGACGCTGGGGTTACGTTGTGCATGGTCGGCGACGAGGTGGTGTCTTATCGGACGGCAACCCTGACGGCAGCCAACCGCTATAACCTGACCCAGCTCCGCCGCGGCCAGCGCGGTACGATTTCTGGCGCGCATGCCAGCGGGACCAACTTCGCGCGGATCGACGATGCGATCTTCAGGTTCGGCTATGACGCCAGCAATGTCGGCGACACGATCTACGTCAAGCTTCCCTCGTTCAACATCTACGGCCGTGGGCTCGAGGATCTTGCCACGGCCACCGCTTATTCGATCGCGATCAGCTCGGCGCCAGCGCGCGCCGGCTATCGCGACATCAAGTTCATGCGCTCCTACGCCCAGCCGCCGACCCCGAGCGGGGATAATCCGTCGGGTTGGTATGACGGCATACCGGCCGGCACGGCGACGATCTGGTCCAGCACGGCGCTCAAGACGGCAAACGGAACTTTGTTGGGCATCTGGACCGCCCCGCAATCGCTGTCCGGCCTGACGCCCCGCGGCGATTATAGCAGCGGAGCGACCTATTTCCTGAATAACAGCGTCGCCTATGGCGGCGGCAGCTACGTCGCGACCCAGGACAATTTCAGCGGCCATGCGCCGACCGGCACCGGCCAGGCCAATGCATATTGGGACGTGCTAGCCGCACCGGGGAGCGCCGGGGCGCCGGCCGTGCCGCCAGGGGCATTCACCGCAACGATCAGCGTGCCGTCGGGATCGGCGGTCAACCTGCGGTCTTTGGCCGACGCCGCCGGCTATACCGGCAATTCGGACGCGACGGTGACCTTCAACGTCCCCAATGGCGTCAACGTCACCGGGCTTGCGAGCGGCGGCATCGGCATCGACACCGGCAGTTGGCCGACCACGTCCCATGCGATCGCGCTGACATTGGTCATCCAGAACGGCGGCTCGATTAGCGGCGGCGGCGGTGACGGCGGGAGCGGCGGCAGTGCCGGCATGGCCGGCGGCGATGCCATCTATGTCCGAGTACCGATGTCGGGCGGGATCACGATCAACGCCGGCGGCGCGGTGCGCGGCGGCGGCGGTGGCGGCGGATCGAACGCGATGGCTTCCCCCTACAAGATCGGCACCGGCGGCGGCGGTGGCGGTGCGCCGAACGGTCAAGGCGGTGCCGGTAGCGAGGGTTACCTGACGATCGGCAATGACGGCCAGGGCTGGTCCGCAGGCGGAGCCGGCGGCTCGCCGGGCGGCGGCGCCGGCGGCAGCTATGCGACCGCAGGCAGCCCGTCGAGCGGAGGTACGCCCGGCGGCGGTGCCGGCTTCGCCGTCCGCAAGAACGGCAACGCCGTCACCGTCACCAACAACGGCACGATGACCGGATCCGCCGCGTAACCACACCACGTCTTCCCAAAGGACTGGCCTCAATATGCAATATTACGAGTTCATCGCCTCCCGTGGCGACACGGGGGCCGTGTTGCCGTTCGCCAAGGTCACCGTGTTTCTGGCGGGTACGACGACGCTGGCAACGATCTTCGACAGTGCCAATGCCGGCCTGGCGAATCCGACGACGGCGGCGACGTCCGGGCTGGTGGGGTTCGCGGCCGCCAACGGTGCCTATGACGTTCAGATCGCGTCGGCGGACGGATCGTATCTCGCGCCGATGGTCCATGACCTTCAGCTGTACGACCTGACGCAGTTGGATGCGCAGGTGGCATCGGTCGCGGCGGCCACGACCGCTCCGGGGTTTCTTGCAGTTGTTGCCGACTTGGCGCTCGGCGCGGCGAGCAAGATCGGGACGGTCGCTGCGGACTTGTTGAGCGGGGCCAGCAATATAGCGGTGGTTGCGGCTGATCTGGCTTTGGGCGGTGCTTCGCTGATCAGGCAGGCGATTTCGAGTGCGGCGGCAGCGGCGGCGTCTGCTGCTGCGGCGGCGGCAAGTGCAGCCTCTATCTCGTGGTTTTTTCGCGGGCCTGCCGGTTTCGCTCTGACTGATACAGCGGGCTATCGCTGGCTCAACGTCACGCTCACAGATATCAAGCACGCCGCCATCGACCTGATCAAATCGCGACTGGCAGCCCTAGAAGTCTATGCTGCCAAGCTGCCGTTGATCAGCGCGCCCGGCGCCGCAACCTTCTCGCTAGTCGACAGCAACGGCTACAACTGGTTGAAGGCAACGCCGACCACCTTGCAGCACAAGGTCATCGAGGCGATGTCAAACCGAATCGTGGCAGCCCTTCGTGGACCAGCCGATCCGTCGATCGCCAATATGCGCATCATTGCGGAACGCATCGGCCTACATATGTCCGGCGAATCGCTATCGCTAGGGCATGGCTCGCCGGTCATAACCGTGGGCACAAGCACAACCTCGGATATGTTCGGCAATGCCGGGCTTACAAAAGCTAGTATCGTCCCGGATGACATCAGTGACATCTCGAGCGCGTCAGATCCCGACCTGATTTCGAACCGCGCCGCGCTCACACCGGCCATTGAAATCAGCTACAGCGCCGACGCCGATGATTGGACCAGCCACGGTGAAACGCCGCTCACCGGCTGCGCGCAGATGATTGTACAGCTCCTAAAGGACGAAGACGGCATCGACTTCCTCGTGGCTGGGATGCGCTTCTTGCTTTCCGATGACGGTCGGAACGGCGGCAGTATAACAACCGAAGATGAAACGCTCACCGGCCTAACAGCGCAGCGTGTCTATGCCAGCTTTGAGCAGGCCCAGGCACTCTATGGGGCGCTCGGCAAGTCTTATGCGCCGGCGGCGCAGATGATCGTCACTGGGACGAACGATAATGCCTCCGACAGCACAAATTATCCGAGCGGGGCGGATACAAAATGGTTCTACACTCGGGCTCAGACCGTGCAGATGCAGCGCCAAGCTAAGGCGATCACCCTCAAGCTCATTAGTCCGAACGCACGACTTCCGCTGCTGATCGGCCAAACGGCGACGCATACCAATCCAGCCTTCAACGCGCCGATTCCGCACGTTGCGCTCGATCAGCTCCAACTCGCAATCGATCACCCAGAGTTCATCCTAGCTTGCATCCAGTACGGGGTGCAGAACGGCGTCAACGACGTCCACATGACCGGCGCTGGCAGCAAGCAAATGGGTGCCTATTTCGGCTGGCACCTTAAGCGCCTGATGTTCGATGGCCTGCGTATCGGACCGATGGTGCCGACCTTCACGGCGCAGAACTCGCAGATCGTCGCGACCTTCCCCGTCCGTGCGGGCCACACGATTGCTGGCGGCCTGACGGTTGCCGACACCACCGTTCTCTCGAACTGGGGCGTTGCGGCTGTCGACTCGAGCGGCGTCGCGAAGACACTCAGTAACCCTCGCGTGGTCGCGCGCGATCGCATCGTATGGGACGCGCCAGCTGCTCCCGCGAACACCTGGAAGTTCCGCTGCGGTTACGCCGGCAACACCACCAAGGGGTGGACCAACATCGCCGAAACCCGCGCCGATTCCACGCTGATCTTCGATCCCTATGGCCTGCGCCTGCCGATGTATCGCTGGCTGCCTATCTGTGAGGTGCCCCTGACATGAGAGTTGCTATTCCCTTCGCCGGCGTCGATGCGTCTGCGCTTGGCTATGGCCGCACGCGGTCCTGTCCGAACTTCGGCGCCGGCTATGCTGCCTACATGTTCGGCACCTCGCTCAACGACTCGCCAACGGTCAACCTATTCACTGGCGCCAACGATGGACGGCTGATCGGTACGCCAGCGGCTGTCGGCTTGGTCGGCGGCCCGATGGCTACCACCTTCAGCGGGGCGATCACGGGCGGCAACCTGCTGACGGTCACCGGCACCGTGACCGGCGACCCCCTCGCGGTCGGCCAAACAATTGAGTTGACCACTGGCGTGGGCGGAAGTCTGGGCGTCATCTCGTCGCTTGCGACCGGAACTGGCGGCGCTGGCACGTATAGCCTCACCGGCGGCGTCAATACCTCGTCACAATCGATGCGCGCCTTCACCCGCTTTTTCGAGTTGCCGGGATTCGCGCGCGACATCTTCAACCTTGGCGGCGCACTTACTCTGCTCGCCGTCTACAAATCCGCGATCAATCAAGGCATCCTGTCGGACGACATCAACGGCGGTTCATTGGGCATGCTGGTGCCCGGCTTGTTTGAGGTCCAAACCTTCGGTCGCGACAGCGTTGGCACGGTGGTCAACGTCTCCACCAGCTCAGGTTTCGCCAATGGCGCCACGACCTGGAGCATGGGCGTATCGGAGTATAACACAACCACCGCCCAAGGTTTCTTCCAACGGTCTGGATCGGTCCGCAGTGCTTCGGTATTCGCGACCACACGAACCGCCAACCCGATGGGCAGCACCACACGCAAGCTACGGACGCACCTCTATACCACTACAACACCCGGCGCGACGATTGCGGGGATCGCGATCTATACCAAGATGCTGTCGAGCGCGGAGTTGGACGACGCCTTTAGTTACTGGCGCGACATTCTGTCCGATGCTGGCGAGGTGTTGTAGCCCTCGGGGATGACAAGGTAATCCCCGACCGGCAAGCGCTCGGATTTGTGATCGACAAGTACCGTCCGATTGAAGAGCGCGCCCTTTTTGCTCGTGTACAGCATCAATCGAAATGGGACCGGAATCAGTTCCGCAAGCGCGGAGGTGGTCGGCGTGTGAAGAGTGGTCTCGCTGATCTCGACCCAAATTAGAGGACGGTTAGCGATGATCGTCTCACGAAGTCCGCGGAGCACGTTCGGCTCGAACCCCTGGACGTCGATCTTGATTGCGTCGATGGCTACGCCGCGCAATTCTTCATCGCCGACAGCAATGTGCGCACTGAGGCCATGAGCGTTGTCCAATTCTCCATCGAGAAAGGTAGACAGGCCGTGGTTGTCATTGACGAAGATTGGCAAGTCGGCAACTGCGTCCCCCAATCCGACCTTGCGCAATTCAACCTTCGCCCAAGGGTTGATCGCGATATTCTGCTCGACCCGCGGCCAGACCTGTGGATTTGGCTCGAACGAGATCACGCTATTGAAATGGCGGGCGAACGCTAGCGCGTGGTTCCCGATGTTTGCGCCGACGTCAGCGATCGTCCCGCGCCGGCTCGCCCGGGCGAGAAAGGGTGCGATTTTGTGCCAGTCGTATGAACCGTAGAGATAGGCCTCGCGGTCGATCAACGACTTCAGATTGCCTGCGAAGCGGACCTCACCCCGCCGACATTCGAACTCGGCGTCATGCTTCGCAAGTCTAGTGGCGATCGCTGGCCAGCCACGAACGTGGCGCATGAAACTGAGGGATTTGGCGAGCTTGGCAGAAAGCGGCACTGTCATGGCGCGGTGGTCTATCAGCGCTGCCGCTATTCGGCCAACGAGAATTGCGATCAGAGTGGGCGATCGGCGACTTCCTCGATAGCAGATGGCTTCATACGTACACGTGATCGGATCCACTCGCGCGCTGGCTCTTCGATGTAGAGGAAGACCACGACGGAGCCTCCGACGACTACCAAATACTGTAACGGCACGAGCCATTTGCTCTCGCCCAACAGCCAAGTCATGTAAAAGTGCACCGGCTGGTGGAGCAGATATAGCGAATAGCTCGCCGCGCCAAGTAGCACGAGCCAACGCTGTTGGAGAACTCTAGCAACGATCGAGCCGTAATCGCCCGCAATGGCCAAGATAAGCAGCGCCGCCAACACCGTCACGGCAGACGCTACCCATGGCTCGTGCGATATGCATAGCATCAACAAAAGCACGGCGATCGGCACCCACGACGGCACGGGAAAGCGCTTCCCATCACGCCTGAAATGCAACTCGCCGACCAGCACCCCGATCACGAATTCAGGCAACCGGATGATCGGCGTCGGTACCCATCGGAGCCATTCGAAATATGCCGGATGCAGCGAGAAGAACGCCGAACTGCCGGTTGCAAAGTCCAGAACCGCTAGGGCCAGAAGGGCTATATAGATCGACCGCGTTGACAGCTTAGCCGCGACGGTCGTGAGCCAGGGAAACCAAAAGTAGAAAAACGCCTCTACCGAGATCGTCCACGACGGCCCGTTCCAGATGGCGAGAAGCGGCCATGGCGCTGTGATCCACCAATGCAAAAGCAAGAATTGCGGCACATCGCGCCAGTCGTAGTTCACGCCTGCAAACGGGAACATCACGATCACAGTGATGAGGTATACCGGGTAAATGCGAGCAAACCGAGCAACGGCGAATCGTTTGATGTTTTCCCGGTCGACTAGCTTGCAGCGATAGGTGTGGTGCAGAATGAAGCCGGACAGTACGAAGAAAAACGTGACGCCGGTGTAGCCGTTCAACAGCACTGACTTAATAATGCCGGGAATATGCGGCTGCGCGGTGATGAACCCGGAGCCCGAATGATACATCACAACGAAAATTGCTGCGAAGAACCGGATACTGGTTAGTGGCTTGATGAGATTGGCGCTCGCGGCGTCCGCTTTCGTTTGACCAGTACACCGTGCCGCTCGATTCGCGCTTTCTGACATGTCGACGCGGTATCCGCTTCGACAGCCGGGGGAAAGCGCCACCCGACAATGCCGAGCTCACTTAGATTGACCTCAAACACCTCCACGCCCCTTCCCAATGTGAGTACCCTCCCCAATGACCAGGCCCGCCAAAGCCCCGCCAACCTGGCTGGCGTGGCTTCCCGTCATCACGACGATTTTCCTGATCGCGGGCTTCCTATGGGCGGGCGGCGGCAAGATGAACGAACTGGCTGAGCACGAACGCCGCCTCACCGCGCTGGAAACCCGTCGCGAATTCGACGCCGACAAGCTCGACAAGATCAATGAGCGCACCGCGCGGATCGAGGCAAAGCTCGAGGTGCTCGTCCCCTCATCCGGCCAAACCAGGACAGGACAACCGTGATGTTCGATCCGGGCTCGATGCTCATCCTCTTCGCTCTGGCGCTGATGATGGTGTCGCCGATCCATATGACTATCACGCGGCCACGGATCAGCATCACTCAGGCCGCGCCGACGTTGCGTGAATCATTCCCGCCGCCGGCACTCGAGCCCGACCTCAACGAGCTGGAGCGGCTCGCCGACGAACACTCGCCAACGACCCGCTGATCCGCGCGACCGCCGCGATCGCGGAGACCTACGACCACGCCTGACCCGCGGCGCTGCCGCAAGTGGAGGAAACCATGAACCTGCTACGCAAATGGTGGGCGCTTGTCCGCGCCCGCCTGATCGATGACGCGCGCTTGTGGTGGCGTTTCTGGACCATGCGCCTGGCGGCGTTCGGGGCCATCGTCACCGCGTTGGCACAGTGGTTCCCCGACGCGCTCTCGGCGGCGTGGAACGCCATGCCGTACGACATGCGGGCATATCTTCCCGCACCGTTGCTCCACTCGATCCCCGTAATCCTGTTCGTCGCCATCATGGTGGCGCGGATCGTGGCGCAGAAGAAGGCGGCGCCCAATGGCTGAAGGCGTCGACAGTTTCGTTGAGAGCGACGCGGCGGCGCGTGCCGGCTGGGCCAGCAAGGGCGCCATCGCCGCGGCCGTCGCGGTCATCCTTGCCGGCGTCTATGCCGCCGAGGGCGGCTATGTGAACGACGCCCGCGATCCGGGCGGCGCAACCAGCTACGGCGTCACCGAACAAGTCGCTCGCGACTATGGGTATCGCGGTGACATGCGCCGGTTCCCGCAGCATTGCGATGGCCCCGCAACCATTTGCGCCGATGCCGTCTATGTGCGGAGCTACATCGCCGCGCCTGGCTATATGCCGCTGATCGAGATCGAACCCGCCGTTGCCGGCGAGTTGATCGACACCGCGGTCAATATGGGGCCGCGGCGACCCAATCGCTGGTATCGGCTGACGATGAACGCGCTGGGTGAGGCGCGCCTGCCGGACAGTGCGGCGTCGTTGGGGCCTGTCGACGTCGCGGCATATCGGATGCTCCAGACAAAGCTCGGCGTCATCCCCGCTTGCGCCGCGACACTCGACGCGCTCGATGCCCGGCAAGCTGCGGAATATCGTCGGCTTGCCGCCGCCAACCCCAAGCTTCGCGCCTTTCTCAAGGGGTGGCTGCGGAACCGGATCGGCAATGTCGATCGCCGATCCTGCGGCAAGGGAGAGAGCTGATGGCCTTTCTCATTTCCCTCACGCTCGGCTGGAAATGGCCTGGCTGGGCCGCTCGCCTGTTCGGCTGGGTCGCTCCGGTCCTGGTCGCACTCGCAGCTATCGGCGCCATGATCGCGCTGATCTATCATAAGGGCGAAACCGCCGGCGGGGCCAAAGCTGAGGTGCGGGCTGAAAAGGCACACGCCAAGACCGTCGCCGTCGCGCGCGCGGATGAACGCCAGGCACGGGCGACCGTCGATGCCATCGGCAGGCGTGTCGCGGCCGAAGACGACCAGACCTCCATTCTCGTCCAAACCAAGATCAGGGAGATGCACGATGCGCTGGATGCGACGCCGGGCACGCTTAATGGCGACGCTCGCTCCGCTAATGCTGTCGACGCTGACAGCGTGCGGGACCACCTCAACGCTCTCGTCGTCGATGCGAACCGATCGGCCGACGCTGCCGATGCCGAGCGCTGAGACGACCAGGACCGAGCGCCTGCCGACCCTGACCGGCAGGAAATCCGGCGAGCTGATCCTGATCGACAAGGGCGAATTTGGCGAGCAGCTGGACTTGCTGGCCGAAGCGATCGGCGCTGTTGCACGGCTCAACAACCGGCAAGGCGCGCGCAACGCCTATGACCGGTGCGTAAGGGCCATATTCGAGACTGGAAAGATGCCGGGGAACTGTCCGAAAACCAAGATCGACTAAATCGGTTCTGGGTCGGGCAACGAACGCCTCGTCTTGAGGCCAAATCGGTCCATCATTCGCTTCCGGACGGGCCGATCAAACGAGCGGTCGAGAAACAAGACCCCGCCAACCAGCAGCAGGCAGCAGATGAGGAATAGGAAAGGCCCTAGGGACACACGGGCGCGACCGGCGTGACTGACGATCCAGCTGACGAAGATTAGCGCCGGCATATGCAATACATAGACGCCATACGATGCGTCGCCCAGCTTCTTGAAAACCCGAGCGGTGAGACCACCCACGTCGACCCGCATGGCCAGCACCCCAGCCGCGGGAAAGATCAGGAGCACGCAGAGCAAATGATAGACCGCCGTCCATGAGCCCGGGCGAGCTGCGAACAGACCAATCAGCAGCGCCGCGCATGCTAGCCCGATCAACTGCGATCGGGCCCTTGCGCGTGGGACGGTTCGATTGATGAGCACGCCGAGGAA
Source organism: Sphingomonas sp. P4_D12 (assembly GCF_056401895.1). Lineage (NCBI taxonomy): Bacteria > Pseudomonadati > Pseudomonadota > Alphaproteobacteria > Sphingomonadales > Sphingomonadaceae > Sphingomonas > Sphingomonas sp. P4_D12. Next base: position 342,668 of record NZ_JBFUIL010000002.1, on the reverse strand, counting down.
GAAGGAGAACAATACCCGTATTGGCCCCGCCCCGGCAGTCTCCCACAGACTACCCGCAGAAAGCTGGCCGTAGATCAGGGTGATCGCGATCACTCCGATTGCCCCGATGGCAATTATCGCGGCCATGACGCTGACCGACAATCGTCGCCAAAACAGCACGAATATGAAATTGGCCACCAATTCCCAGAGCAGCGACCAGAATGGCGGATTGAGCTCGAACAGCTTCCCTCCCCACCCCTGAGGGATAAACATCAACGTCAGCATGATCGCTGAGAGGAGTTCGCCGTAGGAGTGGTAATAGCCTGCCCGTCCTGTTGCCATTGCCACAAAAACCGCAACGCCACCGAGCAGGGTTCCCAGTGCGTAGAGCGGCCAAAAGCGGATAAGCCGCGTCAGCATGAATCGGGAGGTATTGAGCTCGCCGCTTGCAATTCGATCGTCATATGCGTGCGCGATCACGATGCCGCTCAGCAAGAAAAACAAATCTACGGCAAGGCCGCCGCTCGCAGCAAAAAACCAAGGCGCGCTAATGGCTTGCCAATGCAGCGAGGCGACCGCGATCGCGGCTAAACCTCGCATGCCATCGATTAGCGTGAAGGCCTCCGTTCGTCGCGCCATCGGCCTCCATAGCGCTGATTGATATGCGCGGCAGTCCTGTACCGAATAGGCCTTCACCGCGCAACGCCTGCCACCGCCGCCCGCGCGACGCCATGACCGCTGCGTCAAAGCGATCCTCGAACCGGACTCGTGCCCGGGATTGTCCGCATGACGTGGTGTCGCGACGTTGATCGAGATTGTGGCGGGACGGTCACATCCCGCAACCATCTGCGGGAAGCGGCGCTCCGGGCGCCTAATATGTCCGAATCGCTGTCTAATTCCGATTGACCGAATTACGACCCACGCTAGCGATCCTTTCTTCGCCCTGCGGGAAACAGGGCCAAAAAAAGAGGGGATAAACATGTCGCATCGTTCCGCGCGCCACAGCGCGCGTCTTCGCTTTGTCTTGAATACGTCCGCCGCACTGGGCTCACTTGTCGCTGCCGCGACGGCCCATGCCCAGACCGTCGATGCCGTCGCCAATCCGCGCGCCAATGCGCCGACCGGCAATTATTATTCGCCGCAGGACGCCATTTCGGTCGCGCCGCCCGAAACATCGATCCGCGAACCGCAGATCGTCATTTCGCAGCCCGGCAATCCGAATTCATCGGCGCCGCCCAACGGCGCACTCGACGCCGAGGACGTGACCGGCATCGGCGAAATGGTCATCGACCAGCAAAATGGCTTTATCGGCCTGTGCTCCGGCACGCTGATCAACCCGCGTACGGTCATCTTCGCCGCGCATTGCGTGAACCAGGATCCCGACGAGACCGGTTTCCAGGATCCGTGGGGTTATGGCGCGGCCAATGGCGGCCGGCCGATCGCTTTTGGGTTCCGGGCCAACAACAATGCCGCGGGTAATTCGGCGTTCGGCAACTGGTTGTACGGCGGTTATCAGACCGACGTCGCCAACTACCTCTACAACGTCAATCAGGTCACGTATAATCCCGCGTCGACCTCGCTCGGGGTCGGCAACAACTTCCTGCAGGGCGATATCGCCATCGCCACGCTCGACACGCCGGCGGCGAATGTCCCCACCTGGGCAATCCTGCTGTCGCAATTGCCGGCGCCGGGATCGATCGATCCCGCCAAGGGCACCGGCTATCACGTCACGATCACCGGTTACGGCGATAGCGGCACGGGCAATACCGGCGATACTCGCGGGGTCGATTTCCGTCGTCGCGTGGCGGAAAACTATATCGGCCTGCTGGGGTCGCTCGACGACGTCGATGGGTTCCTGTTCGGCGTGAATGACGGCCTGCCGCAGAACCTTTATCAGCTCGATTTCGACGACCCGCGCCGCGGCGGGCTCAACGCCAGCATCTATGACTTCAACCTGTTCCGCGACAAAGCCTTGCCCAAGGAAGGCATTACCGCGCCTGGCGATTCGGGCGGTCCGCTGATCCTCGACAATAGGTTTTCGAAGAAGCTGGTGATCGGCGTGCTGTCGGGTGGCAGCCGGTATTTCAATAACCAGCCATCGGCGAGCTACGGCACATCGTCCTTCTATCAGCCGCTCTATCTCTATTGGGACTGGATCGCCACGAACAATAATTACCATTATGTCGGGTCGAAGGCGGGCGATGCGAACTGGGCTGACCCGACGCATTGGGTCACCAATATCGACCCCAATTACATGACGATCGTCGACGGCAACCTCGTCAACGGAGTTCCCTCGACACTGGGTGACGGCGTCAACGGCACGTCAGGCAAGTTTGGTGAGATCTACATCGAGCAGGGCAATAACAGCGACTGCTACAACACCACCACCGGCGTCGAGACGTATAACGGAACCCAATATCAGTTCACTCCCGCGGGCGGCCAACCGGGCACCAGCCCGATCCCCGATGCCACGCTGGATAATGGGCTCCCGGGCGCGAGCAACTTCGTGCCGAACGACCGCGACCCAGACGCCGCTACGCATACCCGCGCGGCCTATTTCGATGTCACCCTGGATGCCGCGGGCACCACCACGCTCGACACCAAGGTCACGGTCGATCGCCTGACCGTCGCCGGATCGGGCGCGCGGCTGAACATCGCCACCAGCGGGTCGCTGACCAGTCTGATCGACGTCACGCAGACCAACGGCCGGATCACGGTTGACGGGACGATGAATTCGGTCGGCGATTATCTGCTGTTCTCCGGCGCGCTGGATGGACGAGGCCGGATCAACACGCCGTATCTGACCAGCGTCACCGGCATGATCGCGCCGGGCACCGTGGGCTCGATCGGCACGTTGACGGTCGGTGGTAATCTGGTGCTGTCGTTGGGCAACGTCTTGCTGATCGACCTTGGCGCCAACGGCGCGGCGGACAAGTTGGCGGTCATCGCCAATCAGTTCAGCGCGCCCGGTGTGGCGGTCGATGGGCTGGCATCGATCGGCGGCACCGTGCTGTTCGCACCGGTGTCGGGCTATATGATCCGCGATGGTGACACTTATCAGATCCTGACCGCGCAGAACCAATTGGCGGGGACGTTCAACACGACCGCGCTGAGCGCGATCCTGACGCCGAAATTCCTCTATTCGGCGAACGACGTGAAGGTGAAGATCGTCGCCGGCAAATATGCCGATGTGGTGTCAGCCAACTCGCCGGTGCAGGCCGCTTATGCCAGGTTGCTCGATGGCGATCGTACCGGCAGCTACAACGCCCTGGCAGGGCTTTACGGGCCGCTAGACCTGCAGAATGTGGCAACAACCCGTTCGACGCTCGAGAACTGGGCGCCGCGGACCGAGACGCTGAAGACCGCGCTCGGTACCGTTGCCACCGACAATATGGCGCGTTTCTATCGCGACCGGCTCGGTGCGCTGGGTAGCGGCGATATGGGCGGCACGGTGGCAATCATCGGCCAACCGCTCAGCGTCATGGCAAACCTGAATAATGTCGGCGCGATGGGATCGTACGAGTCCGGTGGCGCCGGCACGCCCCAGGTTACCAACGTGTCCACCGGCAAAGTGCCCGACGACGTCAGCGTGTTCTTCGCGGGCGGCTATTTGAACGGCAACAGCGCGCCGATGGCGACCGCGCTCCCCGTGGGTGGCCGCGACACGTTCGACGGCTGGTATGTTGCAGCAGGCGTCGAAAAGCAGGTGAGTTCGACCTTCACGGTCGGTTTCGCTTTATCCTACACCAGCACCCAGGGCACCACGACGACGGGCGCCACTGCCAAGGGTGAACTCTATCAGGGCACCCTGTACGGCAAGCTTGGTCTGAAGAATGGCTTCGGGCTGGATGGCGTGTTTTCCGCCGGCTTGTTCGATACGCATATGGTGCGATCGGCCAGCTTGGTCGGAACGCCCTATACGCTACGCTCCAACGATCAGGCGCTGGCCGTCAGCGGCGAGGCCGGCGTGTCGTGGATGGCGAACCTGGGTGGGCTCAAGCTCGGGCCGCGCGCGGCGCTCCGCTATGGCGACATCGGCTTTTCCGATACTGCAGAGGCCGGCGGTCCGATGGCGTTGCGGATCGATCGCGAAGGCGCGCACTCGACCCAAGGCCGCCTCGGTCTGACGCTGGGCGGGGGCAAGAGCAAGGTGCGGCCATATCTGACCGGCTATTACGTCCATGACTTCGACAACCAGCCGGCGTCGTTCGGCGCGAACTTCGTCGGGGGCGTCGGACCTGCCGCGCAGTTTGCGTTGACGGGCCGCGACAAGGATTGGTGGGAAGCCTCTGGCGGCCTTGCTGTCGACATGAAGAACGTCACGCTGTCGGTCGGTGTCGACACGACGATCGACCGCAGCGACGTGAAGAACCAGAGCTATCGCGGAAGCATCACTTTCCGCTTCTGATTTGATACCTGTGAAATGGTCGAGCCGCCTTCCCTTCGGGGAAGGCGGCTTTTTTTGTGTCCGCGGGAGCGGGGCTTAAGCAGCGATCGCGGTCGCCTCAATCTTCGCACCCTCGAGTGCCCTGGCCCGCGCATCAGGCCCCATTGCGATCCCCTCCGCGCGAATGAAAGCGATGTCGGTCACGCCCAGGAACTCGAAGAAGCCGCGGAGATAGGCCTCCTGATGATCGAGCCAGGTCCGTCCGGTGTCGGACCCGTAAAAGCCGCCGCGCGCCGAGGCGATGATCAGCTTGCGTCCACCGGCCAGTCCTTCCGCGCCTTTTTCGGAATAGCGGAATGTCGTGCCGGCGATCGCGAGGCGATCCATCCAGGCTTTCAGGTTGGAGGGAATGCTGAAGTTATACATTGGCGCGCCGATCACGACGATGTCGGCGGCGAGGAACTCCTCGGCAAGCGATGTGTCGCCGAGATCGCCCAAGGTCACATGTCCAAGCGGATCCAAAGCGAGGTCGCGCCGCCGGATTTCGGCTTCGGGATGAAGCGCACTCAACCTGGCGACCGCCGCCTCTCCGATCGAGCGGGTGACGCTGTTTTCCGCGGTGATGCTGCTGTCGACGTGAAGGATGATCATGGTGCCTCGCTGGTATTGATTAGTTACTGAGGCACGCTAGATAACTGCCATCATCCGCGTCGCAAGAAGGCACATTTTTGGCAATGAGGATCAACCATGTGCCCCGGTATCAACGATGTTACCGAAGGAGCCGGCAGTGAATCCTCATAGTCCGCAATGCCGCGGCGTGACCGGCGTGCTCCAGCGCGTCGGTGACAAATGGAGCATGCTGACGATCAACGCGCTGGCCGATGGGCCGAAGCGGTTCAGCGAGTTGCGGCGCTCGATCGAGGGTATCTCGCAACGCATGCTGACGCTCACGTTGCGCGGGCTGGAGCGTGACGGCCTGGTGACGCGAACGGTGACCCCCAGCATTCCGCCCCGGGTGGATTACGAACTGACCCAACTCGGCCAGTCGCTACAGCAGCCGGTCGGTGAACTCGCGCGCTGGGCAGTCGATCATCTGACGGTAATCCAGGCCGCGCAACAGCGTTTCGATCTGGTGGCCGACGCGCGCGAGGACAGCAAACTCAATCGGGAATGAGGTCGCGCGGCATTACGATCGCCTCGCTCACTTTGCCGTCGCGGCGATAGCTGATCGGCAGAGATCGGTCACGAGCAGGACTACGGACGATCATCTTTCTGTCTGGCGACGGGCTGGTATAGGATCGGCGATCATGGGTCCTGAACCGAATTCCCTTTCCTGTTCGTGTTGCACGCCGCGCGCCGCACCGCCGGGCCGGATGCGCCACCGGGGTGGCGAAACGCTCCACCGCCATCTTCATGAACGGCCCTTTGCCGCGATCGTGCTGGCCGGCGGCTATGTCGAGGCAGGCGATACCGGGCGGCATTGCGTCTCGGCCGGTGACGTCATCGTCCATGGTGCCTTCGAACGCCACCTCGACCGGTTTGACCCGCGCGGCGCCGAAGTGCTGGTGCTGCCGTTGAACGGCCGGTGGCGTGGTCCGGTGCGCGGCCGCGTAGCCGACCCTGACGCGATCGCCCGGCTCGCGGAAAGCGACCTAATCGCCGCACAAGAGTTGCTCGATCGCGATATCGTCGTGGAGGCGACCAGCGGCACCGACTGGCCCGATCTTCTCGCCGCGGATTTGCTCGCCGCGCCCGATCTGCCGCTCGCGAAATGGGCGGAGCAGCGCGGACTCCATCCTGCCAGCCTATCGCGCGGGTTCCGCCAGCAATTCGAGGTCACGCCTGCCCAGTTTCGCCTGATCGCGCGCACGCGTCGAGCGGTCGACCGCATAATCGAGACGGGCACGGCTCTGGCGGCCATCGCAGTAGCGGAGGGGTTCGCTGACCAATCGCATATGACGCGGTCGATCATGCGCCAGACCGGGCGATCCCCTCGCGCTCTGCGTAGCGAACTGGGGTTCTGCGGCTAAATCGCCAGCCGCATTTCCTCCTAGCGGCCGCTTTATTGCGGCAGTCTCCCGCTGCCGTTAAAATGGAATCGAACCTCAACCACTTAACGACTCGCGCTGAATCCTTGGCTTTCGAATAGACGGATTCCTGGCAACATGGTAAATATCGCGTTGCGCATGGTGGACGAGCCGAGTGGGGGTGAATGGTCCAGGTCTTGTTCCTGTTGGCATTGGCCGCGAGTTTCGCGGGCTATGCAGCATACCTGACCGGCCTGAAGCGGGATCTGGTTGAGCCCAACCGCGCATCGTGGCTGATCTGGTCGGCGGCTACCGCGGTCGAGGCGTCGACTTATGCCGCGGTGAACCCTGAAGGCCTGCAGCGCTGGGTGTTCCTGTTTGCGACCGTCGCCTGCGTCGCGATCACGGTCGCTTTGTGGCGCAGATCGGCCTGGACTCTGCCGACGCGCACCGAAACATTCTGCATCGCGACCAGCCTTGGCGCTTTGGCAATCTGGGCGATGTTCCGCGACGCTTTCTGGGCGCATATGCTGGTGGTGGTCGCGGTGCCGGTCAGCTTCTGGCCGACCTGGGCAAGCGTCGTCGCCGATCGCGGTCGCGAGCGCTCGCCTGCCTGGGGCCTGTGGACGCTGGGAGACCTCGCGACGTTGATGGTCGCTGCTCGTACGCCGGGGAGCCCGGTCGGCGAATATGCCTATATCCTGGTCGAACTGGTCTGCCACGCGAGCATCTGGTTCATGGTCGGGTTGGCGACGATCAATCCCTTGCGGTCGCTGGGCTTCCGCAACGGGCGCTTCTACGTGCTCGATGCCATCCGCACGCCCACCAATCTGTTCGCGGTGAGTGAGAACCATCTGGGCAAGGCGGTGTTCGCGGCCGCGCCGTTCGCCGAGGGTGAGCGGCTGATGTCGTTCACCGGACGCCGCTTCCGCGCCGACCGCATTCCCAGCCTGATGCGCGGACAATCGGACCGATACGTCCAGGTCACGCCCGATCATTATATGGGCCCGTCCGGGCGGATCGACGATCTGGTCAACCATAGCTGTGCGCCCAATGCCGGACTGCGCTTCACCGATCAGGGCGTATTCCTGGTCGCGATCCGGGATATCGCGCCGGGCGAGGAGATCTGCTGGGATTATTCGACCACGCTGGCGGAATCGAACTGGCACATGATCTGCCAATGCAAGACGCCCGACTGTCGTCGCGTGATCGGCAACTTCTCGACACTGAGCCCCGAGCGCCAGGAATGGTTCCGCGCGCGCAATCTGGTCGCGCCCTATCTCCGGCGCAAGGACGAGGTCGGCCGAGACCGCGCCGCCTAGACGTCCTCTTGCAGCGCGTCAGCTTCTCCCCACATTCGTCGCCGTTGGTCGCGGGCTCGAAGGAGGGCCGCAACGTCCATGAATAGCGTGTCGGTCCGCCCTGCCCTGATCGCCAAAGCACCGATCCGCGCCTGGCGCATCGTCGGCGGCGCTTTCCTGCACTTTGCCGTACCCGTCTATGTCGTGACGGTTGCCGTGGCGACATTGTTCACGGCGCCGGCGGGCGCGCCGCTTAGCGACCTCGCTCATCTGGCGCTCGGGTATAGCGGCTGGTTCCTGGCCGGCTACGCGGCGTTGGCATTGGCAGCGACAGTTGTCACGGCTGCTCTCGAGCCGTTGGTCGGCCTCCGCCGTCGCCGCGACGCGATCGACCCCAGGCGCGCGGCAAATGACTCCCGGATGCGCGTCACGCATGCGCTGGCCGAGGCACGATCATTGCCCGGTGCCGATCTTCGCCGACTCGTCGATGTGCTAGCCCGACCAAGGTGGGACCATGACGACGAGAGATATCAGGCGCTATCACGCGACCTCGTACAAGTCGTCCACGCGATGGCGGTGGCGAATGACACCGCTTCGGACGAATCCCGAACTGACATTCTCGCACTCGCGACTCGCTCGCTACAACGGATCGATGATACGCTAAATGATCTGGCTGCCGAGCGAAGCAGGCTTAACCATGGCGACGCACGTGCGGTCGCACGCTACGTCGAAAATCGGTATGGTCCTTCCGATTTCGCTGGAAGCTAGACTTGGGGCACATTAAATAGAGGGAGAGCGCGATCGTGCGCTCTTCTTTAGGTCCCAAGGACACCCACCACAGATGACAAATATGTATGTGCTCGGCGCTTCGGCCGTCGTGGCCCTTGTTGTCGCTTGTCTGTTCATCCTCTCTCGCTGCGTTCGCTACGTGCGCAACAACCGCGTCGCGATCGTCGAGAAATTGTGGAGCCGCAACGGCTCCGTCACCTCCGGCTTGATCGCCCTCAACGGCGAGGCCGGCTACCAGCCGATTGTCCTGCGCGGCGGCTATCACTTCTTCATGCCGTTCCAATATCGCGTCCATTCGCAGCCTTTGGTCACCATCCCCCAAGGCCAGATCGGCTATGTCTTCGCGCGCGACGGCGCCCCACTGGGTCCGACCCAGACGCTGGCGAGCAATTTGCGCACCGCCGACTTTCTCGACGTGCGCCGCTTTCTGGAGGATGGCGGACAAAAAGGTCCGCAACGCGCGATCCTGCGCGAAGGCACATATGCCATCAACCTGGCGCAGTTTGTCATCATCACGCGCGAGCATCTCTACGGCCTGATGCTCGAGGCGAACGACTTCGACCTGTTCAGCAACATGCAGCGCGTGATCGAGGAGCGATCGGGCTTCGAGTCTGTCGTGATCAAGGACGCGTCGGACATGATCGGCATCGTCACGGTGCATGACGGCCCGGCGCTGACTGCAGACCAGATCATCGCGCCCGAAGTCGGCACCGATCAGTCGGACGACGCGACCTTCCACAACAGCTTCCAGGATCCGGAGAAGTTCATTGCGGCGGGTGGCCGGCGCGGTCGCCAGCTCCAGGTGCTGGTCGAGGGCAGCTATTTCATCAACCGCCTGTTCGCGACGGTGGAGATGGTCGCCAAGACGGTGATCGAGGTCGGCCATGTCGGCGTCGTCATCAGTTACACCGGCGACAGCGGTGCCGACACGTCGGGCGACGATTATCGCCATGGCGAGCTGGTCGATCGCGGCACGCGCGGCGTGTGGAGCGATCCGCTGCTGCCGGGCAAATATGCGTTCAACACCTATGCCGGGAAGATCCTGATCGTACCAACGACCAACTTCATCCTCAAATGGGATCAGGAGATGACCGGACAGCACAAGTTCGACGAGAATTTGTCCGAAGTGTCGCTGATCACCAAGGACGCGTTTGAGCCCACGCTGCCGCTGTCGGTCGTCGTGCATATCGATTACCGCAAGGCGCCGTTGGTGGTGCAGCGGTTCGGCGATATCAAGAAACTGGTCGAGCAGACGCTCGATCCGATGGTTTCGGCCTATTTCAAGAACGTCGCGCAGAAGAAAACGCTGATCCAGTTGCTCCAGGAACGCTCCGACATTCAGGAGCAGGCGGGCGATCAGATGCGGGCAAAGTTCACCGCCTATAATCTCGAACTGCAGGAAGTGTTGATCGGCACGCCACGCGCCGCCGCTGGCAACGACCAGATCGAAAAGGTCCTGCAGCAATTGCGCGAACGACAGGTCGCCGAGGAACAGGTCACGACCTATGCCAAGCAGCGCGTCGCGGCCGAGGGCGAGAAGGATTTACGCGAGGCGCAGGCGCGCGCTCACCAGCAGACCGCGATCACCGAGTCCGAGCTGTCGATCACGGTGCAGGAAAACCAGGGCAAGGCGGCGGTGAAGCGCGCCGCGCAGGAAGCCGAACAGACCCGCACGCTTGCCAAGGCCGAATCCGACCGCATCCGCATCGTCGGCGAGGGCGAAGCGGCGAAGGTCGTGGCGTTGGCGGGCGCGGAAGCCGACCGTATCACCAAGACCGGCCTCGCGACTGCGGAGACGATCGAAAAGCAGGCGGCAGCGTCGGGCGGCGCGCAGTTCCAGCTGACGCGTCAGGTGATCGAGCGATTGGCCCAAGCGCTGGAGACATCGGGAGTCGACGTTGTGCCGAGGGTGCAGATCAGTACCGGCGGCGACGCCGGCGCGGGTGCCGGTGGCGGCGCACTCCAGGCGCTGATCGGAATGCTGTTGTCGGAGAAAGGCATGTCGCTGCTGGCCACGCCCGCGGCCAATGATCGGGGTCCCGTCACGCTCCCCGACGAAGACGCGGGGGTCTCCCCCCCCCCGGCGACTGTTTGATTATTGCTTGAAATAGACGTGAAGGGCGTTGGATAATGGCACCCGCTGTGCAGCTGTCGCCGGAAAGAAAAGTGGGGTCGATGCCGGTGCGGATGGAACCCCGATCACCTCCCCGATGACCGACAACAGCATGATCCGGGCGGAGCTGAGCGCTATTCGCATCGTGCTCGCTAGGCTGGGGTCGAACCGCTCGATCATACTGGCGTCGGCTCCCTCCAGCAGGGCGAGCAAATGACGTTCGTCGCGCGATAATCCGATATCCAGCAGGCTGCCGGCACGGAAACGCCGCCGGAAGCCAGCCTCGAACAGAGTCATCACGCTATCGAAGACCGGCGCGAGTAGGCCAGCGCCGAAGCGTTCGAGCCGTCGGTACAGACTCGGCTGGACGGGATCGCCGGCGTCGCGCGCGATCCGCCAATTTCTTGCGCTGTCGATAATGGTCCAGATGGCGGCGGGCGAAAACGCGAAACGCATAAGGGGTTCCTTCCAGACACCCCTTCGATCGCGCCGCTTTTTCGGTTCGCTGGCGAAGCGATACGCTCGGCCCGTTGCAGCGGCAAGACGCCGGCACGCGGTTCATCCGATATCGCGACCTAAACGCGACCAGCCGTGAGATCGTCCTCCCGCAAGCCCATCTCAGCATCCGTCCCCCGATGCATGGAGTGCAGTCGCCTGTCGGCGTTTTGCAGCTCAAAAGCCCTCGCGCTGCGGGCAAAGCTCCATTATGTATGGATATATATCCATACATAATGCGAGGCACCCGATATGCCACCCGTACAAAATAGCAACGACAAGTTCCGCTGGATCATCGAAACGGGTTGGAAGGGACTCTGCCCACGGTGTGGCAAGGGGCATATGTTCAGATCGTGGTTGAAGGTCACCGATACCTGCGAGTGTTGCGGATTGGATTACCGGTTCGCGGCGCCTGACGATGGCCCCGCATTCTTCTCGTTATGCCTGATCGCCTTGCCCCTGATCTTCATTGTTGTATGGATTCAAGTGGCATACAACCCGCCGATATGGGTTCATTTGGTCACGTCAGTGCCGATCATGGTGGCGGGTTGCCTGGTGCCGCTGCGGCCAATCAAAGGCTGGCTGGTCGCGTCGCAATATGTGAACCGGTCGCAGGAAGCGGGCACCGAACGCCTGTGGAACCAGCTGCATGGCCGCACCAAAGGCAGCAATTTCGATGACTGACGAGTGGTTGCCCGACCTGACCAAAGCGCGCGCGCCAAAATATCTGGCGATCGCCGATGCGCTCGGATCGGCGATCGAGCGCGGCAATTTGAGTAGCGGCGATCGCTTGCCGCCACAGCGCGATCTCGCGGCGCGGCTTGGCGTCGACCTCACCACCGTTACCAGGGCCTATGAGACCGCCCGGCAACGCGGCTTGATCGAGGCGCATGGCCGTGCCGGCAGCTTCGTCAGAGGCGCTTCTCCCGCTCAGATCGAGGATGCCGCGCGGGTCGATACGGGCATGAACATGCCGCCCGAATTACCCGGCGATATGCTTGGCCGCGCGATGCGCGATACCATCGCGACGTTGCTCGCGGATGGATCGGGATTGCGGATGCAATACCAGCCCACCGGTGGAAGTGCGGCGGACCGTGCTGCTGGCGCGCGGCTGATCGCCCGCGCCGGCGTCGATGCATCGGACGATCAAATCGTCGTTACCGCCGGCGCGCAAAACGCACTTCATGCGATCGTGAACACGGCGCTCCGCCCTGGCGACGCCGTGGCATGCGGACGGTTCGTCTATTCGGGGTTCAAGGTGCTGGCCGCGCGGCTGGGATTACGGCTGGTCCCCTTGCCGACGATCGACGGCGATGTCTTGGCGGCGGCGTGTCGCTCGGAACGGATTCGCGCATTGTATGTGGTGCCGACCAACGACAATCCGACCGCGATGACGCTCGATGCAGCAACGCGTCAATCGATCGCCCAAGCGGCACGGGCGAATGATCTGATGGTGATTGAGGATGATGTTTATGGCGCCTTGTGCGCCACGTGCGCGGTACCAATCGCTGCTCTTGCGCCCGAACGAACCTGGTACGTAGCGAGTGTTTCCAAGACCATCTCTCCGGCATTGCGCATCGCTTATGTTCGCGCTCCCGATATCGGCGGCGCGCTCCGTCTTGCTGCCGATGTTCACGAAACCGCGATCATGGCGCCGCCGCTCAACGCCGCCATGGTGCGAACCTGGCTCGATGACGACCGTTACGATCGATTGGTCGAGGCGATGCGGAACGAGGCGATGCGGCGTCAGGCTATCGCTGCCGATATCCTGAAAGGACTGCCCTATCAGGCGCATGCTCAGGGCTATCATCTCTGGCTTCCGCTGCCCGCCGGGCTCGATGGCGCCGAACTCGCCGATGCGATGCGCCCGAGTGGACTGTCGGTCGTGGCCGGCCACCGTTTTCGTGTCACGCCCGGCACGGATCAGGCAGTGCGGATATCGCTCGGTGGCCTGATCGAAATGCCTCGGCTGGCCCGGGCTCTTCACCTGATACGCGGCCATTTCGATACGCGCCAGCAACGGCCGCTGATCTGACTCTAAGCGTGCTGCCGGTAGCGAGCGGTCAAGCCCTGTCAGCCGGCAACGGAACCGCCGGTGTTACGATCGCGTTCTATTGCGCAAGTAGGAGGTTCAGATGACAGATATTCGTACCGACGATCGCACAGTGGTCGAACGCAGCAGTTTCAACGTCGCCAATGTGATCGTAGCGATCGCTCTCCTGTTGCTCGTGCTCGGCTTGCTCAAATATTTCGGCGTGTCGCCGCTCTGAGGCCGATCGCCACGGCGAGCCGTCTAGACGGGTAGGCGATGCGGCTCGAGCCGAGACTTCATCTTCGCGACGCCGATTGTCGCACCAGTGCGGACGCCATCGGCGGGCGTCGTCGATTTCAGTGCCCGCCCGGTTTATTAACCTCCGCTGATCCGCGGCCGGTCTGCGGGTAACCGTCGCCAGCCGCCGGATCGCTGGCGAAATCCTCTCCTGGATTGCCGCCGCCGGCGCCTACGCCGCTTCCGTGCACCTCTCCGGTTCGCTCATCGAACCACGCCCGGCGGCCGTTTTCGGGCGGAAAGCGATCATCGGCGGCTTCGGTGGAACGCTTTGGTCCTTCCGCGCTCTCCTTCAACACGCGATCGGCAGCGAAGTCGTCCGCGTCATATTCCTGACCGGAATAGCCCGGTCCATTCCCGATTGGCCCATGCTGCACGTCGATTGGCGCGCTCTCCATGGCCGTTCTGGCCGGCGGCCGCCGTCCTCGCTAGTAATGGTCCGTCATCACCTGCTCCTCTCCCGCCCCTAAACGCATGAGGACGGCAAGCGAGCCGCGCTTTCTAGATAGAACCCGACAGTAAGCACGCCGTCAGGCGGCGAGATCGGTCTTCGTTGTTTCACGTGCCGGGGCACGCAGCACCAAGCGCGCGGTCGCGCCACGGCCGACACCATCGCTTTCGAGGCTCAACGAGCCTTCCATCGCGGTTACCGAATTGGCGCACCAATGCAGGCCAAATCCGCCCGACTTGTGCTGGCGGGTCGAAAAGCCGCGCTGGAACAATTGTGGCGTCCCGCCCGGATCGAACCCCTCGCCCGTATCGTGGATCGCGATCTCCACACGACCGTCATTCGTATCGGTGACCGTGACATTGATACTGCCCGACCCGCCCACCGCGGAGATCGCCTCGGCGGCGTTGGAGAACAGATTTCCGACGACCTGACTCAGCAGCACGCGGTTGGCCATCACCTTGTGCTTCTTCGCAGGGAAGTTGAACGCGATTGACGCGCCTTTCCCGGAATGTCGCGCGATCGTGGCATTCTGCGCGATGATCTGCGTCGCATCGCATTCTTCGAGCGGCGGCCGCTCATGCGCGAGCTGTTGTTGCGCGCCAATGATCTCCAACACCTGGCGCATCGCGTCGCGACCGACCTGCAACTGACCGATCCGGTCCTCACGCTGCCTGTCCTCGGCGTCGAAGGCCGTGGCGATAAACGATGCCAGTTTTTCGCGGCGTTCGAGCGCAGTCTCCGCGGAGACCAGTTCGGCCAAGGCACGGTCGATCAGCGCGCGCTCGACCGGCGCGCCTTGGCCAATGCCGGCCGACAAGATTGTCGATACCGGGTTCAACGCGTTCCGCACATTGTGCATCACCGCGACCGCGCTTTCCGATCGGCCGAGCTCGAAGCCCTGTGCCTCGACTTGCTCGCGCAGCTCCTTGAGCTGGACCAGCATCGCGTTGAAGCTGCGGCCGAGCGACGCGATCTCATCGCGGCGCGCGGCGTCCTGGGGCAACACGGTCAGTGAGCCGGAGTTGCGAACGCGCTGCATATGCCCCTCGACCCGGCCGAGCGGTTTGAGCACCAGAAGCGAGAACATCCGACTCAGCACCGCGAGCACGAGCGCGAGCAAAATGGTCGATC
This sequence comes from Sphingomonas sp. P4_D12, assembly GCF_056401895.1. Classification (NCBI taxonomy): domain Bacteria; kingdom Pseudomonadati; phylum Pseudomonadota; class Alphaproteobacteria; order Sphingomonadales; family Sphingomonadaceae; genus Sphingomonas; species Sphingomonas sp. P4_D12. The sequence goes on along the minus strand of NZ_JBFUIL010000002.1, from coordinate 327,666 downwards.
CCAGCACCGCGAGCCAGAGCATGTGGCGCCCGAGTTGCGACACGTCGCGCGGCACCACGAAGCTGGCGACCGCGACCGGCCTGCCTTCCGCTCCGGTCACCGGCACCGCGATCTGCATCGTGGTCGGACTGGTGGTGACGAGGTCGCCACGGACGCCATCGAGATCCAGGCGCGCGGGCACCTGGAGCAATTTCGCCAGCTGCGCCGACGTGATCCGGCGCGCCATGACGACATAGCCGCGCGGCGTGCCGGTGCCGTCGCTTTTCCTGACCTTGGCGACGCCGACCGCCGCCACGATCTTGCCGAGGCGAATATAGAAATGGCCCGAATTGCTTCCCTTCATCGCGCCGTCGAGTGGAGCATGGTGGATCGCCGCGACCATCGCGTCGCGTAGGGCGTCATTCTCCCGGCCGGTGCGCGGATCGATCCAGCGCGCGATCACCAGGCTGCGATCGGGACGCAGATAGGCCATGGCATCGACGTCGAGATTGGCCATCGCCAGCGGCGAAAAGCTTTCCTGTTCGAATGCGCGCGTCGGCTTGACGATATAATCGTAGCTGGAATTCCAGTCGCCATAATCGCGCACCGAGCTTTCGACCTTGCTCGCGAAGTCGGTGAGCGCGGCGCGCGTCCGCTGGACGTGTCCGTCGATCGCCTGGCGTTCGAGCGCGTTGAAGCTGGGGGTGATGACCACGGCGAGCAGCACCGTCAGCGCAATCGAGCCAACCAGCCCTACCGATGCGAGGATCAGGAGCAGCTTGCCGCCGAGCGACGCGAACGACAATCGGCGCCCGGTCGCGGCGCGCAGCCGGACCATCAGCCGTTGGTCCCGTCGCCCGCCCGGATCGCGAATTCGTCGCCGTCGAGATCGTCCTCGCCGCCGATATAGCGCTCCTGCGCGATCTCGCGTGCGATATCGGCCGGGACCGGCCGCGAGAAATAATAGCCCTGCAAATGGCTCGCGCCGGCGAGGCGAAGCGCCTGGACCTGCGCATCGGTCTCCACCCCTTCCGCCACCACGCCCAATCCGAGCGCGTGGCCGAGATGGACGATCGACTGGACAATCGCGGCGGACTCGCGCTCGCGGCCCATGCCGTCGATGAAGCTCTTGTCGATCTTCAGGCAATCGAGCGCGAACTTGCGGATATTGTAGAGCGACGAATAACCGGTACCGAAATCGTCGAGCGCGATGCGGAAGCCCATCTGGCGCAATTTGTAGAGCGTCTCGGCCGCGCGTTCGGCGTTGTCGAAGATCGCGGTTTCGGTGATCTCGATCTGGACACGGGCGGGTGCGATCCCCGCGCGCATCACGCGTTCGACGACATGGCCGACAAAGTTCAGACGGCGGAACTGACGCGGGCTGAAATTGACCGAGACATATTGCCCCGGCCATTGGTCGAGCACCTTCAGCGCCTCGTCGAGCACCCAGTCACCGAGTTCGTGGATCAGGTTCGATTCTTCGGCGATGGGAATGAACAAAGCCGGGCTGATCGGTCCGAATTCGGCGGTGTTCCAACGCAACAGCGCCTCGAACCCGACCACTTCCATATCGTGTCCCGCGACGATCGGCTGATAAGCGAGGCTCAGTTCGCCGCGCTCGATCGCCTGACCCAGCCCGCCTTCGATGCGACGGCGGAAACGGACGCTTTCGTCCATGCCCTCATTATAGGCGCGAACGACGCCACGGCCCGATTTCTTGGCGTCGTTGAGCGCGAGATCGGCCTTGCGCATCACGTCCGTCGGATCGCGATTGCCATCGACTTCGGCGATCGCAAGCCCGATCGACGCCGATGCCTGGACCGAATGACCGATGATCCGGAAGCTGGACGTGCAAGCGGCGATGATATGGTCGCACGCCATGACCGCGGCCGGCTCGCCGAGCGTGTCGAACAGGATGCCGAACTCGTCGCCGCCCAGCCGCGCGACGATCGCGCCTGGCGGGGCCGATTGCTGCAGGATGGCGTAGATCGCGCGGATCAGCTCGTCGCCGGCAAGGTGCCCCAGCGTGTCGTTGACGATCTTGAATCGATCGAGATCGATCATCGCCGCCGCGAACATTCCACCGCTGCGTGCCTTGTCGGTTAGCGCCTTCAGGAAGGCGAGCCGATTGGGCGCCTCGGTCAGCGAATCGTGCGTCGCCATGTGCAGCGCCTTCGATTCGTTGGCGGCGAGTTCGACCGCTTGTTCCTCGAGCTTCGCCATTGCCGCGGCGAGTTCGCGATCGGCCTGCCAGCGGTGCGAAAGCGCGGTCGCGGTTTGCACGACCTCGGCGATCTCGAACGGTTTGGCGATATAGAAGATCTTGTCGACTGGCCCCGCTGCCTTCGAAATCTCGATCGGCGAGAAGTCGGAAAAGCCGGTGACGATGACGAGATTGATGTTGGGATCGAGCGCGCGGATGCGCATCGCGGTTTCCTTGCCGTCGATCCCCGGCGGCATGCGGACGTCGATAAAGGCAACCGCGAACGGATTGCCGTCGGCGATCGCATCCTCGACCGCAGCAACCGCGTCCACGCCCTGGTTGCAATGAACAGTGTCGAACGCCGCGCCGGCTGGCTCCGAAACCGGCACGGACGCGTCGCCAAACAGTTCTACGGCCATGTCGCTCAGCGCGTCATGATTGGTCGCCACCGGCTCGAAGCAGTGCCGGTAGGAGTCATGCATTGCCGGTTCGTCGTCGACGATCAGAATTCGCACCGCGCGCTGTCCCTCGCTTGGCGGGACGTACACGACGCCCCAAGGTCATTGCGGAGACGTAAGCGGACGGGGTTAAAGCGCCGTAAACGATCTTTAGCGGGTCGCCGGCGTTCTGGTTCAGACGCGCTGCATCGCCCCTAGCCGAGCGCGTGTTGTCCGAGCAGGATCGCGCCCAGCGGTCCCGCCTCGGCGCCGAGCGCAGCCGGGACGATAAAGGCATCGAGATCGCCGAGCAGCGAGCGATCGCCATAGCTGCCCAGGCTTTCATCCAGCATCCGGCGCACCATCGGCAGCAGCCAGGACACACCCAACGCGACACCGCCGCCGAAGACGATCCGGCGCGGAATGCCGGTCAGCACCAGCGTATGACAAAGTTGCGCGATCGGATGCGCAATCTGGGGCCAGATCGGCGAATGCTCGGCAATCTCATTGGCGGCAACGCCGGCGCGAGCCTTGATCGCGGGGCCCGACGCCAATCCCTCGACGCAATCGCCGTGAAACGAGCAGATGCCGGACCAATCGTCGCCGGCCATCCGCACCGGACGGACATGGCCCAATTCCTGGTGAGTCAGCCCGACCACCGGCTTATCCTGACTGATCAGGCCAACCCCAACCCCCGTGCCGATGGTGATATAGGCATGGTCATGCAGCCCCTTGGCCGCGCCCCATTGTCCCTCGGCCAGTGCCGCGCCGACAACGTCGGTGTGGAATGCGGTCGGCACTCCGTATCGACGTTGCAATCGCCCCGCGACGTCGGTGTTGGCCCAGCCCGGCTTCGTCGTCGCGGTGATATGGCCATAGGTGGCCGCAGTGGTATCGATTCCGATCGGCCCGAAACTGGCGATGCCGATCGCGCCGAACCCACGCCATTGGTCGAGTGCCTCTTCGATCGCCGCCATCGTCGTGTCGGGATCGGTGGTGTCGACTCGTCGTGCCTCGACGATGGTCGCGCCGTCTTGCGACAACACGCACACGCACTTGGTTCCGCCGAGCTCGACGCCTGCTATTCTCACGACACCATCCCCAAAATCCGTTCCGCCTGAACGAGGTGCAGCGCTTCCACCATCTTGCCGTCGACCTGGATCACTCCGCCATCCTTATTGGCGAACGCGTCGCGCACACGGGTCGCCCATTCGATCGACGCGGCATCCGGGCTGAATGCCGCATTGCAGATATCGATCTGACGGGGATGGATCAGCGACTTGCCGTCATATCCCATCGCCGCCGCTGCCACGCATTCGGCCTCGAGTCGCTCATCGTCCGAAAAGTCGTTGCAGACGCCATCGAGCGCGACCAGCCCGCGCGACCGTGCCGCGGCCAGCACGCTTGCCTGGGCAGGCGCTAGCCAGGCGCGGTCCGATCCCGGCCGCGCGCCGAGCTCGAGCGCCAGATCGTTCACGCCGAGCACGAACCCCTGGACGTTCGCCTCGGCGATATCCTGCAACCGGCCGAGCGCCTCGCACATCTCGATCATCACCCAGAGTGGCGCCTCGGAGCCGAGAGGGTCGCGGCATGTTTTGACGTCGCCGGCATTGCGTATCTTGGGTACCAACACGGTCACCGTCGTGCCCCGCATCGCCGCAAGGTCCGCCGCTCCCCATTCGGTGTCGAGGCCGTTCACCCGGATCACCACTTCGCGCGTCCCGAATCCCTGGCCGGCCGCCCTTATCGCGGCCTCGCGCGCCGCGGCTTTCGCGTCCGGCGCGACGGCATCCTCCAGGTCCAGGATGACCACATCGGCGGCGAGTCCTCTCGCCTTTTCGATCGCGCGCGGATTGCTCGCGGGCAGGAACAGCGCGCTGCGGCGGGGACGAAAGCTCATGTCACCCCCTTGCCTCAAGCCGCCGGGCGGGACAATGCGGTGGGAGACGAGGAGATTATCATGGCTGGCATGGCGCATTTCGATTGGGCGGATCCGTTCCTGCTCGACGACCAGTTGAGCGAGGACGAGCGGATGATCCGCGATACCGCGCGCGCTTATGCCCAGGACAAGCTCGCGCCGCGCATCATCGACGCCTTTGCCAACGAGACGACCGACCCGGAGATTTTCCGCGAGATGGGCGCGCTCGGCCTGCTCGGGCCGACGATCCCCGAGGAATATGGCGGCGTCGGCGCGAATTACGTGTCCTACGGGCTGGTCGCGCGCGAGGTCGAGCGGATCGATTCCGGCTATCGGTCGATGATGTCGGTCCAGTCGAGCCTCGTCATGTACCCGATCTACGCTTACGGCTCGGAGGAGCAGAAGCATAAGTATCTGCCCAAGCTGGCGAGCGGCGAATGGATCGGCTGTTTCGGCCTGACCGAGCCCGATGCGGGCTCCGACCCGGGTGGCATGACCACGCGCGCGACCAAGACCGCTGACGGTTATTCGTTGTCGGGCGCCAAGACCTGGATTTCCAATTCGCCGATCGCCGACGTGTTCGTGATCTGGGCCAAGTCCGACGCGCATGGCGGCGGCATTCGCGGCTTCGTGCTCGAAAAGGGCATGAAGGGTCTCAGCGCGCCCAAGATCGAAGGCAAATTGAGCCTGCGCGCGTCGATCACCGGCATGGTGATGATGGATGAGGTCGAGGTTGGCGAGGAGGCGCTACTGCCCGAGGTTCAAGGACTGAAAGGACCTTTCGGCTGCCTCAACCGCGCGCGCTACGGGATCAGCTGGGGGTCGCTGGGCGCGGCCGAATTCTGCATGCATGCGGCACGGCAATACGGGCTCGACCGCAAGCAGTTCGACAAGCCGCTCGCCGCCAACCAGCTGTTCCAGAAGAAACTCGCCGACATGGAAACCGAGATCGCGCTCGGCCTGCAGGCGTCGCTGCGCGTCGGGCGGCTGATGGATGAGGGCCGGTTCGCGCCCGAGATGATCTCGATCGTCAAGCGCAACAATGTCGGCAAGGCACTCGATATCGCGCGGATGAGCCGCGACATGCATGGCGGCAACGGCATTTCGGGCGAATATCAGGTGATGCGCCACCTCATGAACCTGGAGACGGTCAACACCTACGAGGGCGCACACGACGTCCATGCGCTGATCCTCGGTAGAGCGATCACCGGGATCGCGGCTTTCTAGGCCTGGTCCGTCCTCACGCCTCGCTTGGCGCCGCGTCGACAGGCAGCTTGCAGACCGTCGGCATCGCGCGCAGTCTCCAAATCCCACTCACGGGCAGGAGAAGTCGTTTATGCTACGGATCGCTTTCGTGCTTGCCGCCGTCGCGATGGTCGCGACGCCATCGATGGCCGCCAACCGCTGCCGTGACGCCAAGGGTCACTTCATCGCCTGTCCGAAGCCCAAGCCCGCGGCCACCGGCAAGTGCCGCAACGCCAAAGGCCATTTCGTGAAATGCGGAACACCGGGCGCCAAGCCGGCCTGAGCATCCACTGACGCGGAATCAGACGATCCGGACGATGTACGTCAGCGTCCGGACCGCCTTGCCTTCCCATGGGCGCATGTACCGGAACACGATCCGGTACATGCCCCGCCGGGTGCCGACGATGCGATAGGCCGCAACCGACGGCGCGCCGACCATTCCACGCCGCGTGGCGACCGTCGCGACCGCCGCCACCAGCGTGACGCTGATCCCGCGATCGGCGTCGACCTTCCACGTATAGCCCGTACTGGCATTGGTTTGCAGCTCGACCCGGGCAGCTTGCCCGCGACGCAGCGTCGTCGCCTTGCCACCGTTCGCACCAGTTAGCGGAATGTCAGCGGGTGCGGCGATGGCTACGGGCGCGACCATCGACATCGCGATCGCCATGAACAATCCTGTTCGCATCACCGGCCCTCTCCTGTTTGCCGTGCCCCGCTTCGGCGAGGCACGGCAAGGGTGATCAAGCGTCGGCATAATCCTGCGCGGGGTTGCGCGCATAGATGCCGAATGCCGTAATGATCGCATAGCAGACGCCCGGCAGGATCAGCGCCAGCGCAAGGCTGCCCGTCGCGTCGGCGAGAAAGCCGGTCGCGACCGGCAATACCGCACCGCCGAAAATCGCTACGTTAATGATTCCCGAGCCATCGGCCGCACGAGCCCCCAACTTTTCGCAGGCGAGCGTGAAGATCGTCGGAAACATGATCGAGTTCATCAGGCCGATCAGCAACAAGCTGTAGCCGGCCGTCGTGCCAGTCGTGTGGGTAGAAACCAGGATGAGCACGATCGCGCCCACCGCAACGCTCGCCAGGACTTTGCCCGGATTGATGAACCGCAACACCACCGCGCCGATGAAACGCCCAATCATCGCGCACAGCCAATAGACGAAGATCAGCTTACCCGCCGATTCGGTGGACAGGCCCATGACGCTGGATTGCTTGAGATAATTGACGATCAGCGAACCGATCGACACCTCGGCGCCGACATAGAGAAAGATGCACAACGCGCCGAAGGCGAAACGCGGGCGCCCCAGCAGATCGATCCCGGCAAGGCCGCTGCCCGCCTGATGCGCTTCGCCCTTCAACTTGTTCCGGAACATCCACACGACCGCCGCGACGATCGCCAACGCCACCGCCAGGCCAAGATAGCCATGGACGATCGCCTGGCTTTCGGCGGTACGATACGCATCGAGCGCCGGGCCCGAGAGATCCGCGGCGCTGACTTTGGTGAGGCTTCCGAGAATCAAGATCGCGCCCACGATCGGAAAGATCGTCGTTCCCAGCGAATTGAACGCCTGCGCGAAAGTGAGCCGGCTCGACGCCGTCTCCGGCTTGCCGAGCAACGTGATCAGCGGGTTCGCGACAATCTGGACGAGCACGACGCCCGTCGCGAGCACGAAGAGTGCGAACAGGAAGAGACCATAAGTGGCGGTGTTGGACGCCGGGATGAACAACAGGCAGCCCACCATCATCGTCAGCAACCCGGCTGCCGCACCGCGCATGTAGCCGATCCGTTTGACCAGCATCGCGCCCGGAATGCCGATCAAGGCATAGGCCGTGAAGAAGCAGAACTGCACCAGCATCGCCTGCGTGTAGTTGAGCGTGAAGAGCTCTTTCAGCTTCGGGATGATGACATCGTTCAGGCTGGTGATGCCGCCGAAGATGAAGAACAGCGCGAAGACAAACACCTGCAGACCGGGGGCATTGATCCCCTGATGCGTATCGCCCGTGGCAGTAGGATTGGTCGACGCCGCGGCGCCTGTGTCCATGACCATGAAAAAGCACTCTCCCTGGGGTCCGGTCTGAAACCGGTTTGGAGCGCCTTGATGGCCTAGCTGGGCGGCGACCGCAATCGCCTAGTGAACAGAATTGGGAACGCTCTCAACCGAAGCGGTAGCCCGAAACGGCCCAGCCGAGCACGTTACTTTCATGGTCGCGGACCGCTTTCTCATCGCCGCCCGCTCCCAATGCGACCATCAGCGGCAGCAAATGCTCCTCGCGCGGATGGGCGAATTGCGCGTGCGGCAGTGCCCGCCAGCCGGCGACGCGTTCCGCGCGGCGGGCCGGGTCGGGATCGGTCACCGCCGCAGTCAACGCCGCATCCCATTCGGCGGACGGCTCGATCGCCGCGGCGCCGCGTACGCGCAGATTGTGGAAGCTCATCCCCGATCCGACGATCAGCACGCCTTCGTCGCGCAACGGGGCCAGCGCCCGCCCGATTGCGATATGGTCGGCGGGATCGAGATCGGCGCGCAACGACATCTGCGCGAGCGGGATGTCCGCGCCGGGCACCGCGACCTTCATCGGGATGAACACGCCATGATCCCAGCCGCGCGCCTTTTCCTCGCGCGTCGCAAACCCCGCCCCACGCAATAAAGACGCCGCGCGCCAGGCAATTTCAGGCGCGCCGGGTGCGTCCCAGCGCAAATGATATGTGTGCTCGGGAAAGCCGTAATAGTCGAACAACAGCTCGGGCCGCTCGCCGGTATGGACGGTGATCTCGTCCTCTTCCCAATGCCCCGATACCAGCAGGATCGCGCGCGGCCGTTCTGGCAGGCCGTCGATCAGCCCGGCGAGATAGCGCTCCATCGGCTGCCACATCGGATCCGACGGGCCGCCATCGGGATCCATGAAGAAGCAGGGGCCGCCGCCATGCGGAATGAACAAAGTGGGTAAGGTCATGGGCGGAATATCGCCGCGGTCCGCCCAGGCAACAATGCCGCTAGCGGAAACGGCGCGTTTCCGCCTACATTTCGGGCGTGACCAAGTTCACCGTCAACAATCAACCGGTCGAATACCGCATGGACCCGGCGACGCCTCTGCTGTGGGCATTGCGCGACGCGTCCAACCTGACCGGCACCAAATATGGTTGCGGCACCGGACATTGCGGCGCGTGCATCGTCGATATCGACGGCGCGGCGAAGAAATCGTGCCTGGTGCCGATCGGATCGATCGAAGGCAGTGTCGTCACCACGATCGAAGGCCTGTCGCACGACCGCAGCCATCCGATCCAGGTCGCGTTCCTCGCGGAGAATGTCAGCCAGTGCGGGTTCTGCATCCCGGGGATGATCATGGCCGCATCGGTGTTGCTCAGGAATAATCCGCGCCCGTCGGAGGAGCAGATCCGCCAGAGCATCGCCAATATCTGCCGCTGCGGCGTCTATCCCCGCTTGGTCGAGGCGATCCAGCGCGCGGGCCGCATTCAGCGCGGCGACGACACCGTCGCGACCGGTCCGCGACCGGGAATCGACCCGAAGGACGCGGCTCGCGTCGTGCCCGCACTCACCCCGACGCCTTAGCCGATTCTTTCAATTGGCTGTCAGACCAATTCAGGAAAGGATCAGTGCGACTCGCCTAGAACCCGACTATCGTTGGGCCGGCATGTGCGCCGGCGAGTGGAGAAATTTAATGCGCAGGACTATTCTTATCGCGCTGATGGCCGCGGCGGCAATGACGCCCGCGATCGCCTCGGCGCAGGATCGCGGCTGGCGCGGTCGCGGCGGTGACGCCGGCGCGAACTCGAATCAATCGCGCGGCGACCATGGCGGCTGGCGGGGCAATCGTGGCGGCGATGGCGGCCGCAACAATGGCGGCAGCGCATCTCCGGCGCCAACGCCCGCCCCTGCCCCCGCTCCCCGCTGGAACGGCGGCGGCAATGGCGGCTGGCGCGGCGGCAATGGCGGGGCGGCTACGCCCGCCGTGCCCAATGCCAATCCGCAGGCACGCGGCGGCCGCTGGGGCGGGGACAATGGCGGTTGGCGTGGCTATCGCGGCAACCGTGCAGGCGACAACGGGGGCAATAACGGGGCCGTGACCCCGGCGCCGGCGCCGCGCCTGGACGGTCAGCGCGATAGCTATCGCGACTGGCGCAACCGCGGCGGCAACGACAATCGTGATGGCCGCAACTGGAACGGCGGCGACAATCGCCAGGATCGTAACTGGCGGGGTAACCGCGACGACAATCGCGGCTGGAACGGCAATGCACGCGGTGACAATCGCTGGCGCGGCAACGACCGCGATCGTGGCGGCAACTGGAATCGCGGCTGGCGTAACGACAACCGTTACAACTGGCAGAATTATCGCTCGTACAATCGTAACGCCTATCGGCTGCCGCGTTACTATGCGCCTTATGGCTGGAGCTATGGCTATCGCCGTTTCTCGGCCGGCGTGATCCTCAATTCGATCCTGTTCAACCAGAGCTATTGGATCGATGACCCGTACGATTACCGCCTGCCGGAAGTATACGGCCCCTATCGTTGGGTGCGCTATTACAATGACGCCCTGTTGGTGGATATCTACACCGGCGAGGTTGTCGACACAGTCTACGACATCTTCTGGTAAGACGGTCGTCACGCTGGGCAAGGGTTCGGAGATTCGTCTCCGGGCCCTTGCCTTTTTTGCGCGAGACGCGAAGAAACCGCGCCATGTTCGGCAGGAAGAAGAACCCCTCAGGCGGCACCTCGAAGGAGCGCGGCCGCGTCGGGAGTGAAGTGGCGGCGCGATTGGACGCCAATCCCAACGTCCAGGCGGCGATGGTCGGCGCGGCGCAAGCCTATTATTACATGAACTTCCTCACCCCCGCGCAGTGCGAGATGCTCATCAAGATCATCGACGGCAACCGCCGTCCGTCGACATTGCTGGCCGATCGCGAGGATTACGGGTTCCGGACCAGCGAAAGCTGCGACATGGATCGCTATTCGCCCGATGTCGCGCCGATCGACACCTCGATCGCCAATCTGCTCGGCATCCCGCCGGCGAAAGGCGAGACGATGCAGGGGCAGCGCTATGCGCCCGGCCAGCATTTCCGCGCGCACCACGATTTCTTCCACGAAAACCAGAAATATTGGGCCGAGATGAAGCGGACCGGCGGCCAGCGCACCTGGACCGCGATGATCTATCTGAACGATGTCGAGGAAGGCGGTGCGACCTGGTTCCCGCAAGCCGGCCTGCGCGTCGCGCCCCGCCGCGGTCTGCTGCTCGCCTGGAACAACATGAACCCGGACGGCAGCCCCAATACGCTGACGCTGCACGAAGGCATGCCGGTGGTGAAGGGCGTCAAATACATCATCACCAAGTGGTTCCGCGAGAACGATTGGGCGGTCTATTAAGACTACCGCGCGGGACCTCACGCTGGGCGCGACCCCTTATGGGGTACGATGGCGAGCGAAATGCCGCAGCGCCGGAACTCCGCATGCATCGGCTTCGTTTAGCGGAGCGTGCGGGACAAGGTGCATGCGTAATGTCGTGGCAATTACTAGGGTGCGCGGTCGGGATGCACCGCCGCGACCCGGCCAGTTCTCGTCCTGAGGACGGCCGATATATCGGCGAGTGCGCCGGTTGCGGCCGGCCGATGGTTTGGACGCTGTCGGGCTGGAAACTCGACCGCAGTCGGACCGACACGCACATCACTCAAGTTTGACGTCTGGCGACCGCTCGCCGTAAGCCGCCTAGCCTACCGGACCCCACGCGGCTAAGCCGCTGGCGATGGATCATGTCGCCGGCATCTCCCGATCGTTTCTTGGCCAGGCCTGGCGCTGGCGCGCTTTGGCTGCCGACGCGCGCGATCCGGGATTCCAGCCCGACGATCTGGTGACGCAATTGCTGCTCGCGCGCGGTGTGGGGCGCGAGGCGATCGAGGCCAATCGGTCGCCAAGCATTCGCGGGTTCATGCCCGACCCCTCGATCTTCAACGACATGGACAAAGCCGCGCGCCGCCTGGCCGACGCCGTCCAGACGAACGAACAGGTCACGATTTTCGGCGATTACGACGTCGATGGCGCAACTTCTGCGGCACTAATGATCCGGTTGCTGCGCGACCTGGGCCTCGCGCCGGCTGCCTATATCCCGGACCGGTTGATGGAGGGGTACGGCCCATCGGGTGAAGCGCTGGTGCGGATCGCCGGCGGCGGCGCCACGCTGATCGTCACGGTCGATTGCGGCGCCCAGGCATTCGAGGCGCTCGACATGGCGCGCGAGGCCGGGGTCGACGTGATCGTTGTCGATCATCACAAATGCGCAGCCGCTTTGCCCCATGCGCATGCTCTGGTGAATCCCAATCGGCTCGATGAGGGCGATGGCGCCGCGCACGGCCACCTCGCGGCAGTTGGGGTGGCGTTTCTGCTCGGTGCGGCGTTGCTGCGCGAGTTGCGCGGGCGCGGCTTCTTCACCGGCCGGGCCGAACCGAAATTGCTCGACCTGCTCGATCTGGTCGCGCTCGGCACGGTTGCCGACGTCGCGCAGTTGAAGGGCCTCAACCGCGCGTTCGTGGCCCAGGGGCTGAAAGTGATGGCACAGCGCGGCAATGTCGGCCTTGCCGCCCTGGTCGAGGCGTCGCGGCTGACCCGTGCGCCGACTTGCAGCGACCTCGGCTTCGCGCTGGGTCCACGGATCAATGCGGGTGGCCGCGTCGGGCGCGCCGATCTCGGCGTGCGGTTGCTCACCACCGAGGACGTCAACGAAGCGCGCACCATCGCTGCCGAACTCGACCGCCTCAACGAGGAGCGCCGCGCGATCGAGTCGATCGTTCAGGAACAGGCCGAGTTGCTGCCCCATGGCAGCGCCGTCGCCGTGGTCGCCGGCCGAGGCTGGCACCCCGGCGTGATCGGCATCGTGGCGGGACGGCTCAAGGAAAAGCTCGGTATTCCCGCCATCGTCATCGCGGTAGACGACGCCGGCACAGGCAAGGGATCCGGCCGATCGATTACCGGCGTCGATCTCGGCGCCATTGTGCTGGCGGCGAAGGAGATGGGTCTGCTCGTCGCCGGTGGCGGGCACGCAATGGCGGCCGGGCTGACGATCGAGGCCGATCGCATCCCCGAATTTGCCGCGTTCCTCGAAGAACGTCTCGCCGCCGCGGTGGCGCTGGCACGCGAGGACCGCGCCTTGCTGGTCGACGCCCTGCTCGCGCCGGGCGGCGTGACCCCCGGTCTGTGCGAGACGATGGAAGCGGGCGGCCCCTATGGCATGGGCTGGCCGGCGCCGCGCGTCGCCGCCGGACCGTTCCGAATCGTCCGTGTCGACGTGGTCGGCAATGGTCATGTCCGCGCCATCGTCGCCGGCGACGATGGCCGCAGCCTCAAGGCGATGGCGTTCCGCTCGGCCGACACGTTGCTCGGCCAGACGCTCTTACAGGCGCCGCGAGACCGTAAATTATGGCTCGCCGGACGACCCAAAGTCGACGACTGGGGATCGCGTCCCGCCGCCGAACTGCATCTCGATGACGCCGCCTGGGCGGATTGAGCGCGACAAACGCGCACAACGCTTGACCGAACGCCTCGCTTTCCCTAACCGCTCCCCCGCGCCGACACGCTCGGCCCCTTCGTCTAGCGGTTAGGACGCGGCCCTTTCACGGCTGAAACACGGGTTCGATTCCCGTAGGGGTCACCAAACTTTCCACAAGAAATAGCGATATCGAGACCCGCATTGAGGCGGCGTACCGGTTATCGGCAGGCGGCGACGGGAAAGGCACAGCCGCCCGCCCGACAGCGCTCAGGTCATGGCGACGTCGTCACCCGCCACAGGATTCGCGCACGATCAGGTCGGTCGGCAGGTGAACTGGCAAATGATCCGGGGAGAAATCGAGTATGCGGGAAACCAGCAAGCGTCCCGCTTCAGCAGTGTCCTGGCGGATGGTACTCAGCGTTGGCGTGCTCAGCCGGCTGAGCAACATGTCATCATACCCGACCACGGACACGTCGCCTGGCACGTCGCGCCCCGCGCGCTTGATCGCGCGGATCGCGCCCAACGCGATCAAGTCGCTCGTCGCGACGATGCCGTCGAACACCACACCACGATGGAGCAGCCGCGCCACGGCCGCCTCGGCAGCTTCGAGCTCGAATTCGACTGAGACGATTAAATTGGGGTCGGCCTCCAGCCCGCTTTCCTTCACGCCCTCCATATAGCCGCGGCGGCGTTGTAGCGCCTCGGGGTCGCTGCCGCCGAGGAACATGATGTTGCGCCGTCCCATGCGCGCCAAGTGCGACGTCGCGCGCCGGCCGCCGAGCATATTGTCCGACCCAACCGAGCAATATTTCTGCCCCGGCATATGCGCGCCCCACACCACGAAATGCCCATTGGTCGAGGTCGCGAGCTGGTTGAGCTGATCGTGGAGCATCCCTTGGCCCAGGAAGATCACCCCGCTGGCACGGCTAGTGGTCACGGCATGGACAAGGTCGTCATAATTTTCCGGCGAGGTGTGGCTGACGATGAAGTCGCACGACCGCGCGCGCGCCGCCTCGCCGATCTGCGCGATCAGCTCGAGGAAGAATGGGTGAGTCAGCGGCACGGGCCGCCCGCGCATGTGCGGGGTGACGATCGCGATCGATCCCTCGGCACCGATTGGTGCTGCGGGCATGTAATGGCGGAATGGATAATCGTGCTCGCGCGCCAGCGCCCAGATGCGCTGCTTGGTCTTGGCGCTGATCACCGGCTCGTCGTTGAGCGCGCGCGACACCGTCGACACCGAGACGCCCGCCAGTTTGGCGAGGTCTTGCAGCGTTGTATTGTTGTTGCTGTTGGTGCCCATTACGCTCAAGCTGACCCGCTAACCGGCGCCGACTTAAGGAGCGAAGGGCAGGTTTTGCAAGCGAACGAGGGGGACGCGGGCATTTCACCACCGGCGCCGACGCGGCGGCCGCGGCTGACGATCGGGCAAATCTGGAACATGTGCTGCGGCCTGTTCGGGGTGCAGATCGTCTGGGGATTGCAGAACGGCAGCACCAGCCGGATCTTCCAGACGCTCGGTGCCCAGCTCGACCAATTGCCGATCCTGTGGATCGCGGCGCCGATCACCGGGCTGCTCGTCCAGCCACTGATCGGGCATTGGAGCGATCGCACCTGGGGACCGCTCGGACGGCGGCGGCCGTTCCTGCTGGCGGGATCGATCCTGACCGCGATCGCCCTGGTCGCGATGCCCAATGCCGCCAGCATCTGGACCGCCAGCCTCGCTCTGTGGCTGCTCACCGCCTCGATCAACGTCGCCGCCGAGCCGTTCCGCGCGCTGGTCGCCGATGCCTTGCCGGAGGATCAGCGCACCGAAGGGTTCGCGGTCCAGGTCTTCTTCATCGGCTCAGGGGCGGTGTTCGCCTCGGCGCTGCCCTGGATCCTGACCCACTGGTTCGGCGTCGCCGCGACCGCTCCGCCCGGCGTGCTGCCGCCTTCGGTCCGGCTGACTTTCTATATCGGCGCGGTCGGGCTGCTCACGGCGGTCGCCTGGACGGTCGCCACCACGACTGAACGCCCGCCCGAAAGCCTTGCCGCCGACGCGCCCGATCTGGTCGAGCATGCGGTGCCGAGCACGACTGGCGCTGCGACGCTAGCGCGTAGTGGAACATTGTGGATGCTCGGCGGCGGCGAGATCGCCGGCTTCGCGTTCGCAGAGCAGCTCGAGCGCGAAATCTACGTGCTTGCCGCGATCGCCTTCGTGTTCGGCCTCGCGCAACTCGCCGCGGTGGCGATGCGGCGCGGCGGACGGCATTCGCTCGGCGTGTTCGAGATCGTCGAGGACATCCTCCACATGCCACGCATGCTACGGCACCTGGCGCTGGTCCAGTTCTTCACCTGGACCGCCTTGTTCGCGATGTGGATCTACACCGTCCCGGCGGTCGCAGCACACCATTACCACACTGCCGACGCGAGCTCGGCGGCGTACAATGCTGGTGCCGATTGGGTGGGCATATTGTTCGCCGGCTATAACGGCGTGGCGGCGATCGCGGCGCTGGCTTTGCCCTCGCTCGCCGCGCGGATCGGCCGGCGCAACATCTATGCCGCGAGCCTTGCGCTCGGTGCGCTGGGGCTAGCCGGGTTCGTGCTGGTCGACGATCCCTATTTGCTGTGGCTGCCGACGATCGGCATCGGCTGCGCCTGGGCGGCAATCCTGTCATTGCCTTATGCGATGCTCGCCAGCGCGGTGCCGCCCCGGAAAATGGGCGTCTATATGGGCATCCACAATATGTTCCTGGTGCTGCCCCAGCTTGTCGCGGCGACCCTGCTCGGCGCGATCGTCCACCATTGGCTCGGCAATCAGGCGATCCTCGCGTTGGGACTGGCGGCGGCGGCGATGGCGGCCGCGGCGCTGGCCGCGCTCTTCATCCCCGAATCCTGAAAACGGTTTATGCAAATTTTGCATAGATGAATTTGCGCAACACTCTCCTGAATTTAGCGACTCCCTAGTGACTCCGCCATAAAACAGCGCTTGCGCGTCGCGAAAATCTACGCAACAAAGCGCAAATCGTTGCATTGAATTGCAATCGATGGAGTCGCGCGCACCGCACAAAGCCGGGCCGCGAAGGAGGGATGAAAGGGCACATGGCACGCGACGACGCGCCGCAGGGATTCCACAGAAGGTGATTCGCGCCGCGCGCCGGGCATGCAGCTCGGCCGCGCGAGCAACGGGATAAAGCCTCCGCATGAGGGGCGTGCATTAGGGGAGTGATCGATGAAGCAACTGGGTTCGAGCCGTAGCCGCGGCCTTCTGTGGAGCGGCACCTCGCTGATGACGCTGGCGATGTTCGCCGCGACTGGCGCGCAAGCGCAGACTGCGCCGGAAGCCGCCACCAGCCCGACCGCGGCGCCGCAAGCGGATAGTGGCTCTTCGGCCGCGGACGATAACGACATCCTGATCGTCGGTGTGCGCCGCGCGCTCGGCGATGCGGCCGAGACCAAGCGCAATGCGGCGACGATCGTCGATTCGATCAGCGCGACCGATATCGGCGCCTTCCCCGACACGTCGGTGTCGGGCGCGCTCTCGCGCGTTCCCGGCATCACCGTTTCGCGGCTGCAGTCGACCGACGATTCGACCCACCCCTCGGGTGAAGCCGCCGGCGTGCTGGTCCGCGGCCTGACCCAGGTCCGCACCGAGTTCAACGGCCGTGACAGTTTCTCCGCCGACGCCGCGCGCGGGCTCAACTTCAACGACATCTCGCCCGAACTGATGTCGCGCGTCGATGTCTACAAGAATTTGACCGCCGACATGATCGAGGGCGGTATCGCCGGCACCGTCGACCTGCGCACACGTCTGCCGTTCGACCAGAACGGGCTGGTCGTCACCGGCAACGCCAAGGCCGATTATGGCGACCGCTCGAAAAAGTGGACCGGCGAATATTCGGCGCTGATCAGCGACACGTTCGACACCGAGATCGGCAAGTTCGGCTTCCTCGCCGACTTCGCACGCAGCCATGTGATCACGCGGACCGAAAGCGTGATCTTCGACAAGATCGACACCTATTGTTCGGCAGGTGCGTTCAAGCCCGACGGCACCGCCAATGTCGGGTCGGACGGCGCGATCGGCTGTACCGCCAATCCGTTCGGCGGCACCGGCTGGGCATATGCCCCCGACGGCATCCGCTATTCGCAGGTCGATTATGACCGCACGCGGCGCGGCATCGCGCTTGCCGGCCAGTTCCAGGACAAGTCCGAACGTTTCCTGCTGACCGTGCAATATACCGATTCAAAATATCACAACGCCTGGCTCGAACGCGCTTCACACGCGATTTTGGAGGGCAATGCCTACGGCACGCCGGCGTTCAACCCGCGCAGCTCGACGATCCTCGGCGCGGCCGACGGGAGCGGAGCGCTGGTCTTTGGCTCGAACGGCATGCTGCGATCGGGCGTGCTGACCCAGGGTCATGGCAGTTGGAACGGAAGCTGGAGCGGCAACGACCAAGACGCGATCAACACAGGCTCGGCGGTGCCCGGCATGCCGTTCGTCAACAATTGCGGCACCGGTCATTGCACGACGCTTCGCGACGGCCTCTATTTCCAGAACGAGGCGCGCAACTTCGACCATAGCGAAGGCACGCGCGACTTCTCGGCCAATATCGATTGGAAGATCACCGATAATCTCAAGCTGACGCTCGACGGCCAGCGCATCACCGCGTCGACCAACAATGACGACATCCTGGTCGCGGTCGGATCGATGGCCAATTACCAGTACAGTCTGACCGACGGCAACGCGCCCGAGATCAAACTGCTGCCTGGATCGAACGTCAATTACGCGGCCGGCGGGCTCGCCAATCCGCACAATTACTGGATCCCGTTCATCCAGGGCCATGTCGAGGATAACGACGCCGACGAATGGGCGTTCAAGGGCGACCTGCAATATGATTTCGACAAGGGCAGCTGGCTCGACTCGCTCAAGGTCGGCGTGCGCTACGCCGATCGCAACCAGACGGTCCGCTATTCGACCTTCAATTGGACCCCGATCGCAGCCAGTTGGAATTGCAACGGTGCCGGCTTCAACGCCGACAACACGACTCCCAATCCGGCCGCGGCGTGCAATTCGAACTTCAAGGGTTATGGCGCGGACATCTGGGAATCGACCAGCCTGGGCAGCAATTTCTACAATGGCAGCGCCTATAACAATGGCCCGCTGGTCTATCTGAACCGCGACACGCTGCAGAACTTCCCCAAGCTGCTCCAGTCATTGAGCGGCGCCACCACCAATTCGCCGATCGCGCCCGGCTATACCGCGATTTGCGACCGGCCCGAGGCGACGGTCGACAATTGCTTCACGCCGTCGGAAGTGACCAGGACGTCCGAACGGACCAAGGCCGCTTATGCCATGCTCAATTTCGGCGGCGACCAGCCGATCTTCGGCGGTGGCGTTCGCATCAAGGGCAATATCGGGGTCCGCGTAATCCGCACCGAAGTGACGAGTAACGGCGCGGTCGCCTATCCGACCAGCACCGCGCTCAACCTGTTGCCGTCCTGCGCGACGCCGGTGTCCGGTACCGCGATCGTGCAGCCAAGTTGCTATTTGACGCCGCAAGTCCTGGCCTTCGCAGCTGGCGGCGGATCGGCCAACACGCTCAAGGCGTCCTACACCAACGTGCTGCCGAGCTTTAACGTCCGGTTCGGCCTCGACTCCAAGACCTATATCCGCTTCGGTTATTCGCGCGGCTTGTCACGGCCCGATTTCGGGCTGCTCAGGAACTTCGTGTCGATCAATTCGCCGATCATCAACACCGGGCCGGACTCGCCGTACATCGTTTATAACTCGCCAACGGCGGCACACGTTGCCGCCAACGTCACTGGCTACAATTTCGTGTTCAACGCTGAGTCTGGCTATGCCGGGTTGAAGCCGATGACCGCCGACCAGTTCGACCTCACCTTCGAACGCTATATGGGCAAGTCGTCCTCGTTCACGGTCGATCTGTTCTACAAGAAACTGCACAATGCGATCTCGTACGGCCAGTTTGAGCGCCAGTTCACGAATAACGGATCGACCCAGACGGTGCTGCTGCGCGGCCCTCGCAACGAAAAGAGCGGGGGCGAGCTCAAGGGGTTCGAGGTCGGTTACCAGACGTTCTTCGATTTCCTGCCCGGCCTATTGTCGGGTTTGGGCATCCAGGCCAATTATACTTTCGTCTCGCAATCGGGGATCAACAATTCGAACCTGATCGCGGTGGGTGCGCTCGATGCCGGCGGCACCGGCGGCCAGGGCGCGGGGCTCGACGTCAGCGGCGGGCGCGGCGCGGTGATCGACTCGCACATGCTGGCGGGGATTTCGAAACATTCGTTCAACCTGGTCGGCCTGTACGAAAAGGGCCCGGTCGCGCTCCGCGTCGCGTACAATTGGCGGTCGCGCTTCCTGACCAACAACCTCGACTGCTGCGTCGGCCTGCCGGTGTTCCAGAAAGCCGCCGGGTTCCTCGACGGATCGCTGCGCGTGTCGGTGGTCAAGAATTTCGAGTTCCTGGTCGAAGGCTCGAACCTGCTCAACACCCGGACGGTCTACCAGCAGCAGATCTTCGGCGACTCCAAGGCGACGCCGGGCGCCAAGCCGGTGTTCATGGATGCCAATTGGGGCGTGGTCGACCGCCGCTTCTCGGTTGGCGGCCGGTTCAAGTTCTGATTTCCTCCACTGGGCGCCGCCGCCACCCTTCCAATGACGGTGGCGCCCAATTTTTGTGAGGGAAAACCATCATGGCGCCGGCACCAGAACCAGAATCGCTGAAGCCCGATCCATTGAAGGTGGTGATCGTCGGCGGCGGCACCGCCGGCTGGATGACGGCATCGGCGCTGGTCAAGCTGCTGCCCAGGCAGGACTATGCCATCACGCTGATCGAATCGGATGAGATCGGCACGGTCGGCGTCGGCGAAGCCACGCTGCCGCATATCAAGGTGTTCAACGATACGCTGGGGATCGACGAGGCGCAGTTCATGCGCGAGACCCAGGCCGCGTTCAAAATCGGTATCGAGTTCGTCGGCTGGGACCAGTCCGGCGAGCGCTACGTCCATCCGTTCGGCACATTCGGCGAGCCCTGGGCGGGGGTCGATTTCCAGCACCATTGGGCTCGCGCGCACGCCGCCGGCCGTGCCTCCGAACTGCACGATTATTCGTTCGCGATCGCCGCGTGCCGCAACAACGCGTTCGAATTCCCCAACGAAGACCCGAAGTCGATCCGCGCGACCTACGCTTACGCCTATCATTTCGACGCCGCGCTCTACGCGCAATTCCTGCGCCGCTGGGCCATGCCGCTCGGGGTCACGCGGATCGAGGGCAAAGTAGTCGATGTCGCGCGCGATACTGCCACTGGCCATGTCGCGTCGCTGACGCTCGCCTCAGGCACGGCGATCGCCGGCGACCTGTTCGTCGATTGCTCGGGTTTCCGCTCGCTGCTGGTCGGCGGGACGATGGAGGTCGGCTGGCAGGATTGGAGCCATTGGCTGCCCTGCGACCGCGCGCTGGCCGTGCCCAACATGCGCACCGAGCCGCTGCTCCCCTTCACCCGGCTGACCGCGCAGGAGGCAGGATGGACGTGGCGGATCGGGCTGCAGCACCGCACCGGCAACGGCTATGTCTTTTCGAGCCACTTCACCGATGAGGAGCACGCGCGCGACGTGCTGCTCGGCGCGCTCGACGCGCCGCCGCTCGCCGAGCCGCGGCTGCTGCGCTTCCAGGCCGGGCGCCGCGCCGCCGCCTGGGCGGGCAATTGCGTCGCGGTCGGGCTCGCCAGTGGTTTTCTGGAGCCGCTAGAATCCACCTCGATCTTCCTGATCCAGGCCGCGGTGATGGATCTGATCGGGCTGATGCCGACGCACCGCAGCGGAATCGATCCGCGGCTCGCAGCCGAGTTCAACCGATTGTTCGAGGTGCATTACGACCGCACCCGCGATTTCCTGGTGCTCCATTACACCGCCAACCGCCGGCACGGGCAGCCATTGTGGGATCATGTCCGCAATATGGAGCTGCCCGAGAGCCTGGCACATAAGATCGCCTTGTTCCGCGCCTCGGCCGCCGCGCCCGATTACCGTTACGGCCTGTTCTCGCGCGACAGCTGGCTTGCGGTGCTGGTCGGCCAGGGCGTGCTACCCGCCGCCTGGAATCCGCTGGCCGAGGCAGTCCCGCTCGACGATCTCGCAGCCAGGCTCGCCGACCTCAAATACCGGATCGAGGTCAACGCCGCCGACATGACCGCGCATGGCGACTTCATCCGATCCTATTGCCCCGCCCCCGTGCTGGAGCCGGCAGCATGAGCGCGCGCATCCAGAACCTCGTCCTGCTCGGCCGCGATGCGCCACTATGGCTCGCCGCGAGCGTGCTCCAGGCGGCGCTCAAGCCCGCCGGCGTCGCGGTCACCGCGATCGAGCTGCCGAGTCTGCTCCACGTCAGCGACGTCTATGCGACATTGCCGGGGATCGAGGCGCTCCACACCAGGTTGCGGCTCGACGAAGCCGGGCTGCTCCGCGCGACCGGCGGCGCCTTCTCGCTCGGCCAGAATATCCGCGACATGCTCGGCGGCCACGGACCTTTCCTCAATGCCTATGGTGCCTATGGCATGCCGATCGAGGGCAACGACTTCTTCGCTTACTGGGTGAAGGCGCGCGGGCTCGGGCTCGACGTCCCCCTCGAGCAATTCTCGCTGACCGCCGCCGCCGCGCGCCAGGGCCGGGTGATGATTCCCGACGAAGCGAGCGAGGCCTATGGCCGCGCCGATTACGGCTATCATTTGCCCGCCATTGCTTATGCCGCCGGGTTGAAGAGCGTCGCGGCGCGGATCGGCGTGGCGATGCGGACCGCCAACCATATCGCGATCGAGCGCGGCAACGACGGCGACATCATCGCATTGGTCGCCGATGGCGAGCGCGTCGCGGGCGAGCTGTTCGTCGACGCGACCGGCAGCGATGCGGCGCTGATCGGCAAGACGCTCGGGATCGAGCAGCAAAGCTGGCGCGCGCACTTCCCGGCCGACCGCGTGTTCGCGGCCCGCGCGCAACCCTTCACGCCGATCCCGACCTATGCCGAACTGCGCGCCTGGCACCCCGGCTGGGCCGCGCTCTACCCGACCCAGGCGGCGACCCATGTCCTCCACGCTTTCTCGAGCGCGCTTACCGAGCCCGAGGACGCGCTGGGCCGGCTCGGCGCCGCGGCCGGGCTGTCGCTCGCCGATCCGATCCTGCGCCCCTCCGATCCCGGGCGGCGCGGGCAGGCCTGGGCGCAGAATTGCGTCGCGATCGGCAGCGCGGCCTGCGCGCTCGACCCGATCCACAATCTCGACCTCCACGCGGTCCAGCTCGGGTTGATCACCTTGCTGACCTATTTCCCGGCCGGGCAGGACACCGCGCCGAGCCGTGACGAATACAACCGCCTGATGCGCTCGTCGTTCGAGCGGCTGCGCGACTATCAGGCCGCCTTCTATGCGCTCGCGCCCTATCCCGGGCTGTTCTGGGATACCGGCCGCGCCGCGCCGCCGCCGCCCGAACTCACGCATATCGTCGCGACTTTCCGCGCGCGGGGCGACGTGTCGCCGATGGAGGATGACAGCATCCCGACCGACAATTGGCGGGCGCTGCTGATCGGATTGGGGGTCACGCCCGAAAGCTATCCGCCGCGAATCGACGCGACGGCGCCCGACACGGTCAAGGCGCAGTTCCGGACCATGCTCGGGTTCGTCAAGGACGCGGTGTTGCGCCAGCCTACGCATGCTCAGGCATTGGGCATGGCCAATGGTTGAGCCCATCCGCCTGGCGCGCGATCCGGCCGCGCTCGACAGTCTGCCGCGTGTCGAGAAGCGCAGCGTCACCGGCGCGGAGGACTTCGCCGCGATCGTCGCCGCGGGCGAGCCGGTCATTGTCCAGCGCCTGTTCGACACCTGGCCCGCGCTCGCAGCGGGGATGCAGGGGACGACGACGCTCGACACCTATTTCCGCCGCCTGGATCGCGGCGCGCCGGTGCCGGTGATGGAAGCGCCCGCGCGGCATAAGGGCCAGTTCGCTTATGGCCCCGATCTGCGCGAATTTACCTTCACCAAGCGCCAGGCATCGCTCGGCGCCACGCTCGACCGGATCGAGAGCCTGATCGGCCAGCGCGACACGCCGACCCTGGCGATCCAGATGCTGCGGCTCGACCAGGCGATGCCCGATTTCGTCGAGCACAATCCGATGCCGCTCCTGCCCGGGGTCGGCCCGCGGCTGTGGCTGGGCGGCGCGGTGCATACGCGGACGCATAACGACCGCGACCGTAACCTCGCCTGCGTCATCGCCGGGCGCCGCCGCTTCGTGCTGTTCCCGCCCGATCAGGTCGGCAACCTCTATGTCGGCCCGCCCGACAATCCCCCGCCCCTCTCGCTGGTCGATCCCGAAGCCCCAGACCTAACGCGCTTCCCGCGCTACGCCGACGCCATCGCCGCCGCGCGCGTGGCGTTTCTCGAGCCGGGCGAAGCGCTCTTCATGCCGCGCTATTGGTGGCACCACGTCACCTCGCTCGATCCGTATAATGCGATGGTCAATTACTGGTGGGGCGGCGGCGATGCGCCCAACCATGCCTTCCTGACCGCCCTGCTCGCGTTTCGCGACTTGCCGCCGAGCGAGCGCGATTACTGGCGCGAGATGATCGCGGCCTATGTCTTCGCCGAGCGCGGCGACGTCCTCTCGCATATCCCCGCCTCATTGCAGGGGCCGCTCGGTCCGATGTCCCCGTCCGCCCGCGCGGCGCTGCGTCAGCAGCTTCGTACCGCCTTGCTCAAATCCTCCTGACTCTCCCCAAGGAAAGACCCGATGATCCTTCGCTCGCTTGCCCTGATCGCCGCGCTCGGCTGGACCGCCTCGGCCGCGGCCGCCACGCGCGAATGCGCGCAATCGCCGGGTAAGGTCATCGAGGTCTGCGTGTGGGTCGATAACGGCCAGGCGCTGTACGAGGTCACGCGCAAGGGCGCGGTCGTACTCGCGCCGTCCGAGCTCGGCCTGACCTTCAAGGGCGAGCCCGCCGCGCGCTACACCGCGATCGGCAATCCGCGCCGCGCCGCGTCGGACACGAGCTGGGAACAGCCCTGGGGCGAGCAGCGGGTGATCCGCGACAACCACACTCAGCTGACCGTGACGCTGAGCGGCGACACCGCGCTCAACAAGACGGTCGACGTCACCTTCCGGCTGTTCGATGACGGTGTCGGCTTCCGCTATGAATATGCCGGCATCCCGGCCGGGCAGGACGTCGCGGTCACGGCCGAGCGGACGCAGTTCCACACGCTCGGCGCCTATCAGGCCTGGTGGTATCAGGGGCTGGGCCAGGAACGCGACGAATATCTCTACACCCAGACCGACGCGCGCCGCATCGCACTCGCCGAGACGCCGCTGACGATGAAGGGCGACAACGGCCTCTACCTCTCGTTCCACGAAGCGGCGATGGTCGACTTCCCGTCGATGCTGCTCCAGGGCAATGGCGAAGGCACGCTGACCGCCTGGCTGATGCCGTGGCCCGACGGCACCTTGGCGAAGAAGACCGGCGCCTTCACCACGCCGTGGCGCACGGTGCTGATCGGCGAGACGCCGGGTGCGCTGGCCGACAGCCGGATCGAACTCAACCTCAACGAGCCGAGCAAAATCCCCGACATCCAGAAGTGGTTCACCCCGGGCAAATATGTCGGCGTGTGGTGGGAAATGCACCTCGACAAGACCACCTGGGGCAGCGGGATGCGTCACGGCGCGACCACCGCGAACGTCGAACGCTATATCGATTTCGCCGCCAAATACGGCTTCAGCGGCGTGCTGGTCGAAGGCTGGAACCTCGGCTGGGACGGCGACTGGATCACCAATGGCGACAAGTTCAGCTTCACCAAGCCCTATCCCGATTTCGACATCGCCGCGATCACCGCTTACGCCAAGTCGAAGGGCGTCCAGCTGATCGGGCATAATGAGACCGGCGGCGCGGTGATCAATTACGAGAACCAGCTCAACGACGCGATGAAGTTCTACAACAGCTATGGCGTGCATGCGGTGAAGACCGGTTATGTTCGCCATGCCGGCGACATCCTCGACCGCGACGGCAAGGGCGAGTGGTTCGCCGGCCAATTCATGGTGCGCCACAATTTGCTGGTCGCCGAAACCGCCGCCAAATACCGCATCGCCATCGACGCGCACGAGCCGGTCAAGGACACTGGCCTGCGCCGCACCTGGCCCAATATGGTCACTCGCGAAGGTGCGCGCGGGCAGGAATATAACGCCTGGGGCGTGCCGACCAATCCGCCCGAGCATATGACGATCCTGCCGTTCACGCGGTTACTCGGCGGACCGATGGATTTCACCCCCGGCATCTTCGACGTCGCGCACGGCAAGGACGATGTGACGCGGCGGGTACAATCGACCTTGGCGACGCAATTGGCCGAATATGTCGTGCTCTACAGCCCGATCCAGATGGCCGCGGATTTGCCCGAAAATTACGAGAAGAATCTGGGCGCGTTCCAGTTCATCCGCGACGTGCCGACCGATTGGGAGACGTCAAAAACCTTGCAATCAGAGATCGGCGATTACGTCGTCGTCGCGCGCCGGTCGCGCCATGGACAGGATTGGTTCCTGGGCGCGATCACCGACGAGAATGCGCGATCGCTGCCGCAGCCGCTCACCTTCTTGGCGCCGGGCAAAAAGTACGAAGCGCAGATCTATCGCGACGGCCCCAATGCCGATTACCGCGTCAATCCGCTGGCGATCACGATCGAGAAGAAGATCGTGACCTCCACCGACGTGCTGCCGCTCGACCTTGCACCCGGCGGCGGTACGGCGATAAGGTTTCGCCTAATCGAATAACGCCCGCGATCGTCGGACGCTGTGTCAGTTTTCACTCCCGGGAATCGGCTTACAGCGCATTGCTGACACCGGCTCGGTTTCTCGCGGGCTCGTGGCAGTCAGCGTTCTGATCGAAGGGCTGCAGACCGACGCACTGGCCGAAAGCTATCACCTGGCCAAAGAGCGTCCCACGATGTTCGGAACCGCCGTGCCAGCCGCTCCATTCTAATGCTTGGTCGGGTAAGCTGGGCATTATTGCCCAACCAAATCAGATTCGCGCTCTTCCCTAGCCGGGAAAATCGAAACGTGCGCCGCGCGCTACAGGAGAATGTTGGGATCGAGCGGCCACAGTCACAGCGGCGATCAGAACGACGCAACGACCTTGAGAATGCTGTCGGCATTGCGGATCAATTCGGGCAGGCGCTGCGGCAATTCGTCGGCCGCGATGCTGTGGGTGTGTAGGACATCGGTCGGAATAGCTCCGGACTTTATCGCCTCGATCACCCGCGAGAAGTCCTCAGCCAGTGCATTTCGGCTCGCGATCAGCGTCGCCTCGCGCTTGTGGAATTCCGGGTCTTCGAAACTGAGCTCGCCCTGCGCGACGCCGACCAGCACCAGTGCACCGCTATGCGCGACGAACGACAAGCTGTGACGCATCGCCGCCAGCGATCCGGTGGCGTCGACCACGACGTCGAACATGTCGCCGTTGGTCCGGTCGGCAAGCGTCTGATCAAGCTCGTCATCCGCGACGACCCCGTCCAGCCCAAGGCGGTCGCGAACGAAGGTGACCCGAGCGGGCAGCCGATCGACGAGTAGCGGTTTTCTTCCATCCAGCTTCGCGAACAGCGCAGTCGCGACACCGATCGGCCCTGCGCCTACGACGAGCATATGGTCGCCGCCTTTTGGCGCGCGGGCGGCTGCATGCGCTCCTACCGCCAGGAACTCGACCATCGCCGCCTGCACCGGCGAGAGGCCTTCCGCATCGATCACCGCTGTTTGCGGCACGGCCAGGAATTCGCACATGCCGCCATCGATATGGACGCCGAGCACGCGAATGTTGACGCAAGCGTTGGGCTTGTCGCGGCGGCACGCCACGCAATGACCGCACGCGAGATAGGGATTGATCGCGACCTGCTGCCCGATGCGCAGAGACGTCCCCTCGCCCAGGGCAACAATTTCGCCGCCTAATTCGTGGCCCATGATCCGCGGGTAATCCAGAAAGGGATGTTTCCCGGCGAAGATATGGAAGTCGGTGCCGCACAGGCCGATATGCCGAATGTGGATCAGCGCCTCGCCAGGTCCCGG
Source organism: Sphingomonas sp. P4_D12 (assembly GCF_056401895.1). NCBI lineage: Bacteria > Pseudomonadati > Pseudomonadota > Alphaproteobacteria > Sphingomonadales > Sphingomonadaceae > Sphingomonas > Sphingomonas sp. P4_D12. The sequence continues at coordinate 300,305 of NZ_JBFUIL010000002.1, read as the reverse complement.
CTGCGGTTTATCGCGCGCGATTACGTCGAGGTGAAATGGCTCACGGCAAATAATGGCGCGCATAACGATCGGTCCCTCCAGGACATCGCCCATCGCACGGTTATTTCCGTATATGCAAGTTCGTTATCGCTAGCGCTAACGGCTTTTACTTACGATCTGACGCCAAGTTCGCAAGACAGGAATTCGCATTCCCGAGGCCGAGTGTCTCGGACCGGATGCGCCGACCCGGCGCGATTGCGATCAGGCCATCGTAGATCGCGGAGAAGTCAGCCCGGTTGATAGCCTAGCCGATCCGACACGCGTATCGTGGCCAAGCGGAGGAGATCGCATGCCGCCTCGATATGGACTTTCTGCGAACCGTCGATCAGTTCGAGGAAGGGAATGGTCAACGCCGCAATGACCTCGCGATCAAAGCCGAAGACCGGAAAGCTGATGTCGGTCACGCCATAGGTGATCGGACTCTTGCGCAGATCGAAGCCGGCAGCACGGATCGCTTCCTTTCGCTCCGTCAGCCAGGCGCGGTCCACCTCGACGCCACGCTCGCTTTCCGCGGCGCGCACAATCTGCTCGCGGCGCTGGTCGTTTGAAAATGCCAGGATGACCTGGCCGGAGCAGCTCGCCACGATGTCGATATGAGCGCCTACCTTGAGCGCGAAGCCACGCGTACCTGGCTGTTCTTCGCGCGCTATCACGATGCCGCGACCGCCGTTCGGCACGACCAGATGGCAGGACTGGCCGGCTTCCATTGCCAATACCTGCATTTCCGGCAGCGCCGCCCGGACGAGATCCTGCGACGGTGTCGCCCGGTAGGCGAGGTCGAGGAGCTTATAGGTGACCGTGTAGCGATCGGTCGTCTGCGATTTCTGAAGATATCCCAGCTGCTCCATCACGACCACGATGCGAAACAACTCCCCGACGGTACGCCCTAGATCGGCTGCCATCTCACTGACCAAAGCTCCCTGCGGCCATTTCACCAGCAGTTCGATCACCTCGAAGGCTTTGTGGATCGCCGGCGCGGCGTAGGTCCCTTTCACCCCTGTTCGTCCCATCGCGGCCTCAATCTCTCCATGCTCTCTGTCAGAGGCGTGATCGCCCGGCCTGCGGCGCAGCACAAGTCGGAAGGCTGGTATCGGCATCGGCGGGCGAACCGCGCCCGTTTCCATATCTTCTCTGAGCCCGCTGGCGGCCAGGCTTCGATCCAGATCAAGCACCACTTGCCTGCGTTCATACTAGCCAGATTGCATCAAAGAGAATAGTATTGCACCAGTGAAAATGATCAGTGAGCCATCTGCGACGGCTAGACCGGAAAGCGCGCACCGCCGGGGGAGAGAGATGACGAGGTTCAGCAAACGCGAGATTTTGGGCGGCCCGTTTCTTGCCCTTGGCGCTGGCGCGCTTGGCCGGATTCAGCCTGCGGCCGCCGCACCCTCAGCGACCGAACGCGACATCGCGCGCGGCCCGTTCAACGCGACGCCGGAATCGCTCAAAACCTACCGGACGCCGGATTGGTTCAGGGACGCGAAGTTCGGCATCTGGGCGCATTGGGGCCCGCAAGCGGTGCCGCGTCAGGGGGATTGGTACGCCCGCTTCATGTATGTGCCAGGCCATCCGCACTACGATCACCATCTCAAGACCTACGGACATCCGTCGGAAAAGGGCTACAAGGACCTCATCCCGCTATGGAAGGCCGAGCGCTGGAATCCGGACGCGCTGATGACGCGCTATGCGGCGGCGGGCGCGAAATATTTCGTCTCGATGGGCGTGCACCACGACAATTTCGACCTTTGGAACTCGAAACACCATCGTTGGAATGCCGCCGCCATGGGGCCGAAGCGCGACGTCGTCGGCGCCTGGCAGGCGGCGGCGAAGCGGCAAGGACTCCGCTTCGGCGTTTCCGAACATCTCGGCGCCAGCTATTGCTGGTCGTATCCGAACCATCTCTACGACCAGTTCTGGCCCAAGCTTGGCGTCCCCTATGACGGCGCCGATCTGGCCTATGCCGATCTCTATCACGACAATCGCGACGAACCGTTCCGCAACACCAGGGAAAGCTGGTACACCACCAATCCTGCTTACCATCAGCGCTGGTTGAAGCGGATCCGCGATCTCGTCGACGGTTACCAGCCGGACCTTCTCTATTCGGATGGCGGACTGCCGTTCGGCGAGGTCGGTCGCACGCTGGTCGCCCATCTCTACAATAGCAGCATCGCCCGCACCGGGCGCCTTGAGGCAGTCTATAATTGCAAGGACAGCGGCACGGGCGAGTTCTTCAAGGAAGGAATGGTGCAGGACGTTGAGCGCGGCGTGCTCAACGGCATCAACCCCCTACCCTGGCAGACCGACACCTCCAACGGCGACTGGTTCTACAGCGACAATTACAAATACAAGACGCCCGGGGAAATCCTGACCATGCTTGCCGACATCGTCAGCAAGAACGGCAACATGCTGTTGAATGTGGTCCTCTACGCGGATGGATCGCTGCCGCCGGAATCGGATGAGCTCCTGACCGAGCTCTCGGCGTGGATGGCGGTCAACGCTGAGGCCATCCACGGCACACGTCCATGGGCCATTTATGGCGAGGGGCCAACCGAGGCCGAAGCGGGCATGTTCAAGGAGCAGGTCGATTATTCGGCGCGCGACATCCGCTTCACGGTCAAGGGCAAGGCGCTCTACGCGATTACGCTTGGCGAACCGTCGAAGGTGACGGAGATCGCTTCGTTGCGGGTCGACGCGCCTCATGCGCAGGGCCGCGTGGTCGGCGTCGAACTGCTCGGCGCTGGCTCGGTTGGCTTTCGCCGGACCGCGAAAGCTCTTTCGATCGACGTCCCCGGCCGTCTGCCGACCCGCCACGCCAGCGTTTTCAAGATACATTTGGCCTGACACCCAAACTGCGCCGGGTCGGCGCGAGCAATTGCCCCGGCCGTTTCGACCATCGATCCATCGAAGGACCTACCATGCACCGTCGCTCGGCTAGCCTCGCCGCCATTGCCCTTACGCTCGTTGTTTCTAGTGGCTTGGCACCGGACGGTCTCACCGCGCCGGCGCGCGCGCAGAGCGCGGTCGGGCACCCCGAATGGCCAGGAAAGGGCCAGTTATTCGTCGGCACCTGCTACCAGCCGGTCGATCGCAGCCCGGACCAGATCCGGCAGGATATCGCGATCATGAAGGTCGCGGGGTTCAACCTGGTGCGGATGGGCGATCTGTCCTGGGACTCGTTCGAGCCGGAAGAAGGCCGCTTCACGTTCGAATGGTTCGACAAGGTGATCGATCAGATGCACCAGGCGGGCATCCGCGTCATCGTCGATATCCCTGGTGAACCGGCGCCGATCTGGATGCACAAACATTATCCCGGCGTGGATATCATCAACCAGGACGGTGTCAGGATCAACGCGGCGAGCCGCTATTGGGACAATATCAGCGATCCGGACTATCGCCGCCTGGCGCGACGCCTCGCCCAGAAGATGATGGAGCGATATGCCCACAATCCCGCAGTGATCGCGGTGGGTTACGACAATGAGATCGGAAACGGGCACATGTCCTATTCCGCGGCCGATCGAGATCGTTTCGTCGCCTGGCTCAAACGTCGTTACGGCTCTATCGAGGCGCTCAACAAAGCCTGGGCGACCCAGCGCTGGTCGCGCCGCATCAACAGCTGGGATCAGGTGGACCTGCCCTATGAACGCGGTCCTGGTCCGAACGAGCGCTATCTCGACCTGCGCCGCTACTGGTCCGACGACACGATCGGCGCGCTCGAGGAGCTGGAAGCGGTGCGCAAGCAATATGCGCCGAACCTTCCCGTCGCTTCCAACTTCTGGCCGACGGCGGGCACCAAGGGCTTCGACTATCTGCGCTCGTGGGAAAAGATCTCGACCTATGGCGCGCAAGGCTTTTACCCCGGCGATGCGGGCGGCGCCGCATTCGAGGCCATGTCAAACCGGGCGGGCCATGACACGCCGCTTTGGTTCAATGAGTTCACTGCCGGTGGAGGCGGCTATTATGGCACGCCCGGCCGCTCGAGAATGTGGGCCTATTTCGGTCTGATCTATTATACGCAGACCTTCCTTGCATGGACGTTCAATTCGCATATCGGCGGCGAGGAGCAGGCATTGTTCGGCCTAGTCGATCACGATGGCCGCCCATCGTGGAAGGTCGACGAGTTCGCCCAGATCGCGCGCGAATTCCAGACCATGAAGACGTTGGGGTTCCCGCGCTATCGTCAGCCCGAAGTCGCCGTGAACTTCTCGTTCCAAAACCTCTGGCTGACCAGCCCGCCCCCGGGACCGAACACGATGCCGGAATATTTCAAAGGCAATTACACCGGCCAGGCCCAGACGGCCTTCCGTCCATTCTTCGAGGACAATATCGACGCAGCGGTCATCGACTTTGGACACGACGCGCTCGATCGTTACAAGCTCGCGATTCTTCCCAGCAGCTATGTGATGGACGAACCGACCGCGGCCGCCGTGCGACAGTACGTCGCCAATGGCGGGACGGTGATCATGACCGGCTATTCGGCGAAGGTCGATGAGACGGGCAAATGGTTCGAAACATCCCTTCCGGGCAGGCTGAGCGACGTTTTCGGCCTGCGGACCAATGCGTTCTATCGCGCTGATCAGCCCTTGAAGGTCACCTTCAAGGAGCAGACGCTGACCGGCAGCGACCCTTATTATGAAGTGCTCGAGCTCGGCACCGCCAAGCCGCTGGCGACGTTCGCCAACACGCCACAAAAGAGCGCCGCGATCACCGTCAATCATTTCGGCAAGGGCGAGGCGATCTACGTCGCCACCGCGCCGCAAGCCGAACTGCTTGGACCGCTGGTGCGGTCGCTCTATCCCGCCCTTGGTATAAAGCGCGGCCCGGCGACACCGCCAGGGGTGGTCGCGCGCGAGGTCGATGGGCGTACGCTTTACGTCAACACGACCCAGGGCCCGATCACCGTGTCGTTCCATGGCGTGAAGACGGGCATGCTGTCGCACAAGCGCTATGCCGGCACCGTCGCGCTGGCCCCGTATGGCGTAGAACTCGTCAAATAGGAGTCGCGAGAACGGAACTGATCCGCCGATCAGGCCCTGCCAGGCCTGACCTGCCAATAGGTCGCGTATCGCTCGTGCGCGATACGGTAATATGGGATCAGCCGCACCGGCTCCCCATCCGCCGAGGCGATCGTGAATTCCAGCGGTTTATCCCCGGCGCGGATCCCCTTTGCTAGCGCCCGCGGATCGCCGGCAAGGGTCGGTGCCGTGAAGGACGCGTCGTTATAGCTGCCATATTTGCGCTCATTCACGATGATGTCCGTGCCTGGAGCCAGCCCTTCCCGTCCCAATGCGCCGGCGAGTACCAACGGACCGTAAGTGAATGCGACGATGTCGGGAGCCGCAGGCGCACTCTCAGCTGATGTTTCCATGGCAAGCCGCAGTTCGACCTCGTCGCCGCTCCTCCAGGTGCGTTTTAACTCAACATAGCTACCGGGCGTAGTCGAGCGTGCAGCCTCCACGCCGTTGATGAGGACGATCGCGGTTCGGCTCCAGCGTGGGTGGCGCAGCTTGAGTGCCAGCTGTGTCGGTCGCAGCAGCTTCCAGCGCAGCGTGGTCGTCGGCGCCTCGGGGAAGGTGGTGGCCTGGGACAGCACCGCTCCCTTCTCTTTCCACCTCACCGAGGATGGCACGAAAAGATTCACATAGAGCGCGTCACCGTCGTGGAAGTAGATCGCGTCCCGATACTTGACGTGATTTTCCATGCCCGTTCCAGTGCAGCACCAGAAGGAATCCTCGGGGGTGTGGTAGAGCTTCATATAACCCGGGCGGGCGCCCTGAAAATAGGTGGCCATCCCGGAATCCGGGTCCTGAGAGGCGAGGATCCCGTTATAGAGCGTACGCTCATAGTAATCGGCATATTCTGCCCGGGGGTCGTGCAGGAACAAGGCCCGGGTCAATTTGAGCATGTTATACTGGCAACATGTCTCCGATCCCTTGGCCGAGAAGACGTGCTTGCTGAAATCCGCCATCGCAAAGAAGTGCTCGTTGTCGCCATGTCCGCCGCTGGCGAATGAGCGCGTGCGTGTCACCGTCTCCCAGAAAAACGCGGCGGCGGCGCGATATTTGGTATCTCCGGTCGCCTCATAGACGCGCTGGAAACCGACGATCTTGGGTACCTGCGTGTTCGCGTGCAGCCCGTCCAGATAGTCGCGGCCCTCCGCCAGCGGCTCCATGATTGCCTTGTGCGAAAAACGCTGTGCGATGGTCAGATATTCGGGATTGCCGGTCATGAAATGGAGGTCGGCATAGATCTCGTTCATGCCGCCATGCTCGGTACCGAGCATGGCCTCGAACTCCGTATCGGTCAGCGGGCGGGTGGCGACCACACCCCAGTCCGCCAGCCGCACCAGCACCGCCCGGGACGCCTCGCTGTCTGCGAGCAGTGCCGCGTCGCGCAAGCCCGCATAGACCTTGTGCAGCGTGTACCAGGGAACTCCGGTGATCTTTTCCCCGCGCAGATGCGCCGAAACCAGCGCCGCACCCTTCGGAAATGCGCAGACCAAGCCGGAGCCCGCCGCCTTCTGGCACGCTGCCAGTTCGCCGGCGATATAGTCGATCCGCTGTTTGAACCGCCTGTCGCGGGTCGAGCGATAGGCCGACGCGCAGGCCGAGAGGTAATGGCCGAGAGTGTGCCCGTGGCAATTAATCTCCGCCCATTCGGGCTTGGACTCCCAGCCGCCATAAATCGGGGCCTTGGGCTGCAGGCCCGCGTTCAACCGGAAATTGTGCAGCAGCCGGTCGGGCTGCAACTTCAGGAGATACGCCTCGGTCATTCGCTGGGCATGGAGGAAAGGTCCGTCCCCCAGCGTCACGTCGGCCATGTCGAATGGCTGCAACTTGGCCACGGGCCGCCCGACGGGATTTTGCGGCGCATCCGCCAGGGCCACGGCGGATACACTGCCGGTACAGGCTGCGACCAAAGCGCCAATGCCGGCACTGGCGAGAAACTGGCGGCGCGACCGGCCGGCGCGATCAGGCTGGAACCTCAAGGCGGCTAATCTCCTCTATATGCTGGAGCGCATTGGCCGACGCTCCCACGCCGCCGTAGGATACCCGTCCTGCCCGCTCGTGTATGGAATCATTTGGGCGTCACGAACGGATCGATCGTACGGATTGTCCCGTCAGCATTGTAGGTCAACTCGGTCACCTTGACGTTGCGCAGCCAGGTCTTGTCCGAGATCTGGGTGTCCGCATAAAATAGCCACCAACGCCCCTTATACTGAACGATCGAGTGGTGCGTGGTCCAGCCCTGCACGGGCAGCAGGACATTGCCCTTGTAGGTAAAGGGCCCGTAAGGCGACCTACCCACCGCATAGGCGATGAGATGCGAGCCTCCGGTGGAATAGCTGAGATAATATTTCCCGCGATATTTGTGCATCCACGAGGCTTCGAAGAAGCGCCGCGTGCCATCACCGCTGGTGAGCGGTTTGCCGTGTTCGTCGACGATCAGCGCCTCGCGCGGTTTTTCGGCGAATTCGAGCATGTCCCCGCGAAGCTTCGCCACCTGTGGCATGAAGGCCTGCTCGTTCTGGCCGCGCGGATCGCCGGCGGGGCCGTTGGGATCGTAGACGCCGCCGACATTCTTCTGAAGCTGCCCACCCGACAGCCCGCCGAAATACATATAACTGCTGCCGTCATCGTCGACGAACACCGCAGGGTCGATCGAGAAGCTGTCCTTGATCGGCTGGGGCCGGGCCTTGAACGGTCCGGCCGGCTGCTTCGAGGTGGCGACGCCGATGCGGAAGGCGCCGGTGCGGTCCTTGGCCGGGAAATATAGATAATAGATCCCGTTGCGATAGGCAGCGTCGGGCGCCCACATCTGTCGCGCCGCCCAGGGTACGTTCGCAATGTCGAGCACATTGCGATGCACCTGAACCGGTCCGTTGGGACGCGTCATGCTCAACACGACATAGTCGCGCATCTTGAACGCCCCGCCCTCGCTGTTCTTGAAGGGCTCGACGTCAGGGAGCGGCGGCCCCTCTTCAGTGTCGTGGCTGGCATAAACATAGAGCTTGCCGTCGAACACGTGAGCCGCGGGATCCGCGGTATAGGGCGAGGTAACGAGCGGCTGGGAGAGATATTGCCGCGCCGAGGTCTGCGCCTCATCGTTCGCCGGCGCCTGTGCGACGCCGAATGCTGCCATGGCCGGGACAGCAAACAGGACGAGAAGTCGATGGGCGTTGCGTGTCATTCTATTCTCCACCTCGCCGTCAGCCGTTTCGGTCGTCGCCGGGGGACGATTACGGGCAAGCGCTAAATACGGGCCAAACACAGTGATGCGGGGGCAACCGGCATCTCACGCCGCCGGCATCCCCCTGCCTTCCCCCAAGGTTCTATTGGGCTTGCTTCGCGCCGACGCGTTCGAGCCGCATGAGCAGGATATCGTTGGTCCGCATGGGCGCCTCGATATTCAGGGATCCGCTTTTGGGGACAGTGACGATGACGTCGCGTTCGGCCACGTCCCGGGTCAGCCCTTGCAATTGCTCCAGCTGGGCCGCCGAAAGCTTCTGGGGCATCTTCATATCGATATAGGCCGAATAGGCATCGTTATGGCGGTAGCCGGTCCGGTAGGTACGCAGACGGTACCGCCCCGGCTGGACATGCACGAAGCGCGCGCTGACCGGCGTCGCGGGCGATGACTCCACCAATCGGCTGTAGAACGGACGATTGCTGAGCTTCTGGTCGGGCTGGTGCCAATCCCACACCAGCAAGGTTAATCCGGATCCATCGACCGCGGCCATGCTGTAGGGATCCTTCACGGATATCCTCTGGCCCCGGAGCGCATTGAGATACTTGTAGGCAAACCAGGCGGGCTTGCGAACGCCCTCGGGGTTCATCAGCCCGAAGCCTCCCTGGAACGGCGCCGTGGGCGGACCGGGCTCTTCGAACAGGTCGCTATAGGTCCAGTAGCTCATGCCCTGGACCGAACCTTCGACCCCTTTGAGCTTGGTAAGAATATAGGGTGCGCTCACATAGCTGTCGTGCACTGCGTCGCGCGGCGTGTAGCTGGTGCTCCACTCGGTGAAATAAAGCGGCAGATTGGGAAAGCGCGACGCCTGGATTTGCGCGCGTACCCTGCGAACGTCGCCGACGATCGCGTCGGGTGAAGACGAGAGTTTGGTGTCGCCCTTGCCCTCTTCGTCGAGAAAGCCGCCGTCGACGCCATAAGTGTGCGTGGTGACGAAATCGACCGGCACCCGGTTCGCAGCGACATGATCGAGGAATTCGGGCACCCATGCCGCGCCGGCAGTCGATGGGCCGCCCACGCGCAGCGCAGGATCCACCGCCTTCAGCGTACGCGCCGTCACGTCATAAAGCGCGAAATACGCGTCGCGGTCGGCCTTTTCCCAGAAACCATCGAGATTGGGCTCGTTCCAGACTTCGAAATACCAGCTCCGCACCTCCTCGACGCCATAACGCTGCTGAATATGCCGAGCGAACGCGTCGATCAGGTGTGCCCAGCCATCCAGCTTCGGATGTGACGTATTGCCCTTCCAATAGAAGATCGAATTGTCCGAGGTCTTGAGCGCTTCCGGGGTGAAGCCGAGCTCGACGAAGGGCTTGATGTTGCGTGCGAGCAACTTGTCGTAAAGTTCGTCGATACGCGTCCAGTCGTAGACGATTTGTCCGTTTTTCACCTGCACCGTCTTGAGCACGTCATGGAAGATGGCGTGGAAGCGAATGTAGCGGAATCCCAGTTCGCCCGTCGCCGTCTTGAGCTGGGCCATGCTGTCGTCACGGATCAGCGTTCCGGGATAATCGGATCCCACGGAAAGATCGAAAAAGCGATCGACCGGAGTATCTGCCGTCGCCCGATCCACCTGCAGCACGCGCGGCGCAGACGCTGCGGACTGCGCGAACGCCGAAGATGTCAGGCTCGCAAGCGCCAGACCTCCGCAGGAAAGGACGGCGTATCGGCATCTCTTCACGAAATTCTCTCCCAGAGTTGTTTATCCGCTTTATCCGCTTCAGCGGATTCTGTCGTTCCTGCGCGCGCTCTCTTACACGCCGAATGGGGTCGACCTGTCTACCCAGCCACCGCCACTTCCGACCTCGTCAGAACCCGATAGGCAAAAAGCTGGGCCGGGATGTTATTCCCGGCCCAAGAGGAAGGCTCGTCCAAACTCATGTAATTGTGCGCGCCAGCCGGATCTATCTGATCAGCCTTCATCGCCAACTCAGATTTACCAAAGATAGCACGAATACCATGCAAGTTATTCTCTGGGGATACTTAGATCAACTAGGTTACATCTAAATATTGTCCCGAGAAATTTGTTACTCATCGCAGCTACGACGATTTGTCGCAACGCCGCTCCCAAGGAGTTATAGCGAAACGCAGACAGCTTTGCAGAGATTGTTCTCGACCGGCAAATTGGTCGGGTAAAACGGCTCGGGTGACGGCAAGCCGGTAAGAATAGCCGCGGGCAAAACGCGAATCGGGGCTCAATCGCGCTGCTCTTTGACGGAGACATGGCGTACTTCAGGTTCTCGGCGATCGCGTACTTGATTGCGAATAGCCGGATCCGCCCTATTCGCAGCACGCTCTTGCCACCGTCCTCGGCGGACACTCATCCGCGCATAGGAAATTTAGCTAGTTCAGAGCGATTGCCCCAGCATCGCTTCGACCTCATCCCGGTAACTCCGGCTGAGCATCAGGCGCGTGCCATCCTTCAGCACCACCTCGAACTCGCCATGCGAACGGCGCTCGAGAAACGCGACCGACCTTAGATTCACGACACTGGATCGATGGATGCGGATGAACCGAAAGGGGTCGAGCCGATTCACAACTGTGGTCAGCCCGGCCCGGTAGAGGAATTCCTCTGCCCCTACGTGCAGTGTCACATACACGCCGGCCGCTTCGATCCAGTCGATGTCCTGCGTCATCACGAACTGGGTCGCGTCCCGCTTCTTGACGACCATCCATTCCCAAATCTCGCCCGGCTTCGCACGCTTTGCAGCCAGCTTGAGGAGTTCCGGGCCAAAGGAATTTGCGTCGTCCGCATTTTCCGCGCGCAATTCGCCCAACCGCTTTTTGACGCGCTCCATCATCTTCTCATAGCGAGAGTCGCCGAACGGCTTGAGCAGATAATCGACGGCCTCCGCATCGAACGCCTGAAGCGCGAACTGGTCATAGGCCGTGACGAATACCGTCAACGGCATGTTTTCGGCACCCAGGGCGTCGATCACGCCAAAGCCATCAACACCGGGCATCTGAACATCGAGGAATACGATGTCCGGGCGCATGTCCTGGATCAACGCAACCGCATCGACGCCATTCCTTGCTTCAAGAATCTTGCCGACGCTACGGTCCTTGGCCAGCAGATCCGTCAGCCGTTTGCGCGCCGGCGCCTCGTCATCGACGACAAGAGCGGTGATCGGTCCAAGTTGCGATTTCATCCCCTTATCGCCGCCCTTCGCTTAGCGGCAGGCAGATCGCCACCTCGGTTCCACCACCCGGACGAGGCTGGATCATGAGAGCTTGTTCACCCAGGTCCGGATAGAGCGCGGCAAGGCGTTCACACGTCACACGGATACCCAGGCCGGTCGAGGTCTCCTTCCGCCAGTTCGCGGGCAGTCCCACCCCGTCGTCAAGCACCCGAATTTGCAGCTGCCCCGCAGTCCGCCGGGCCAAAATATCGATTGCTCCTCCAGACAGGCGACCTTCCAGACCGTGGCGAATAGCGTTTTCGACCAGGGGCTGGAGCAGCATCGAGGGGACCATCGCCGTTAGCGCCTCCGGCTCAATGTCCAGTTCGATCTGGATTCTGTCCCCGAAGCGAAATCTCTGGATCGAGATATAATGTTCCAGAAGTGCCAATTCCTGCGCCAGCGGTATTTCCAGCATGTCCTTGCAATCGAGCGAGCGCCGGAGCAGCGCGGCCAGATCACCGATCATGTTGCGCGCCAATTCGGGGTTCGTGCCGACTTCTGATGAAATGGCATTCAGCGTGTTGAAGAGAAAATGCGGCTCGAGATGGAGGCGTAACGCGTTCAAACGCCACTCGAGTAGGTTCGTCTCCACGCGCCCCAATTCGAGCTGTCCTGTCAAATAGCGGTTATAGTATCTGAATGATTGAAATATGCCTACGGCGGCGCAGTAAGTCTGCCAGCCGCCCAGGAAATAGTACACTGCGAACTCGCCGTTTGTTAACGGATTCCACCATACTTGAGGTATCGGAAGAAGAAGAAGTCCCGAGAGATACGTGTGAACCAGGCTGAAAGGGACGCTCAGTAGAAGAAAGAGCATGCTGAGGCGGAAGATGCTCTGGTCCTTCGGCACCATCTTTCTGTCGATCAGCAGCAGTGCCGGCGTAAGCAGCGCCCAGGCCCAGGAATCGATTATCTTCGCGATGAAGTGGTCCCATTGAAAGCCCCTCAGCATATCCGGCAAGGACAGGAATAAGCCGACCGACGTCCAGATCAGGAAGATGAGGGCGGCCGGGCGAAGCCAGGCACGCCAAGCGCGATACCAGGCGCCGACTGCTCCGACGGACTGGCCCCGCTGTCGCACGTCATTGGCCAAGATCGAGGAGTTGGACTGCACGGAACTCATAATTGGATATGGCTTATACCGCATTCGCGGCGAGAAAGCGCGTTTACGTCATGCCCGCCGCCGGACAGCATCTAGCAAACCCGGGCACCCGGGGTCGCGCGTAGCTGCCATCCCGGCGGACAAGACATGCGGCTTCCTCTCACTCCCCAGCGCTCGTCATTCCCGTCGCACAATATCCAGCCAAGCCATCCTTGCGCGTCGCCGGACGAATGCAATGACTTCTCCACAAGTATCGCCAGGGAAATATTATAGTATTAATTGACGACACGAGCAGCCATGTCCGGTGATTCGACGATTCGGCATACCTGGGATCGCATGCCGGCTGCTTATGGGGGTACCGGCCCCCGACCAAGGCTGGCGGATCAGCATTTGTAGGAAATGTTGCGAACCGGACTCATTCGACGCAAGCCGGCTCGCGGATTTGCAGAACGGATTCTGACGCCCCTCCTCACTGCCATTTTCCGCCAATTTTGGCGCACCCCGCCGATCCAATACATGGACGCGGCGGAAAAATTGTGTCGTTTGATAAGTAATGGCGAAGACGCGCCGCCCCTTGCGGGCCGGGAGAATGGACGAGCCATATTTAGGGAGAGATGATGCCGCTGAGAGCGACACCTCCCCCTTACCATCTGAATGGAGGGGTCGAGAAATGACGATTGACCAGGCAGTCTCCGGCACGCGCTCTCAAGCGCCGGTGCGTCATTATCCCTGCGCCGCCCAGATCAGATTTGACTTGCAAGGATCGGCTTCAAAACCGGCGACGCCGATTTTCGCGCCCAAAAATGGTAGCGGTAACAAGGGCGGATGCCGCGATCGCGAATGGTTGAAACGCGGGCCGCGGTCGCATTCGGGCGGGTTCAGGCCTGAAGCCGTGACGGGCGAAAGATCATCGCAGCAAATGTTCTGTGATCGACGCGCGGACGAACGGGATGAAGGGGCAAATGGCCGCTCACCTGTCGGGCAGGCCCGCGAGGAATATTCAAACTTAATCAACAAGATAAATGGGGAGGGCTAGATGAAATCACGTAACCTGTTGATCGAGGCCAGCATTTCGGCACTGATCTTGGGAGGCCTCGGCCTGGCTCAGCCCGCATGGGCCCAGAGTGCGGAAGCGAAGACCTCCGACGATGCTGCGACGGACAAGCCCGCCAAGGCGAAAGATAAGAGCGACGACGCCGTGACCGACATCATCGTCACCGCACGCCGGAAGGCGCTGAACGATGCGATCGAGATCAAACGAAATTCCGATACTATCGTCGACTCCGTCGTTGCCGATCAGGCTGGCAAGCTCCCCGACACGTCGATAACCGAAGTACTTCAGCGCGTGTCGGGCGTTACCCTGTCGCGCTTCTCGGCCGATCAGGGTAACCCGAGCTTCCAGATCGAAGGCACCGGCATTTCCGTGCGCGGTTTGCCCTTTAACTCCAGCATGCTCAACGGGCGCCAAGTCTTCAGCGCGAACGGCGCCAGCGCGATTAGCTGGGGCGACGTGACACCTGAGTTGATGAGCGCCGTCGATGTCTACAAGGGTTCGCTCGCCACTCTCATCGAGGGCGGCGCTTCGGCGGTCGATCTGCGGACGCGGCTTCCGTTTGATTACAGCAAGCCGGAAATCGACCTCACGGTCGGTGGCAGCTATGGCGATATGGCCAGGAAATTCTCTCCCAGCGCGTCCGTTCTGTTCACGAAGAAATGGGACACGAGCATCGGCGAGTTCGGCGTTCTGTACGACTTCGCCTTTTCGCGTTACGACTCGCAGAGCAGCGATCTGGCGATACGCCCCTTCTATGCTGAATATGCTCCCGGTTCGCCCTACGTCGCCACCGTCCCGGACGGTGCGGGAGGCACCGTCAAGGTGCCTAACGTGGGCCTGATCCCTTATGGGTATAATTGGAGCAACAGTAGCTTTAAGCGGGACCGTTATGGCGCCTATCAGGCGTTGCAATGGAGGCCGAATCCTAATCTGACCTTCACCAACACGGTATTCTATTCCCAATACGTCCAGGATAGCCAAGTTGCTCAAGCCGGCTTCGGGACGTCACCCCAGCAAAACGCAGTCTATATTCCGGTCAATCCCACGTTTGACTCAAATGGTGCGATGATCGCCGGTTCGCTGCGCTATGGAGCGACTGGACAGATCGTTTACGGCACGCCCGGAAATACCTGGCTCCAACAATATTCGCCAGGATGGTCGCCGGCGCCGACGACCGATTGTGGTTCCCAGGCAGGATATGGCGGGCCGGTTTCTCAAACCACCGCCGACTGGGCTAACGGCATCTATGGCTGCACCGCACCGCTGGACAACATCCAAGGATTTACCGGCTCTCGCTCCGTTAGCCACAGCAAGAGTTCAACGCTCGATATTTCGCAAACGTTCTTGTGGACGCCCGGCGATAAGGTGCGGGTCCGCGGCGGACTGCAGTATGTTTCGTCACAGGCCAAAAGCAAAAGCCTGTATGCCTCGATCGTACAGGAAGCCAACAATCTCGCGTCCGCCAGCTTCGATTTGACGAAGTCCATTCCTGTCGTGGGTGGATTCAATGCTGCCGCTCTGGCAAATACAGAAACCGCCTATTGGAGTACGTTGTCGAATCACGGGATCGACAACAAAGGACACATGTTCGCCGCCAATGTGGATGTGGATTACGATTTCGGCAGCGATTCCTTCTTCAGAAGCGTTTCGGTTGGCGCCCGGGCGTCGGTGCGCAACGAAAGTGATGTCGACACCGGAACCTATTGGGCTCCGCTGGCTCAACCTTGGGCGGGCATCAAATATTATCTCAGTGGCGACAACACTCCAACCCACACCGTGGCGCCGGATGGCTCGCCCAACGACTATCAACTCTATAACTTCCCTCAATACTTCGGGGGGAGAGTCCCCTCACCGGGCGCGGTGTTGATGCCATCCGAAAGTGTCATGAAAAATTATGACTGGTATCATCTGCTGAGTACTTATGGCCAAAGAATTCCTGGCGGAACGCCGCAGGATTATTATAATGCCCATCTTCTTAATACAAATGGGCCGGTCAACACCAGAATCAAGAACTACGCGGGTTATATCCAGCTGAAGTTCGGACACGATAACATGGGCATCATCCCTCGTTTCTCTGGCAGCATTGGTGTCAGATTCGTCGCGGCGGAAATCCACAGCTCGGGACAGCTCAGCCAAAACCAGATTACCAATTTTTTCCTGAGCCAGGCCGCCGCGGACGCCTATATCCAAGCGCAACTCGCTGGCGGAACGGGCGACCCTTCGACGATCTATTCTAGCCCGTCGTCCAGTACTCCCCGGTCGCTCGACTATTCGTTCTTCCGTGTTCTACCCGCGTTCAACATCAAATTCGATGTTACGCCGAACTTCGTGATGAGGGCTGCGGCTGCGGAAGCAGTCTCGCCGCCCAATCTCAACGACGTCCGGGCCGGTGGCTCCATTGGCGCGAATACTCTGAACTACTCCGTTACGCCTCCGGGCGGCGGCACCCCCATCAGCTTTCCGTACCTAACGAACTTCAGCATCACGGCTGCGGGGGCCCGGCTGAAGCCGACCATGATCCGGAGCGAAGATCTATCGCTCGAATGGTATCCCCGGAACGGCTCGATGGTCTATCTCAGCTTGTTTGCCAAGCAGATCAAGGACCAACCCATATTTACGTCGTTCGTGCAGAACCAGCCGACTCCGCTGGTTGATGGCAACAATCAGGTATCTATGCACGATCTGCCATGGACGTATCTACAGAACGAGACTTCCACCAAAGGCGTGAACATCAAGGGCTTCGAAGTGGGCGCACGCACCTTCTTCGACAAACTGCCGGGCCTTCTCAGCGGTTTTGGCATCAACGGCAGCTTCACCTTCGTCGACAGCACGAATCCGGGACCCAAGGCCACGGACGTTCTCGGCAACGATATCAAAGGCCTGCCGTTCTTCAATTTATCAAAATATTCGTATAATGCCGAACTGCTATACAGCCGTGGCCGTGTAAACATGCGTCTGGCTTATAACTGGCGCTCCAAGCAACTACTGTCCACCAACGTCAACCCCCTGTCTTGGGCGACTTCAGGCGGGAACCCATATAACGTAATTTTAAGTCCGACTGACTTCTCGTCGACGTATAATTTTCAGGTATACAACATGGTTCCATTGTGGGCAAAGGCGGCGGGCTATGTCGACTTTAGCTTCGACTTTAAGATCAACGACAGATTCGTATTGAACACCTCGGTCGGAAACCTTCTTAATACAAAGTCCAAGACGGTTCAGGAGCCCTTGGCCGGCGTCTTCCTGCCCTATGACACCAACATGAGCGATCGCCGCATAAACGCGACCCTCCGGGCAAAATTCTGATTGGACATCCGCTGGGCCATGGCAGACCGTTTCGGTGTGCCATGGTCCGGCCGATGTGAAAGGACGAGCATGTCTGAAAAGGATTTGAAAGCGCCCCATAACTCGAACGCGGTACGTAAGGTGCTGATCGCCGGCGGAGGTACGGCGGGTTGGATGACAGCGGCGGCCCTCAGTGCCGATTTGGCCGATGCTGGCCTCGAAATAGAGCTTATCGAGTCTCCCGAAATCGGCACAATCGGCGTTGGCGAGGCGACCGTCCCGTTCATCCATGTATTCAATCAGATGCTCGGTCTCGATCAGGCCGATTTCATGAGGCATTGCAACGCGACATTCAAACTCGGGATCGAGTTCGTCAATTGGCGCAATGTCGGAGATAGCTATTTCCACTCTTTTGCTCATTTCGGTCCCAATTACAAAGACGTTTCCTTTTATCACATGTACTTGCGGTACGCCCAGCTCATGGCGGCCCAAGGCACCGACACGCTGCTCGAAGACAGCAACGTTGGCGCGATAGCGGCACGGCATAATCGGTTTCGTCATCCACAAGCGGTCGAGCAGACCGGCCTGCCGTCGCACTTCTATGCCTTCCATTTCGACGCGGCACTTTATGCCGACTATCTTCGCACCTATGCCATCAAGCGCGGCGTGCAGCATGTGAGTGGCCGGATCGTGCATGTCGAGCAGAATGCCGAAAACGGATTTATCAAATCGGTTCGTTTACAGGATGGGCGCGAGTTCGAGGCCGATCTCTTCATCGATTGCACGGGCCTGCATGGCCTGCTTATCGAAAAGACCTTGAACAGCCCTTACGAGGAGTGGACGCACTGGCTCCCCTGTGATCGGGCGATTGCGGTTCCTTGCGCCAGGGTGCAGGCGCCGACCCCCTATACCAAAGCGATCGCCGAGGGATCGGGCTGGCGTTGGCGCATTCCGCTGCAACATCGCACCGGCAACGGGATGGTATATAGCAGCGCCTTCGCCGAAAGTGACGATGCGGTAGAAAAGAAGCTGCTCGGCGCGCTTGATGGAGAACCGTTGGCTCCCCCCAGGCGCATCAAGTTTACGCCTGGGCGTCGCCGCGAGGTCTGGGTCAAGAATTGCGTCTCAATCGGACTAGCCTCGGGATTTCTCGAGCCGCTGGAATCCACGAACATTCACCTCGTTCAAACATCCGTTTTCAAACTTCTAACCTATTTTCCCGACAAAAATTTCGACCAGTCCGAAATCGACTCCTACAACTCGGAAGTGGAGCTCGAAATCGAGCAGATCAGAGATTTCATAGTTCTCCACTACAAGGTAACTGAGCGAGAAGACACGTCATTCTGGAAATATTGCAAATATATGTCCGTTCCGGATTCACTTCAGAGGCGAATAGATATGTTCGCCCCACATGGCAGACTATTCATTCGGCCCGGAGAGTTCTTCACCTATAACAGTTGGCTGTCGGTAATGCATGGGCAGGGGCTCCGAGCGAACGGCCTCGTTCCTCAAATCGATCGTCTGACAGACGAAGAGATCATCGCATATTTCGACGCCTTCAACGGTAGGGTGCGTTCGGCCGTCAATGCAATGCCTCTCCATGGGGAGTATCTCCGGGCATTCGCCGGGGCGCCGGAAATTTCGGTGGCTCAACGTGGGGCTGGCGCTCGATGAGATTGCAGAACGAAATCATGAAGACAGTCGCGAACGGTAATCGAAAGAAAACGCCCACGCCTTTTGGCCGCGTATTGGCGGGATGCGCCATTCTCCTGAGCGTGCAGGCAGGTAACGCGAGCGCGAAGGAGGCGGCGCCAGAGTCCATCTGGGCCAAAGCGGGCGTCACCTACGAGCAATATCGCGGCGATGCTCTGGAATGCGGGAAGAAAGGTCTGGCGAGAAACGTCGCCAATTCCGAGGAGGTGAAGACCCTGGCTCGCGCATCCAAGCAGCTGGAAGCACTCGACGCCAGCGCTCAGGCTACCGTCCCCGCCGCCGGACCCATGGGCCAGCCGGACTTATCGGGTGCGATGAGCAGGTCCGCTGACGAGCAGAGGGTGATAGCCGCCGCCAGACCTGCCCAGCAATATGCAGGTATCAAGGAAATGATGTTCCAGGACATACGTCGTTGCATGATCGATCGCGGCTATGCCAAGATCGTCCTGACCGACGCTCAGCGCAAGGACTATGACGGGATCAAGGGCGGAGCCGACGCGCGGCGCGCCTATATCCACAAACTGGCCAGCGATCCGCATGTGCTGGAAACGCAGCGCGAGGCGACTGGGCGGTAGGTCGCGGGCGCAACGTTCATCCATTCC
The DNA here is from genome assembly GCF_056401895.1 of Sphingomonas sp. P4_D12. Lineage (NCBI taxonomy): Bacteria > Pseudomonadati > Pseudomonadota > Alphaproteobacteria > Sphingomonadales > Sphingomonadaceae > Sphingomonas > Sphingomonas sp. P4_D12. The sequence goes on along the minus strand of NZ_JBFUIL010000002.1, from coordinate 281,084 downwards.
GTGATAACTGACGAACTTGCGCCTTTGCTCGCGGACAAGCACGGCGTCCGCGAAGTCGGTGCTTGGAAGACCGCTTCACCCCCTTCTGGTCCGGTTCGCAACATTTCGTTCTTATTTGGAACCCGGCAGCTTGTCCGGGCCAGATGGCCAAGTACGATAAAGCTATCAGAAGCGATGCGCGGTGCCTCTGCGGCAGAGCGGCGTCTCTATCCCGGTACTACGAATCCGCGGACACGGCTTGGTCCAGGCCGCGGCGCAGACCAGCACCGTTGGAGGAAACAAATGTCGCGACCGCTGGGGGTAGTATGGGGGCTTGCCGTCGCGTGGCTCGTCTGGGCGTTGGCAACTCCGGCGTTCGCGGAGACGCGCAGCCTGTCCCAGAACTGGCTGTTTGCCCGGGGCGAGGTGCAAGGTGCCGAAGCCCCTGCTTTCGATGATCGCGACTGGAAGCCGGTCGTGGTACCGCATGACTGGTCGATCATGGACGGGCGCGACGGCGCCGGGCCATTCGATCGACGCGCCACCGCCGGCCAGGATTCGGGCTATCTGCCGGGCGGCATCGGCTGGTATCGCCGCCATCTGAAACTCGACGCATCCGCGATGCGCAAGATCGTTCGGCTCAAATTCGAGGGCGTCTATATGGACGCCACGATCTGGGTGAACGGCCGCCGGATTGCCAAGCACCATTATGGCTACACCGCGTTCACGGTCGATCTTACCGGCAAGCTGCGGGCCGGCGACAATGTAATCGCTCTGCGCGTCAATCACGCGGACCCATCGTCGCGTTGGTATGCGGGATCGGGCATCATCCGGCCGGTCACGCTACAGATCCTCGATTGCGTTCATATCGATCCGGATTCGGTCTTCGTGACCACGCCCAAGGCGGCGCCGGACATGGGTATGGTCGCGATCCGGGCGTCGGCGAGCAACTGCGCGGCCCGGACGCAATCGGTCGAACTCGTGTCCAAGATAGTCGCGGCGAATGGCCGGGTGGTGGCGCAGGCCAGTCGGCGCCAAGCTCTAGGAGCAGGGGCGAGCGGCGAATGGGACCAATCGCTCGCGATCCCGCGCCCGGCCTTGTGGTCGCCCGCTTCTCCCAATCTCTACACGCTGGTGCAGGAGACGCGGATGGGCGGCGTCGTCACCGACAGGCACCAAACCCGGGTCGGCATCCGCACCATCACCGTCGATGCGACGAACGGTCTTCGGATCAACGGCAAGCGGGTGGTCTTGCGCGGCGGGAACATTCACCACGACAATTATATGCTCGGCGCCGCGGGGTTTCCGGATGCCGACCGGCGCAAAGTCGCGCTGATGAAGGCGGCAGGCTACAATGCCATCCGCAGCGCGCACAATCCGGCAAGCCAGGCCACGCTCGACGCCGCCGACGAACTCGGCATGCTGGTGATCGACGAGGCCTTCGACAGTTGGAACAAGGACAAGCGCGCGCAGGATTATTCCCGCTTCTTCGCCACGGATTGGCCGCAGGATATTGCCAGCATGGTGGTCAGCGGCCGCAATCACCCGAGTGTGATCTTCTGGAGCATCGGCAATGAAATCCCGGAACAGGGATCGCCGCCGGGAGTCGAAACGGCGCGGAAGCTGGCCGAACGCGTGCGCGCCCTTGATCCGACCCGGCCAGTGACCCAAGCGGTCAGCATCGATCCGCCCGATAGCGACAAACAATTCGCGGCGCTCGATGTGGCCGGATACAATTATCGAGCGCATTTGTTCGCGGGCGACCACCTGAAATTCCCGCAACGCGTCATGTACACCTCGGAATCGACCTCGCGGGATGCCTTTGACTATTGGCGGCCGGTCGAAACCATGCCCTGGGTGATCGGTGATTTCGTCTGGACCGCCGTCGACTATCTCGGCGAATCCGGCATTGGCTGGATGGGCTATAGCCAGGACTGGCAGAAGCTCGGCCCCTACCCCTGGCATCTCGCTTATTGCGGCGAAATCGACGCGACAGGGCGCAAGAGGCCCGCCGCTTATTACCGCGAAGCGTTGTGGAAGACGGGGATCGATCCGATCTCGGCGTTCGTTCGCCAGCCCGAAGGAAGCCAGGACCTTCCCGACCGGCATTTCTATCCGATTACGCCCCCCCATCTCGATTGGGCGCTCGACGACGTCCATCCCAGCTGGACGTGGCCGGGACAGGAAGGCAAGCCGCTCGAGGTCGTGGTCTATTCCGAACTTCCGGAAGTGGAGTTGTTGCTCAACGGAGTCAGCCTGGGGCGCAAGCAGGTAGGCGTCGAGAGCGAATTCAAGACCGTGTTCAAGACTCCTTATGCGCCAGGCAGGCTGACAGCCATCGGCTACGACCATGGGCGCGAGGTCGCGCGCTGGGAATTGCGCACCGCAGGCCCGCCGGCCAGGGCCCGCGTGACCGTCGATCGCCGCCGCCTCACCGCCAATGGCGAAGATCTCGCTTATGTGACGGTGGAACTCGTCGATGCCGCCGGAACGCCCGTCTATGACCAGCACGCCGACCGTGTCGTGACGGTGCAGGCCCTCGGCGCCGCGACGCTCGCGGGTATCGGCAACGGCAACCCGCAAGACGCATCGAGCTTCCAGTCGGGAGCGCGCAAGAGTTTTCACGGACGCGTCGTTGCGGCATTGCGCGCGGGCATCAGAACCGGTCCCGTCAAGGTCGACGTCGACGTCGAGGGGTTGCCGACGCAGCGCCTTCAGCTCGAGACCGTAGCAAAATAGCCCCAGCCCATCGTGGTTCGAGCAACGCATCGGGCAATTAGTCTGTCTCGAATGCGAAAAAAGTTACGAAGCGGACTGACGTTATTCAGGACAGTCCGGCAACCCGATAAGCGGGATTAGGTTGGTGATTTTTCTTATATTTACAACATCTTCTCCCATGAATTCAGCACACCGCCATTGGACTTGAGCGCGTGATTCTGTCTACCAGCCGACCCGGAGTCTGACCGCTTTGCCAACATGCAGCCGCGGCGGACGATGGGGAGGAGCCGCGAATGATCGCACAAGCAATGCCGTCGGGCGCAGCCTTTCCTCGGCCGAGACATCGACCACTCAAGGGAGAGAGAATGAACCTGTTTCGCAGCCTCTGCGGCATGCTTCTCGCGCTGTGTCTTGCCCTACCCGCCTCTGCCGCCGAACTGCCGCGGATCGTCTCCAAGAACGGCCGGCACGCTTTGTACGTCGATGGCGCACCGTTCCTGATCCTCGGCGGGCAGGCGCACAATTCAAGCAATTATCCGGCCATGCTGCCCGAGGTCTGGCCGACGATTCGCGCCATTCATGCCAATACGCTCGAAATTCCGGTCGCCTGGGAGCAGATCGAGCCGGCCGAAGGCAAGTTCGACTTTTCGTGGGTCGACGCCCTGGTTCCGCAGGCCCGCGAGAACCATGTACGCCTGGTCCTGCTGTGGTTCGGGACCTGGAAGAATACCGGGCCGGGCTATGCGCCGGAATGGGTGAAGGCGGATTCGAAGCGGTTTCCGCACATGATGACCAAGGATGGCAAACAGCATTATGTTCATACGCCACTCGGCCGAAATACGCTCGAAGCCGATAAGCGCGCGTTCGTAGCGCTGATGCGCCACCTCCGCGAGATCGACCCGGATCACACCGTCATCATGGTGCAGCCGGAGAATGAAGTCGGGAGCTATGGCCTCGATCGCGACTATTCGCCCGAAGCCAACCGGCTGTTCGCGGCTCCTATCCCGGCAGAGCTCGCGCGGCGGACCGGGAAAAGCGGCACCTGGACAGAGGCGTTCGGCAAGACCGCTGCGCGAAACTTCACCGCTTGGTACCTCGCACGCTATATCGACGAGATCGCGGCTGCCGGGCAAGCCGAACTCAACCTGCCGATGTACGTCAATGCCGCGCTCAGCGACGCCTTTAACGACGCCGGAGGCAATAGCGGGCCCGATTGGGCAGTGATCGACATCTGGAAGGCCGCGGCTCCGCATATCGCGATCGAAGCGCCCGACATCTACGAGCGCAACTCGACGGCCGTTGCGGCATATATGGATCATTACGCGCGGACGGATAATCCGCTGTTCATTCCCGAAACGGGCAACGACTTGGGATTCGCGCGGTTTTTCTGGCTGGCGCTCGGCAAAGGGGCGATCGGCTGGTCGCCGTTCGGGATGGATCCGACCTTTTCCAATTTCCCGCTCGGCGGTCTGAACACACCCGAGAATCTCGAAGCCATCTCGTCCAAATTCGCGCTGATGGCGCCGATCGCACGGGACTGGGCTCGGCTCGCATACGACCATCCCACGGTCGGTTTCGCAAAGGGCGAGGACGTGTCGGATCAATCCGCGACCCTCGGCCGCTGGAAAATCACTGCGCAATATGGGCTGTGGGAGTTCGGGGGCCGCGATGCGCCGCCAAATCCCAACAAGGACCGTCCTGTTGGCGGCGCAGCCGTCATCGAGCTGGGGGCGGACGAGTTTCTGCTTGCCGGGTCCGACGTGCGGATCGCCTTCGGCGAAGCCGCTCCGGCACCCGATGGCGGTGGACGTTTCATGGTGGTCGAGGAAGGCACGTTCCAGAATGGCCGCTGGCTCATGAAGCGCCGTTGGAACGGTGACGAGGTAGATCACGGCCTCAACCTGACGAAGCCGACGCTGCTCAAAATACGGTTCGGCATCTCTCACTAATTTGTTTGCCAGAGCTGTTCGCCTTATCGCTCAAGTGCGACTGACCCTTCGGGACGATCTTCCCAATTTGTCGGCGAAAGGTTCCAACGTGATGAGTGATCAACCTATAATTCTGTCGGCTCCCATCAGCCGCGACTGTTCGGCCTGACGTCGCCGACGTGCATCCCCGCGAGCGGCGAGAACCGCTCGCCGTTGAGCGCGACTTTCAGGTCGTCAACTATACGCTCGATGCGCGCCGCAACTCTCAATTCGCGCGACGCGGATTCTTTCGCTTGGCCAGGATCAGCGTGCGTAAGCTCGCCCCGAGCATGACAGTCGCGCAACCGACCTCCGCCATAAACCCTGCACGGGCTACGCGGATAGAAACACCACACCGGGAATTGCCGTGCCATGGACGGCAGCACCGAGGCGTCCGTCCTTGCCCAGCGGGAGCCGAGCAACATTTCCCGACCGTTGGTTGGCGACCAGCATCTCTCCCCGCTCCTCGACCAACAGGAACAAGCGCGGACCTCGCCCGCCCGAGCCGACATGCTGAATGAAGGTCAATCCTCCGGCCGCGTCGATCGCGAACACCGCGATGCTGTCGTGGCCGCGATTGGAGACGTACAGCCGCGTGCCGCTGCTATTAAGCGCTATGTGGGCGGCGGTCGACGTTCCGACGAACGCTGCCGGCAAGGTGGAAACGGACGCTTTCGCGGCGAATGTGCCGTCGGGACGGGCCGTAAGGACCGTCACCATATTAGCCAGCTCGGAGACCAAATAGGCGATCCTTAGGCGCGGATGGCGCGCGAGATGGCGCGGGCCCGACCCCGCGGGTGCGCGGTAAGCGAGCGAACTGGAGATGATCGCACCCGATCGCTGATCCAATCTGTGCGCGAAGATCGCATCTGCACCCAGGTCGACGGCATGCAGCAGCTTCCCGCCCATCGCAAAACCCACCCAATGCGCATGCGCGCCCGCCTGCCGAGCGGGATTGGGGCCGCTACCGGTATGTACGATTAGGTGCGCTTGCTCAACTGGACGACCGGTGTCGCGATCGATCCGCCAAACGGCAACGCTTCCGCTGGAGTAATTGGCCACGGCCAGCATGCCCCCGTCAGGACTAAGGGCGGCATGGCAAGGATCGGCACCGAGCGTGGAGAAGTCCGCCAAAGGCCGCAAGCCTCGGTCGTAAATGCCGACCCGGCCCTTTTCCTGTTCGTCGAGCAGGTATCGAACGCCGCTCGCGCCCGCGCGCACGCCGAACGAAGCGTTACGGATTGTGCTCAACGGATGGCCCGCTACCCAGCCGCTCGAACTTGCCGTCAGCGGCACAAGACCGGGGCCACCTTCGCGAGCATAGGTTCCGGCGATCAGCTCGGCCGGACCTCGCGCCAGGAGCCTGGCAGGGAGCGCACCGAGCGCGATTGCGGCGCCGACGAGCGCGCGCCGGGAAAAGAGCAACGCAGGAGCCGCCGCCGCGATGCAGTCGCGCGATTCCTCGCCATGACTGGTTACTGCCAGATTTTGCGCGATGCCCACGATAGGTTTCCTCTCATTCGGGCCAAACCGGCTCCCTATTGAGAAGAGTCGGATTGGTTGGACAGGTTTTCAGCTATTCACGACGATTTCAGAGCCAGCAAGCCTTCCTCGTGGCGATCGAACGATATCTGTCATACAGCAACCCTCGGATAAAGCTGGCCTAACGACCAAACAGCATATCGGAGGGAAGGCGCATGCTGAAGGACATTGCCTGCGCGAGGACCGCGAACCGCACAGCGACCCGATACGGGCATGCGCCCCGATGACTCCCGAAGATATCCGCCCGGTCCTGTCGGCTATGTTCGGGATCGGCCTGTCCGTCGTCCTGATCGTCAAGGGCCGCCTTCACCCGTTCATCGCGCTGCTGTGCGGCGCGTGCGTCGGCATGTCGCCCCTCGCCACGGCGGCCGCGGTGCAAAAGGGCGGTGGCGACATTCTGGGCGGAACGGGTTTGGTGGTCGCGCTCGGCCTGTCGCTGGGCGCGATGCTTCAGCTATCGGATGGCACTGCCTCACTGGCGCGGGGCGGCCTGAAACTCGCGGGTAATGCCGGCGCCCCCGGGCGAGTTTGCTGGTCGCACCGGTCGTCGGCCTGCCGCTGTTCTTCGAGACGGGACTGGTGCTCCTGCTGCCCATCCTGGCAACCGCGGCGGCGAACCTTCCCGAGGGCAAGAACGGCGATGCCGGGAAATTACGGTTGATGCTACCGGTGCTCGCCGGTCTGTCCGTGGTCCATGCGCTCGTCCCCCCACATCCGGGGCCGCTTCTGGCCGTCACGTCCCTCAACGCCAATCTCGGGCGGACAATTCTCTATGGCCTAATCGTGGCGATCCCCACAGCGGTCATCGCGGGGCCGTTCCTGTCGCGGTTCGCCTCGCGCGGGATCGCGCTGACTGCGCCATCGATCGAGCTTGGCGCCCCCCTGCAAGCTGCACCGCCGCTGGGGTGTCGCTTGCGGTTATCCTGATGCCCGTCGTGCTGATCGCGGCGGGCCGGATACCAGCCTTGCTCCCAGCCAGCGCCGCCGCATCAGCCGGCTGGCTGACCTTCGCGAGCAACCCGGTCTTTGCGCTGCTCCTGACCAATATCGTGGCATCACCGCTGCTGTTCGGGCGGCGAGTTCGTGATGCGACGGTGCAAGCGACCATCTGGGCAGAGGTGATGAAACCGGCGGGCACGATCCTGTTGTCGATCGGTGGCGGCGGCGCGCTCAAACAAGTGCTGGTGAGCGCCGGACTGTCGGATCTGTTGGCCAGGGCCGCGGCGGGCGGCGCCTTGTCGCCGATCGTGCTCGCCTGGCTTGTCGCGGTGGGCATTCGGCTGGCGACAGGCTCGGCCACGGTAGCGACGATTACGACCGCGGGCATCATGACCGGGGTCGTCGCAAACAGCGGCACGTCGCCGGAATGGGTTGTGCTGGCGATCGGTGCCGGATCGGTGTTCTTCTCGCACGTCAACGATCCGGGCTTCTGGCTGGTAAAGGGATATCTCGGCACCAGTACGACCGACACGTTTCGCACCTGGTCGGTCTTGGAGACGGTCGTATCGGTGGTGGGCTTGGTCTGTGTGCTTGGCGGGAGCTACCTCCTGTGACCAGGCGGAATCGGATGGCACCGCCCAAAAGCCCGGAGCGGCAAGGATGAGCGAGGGCCGCCTCGCCGACCGCGCCTATACCGGCATCGTCGCGATCATCGATCAGGAGCATCTGGAGGTCGGCGACCGCTTGCCGTCGGAAGCGCGGTTGGCCGAGATGTTCGGCATGTCGCGCACGATCGTCCGCGAAGCGCTGGTCCGATTGGCCTCCGATGGCATCACCGAAGCGCGGCGAGGCGCCGGGTCGTTCGTCAAGCGGCGTCCGTCGGAGCGATTGGTCGCGCATATGCCGATGGAGGAGCTGTCCGCGACGCTTGGCAGCTATGAGGTGCGCTTCGTCTTGGAAGCGGAGGCGGCGAGGCTCGCGGCAGCGCGCCGGTCCGCCGAACAGATGCACGTCATCGAGTAGGAAATGACACGCCTGGAAAATGCCTTGCTGTCCAGCGGACCGGCACATCTGGAAGATATGACGCTTCACCGCGCGATCGTGCTCGGCACCTGCAATCCCGCCTTCGTCTCCGCGTTCGACCACATGTTCGCCAACATCGACCGGATCATGAAAGCGGGTGTCGACATATCCCGGTCGCGGCCGCCCGAGGCGATCAGCGCGATGCTGTCCGAACACCAGATGATCGTCGAAGCGATCCGGGTTCAGGACGCCGACGGTGCAGCGCTCGCGATGCGCTGGCATCTGTCGCAGGGGCGCAAGCGGTTGAGCCATAATACCCCACGTCCCAGGCGTCATGCTTGCCCCATATCCTCATCCCATCTGAGGGTATCCCGCCATAGCGCTCTCACCTCCCCTCCCCTCAATCGAGAGGTCGGCTTGGGTGGGCAATGCCGGCGCGTGATCTTCAGGGGCTAATCGGCTACCTGCTGCACGTCCATTTGCAGGACGTCGATCGAACCCTCGGAACGGTGAACATGTTGTTCGACCGACCCTTCGGCGATCCCCAGCAGCGGAAAATCGCACCCTATCGATGGGCGCCTCAGCAGATCCGCGAACAACGCCGCGCGCCGCGGGCTGAGCGCCGCCAAGTCGTCGCTCGTCATCAGCACACCGCCGCAGCCGGCGCCGAAATGCGCGAGCGTTTCGACCTGCTCGTCGGTCAGATAGTGGAAGCGGTCGCGGAGCAGTACGCAATCGGGGTCGGCCTGCCACAGCAAGCCGTTCGCATGGTTGCGGGTCTGAAGATCGCGCAGCAGGCTTTCGGCGGAATAATCGCCATTCCAGGTCACGCCGACGTCGCGGCCGATCCGCACCGCGTCGACCAGACCGACCGACGCCCAAAGCGGGCAACCGCAGCCGGCGATGATCACATCCTCACCCGCCGCCTCGCGCAGGATCGTCATCATGTGCCGCCAGATCGCGATGCGCGACAGGCCCTGTCGATGCCAGCGCGCCCGCTCGGGACCATATTCCGCGCCGTGCAGGAGGAAATCGGCCTTGATGTAGCGCGCGCCCCACTCGCCGACCCAAGTACTGATGACTCGGGCGAGATAGGCGGCGGCATCGGGATGGGTGACGTCGAGGACGTAATATTCCTCCGACCGTTTGTGCCAGCGGAATTCGCCATAGAATTCCATCGCGACGAGCGGCCCGCCCGTCGCGATGTCCTGCACCACCCAGTCCGGATGAGCGGCAAACAGCTTGCTGCGATTACCGACGAGCAGCGGCGCGATCCACAGGCCCGGGCGGAACCCGGCCGCCGCGACCTCATCGAGAAGCGGCTTCATGCCACGCGGGAATTGCGGCTTCACGTCAAGCCAGTCGCCCATTTCCGGGGTGAACCCGTCGTCGATCTGAAAAATCTCGAGCGGCACCTGATGCGCATCGCGATAGGTCCGTGCGCTTGCGAGATGCTCGCGGATCACGCTTTCGTCGATCGCCGCATAGAGATTGTACCAGGAGCACCAACCGATCAGCCGATGGTCGGGCACGCGCGGCGGTACCGGCGCGGCGGCGGCCACGCGCTGCGACCAGCAGCGTAGCGTCGGCTCGACCGCGTCGCCATCGAACAGATATAGCGTTTCGGCGCGGGTCTCGCCGGTGCGATCGAGCAGGGTCGCGACATCGATCGTCAGCATCTCGGTGGTGCCGCCGAACCCGAAGCGGGTCTGATAGCGGTCGTGCCGGTCGAAGCCGAGCAGCACCGCGCCCTCGCCTTCCGGCAGCAAGGCAGTCATCGCGAAGCCCAATGTCGGTGCCTTGGCCGGCGGGCTATCGCCAGGCGGCGTTCCGGGTGCGACGAAATAGGCGCCGTCCCAACTCTGATAGCCATTGCGCAGATAGCGCCGCACGCCCCGGACTTCCTCGAAGCGCAGCCCGATGCTGTCGATCGCGCGGTCGATGGCCGTCGCCGACACGTCGAGGCTGAGCGCGTCGCCATCATGGGCGATCGCTAGTGCGATCGATCCGCCGGCGTCGAGCGGCCAGACGATCCGGCCGGGCTCGACGATCGGCGTGCCATGCGGCGGAACCACGCCGTCGAGCAGCGGCTGCGGCGTCGAGAAGGCGATGCCCCGTCGGTCGAGATCAGCGAGCAAGCCGGATCTCCCGGCGCTCGTCGGCCGACTGGCGCGCGGCAAGCGCGAGCCGCAACGTCTCCGCGCCGTCGCGCAGGCTGATCGCTGGTGCGTGGTGTTCGCGGATCGCGCCGACGACGTCGGCAAGTTGCGCGGCGAAGGGATCGCTCGCGCCAGCGACGATCTCGGCCTCGGCCCCCTGCGCTGTCGGCATCAGCACCGCCTCGTTCCAGCTGGTGAACCGGCCGGTCATGCGTTCGGCATAGATCACCCATTCCTTGTGCCACAGACCCGGGATGGCGATATTCGAGGCATTGATCGTGGCGATGCGGCCATCGTCCCAGCCGAACAGGATCGCCGAGACGTCTTCGATGTCATAACCCGGCACGTCGCGATGGAAGAGGTTGGCGCGGCGCGCGGTCACCGTGTCGGGCTCGCCGATCAGATGACGGACGAGGTCGATCTGGTGGATCACCTGTTCGAGCATCTGGCCACCCGACTTCGCCTGTTCACGCCACCAGGGTGCGTGGAGCGCATTGCAATGATAGGCGCCGGCATAGAGCCCGACCGGACCGGTATCGATCGATCGCCAGCGCCGCACCGCTTCGCCGAACCGGTACATGAAGCCGATCGCCGCGACGACGCCTGCCGCTTCGGCCGCCACGACCATCCGGTCGGCCGCCGCCATGTCGAGCGCGATCGGCTTTTCGACCAGCAGGTGAATCCCACGCGACGCGGCATGCTCGATCTCGCCGTTGCGTACGAAAGGAGGCAAGGCCACGATCAGCAGGTCGGGTGCGACGGTGTCGATCATCCGGTCGAGATCGACAAAGGCATGTCCACCATATTCGCCGGCGAAAGCGTCGGTGCGCGCCTGGTCGCGACCGCAGCAGCCGACGAAGTCGAGCCCCAGCGCCTTGACCGCGGCGACGTGACGTGACGCGATGCCGCCGCAGCCGAGCAATGCCACCCTCATTGCGGGAACTCGATCATCGCCTGGAGCAGGCCGGGTTCGCCTGCGTCGAGCCGCGCGAACAGGTCGGGCGCCTGCTCGAACGGCGCAGTGTGCGTGATCAGCGGCAGCAGATCGAGCACCCCGCGATGCTGCAGCTCGATCGCGGTGCGCCACAGCCTCGGCTTCGACCAGCGATGCATCGCCTCGGGCGCGGTGCCCGAGATTTGCGAGCAGATCAGTTCGACGCGATTGTGGTGAAATTCCTCGCCGAGCCGGAGACCCGACACCTCGCCCTGGAAGAAACCCATCGCGACGACGCGCGAGGAATAGGCGACCGCGCGGATCGCCTCGGCAAGCGCCGGCGGCGCGCCCGACACTTCAATGCACGCGTCGGCTCCGCGGCCGTTGGTCATCGCCTTGATCGTCTCCGCGACACTTCCCGCTTTCGGATCAAGCGCGTCGTGCATCCCCAGCGACAAAGCGGTGGCGCGACGGCCGGGATCGGGATCGATCCCGATGACCCGCGCGCCGCTCGCCCGTGCCGCCTGGGCGACGATCTGACCGGGCACGCCAAGGCCGAACACCGCGACCGTGTCGCCGATCCGCAGCCGGGCGTCATGGACACCGTTGAGCGCGACCGCGCCGATATGCGAGAAGATGCCGATCCGCGGGTCGGCGTCGTCGGGCATCAGCCGATCGCGGGCATATTGGACGCTCGCGACGTGATGGGTGCGGTGGTTCCACGTGCCATAGACCCGCATACCCGGCCGCAAGTCCGCGACCGCGGTCCCGATCTCGACGATCTCGCCGACTTCCTCATAGCCGAGGTTGCGGACCGGATAGGGCCAGCTCGGCGCCTCGCCATCGACAAACAGCCGGCGCTGCTCGTCCCAGCGCCGCGCCATGAACGGGCTGGTACCGCGATACTGGGTCAGTTCGGTGCCGGCGCTGATTCCCGAAAACAGCGTCGCGATACGCACCTCGTCGGCGCCAAGAGGCGCGTCGGGCGTTTCCTCGAAACCGAGTTCGCGCGGCGCATTGAGCACGAGCGCAATGGTCATTCGACTATTTCCTCAGCGGTAGCGGGTTCGCGATTGGCCTCGACCGCGGCCCGGGTCATGCCGCGCGTCGCGAGCAGGATGACGACGGCGAGTGCATACAGTGCGGCAAGCGATCCGAGCGCTGCCGCCATGCCCAGCGAGTTGGAGGCACGCGCGATGAACAAGGGCGCGACACCCGCACCAACGAAGCCACAGGTCGTCATCATGCCGACCGCGGTCGAGCGCGCATGCGGCGGTACGACATCGTGCATCGCCGCATAGATGCAGCCGTCGAACAGACCCTTGCCCAATGTCGTGCCGATCAGCACCAGCGCGACTTCGAACCCCGAGGTCGCCCAGGCCATCGGTGCGAGCAGCAAGGCAGCGATCACCAGCCCGATTGCCAGCGTATAGAAGCGCCCGATCGGCGAGCGCCGCGCCAGTACGTCAGCCAGCAGGCCGCCGAGCGGCACCGCCACGAAGCCCGCGATGTTGATGCTCGCGGAGCCATAGAAAGCCGATCCTGTCAGGCTTTCGCCAAGCTTGTCGTGGACGAAAGTCGGCGCCCAGACGGTCACGCCATTGGCGACGCCATTGGCAAGGAAGAACACGGCCAGCAGCATCAGCGCAGGCTTGATCCGGAGCACCACGCCGTAAGGCTCTTCGTTGCGGTCGCGTTCGGCCTTGGTGTGGCGGATCGGCGCGTCGCGCAGCGTGCGGACCAGCACGATCGCCCAGACCAGTCCCAGTGCGGCGAACACCAGGAACGGCGCGCGCCAGCCGAAATGGTCGGCGATCACGCCGGCGAGGATTGCCCCGAGCCCCGACCCCGCGAACACCGCGGTCTGGTGAATCGACAGCGCCCGGCTGCGCATCCCCGGGCCATGCCAGTCGCCGATCAGCGCGGTGGCAGTCGGATAATAGGTCGATTCTCCGAAGGCGACGACTGCGCGCAGGCCCAACAACATCACGAACCCAGTCGACAGCGGCACCATGCCTGTCGCGACACTCCAGAAGACGAGGCCGTAAATCACCACGCGCGTGCGCCGCGCGCCGTCGCCGAGCCGGCCGGTGAACAAGGCCGCGGCGGCGTAGCACCAGAAAAACACCGAGGAGATCAACGCGAGCTGGGTATCGCTCAGCCCGAACTCGGTGCGGATCGACGGCATCACCGCGACGATTACCGAGCGATCGGCGGCGTTGAGGAACGCCACCACCCAGAGTAGGGCGATCAGCAGCCATGGGTAGCTGGACGGAGCCACGCGCACGCGTGGTGGGCTGGTCGCCATGGGCAATCCTCTCAAGCCTTCGCGTCGATCAGGATCGCGCGAAAGTCGTTCACATTGGTCAGGGTCGGGCCCGATACGATCAGGTCCCCGATCCCATCAAAGAACAGATAAGCATTGTTGGCCGCAAGGTATGCTGCGGGGTCGAGTCCGGCATCGCTCGCCCGCGCCAGCGTGTCCGGTGTGATGATCGCGCCCGCCGCATCCTCGGTCCCGTCGATCCCGTCGGTGTCGCAGGCCAGCGCCCAGATGCCCGGTGCGCCGTCGAGTGCGATGGCGAGGGCGAGCAGATATTCGAGGTTGCGCCCGCCGCGCCCGTCCTTGTTGACCACCGTCACCGTAGTCTCGCCGCCTGATAGGATCACGCGTCGCGCGCCGTCCTGCGCCAGCCGCCGCGACAAAGCGGCGTGCGCAGCGCCGAGGTGCCGCGCTTCGGCCTGGATGTTGTCGCCGATATCGGTGACCTGATAGCCCTTGTCGCGCGCCAGCCGACCGGCGGCAGCGAGCGCGTCGCGGGCACGGGCGATCACCAATGTCTCGCTGCCGGCGATGCCCAGGCTGTCGGCCGAGGGCGTCTCGTTGGCCGGATCGTTCAGTGCCGCGGCAACCTGCGGCGATGGGTCGATGCCGTAGCGCTCGATGATCTCACGCGCCATGTCGAGGTTGCTCGTGTCGGCGACGGTCGGCCCCGACGACACGAACGACGGATCGTCGCCCGGGACATCGGAAATGATCCAGGTGGTGACGGCGGCCGCACCTGCTGCCACCGCAAGGCGACCGCCCTTGACCAGCGACAGATGCTTGCGGACGCGGTTGATCTCCTCGATCGTCGCGCCCGATTGCAACAAGGCGCGAGTGATCGTCTGTTTGTCGGCGAGGTCGAGCCCGGGCGCGGGCGCCGCCAGCAGCGCCGATCCGCCACCCGACAACAGCACCAGCAGGCGATCGCCCGCATCGAGCGTATGCGCGATCTCGAGTGCGCGAAGCGCTGCGCGCACGCTGTTCTCATCGGGATAGGGATGACCGGCCTCGATAATCTCGACCCCAGGCCACGACGTCCCGGCGGGCACATGGCCGTGACGGGTCACCACCAGCCCCTCGACCCCGCGGCCCTTCGACCTCGCCTGAGCGACGCGCATCATCGCCGCGGCGCCCTTGCCGACCGCGATCACCACGGTCCGCCCATGCGGCGACACCGGAATCGCCGGCGGCATTGCCGCATCCGCCGACACCGCTCGCACGGCTTCCGCGAACAAGGCGAGCAGGTCGTTGCGCTGGGCCGCGCCGCCGGTGGCGGTCAGGGCAGACTGGTCGTTGATAATCCCCTCCTTGGCGCTGACGCTCGCTCGTTCGGCGTCGTCTTGCCAAGGGTTGGCCGTTCCCTTTGAACCCGCCAAGCCCGGATTGATGGAACGCTGTGTTCCGTCAGGCGCAACTGTCAGTGCAGATCCCAGGACAAAGTCGGGCGAAGATGCTCGACCAGATAATCGATCAGCGTACGAACGCGGACCGGCACGCCCTTGGGATCGGCGAACAAAGCGAAGAAGGTGAGATCGCTCGCCTGCCAGCCGGGCAGCACCTCGACCAGCCGTCCCTCGGCAAGATCGCGCTTGCACAGGAACGCCGGCAGATTGGCGATGCCGAGCTCGGCCAGCGCTGCGTCGCGCAGCAATATCATGTCGTTGCACAGCAACCTGGGGGTGAACTCGACGGTCACTTCCGTACTGCCGTTGCGCAGGGTCCAGCGATGGCGCCGATCGGCCTCCCCCGCAGCGAGCAGGTCGAACCGTGGCAAGTCGACATGGCTTTGCGGTCG
The DNA here is from genome assembly GCF_056401895.1 of Sphingomonas sp. P4_D12. Taxonomy (NCBI): domain Bacteria; kingdom Pseudomonadati; phylum Pseudomonadota; class Alphaproteobacteria; order Sphingomonadales; family Sphingomonadaceae; genus Sphingomonas; species Sphingomonas sp. P4_D12. Next base: position 265,702 of record NZ_JBFUIL010000002.1, on the reverse strand, counting down.
GCCATAACGCTCGAAATAGCCAGGCGAGGCGAAGGCGCCGCAGCCGGTGGTGCCGAGCTTGACCGCGATCAGCCCGCTGTCGGCGAACGGCCCGATCGCGAGCGCAACATCGAACCCCGATCGTAACAATCCGACCGCGTCGTCGCTCAGCACCGCGACCAGCCGGACGTCGGGATAGTTCTGCAGGAATCCGGCGAGCAGCGGCCCTACCAGGCTTTGCCCGAGCACATAGGGGATCGCGATCCGGACGACGCCTTGCGGTACCCGCGCCTGGCTCTGCAATGCGCGCTCGCCGTCGCGCAACACGCCGATCGAGCGCAGGCAATATTCGAAAAAGGTCGCGCCGTCCTGCGTCACCGTCACCGCGCGGGTCGAACGGTGAAGCAGCTGCACGCCGAGATGTTCCTCGAGCCGCGACAGCCGCCGACTGACAGTGGATTTGGGCAAGCCGAGGAGCTTGCCGGCGCGTGTCAGGCTTTCGGTTTCGACCACTTTGGTGAACACCATGAGATCGCCGAGATCGAGCATCCGGCAACGGCTAGGTTATTGTTGCATCCTGCGCAACATATCGTTGCGACATAACGGGCTTCCGGCGACGGCCGGCAACCAGCAGGCTTTAGGGGTCAAATGGCGCGATAACAGCGCCCGCACCGCAAGGTGACCATAAATTGGAGGGGACAGGATGAACACCCAGCTTCGTACCACGCTTTTGGCGGCGACTGCCGCGATCGCGCTCTTGCCGGTTGCCGCAACAGCGCAAACCGCGCCCGCCGACCCGGCGCCTGCCGCTCCTCAGGACGCCAGTGGCGATGCCGCGACTGCGCCGCAGCCCGATATCATCGTCACCGCAACCAGCGTGGGCCGCAAGGCGCTCGACACGCCGCTCGCCGTCACGACGATGAACGCGAGCCAGCTGCAGCGCACCAGCATGACCAACCAGGCCGACATCCTCAACACCATCCCGACGATCAAGGCGGACGGCGGTGGCGGCGAGGTCGCGGCCAATGTGTTCGTGCGCGGCCTGCCCTCCGGCGGACAATATCAGTTCACCCCGCTCGAATATGACGGCGTCCCGGTTCTCTCGAGCTTCGGGCTCAACTCGACCGCTTATGACGTCTACTATCGCAACGACCTAGGTCTCGAGCGGCTCGAATTCGTCCGCGGCGGCGTGTCGAACCTGTTCGGCCCGGGCTCGGTTGCCGGCCTGATCAACTATATCAGCAAGACCGGCGGCGACCAGTTGGAGGGCACGGCGCAGTTCGAATGGGCCGAACGCGGCCGCTACAAGGGCGATCTCGCGGTCAGCGGTCCGCTCGGCCACAATCTGTTCTTCGCGGTGTCGGGCTGGTACCGCACCGACGACGGGCCGGTGAAGACCGGCTTGCCGACCAAAGGTTGGCAGGTCCGCGGCAACCTCAAATACGAATTCCCCGACAATAGCGGCTCGGTCACGCTGTACGGCCAGTATATCGACGACAAGGCGCAATATTACCTGCCCGTCCCTCTCGACGGAAAGACCCGCAATCGCATTCCGGGCAATGACGGCAACGACGTCTATCAAGTTCTAACGCCCGCGGCCCTCGGGCTGGGCTTCAACACGCCCAATGGCCGCTTCACCACGGGCATCGCCGATGGCGCGGCCGCAAAGGGCGGCCAGGTCGCCCTCGCGTTCGACAAGAAGTTCGGCGACAGCGGCTTCGCGATCAACGGCCGGGTCAAATATTCGCAATATGCCTCGAAATTCGGCCTGTGGTCGGACGGCGACGGCCTGATCAACGTTCCCGAGACGCTGCAGAGCTTTTTGACCAACCGCGGCCTCGGCTCGCTCGCCAATGCGCAGTTCACTTATGCCGGCGGCGGCGCGGTCGCACCCAATTCGCTGCTGTTCGCCAACCGCATCACCGACCGTAACCGGCCCAATCACGACACCACCGCCGAGCTCAACCTGACCTATTCGGCGGATACCGGATCGATCCGCCATGCCTTCACGCTGGGCGGATTCTACGGCAACGCCTGGGCGCGGGATTACAACGTCACCACCACCTATCTCGCCGAGTTCAACAACCAGCCGCGGCTGGTCAATCTGGTGGTGACCAACCCGGTCACCAACGCGCAGACAATCGTGTCCTTGAACGGCCTGCTCAATGCCGGCGCCGGTTACGTCAACAACACGCACCAGGTCGAACGCTACGCCGCCTATTTCGCCGACCAGATGAAGATCGGCAGCCGCTTCAACTTCGACATCGGCGGCCGCTACGAATGGTTCAACGGCGACATCCGGCGCGAACAGACCTCGGTCGTCGTCACCGACTCGACGACACCCAACCTCGCGCCGGCGCTGCGCGACGTGATCTGGGGCAACGGCAAAAATTTCACCGCGCATCCGAAGACCGGCGCCTGGGCGTTGGCCGCTGGCGGACTCTACAAGCTCACTGACCGCGTCAGTCTTTATCTCAACGCATCGCGCGGCTATTTCTTCCCCGAAATCCGCGCGGTTACCTTCAACGCATTGGGCCAGCCAGCCTCGTACACGCCGGAGATCATCAAGCAGGTGGAAGGCGGCATCAAGATCGACCAGCGCTGGTTCAACCTGACCGCGGCCGCCTTCTACACCAAGCTCGACAACCGGCGTCAGATCAACTTCATCAACGACGGCCAGGGCGGGTTCACCGAGCAGGTCAATCTGGTCGCGACCCGGTCCTGGGGTGTCGAGGCGACGCTCGACCTCAAGCTCCACAAATACCTGCATTTCAACGGCAACCTGACGCTGCAGAACGCGAAATATACTCAGTTCATGCAGAACGGCACATCCAACCTGAACGTGATCGGCAAGGATCTCGAGCGCCAGCCCGATATCCTCTACAATGCCGGCCTCTATTACGATGACGGCACGGTCGATCTGTCATTCTTCACCAACTATACCGGCGACAATTTCACTGCCTCGACCAATGCTATCCGCCTCGACGGCTGGAACGTGTTCAACGTCGATGCCGGCATCAAGGTGAAGCCGTTCGGCGACCGTCGCTCGGTTCGGCTCGGGATCAACGTCTTCAACCTGTTCGACACCGACGCGGTGACCGAAGGATCGCCGCGCCAGGACGTCAACCAGACGGTCGGCGGCGCCTATTTCGTCGGCCGCCCGGTCCTGCCGCGCCGGATCTCGGCGCGCGCGACGCTCAAGTTCTAACGTTCTTCCCTCAGGGAGCGGGTTTCGGCCTGCTCCCGCTTTGTTATCGAAGCGGATATGATCGACCAGTTCCAGCAAGCGGCCCGCGCCATCCTGCGCGCCAACGATCGCGGTGGCTACACCGTCCCAAACGGCCGGGTCTATCCGTTCCAGTGGAATTGGGATTCAGCCTTCGTCGCACTGGGTTTCGACACGTTCGACCGCGATCGCGCCTGGGCGGAAGTCGAGACCCTGTTCCGCGTGCAATGGGCCGACGGGTTCGTGCCGCACATTGTATTCTGGCAGGACGACGAGGGCTATTTTCCCGGCCCCTCGGTCTGGTCGACCGGGACCGAGCCGCCGACCTCCGGCATCACCCAGCCGCCGGTCGCGGCGACCGTCGTGCGGCGGTTGTGGGACAGCGCCGTCGCCGCCGGCGCGGCGGAGGATTTCCGGCCGCGCGTCGAGGCCTTGTTTGACAAGCTTATCGCCTGGCATCGCTGGTTCGCCGTCAATCGGGATCATGAAGAGCGCGGCGTGGTGGTCGCGATGCATCCGTGGGAAACCGGCCGCGACAATTCGCCCGAATGGGACGTGCCCGGCGAGCCGATCGATATTTCGGGCGTCGGCGACTATGTCCGCCGCGACACCGGGCATCTCGACGCCAAGATGCGGCCCACCAAGCTCGAATACGACCGCTATCTCGCGCTGGTCCAATACGGCCGCGCGCAAGGCTGGGATCATGGGAAAATCGCAGCGGGCAACCCGTTCCGTGTCGCCGATATCGGTATGTCGATGATCCTGCTACGTGCCAATCGCGACCTGCTCGCGCTAGCCGGCAAGCTCGGCCGCGACGGAAGTGAGATCGCCGGCTGGATCGCGCGCGCCGAGACCGGAATCGGCTGGTTGTGGGACGAGGCGACAAACACCTGGTGCTCGCGCGACGTGCTGACCGGTCGGTTCTCGGGCTTCGTCACCAGCGCGTCGTTCCTGAGCTTCTATGCCGGAATCGCCGACCCGGCGAAGGACGCGGCGATGCTCGATCATATCGAGCGGATCGCGGGCAAGGTGCGGTATCTGATGCCGAGCCTTGATCCCGAGGATCCCGGCTTCCAGATGATCCGCTATTGGCGCGGCCCGGTCTGGGCAGTGGTCAACTGGATGATCGGCACCGGGCTGACCGAGGCCGGCCATGACAATTGGGGCGACAAGGTGCGCACCGACACGCTCGACCTGATCCGTACCACCGGTTTCTACGAGGCGTTCAACCCGATCGACGGCAGCGGATCGGGCGGCGACGATTTCTCCTGGACCGCCGCGATCGGGTTGGCTTGGTCTGAGGACTGACCGCGCGGCACCAACGTCCCGTCACCCGGGCGAAGGCCGGGGTCCAACGGATACTTGTATTTCCACGGCCGGCGAGGCACCTCCGGGCGCGGATGCACACCGAGGCAGACCTGGAAACGATTTTACTCGGGCCTGTCCTCGCGGATCGTGCCTGTGGGGATTGCGTGGCGTGCTGCACCGTCCTCAAAATGGATGCACCGGACTTCAAGAAACCTGCCGGAATAGCTTGCGAGCATCTCGCTTCGCATGGGTGCGGAATCCATGCGGCGCGCCCCGATATCTGCCGATCGTGGTTCTGCGCTTGGCGCAGGGTCGCGGACATGCCCGATGAAGCGCGGCCGGACCGGTCGGGGCTTCTGGTATCGCTCAATTTCGAGCGCGAGCCGCGCAATTGCTTCGAGGGTGTGTCGATCAACGTTCGTGCACTCCCGGGCAACGACGCGATAGAAAATGGCATGGCCGCAACCATCCTCGATAGCCTGTGCGATGGGCTGGTCCCGGTCTGGTTCAGCGACGGATCGAAGAAGATGCTGATGCACCCTGAGCCCGACGTCGCCAGCCTCGTCATCTCGGGAGAACCTGCCCCTCCCCATCTGCGGGACGAGGTCGCCGCATGGCGCGAGCATTATGGGATGTTCTCGGCAATCGGCTAGATTCTCTGGACGCGCGACGATGACTGCGGCGTACAACCGAGCGCCGGCTACCGATCGGGGTCGATCGTCGCGGCGTGGCTCGCGGCACGGATCGCCGACGGGCTGGCGCCGAGCATCCGCCGCACGCTCTTGTTGAAATGCTGCGGATCGGGAATCCCGACGCGCTCGGCGATACGCCAGATCGGCAGATCGGTGGACTCGAGCAGATAGCGCGCATGCTCGACCCGCCGCGCGATCAGGCGGTGCGGGATGGTTGTGCCGTAGCGCGCGCGGAAAGCGCGGGCGAGATGCGCCTGTGACCGGCCGATCGCCGCGGCGATCGCCGGGACGTCAAGCGGCTCGGCGAAACGTGCGTCGATCAACGACGCCGCCCGCTCGGCCGCGCTGTCGACGCGTTCCTCCGGGGTTGCGAGGTCTAGCAGCAGTGCCTGCAGCGCAAGACCTGCCTGGATGCCGGCGGTCGGGCTGTCGCTCGCGCGGGCATGGCACGCAGCGATATGCGCCATGCGCTCGCGCACCGCGGCAACCATGCTCGCGGCACAGTGGAGCGGAAGGCGCGCGGTATCATCACCACGCGCTTCCACCGCAAAATGCACGCACCAATGTTGCCCCGGCGCGGCCAGATCGTAGGACGAAGCCTGACCCGCCGGGCTGATCGTCACATCGCCGGGAGCAAGCGCCTGCTCGCGCCCGGCGAGTAGCATGGTGCCATCGTAATCGTGAAGATGCAGCGCATGCGTCGCGCCGAGATAGCGCGTCTCGTAAGCGCGATCGGCGAGCGCGAAGCGTCCCGCCACTTCGATCTGCGGCACCGCGCGCATCGGCCAATCCAGTCCATCCATCTTCGAATTTTTACCACATCGAGCCAGTTCGGCCAATCGCCCTCAAGGCATATCCGTGGCAAAACGACGGGATCTCAGCAGGAGTTTTCCACCATGACTGCGATCCCTGGTCTCACGCCGGAGCAGCTCAGCTTCTACCATGAGAATGGCTATGTCCGTATCGCCGGACTTCTGTCACCGGAGGAGGCGGCCGCCTATCGCGCCGAGGTCCATGCTATCGCCGAGCGCCAGGGATCGAACGACGCGACCTGGGAAAGCGTGCGCGGCCAAGACACGCAAATCACGCATTGCCACGACGTCCAGTTCCGCTCGGCGGCGTTCACCCGCCTCCTTGTCGACGAGCGGCTGACCAGCGTCGCGCAGGCGATCATCGGACCCAATGTCCAGCTCCATCACAGCAAGATGTTCATCAAGCCGCCGGAAAAGGGGTCGCCCTTTCCGATGCACCAGGACTTCCCCTATTTTCCGCATCGCGACCATTCGATGATCGCGGTGATCCTGCATTTCGACGATGCGCCCGAGGAGAAAGGCTGCCTGCGCGTCTATCCCGGCAGCCACAAACTGGGACCGCTCCCGGCCGTCGGGGCTGACCATCACCTGCCAGAGGACCGGTTTCCGCTCGATGGGGCGACGCCGATCCCGGCCCAAGCTGGCGACGCGATCTTCTTCTCCTATCTCCTCGCCCATGGTTCCGGTCTCAATGTATCGGACGAGCCGCGCACCACGCTGCTGGTGCAATTGCGCGATCCGGCCGACCCGCCGCTGCGCGAAGGGCATGGCTCGCGGGGTCAGGGGATGATGCTGGCCGGAATCGACCCCTCGACCGAGGAGTTCCGCTTCGCCTGGGAAGACAAGGCTGCGTAATCGCCGCCTCGTGGCCGCACTGCCGGCGCTGATGCTGCTCGGTGCGGCGCGCGACGATTCGTGCGCGGCGCTGCGCCGAGCGTTCATTCCGAACCTGGACATCGTAGCGGCAGGCGTCGCCGACGGTGCTTGCCGGGTCGAAGCTATCGCGCACCCTCACCGCGATGCCGCGATCAGGATCGAACTCTGGTTGCCCGCGTCCGCCGCCTGGAGCGGGCGCTATTACCAGATGGGGAATGGCGGCTTTGCCGGCAGCATCGATCGCGCGACACTGGCCGCGGCTGCCGGCCGCGGCGATGTCGCAGCGGCAACCGATACCGGACACCAGGGGAGCGGGTTCGACGCGAGTTGGGCAGCAAACCGGCCCGATCTGATCGAGGACTATGCCGGGCGATCGATCAAGGTCACCGCCGATGCCGCGGCGGCGCTGACCAGGCTCTATTATGGGCGGTCGGCGGCAAGGCGCTATTTCATGGGATGCTCCTTCGGCGGTCGCCAGGCTCTGGTCGCCGCGACGCGCTGGCCCGACGATTGGGACGGGGTTATTGCCGGCGCACCTGCCGCCGACTGGCCGCGCCGGCTCGAGGCATTCGCCAAGATCCAACATGCGCTACGCATCGTCCCCGGCGGATGGATCGCTCCCGAGCGAATTGCCGATCTGGCGGCCATCGCCCATGCCGCCTGCCGACAAGGGCAAATGGAGTGCGCCCCTGAGGCCGTTCGGCGCGCTTGTGATCGCGGACGCAAGGCCGCCTGCCTCGCCCCGGCACAGGACGCGGCGCTGCGCGTGATCGATGCGGCAGGCTATCCGCTCGGCGACGCCGACCCCGCGGAATGGCGACGCTGGATTCTCAACCCGGACCCTGCGGTGCCGTCGCAGCTGACTTTTGCCACGCAAGGCGCGCGCTTCCTGCTCCACCGCGGACATCGCTGGACCATCGCGGCTTATCGCCCGAGGCCGATCGATCCGGCAACCCGACGTACGTTCGCTCTTGGCAGCCTCAAGCACTTCGCCGCCAAGGGTGGCAAGGTGCTCTCCTATTTCGGCACCGCAGATGCCGTCCTGCCCCCTGCGTTCGCGGTTGCCGATGCCCGCGCCCATGCGGCCGAGGTCGGTGGCGGCCAGGCACTGATGCGGACGTACCGCATGTTCCTGATTCCCGGCATGACGCATTGCCAGGGTGGCGCCGTGCCCCACGCCATCGGACAATCCCTCCCCGCCCCTCCGCTCCAGGACGATCCGCAACACGACGTGCGACGCGCGCTCGAAGCCTGGGTTGAGCGCGGGGCCGCCCCCACCAGCCTGATCGCTGCGTCGCTGCCGAACGGCACACCGCGGCGCACAGCCGTTTTGCACGCGGTCAACTTCGGCGCAGCGAGAACGCCTGGGAGATGAGTTTTTGATCTGACCGAGCAACTGGATGGTGCGCGATCCGGAGTTCCCCTTCCACCGGTGCGGGGCCGATCGGGTAGGCCAGCACTCCGGGTCAGACCCCAGCCCCCGGGCGGCAGTGATCGCGGCCGCGTTCGTGTTGCAGCTCAGCGACGCCGAGAGCACATCCTGCTGGTGCTTTGTGTGGGATTGATGCGCTGCGTGCAACGGTTCCTTGTCTGCTTTCGACATTCAGCAACCCGGCGCTTTCGAGCAGACTGTCTTCGACGGATTGACCAATGCCACCCTGAAGGAGAATTCCATGTCCCGTCCACCGCTGCCCCCGTTCACCGAGGAAACCGCGATCGAGAAGGTCCGGCTCGCCGAGGATGGCTGGAATAGCCGAGATGCCGCGAAGGTCGCGCTAGCCTACACGCTCGATACGAAGTGGCGGAACCGTGTCGAGTTCGCGACAAACCGCGAAGAGGCGCAGGCCTTCCTTACCCGCAAATGGAACAAGGAACACGAATATCGCCTGATCAAGGAGCTCTGGGCATTCGCCGGTAGCCGCATCGCGGTGCGCTATGCCTATGAGTATCGCGACGACAGCGGCCATTGGTTCCGCGCTTATGGCAATGAAAACTGGGAATTCGCCGAAGACGGCCTGATGCGGACGCGCCATGCCAGCATCAACGAAATGCCGATCACCGAGGAGGAGCGAAAATTCCGTTGGCCGCTGGGTCGCCGTCCCGACGATCATCCCGGGCTCAGTCACTTCGGCTTCTGATCCGATGGACGCGGAAAGGCGGCATGGCGTGAGCAAGTTCAAGGTGGATGCGTGCGCCCGCTTGTCGACCGAGTTCGCGTTGACCGGGCGCGCGCTTCTCGCTGAATTCGGCTTGGCGGAAACTCATATTGCCTATATTGTATTTAGGTAGTTAATGCCTAGATCTGTAAATTGATGTTTTACACATCACGAGGCACCATGATCACGTCCCAGCAAATGCGCGCGGCCCGCGCCCTTCTCGAGATCGACCAGCGCCAGCTCGCCGACCTTGCGGGACTGTCGCTGCCGACGATCCAGCGCATGGAGGCATCGGGCGGCCAAGTACGCGGCGTGGTGGATACGCTGGTGAAGGTGATATCCGCGCTCGAGCGCGCCGGCATCGAACTGATCGGAGAGAATGCACCGAGCGTTGGAGTGGGGCGCGGCGTGCGCTTGAAAGAGACGCTGAGCGGAGACTCGCTCAAGCACGTGCCGTCCATGATGTTCGATCAGGCGTCGGGAGCCAATGGCAGTGCTCAATGACCCGCGCTGGACGGCTTATACGCCCAAGCTGATCACCGTTCTGGGCGAAGGCTATACGTTCGATCGTTTCAGGCGGGATGCCATAGCGGGTCTGACCGTCGCTATCGTTGCCCTCCCGTTGGCAATGGCGCTCGGCATCGCGAGCGGCGCGTCACCCGATAAAGGTCTGATCACGGCGGTCGTCGCCGGATTCCTGATCTCCGCGCTAGGCGGATCGCGAGCGCAGGTCGGCGGTCCCACCGGCGCCTTCGTCGTGGTCGTGTTCAACGTGATCGCGCAGCACGGCTATGACGGGCTGCTCCTCGCGACTTTGGTGGCCGGCTTTCTCCTGATCATCGCGGGTTATGCCAAGCTCGGTGCACTGGTGAAGTACATTCCACATCCCGTGGTGACGGGCTTCACTGCGGGCATCGCCGTCATCATAGCGTCGAGCGAGGTCAAGGATTTCCTCGGCCTGTCGATCGACAAGGTGCCAGCGGATTTCCTGCCCAAATGGCAGGCCTATTTCGGCGCGCTCGGCAGCATCCATGCCACGACGCTGGCGATCGGCCTCGGGTCGCTCCTCCTCATCCTCGGCTTGCGCAAGGTGGCGCCACGCGTGCCCGGTTTCCTGGTCGCGGTTGTGGTCGCATCCCTGGCAGTAGCGCTTTTGCACCTACCGGTGGAGACGATCGGTTCTCGGTTTCCGCACATCCCGGCCGGCCTGGCCGCACCGGCGCTGCCGTCGATCTCGCTGGCCAAGTTCCAGGCGATCCTGCCGTCCGCCTTCACCATCGCATTCCTTGCGGGGATCGAGGCATTGCTGTCGGCAGTGGTGGCCGACGGGATGATCGGATCGCGGCACCGTTCCAATCAGGAACTGGTCGGTCAGGGTGTCGCCAACATCGCCTCGGCCCTGTTCGGCGGATTGCCGGCGACCGGCGCGATCGCTCGGACGGCGACGAACATCCGGGCCGGCGCGCTGACCCCGGTGGCCGGCATGCTGCACGCGCTGTTCCTGCTCCTGTTCATCCTGTTCGCGACCAATTTGATGGCGTTCGTGCCAATGGCTGCGCTCGCCGCGATCCTGTTCCTGGTCGCCTGGGGAATGAGCGAGCATAAGCGCTTCATCGACCTGCTGCGCATGCCCAATGGCGATCGCGCGGTACTGCTGCTCACCTTCGGGCTCACGGTATTGGTCGATCTCACCATGGCGATCGCCGTCGGCGTCACGCTCGCCTCGCTCCTGTTCATGATGCGGATGAGCGAGACGGTCCAGATCGACGCGGGAGTCGGTGAAATGCCCGACGACGATGACAGCGAGGATATTCATCAGCGTGATGCTCTTCCCGCGGGTGTCGAGGTATTCCGCATCGACGGACCGGTCTTTTTCGGCATCGCCAGCGAGTTGCTCGATACGCTGCGGCGCATCGGCAGCACGCCGAAAGTCATCATCCTGCGCATGCGGCGCGTGCCGTTGCTCGACGCGAGCGGCGCGACGACGATCGCCGACATCCTGCGCCAGTCAAACGCCGCCGGCACCCAGGTCATTCTGTCCGGCGTGCAGCCGCAACCTCTCGCCATGCTCGATCGCGTTCATCTCGGGCGAGGCAATGCCGGCATCATCCATGCCGAGAGCTTTCCCGAAGCGTTGCGAATTGCGGCAAGCATCGTGAAAACGACCAACCCCGCGCCCGCCACGCTCAATTGATAGCTGGAACGAAAGCCCGACCATGACCGATACCAATGACGACTATGTGTATGACGATGCCACCGGCGAGTGGATCAGCGCCTCTGCGGCCGCGGCAAACGCGCAGAACCCCGATATCGTCGAAGTCCGCGATGCCGTCGGCAATCTGCTCGCGGACGGCGATAGCGTGACCCTCATCAAGGACCTGACAGTCAAGGGCGCCAATCAGACGCTGAAGCGGGGCACGGTGATCAAGTCGATCCGACTGACCGGCGATGCCCAGGAGATCGACTGCCGCTACGAGGGCATCAAGGGCCTGGTCCTGCGCGCGGAGTTCGTCCGCAAGCGCTGACGAAGCCCTGGGCTGGCGCGGGATCTAGCCGAGTGGCGGTGCGTCGGACTGGCGCCGGACGAGATCGAAATCGAGCACCAGATGCTGCGGCGCGCCGCTCTTGCCGTTCTTGCGATCCTTGATCTCGCGCACCAGCAATTCGACCGCGGTCCGCGACATCTCGATGATCGGCTGGCGGATCGTGGTGAGCTCTGGCCAGATCGTCGTCGCGAGCGCGGTGTCGTCGAACCCGCACACGGTGAGATCGCGCGGCACGTCGAGTCTGCGACGATGCGCGACGGCCACCGCCGCCGCCGCCATGTCATCGTTGCTCGCGAAGATCGCGGTTGGCCGGTCGGCCAATGTCAGCAAGCGCTCGGCCCCGTCGAGGCCCGATCGATAGGTGAACAGCCCTTGCACGATCAGCCCCGCTTCCTCGTCCAATCCGCTCTCGGCCAAGGCGGCGCGATAGCCGGCCAGGCGTTCGGCGCTCGCGGTCTGGTTGGGATTGCCGATGATGAAGCCGATCCGGCGGTGCCCCAGCTCGATCAGGTGCTGCGTCATCTCGAACGCGGCCCGACGATCGTCGATGCTGACCGCCGCCATCGTTGCTACCGGCCGGCCGGTAGCAACCGCGACCGCCGGGATATCGTGCTCCGCGACGGCCGCCAGGACCGCCGTCGCGTCGCAGAGCGGCGGCGGCAGGACGATCCCGTCGACCCTGCCCTGGACCAGGTGATCGATGACCGATTGTTCGAGCGCATCCTCATCGCATTTCTCGACGATCAGCTGAACATTGCTGCGTGACGCCTGGTCGAGGCTGCCGACCAGGAATTCGCTGAGATAGGCGGAACTGGGATTGCTGTAGAGCAGCCCAATGCGCATCTCCTCGCCCCCGGCCAGCGACCGCGCGGCGGCGCTGGGCGAGTAATTCAGCTTGCGGATCACCTCATTGACCAACTCGCGCGTGCGGTCGCGTACATTGGCCTCGCCGTTGATCACGCGCGACACCGTCATCGGAGAAACGCCCGCTGCCGCTGCGACATCGCTGATCGTCGGTGCGTTGCGCTGTCGTCTGGAGGGTCGGTTAGTCATTGCGGTCTCCGGCCGGGCCGCTCCCCTATGGGCATCGCCACGCGGCAATCAAGGACGCTGTCGCTTCGCTGCGGTCGCGATCGCGATCAGGGAACGAGCAACGGGCGCATTTCGGGTATCGCGACCGAGAGCTCGCGAGTCATCATGGTTGCGAAGTAATTCGCGCCTTCGATGCCGAGATGGGTGTGGTCGAACGACAATTTCGGCTCCGCCATGGGATTGACCATCACTTCGGTGGATCGTGCCGGCGTCGGTGGGGTGGGCTGTGCCGCGCCGGGCGGAACCTCGGCAAAGCGATCGGCGGCCGCCGAACCCATCGCGCCGACCGCGACCGCGCTGTCGGCATTGAGATCGAGCAGCGGCACCTTCAGTTCGGCCGCCACCTTGCGTGTCGCCGCAGCCCAGGGCGCGAGGTCGTTGACCAGCTTGCCGTCGACGAAGCTGCGGCGCGTCAGCGGCGTGACGAGCACCGGATGTGCGCCGACCGCGCGTGCTTCTTCGACATAGCGCTTCAAATTGGCCGGGAATTCCGTCGCGAGATCGGTCGACCGGCCCGGCTTGCCGGGCTGGTCGTTATGCCCGAACTGGATCAGGACCCAGATGTCGCGATAGCCCGGCGTCCGCATTTCCGACAGCGCGATGTCCCATGACCCTTCCGCGCGATAATTGCTGGTGCTGCGCCCACCGCGGGCGAGGTTCACGCACGCCATGAACGAGGTCACGTGATAGCCACAGAAACTGGGGCCCCAGCCGCCGAACACTGCGGTGGTCGAGTCGCCGACCAAGATGATCTTGGACGGCTGGATATGCCTGACGGGTTCGGGCACCGTCGGGGCGGGCGGCGCGGTTTGCGCCATGGCGGGGATCGCGAATAGGGAGAGCGCAGCGGCGGTGGCGCCGAATTTGGTCGTCATGATCAGAGAGCCTCGAACTTGAAGTTGCTGAACCGCGCCTCGCCGCGCCCGGCCGAATAGAGGCCGGGGCGGAGCATCAGGAAGCCGCCGCGCACATTGTGGTGATAACCCGACACTTCCATGCCACGGTCGAACCGGCGCCAGGTTTTGCCGCCGTCGCCGCTGGTATGGATCGCGACGATGTGCCGCTTGTTGGCGATCCGGATGCGCATCTTGCGGCCATGCGGATTGGCCGGCCGGCCGCGCTCCATGCCATATTGGTGCGTGACGAAATTCCGCTCGTCGAAGCCGAGCCCGCAATAGAGCTTTTCGTCATAGAACAGCACCAGCCCGGCGGTGCCGCCGGGGCTGATCTCGACATCGCATTCGAATTGATAGGCCGGGTCGCCTGCGATCATCAGCAGCGGCGAAGAATCGACCGGCGCCTTGCCGCTGGCTTTCATCAAGAGGCTGTTATGCTCGATCCGGAGGCGATCGCGTTCGTCCGGTCCCGGCTTGAAGAAATTCCACCGCGACCCGAGGTCGAGCGTCGCGAAATCGTCCGACAGACGCAGGCCGTGTGGCAGCGCCTGCCCGCCTTTGGGTTTGGCGATCGGTCGCGACAGATCGCCTCCTGTCATCCGGAACCATCCGTCCGGCGTCCATCGCACCGGATCGAGCAGCGCCTGGCGCCCGAGTGTCCAGAATCCGTTCTCGAAGCCGTGATAGAGCGACCACCAGCTGCCATCGGGTCCTTCGACCAGCGAGGCGTGGCCGCGCGACCACCATTTCTCGTCGTTGCTGACGGTGCGCACGACCGGGTTGGCCGGGCAATTCTCCCACGGCCCGTGGATCGATTTCGACCGCGCCACGATCACCATATGGCCGGTGGGCGGCCCGGCGGTGCCGCCGACCGCGGTGATCATGTAGAACCAGTCGCCGTGGCGATGGATCTTGGGCCCTTCGGGAGAGAAACTCTCGACATCCCATTCGGGGGGATAATGCCAGGGGTCATAGACATGCTCGACCTGGCCGACGGTCGACAAGCCATCATCGGCCAGCCGGATGCGATCACCGCCAGACAGGAACAGCCAGCGCGATCCATCTTCGCCAACCGCGTGGCACGGATCGATATGGCTCGGCATCTTGAGATCGATCGGGTCGCTCCACGGCCCGTCGATCGAGTCCGCCCAGATCACCCAAATCGAATTCGGGCTGCCTTTGGTCGGGATGTAGAGGAAATAGCGCCCGCCGTGCTTGGCGAGCGAAACCGCCCAGACCGAGCCGATATTGCGGGTCAGCGCGGGCTTGCGCGGTTGCCAGTTCACCAGGTCGCGCGAATGCCAGATCGTCAGCCCCGGATAGGAATCGAAGCTCGAAAACGTCATGTAATAATCGGCGCCGTCCTTCAGCACCGCGGGATCGGGATGATCGCCGGCCAGCACCGGATTGAGGAACCTCCCGTCGCCAAGATCGGCGATCCGCTGATTGTCGATTCCCCGCTTCCACGCGTCCGGCTTGCCCGGTGCCACTGCCGCGTCCGCGGCCCGCGGGGCCAGTGCCGACGCGCCACCGAACAGCGCCATGGTGAAAGCGTCTCTTCTACTGACGGTCATTCGAAATCCTCACGTCGACACGGTATCTGGAGCCAAAAATACCCGCCGGTACGCAGAGCTGCATACCGGCGGGAAGGTCCGTCCCAGGGTGGACGGCAGGGCAGATCAGAAGGTCACGCGCGCGCCGAGACGGAAGACGCGACCGGAACTGGCATATTGGGTCACGGCCTCCTGCCCTTCATAGGCATAACGGTTGCTCGTCTGGTTGGTGAGGTTGAGCCCTTCCGCGGTGATCGCGAAGTTTTCGAAAATGTTGAAACTAACCGAGGCGTCGACGTTGGTCGTCGCCTGGCTGTAGACGAAGTCGTTGATCAGCGGACCGTCGCAGCCGACCGATTCCACCGCTCCGCTGCCGACCGTGGTGAGGCCGGGGCTGCACGAGCCCGCCGCGATCGGATAGGCCGTGCTGTAGCCCTTGCGATGCGCGACCGATACGCGCGCCCGGAAGCCCTTCACCTCGTAGAACAAGGTTGCATTGAGCGCCTGGGGCGAGACCCCGAGAAACGGTCCCTTGCCTACCGTCTGCGGCTTGGTCGCCGAGCCGGGGTCGAGGATATAAGTCAGTTGCGACTTGATATAAGTGTAGTTCACCAACACGCCGAAATTCTTGAGGAAGCCCGGCAGGAAGGTGAAATTCTGCTGATAGCTGACCTCTATGCCGCGCAGATATCCGCCCGGCGCATCGCGATATTGGCGCGCGGTGAAGGCGTAGTTGTTGTCCAGATAGGCCAGCTGGTTGACGTTGGTATATTGGGCCCGGATCGCAGCGACCACCGTGGGATCGCCGACCAGGTCGGACAAGGGCGCCGAGAACAGCACGGTCTGTGGGAAGCTCGAAATCTGCTTCGAGAACGCCGCCACCGACAAGAGGGCGCCCTTGGCAAAATACCATTCGATGCTGGCGTCGAGGTTGGTCGACCGGAACGGGCTCAGCTTGGGATTGCCGATCGTCAGTGACGCGCCGGTCGTGCTGCCGTCGCTCGGGACGGAGATGCTGGTGATCGTTGGCGACAGATTGCCGAGCAGCGGCCGCGCCATCACCTTCGACGCGCTGAACCGCACCAGCAGGTTGCGGACGGGCTCGTAGATCAAGTTCATCGACGGCAGCCAGTCGGTGTAATTGTTCTTGCCGACGATCGGCCGCCCGGCTTGAGAGGTGCCGGTCGAGGTCAGGTCGGTGATCGCGACCCGGGTGCCGGCATTGCCGCGGAATGGACGCCCGAACAATTCGGTCTTGAAGTCGAACTCGAGGTAGAAGCCCTTGTCCTTCTCACTGACGCCGTAATTGTTCTGCCCGCCGTTGCGCAGCGTGGTCAGGCGCCAATCGCCCCATTTGTTGATGCAGTTGCACTCGAACCCGATCAGATTGTTGAACTTGTCGAGATCGGGGACGACGAAGCTGGTCGGCGTGCCGTCGGGCACCTGGATGCCCGTGCCGAACGACACGATCTTGCTGTTTGCCGCGGTGGTCGATCCGGCCTCGAGCAACGTAGGGTTGAGCGTGTCGGTGTTGCGCTCGGCCTGTTGGGTATAGAATCCGAATTCGCGGATGTTGGCGCCGAAACCGATGTTGAACTGGTCGTTCACTTGCCAGTCGAAATCGGCCTTGCCGCCTTTATAGGTGTTCCGGACATAACGCTCATAGTGACGGACCGCCGAGAAACCCTTGACCGTCTGCCAGTTGTTCGGATCGGCCACGTTGAAGCCGAAATCCATCTTGGGCATGGTCCCGCCGCCGCGTTCGTCGAACACGAAATTCTGCGGCGAATCCATCCGGTTGAACTCGACCAGCAAGCCGGTCGAATAGTTCACCGACTTGGACTGGCCATAGAGCGCGGTCATCTTGAAATTGTCGGTAAATTCGTGGTCGAGCCGTGCCGAGCCCTGCCAGAAAGTCGTCGTGTACGCGCCATAGTCGACTGCCGACCGGAAATCGACGTTCCGGAGAACGAGATAATCGGCCAGACCGTTGGTCACATTGGCATCGAGCACATCGACCCCCGGCCGCCCGATCAACTGGCCGCGATAAGCCAGGCCGTTCGACGAGGGGATATACCCGACCGAATTCGGGTTGTTGTAATAATCATAGGGGTCGAGATTGTTGGGATTGGTGCTGAAGATATTGGCGTTGGCCGGGCTGGTACCGCCTGGCGTCACCGCCGCATTGCCAAGCACCGCCGGGACCAGGTTGCCCTTGGCGTCGAGCGCAGTCGAAAAAGCGGGGGTGGTGCCGTACATCGACGATCCGCAATCCTGCGCGGGCACGATCGAGCTGCCGGCATTGGGCGTGCACAGCCCCGGATAGGTGCCCCGCGCGGCGGTCGGGGTAAGTCGGCCGGTGGCGTTGTTGTACGCCGCATTGGTGTTGTTGCGATTGAGGCCGACCGGCGAGAGCTGATCGTTCTCGCTGACATTCTTGAACCGAGAGTAGAGGCCGTCGATCGTCAGCCGCGTCTTGGACGAGATGTCCCATTGATACGCGCCGGTCAGACCGAGGCGCTGATTCTTGACCACCTGATGAGTCAGCGACGGCAAAGCGGGAATGCGAACTTGCGAATCGTCGAAGCGTCCCGGCGTGTTGAACGGTGCGCCGGGATACAGCTTGGCGTAGGCCGCCGGGTCAGATCCGGTCTGGAAGGCAAGCGCGTCGGGGTTCTTGTAGGGCAGCGCGGTCCCGGCCGGCGCCGAGAAGCCGGAGCGCTGGGGATTGCCTTCGCCGAGGAATTGGCTGCTGCGGTAGAGATAGTCCGACGCGCCCGGACCACGCTGGTACTGATCGATGATGTTGATTTCGCGGTTATATGCGCCGGAGAACAACAAGCCCATGCGCTTGTCCTTGCCGAACCTGACGGACGCGAGGCCGGCGATGCGCGGGTTTATCTTCTTGCTGTTCTGATTGTAGCTCGCCTGACCCGAGAGGGCGAACTTCGATCCCTTGTAATCGAACGGCTTGCCGGTCACGAGGTCGATCGTCGCGCCCAGCGACCCCTCATCGGTTTCCGCCGATGGCGTCTTCTGGATGCGCAGCGAACTGAACAGCTCGGACGCGAAGGTGTTGTAGTCGAACGCGCGGCTGCGGTTGGGCGAGGTGCCTGAATCGTTCGATCCTGCCGTCGACAGCGCTTCCATGCCGTTCAGCCGCGTGCGGTTGAAGTCGCCGCCCAGCCCGCGCACGGTAATGCCGCGCCCTTCGCCATTGTCGCGGTCGATCGACACGCCGGGCAATCGCTGAAGCGATTCGGCCAGGTTGGAATCGGGAAAGTCGGCAATATCCTGCGCGTTGATCTCGTCGATCTGGACGTCCGAATTGCGCTTGTCGTTGAGTGCCGATGCAATCGAGGCACGGAAGCCGGTGACGACGATTTCCTTGATGCCCTCGCTACCAGCGGTCTCTGTCGTGTTCGCGCCGGTCCCTTGCGGACGCGTCGAATCCTGCGGATCGGCCGCCTGGGCGTATGCGCCCTGTGCCACGAAGAGCCCCGCGAGCGCCAATGCCGACAGGGACACCGTATCGATCGCGCCCTTCCTGATCCTAGTCCTGAACATTCCTGATCCTCCCTCTTTTGATCTGGTCGATTGTCGGTCAGCCGTGCCAGTCGCCGAGCACGGCACGGGGTGTGAAAGCCGCCGCCTGGCTGGCGGTCAGCAACCGGCGGCCGATCGCGGCGGGGCCGGCTCCCGGGCCGCGGCTGGCAAATTCGAACAGCCGTGCATCGGCGGGTTGGAACAGGCGCTTCTGCCCGGCGGGATCGGTGAACCCCATCGCGGTCCAGCCCTCAGCCCGGATATGCGCGTCCATCCAACAGCGCAGGAACGTGGAGGCGCCTACCAGCCGCATATTGCCGCCGGCGCGCCATGGCCGTCCGAGATAGGTGGAAGCGTCGGGCACGCCCGCCTCGCGCGTGATCCGGCAATCGGCGAAGACCAATCCATAAGGTTGGTCGGCCGGCGTACTCGGCGCACTGAGATAGCCCTGGATCTCCGCGCCGGGGACCAATCGGCTGACGATCTCGCAGCGATCGAACAACGCCGCCGCGCCGCCGAAAATGAAGTCGACGCATCCCGATATCCGGCAGTCGCTGAAGCGCGCGCGACCCTGGACGTAGAGCGTATCCTGATAGCCCTCGATCGCGCAGTTTTCGACGCGAGTGCGGTCGGCGCCGCGGCCGAGCGACAAGGCCACTGCCTGCGCGCCGCCACTCGCCTGGGTGATGCGGTCCTGGAGAAAATCGAAGCTGTTGCGGATGGTAAGGTTGCGCAAGGTGGCGCCCGGCGCCTCAACGGTCAGCGTGGCCGAGCCGCCGGTGCCCCATTTCCCGCCGTCCGGACGGTGAAGGCCGGCCGCGGCACCGAAACTGATGATCGTCCGCGGCCCGCTGCCCGCGATCGTCACATTAGGCGCGCGGACGACGCATTTCTCGGTGAAGACCCCCTGCCCGAGCTGGATCGTGAAAGGTTTCCCGCCGGCGCGATCCGCCAGCTCCAGCGCGGCGGCGAGGGTTGGAACGGTGCCTGGGCGGCCGTTTGGATCGACAGCGGCGCCCCGATTGCTTGCGGGCACGGCGAGCGCTCGGGACCCTATGCCCAGTGCAACGCCGCCGGCGAGGAACCGCCGCCGATCGAGGGCGTACAAAGCCATCAATGGGTTCCGCTCAACCCTGACGGGGTCGCGGCCGCATCCAGTCATGTCCTCTCCCCAGCGGTTTCTCCGCTTTTTTTCAGCCGGCGCGAGGTTGTCATCTTCCAGCTGTGATGGTAGCGATACCAGCCTGGTGATACCGGTGTCAATGCCGGATCAGGAGAGGTAGAATGCGCCTGAAAACGGGGCCAAACGGGCCGACGCGCCGCGCGATCATGGGGTCGCTGTCCGCCGCCGCGGCATTGCTATTCCTTCCCCGCGCCTGGTCCGCGACTCGCGTCCGCAAGTCTCCTCTGACACTTTGGTACGAACGACCGGCTGCGGCATGGACCGAGGCGCTGCCCGTCGGCAACGGCCGCATCGGTGCGATGATCTTCGGCGGAATCGCCAAAGAACGCCTGCAATTAAATGAAGATACACTGTGGGGCGGCGGCCCCTACGACCCCGTCAATCCTCAGGCAAAAGCCAATCTGCCCGAACTGCGCCGCCTGATTTTTGCCGGCCGGTACGCCGAAGCGGAAGCCTTCGCCAACGCGCATGTCATGGCGACGCCATTGCGCCAGGCGTCGTATAAACCGATCGGAGATCTGGCGATCGAGATGGTCGGGATCGGCGATATCGATGCTACCGGTTACCATCGGGCGCTCGACATCGATTCCGCGGTCGCCGAAACCCGCTTCACGGCGGGTGGCATCACTTACGCCCGCAGCGTGCTAGCGTCTCCGGTGGACCAGGTCGTCGCGGTCCGGCTGTCGGCCAATCGGCCGGGTAAAATCTCCTGCCGCTTATCGTTCACCTCACCCGAAAAGGCATCGCGGTCGAGCATTGAGCGGAGCGACACTCTTGTCCTGAGCGGCCGCAACGATCCGGAAGGCGCGATAGCCGGAGCGCTGACGTTCGAAGCCCGCCTGCGCGCGCGGCCGCGCGGCGGTACGATACGTGGCGATGGCGACGCGCTGGTGATCGATGGCGCCGACGAGGTCGTGCTGCTGATCGCGATGGCGACGAGCTACCGGCGCTACGACGACGTATCGGGCGATCCGACCGCGATCACGCGCGCGCAGATCGACAAAGCCGCCGCGCGGTCGTTCGCCGCGATCGCCGCCGACACCAAAGCCGAACATCGCCGCCTGTTCCGCCGGGTGGCGATCGATCTGGGCCGGACCGACGCGGCCGATCAGCCGACCGACGTCCGCATCAAACAGTCGGAGACCGTTGTCGACCCCGCGCTCGCCGCCCTGTATTTCCAGTATGGCCGGTATCTGCTGATCTCCTGCTCGCGCCCCGGCGGGCAAGCGGCGAACCTGCAGGGCCTGTGGAACGAGAGTCCTCGTCCGCCCTGGGGCAGCAAGTACACGATCAACATCAATACCGAGATGAACTATTGGCCTGCCGAACCGACCAACCTGCCCGAGTGCGTCGAGCCGCTGATCCAGCTGATCCGCGACATCGCGCAGACTGGCGAGCGCACCGCACGCGACATGTACGGCGCGCGCGGCTGGGTCTGTCACCACAATATTGATTTGTGGCGCGCGACGGCGCCGATCGATGGTGCCAAATTCGGGCTGTGGTCGATGGGCGGCGCCTGGTTGTGCACGCATCTGTGGGCGCATTACGATTACAATCGCGACAAGGCCTTCCTGGCCTCGGTCTATCCGATCCTGCGCGGCGCGAGCCTGTTCTTCCTCGACACGTTGCAGGTCGATCCGAACACCGGCCACCTCGTCACCAATCCCTCGATGTCGCCCGAGAACGGCCACGGCCACGGGTCTTCGCTGATCTATGCGCCGACGATGGATATGGAGATATTGCGCGACTTGTTCGACCAGACCGTCGCCGCCACGCGCATCCTGGGTCGGGACGCTGATCTCGCCAAACAGATCGCCGACACCCGCGCGCGGCTGTTGCCGCTGCAGATCGGCGCGCAGGGCCAGCTCCAGGAATGGCCGATGGACTGGGACATGCAGGCGGACGACCTGCATCATCGCCACGTCTCGCATCTCTATGGCCTGTTCCCGAGCCACCAGATCGATATCGAGCGCACCCCCGACCTCGCCCGCGCGGCGAAGAAATCGCTCGAGATTCGCGGCGACAAAGCGACCGGCTGGGCGACCGCCTGGCGGATCAATTTGTGGGCGCGGCTGCGCGACGGCGATCACGCGCATTCGATCCTCGCCTTCCTGCTGGGGCCGGAGCGCACCTATCCCAACATGTTCGACGCGCACCCGCCGTTCCAGATCGACGGCAATTTCGGTGGCACATCGGGGATCACCGAAATGCTGATGCAGTGCCAGGACGACATTATCGACCTGCTGCCCGCCTTGCCGAGCGCGTGGCCGACGGGATCGATCTCTGGCCTCCGCGCGCGGGGCGGCTGCACCGTCGATCTCGCCTGGCGCGACGGGAAGCTCGCGCGCGCGGCGATCACCGGCAGCGAACCAGGCAGCCGCAAGCTGCGCTATGCCGGGCGATCGATCGAGGTCGAGATAGTGCCAGGCAAGCCGGTACCGATCCGACCGGTGCGCTTCGCATGATGCCGTCCGCGCAACCGCATACCGGCTTGGGGGAAGATCGATGGAACTGAACCGGCGTGGTTTCCTGGGCGTGGCGAGCGCCGGCGTGGCGGCAGGCTTTGTCGATACGACGCACGCGGCTCCCGTTCTGCTCGAGATTCCCGATGCCGGCTGGAAATTGTGGATCGACCGCGAGGCACGCTATCTCGATGACCGCATCTACCTGCCCTCCCAAGTCGACCTGGCCGCGTTGCCGGTCAATCCGCCAACCGGCGGCTGGGGCGTGCTCGATGCCGCCAAAGCGCTCACCGTCACCCTTCCGACCACGGTCGAAGAGCATTGGTGGGGCAAGTTTGGCGAGCGCTCTTATACTGCCGACGAATATCGCTATGCGGAGAACGATCCGGTCCCGCAGAACGGCGCCTATCGCGGCGTGTCGTGGTGGTACCGTTCGATCGACATTCCGGCGGCGGCGCGCGGCAAGCGCGTCATGCTCCATATCCGCGGCGCGCGGATGCGAGCGGAGGTCTATCTCAACGAAAAGCTGGTCGGCTATTCGATCATGTCCGAGCTGCCGATCGACTGCGACCTGACCGCGGCGATGTCACCCGGTCAGGCCAACCGGCTCGCGATCCGCATCACCAATCCCGGCGGGCGCTATGACTGGCGCGATTCGACGACGATGCAATGGGGCGCCGCCAAGCTCTTCCAGTCGCACGGCTTTGGCGGGCTCGATCGCGGCCAGACGCTGAGCGCACATCCGATCGACGCGCATATCCGCGACGCCTGGGTGCTCAACACAGCCGATCCGCGCATCGTCAGCGCACGAATGGAAATCGTGTTCGAGCGCGCCCCTCGCGACATCGCCGCGCTGCGCTCGCAGGCGACGCTGGCGTTGCTCGACACCAAGGGTGCGACGCTACCCGCCGCGGCAAGCCTCGATGCGCTGACGCTCGACGGCAAGGTGGCCACCGCGATCTTCACCTTGCGCGCCGCCGATGCCGAATTGTGGAGCCTCGAGACTCCGACGCTCTACCTGGCGCGGTTCGGCTGGGGCGACGACATTCGTAAGGTCCGTTTCGGCTTTCGCTGGTTCGCCCCCGACGGGATAGGCGGCAACGCCGTCTTGCGCCTCAATGGCCGCCGCATGCGGCTCTATTCGGCGATCTCCTGGGGCTATTGGGGTTATAACGGGCTGTGGCCGACCCCCGAGCTCGCTCGCCGCGAAGTCACGTCGGCCAAGGCGCTGGGGCTTAACTGCCTTCATTTCCACCGCAATGTCGGCAAACCTGAAGTGTTCGCCGCGCAGGACGAAATGGGCTTGCTGCGCGTGATGGAGCCGGGCGGCGGCCGTTTCGCGATCGGCCGCGGCCTCAAGCCCGGCGAACAATTGTCGTCCGCGGATCGCTTCAGCCGCGACTTCCTGGTCGAGAAATGCGTCGCGATGGCCAAGGCGTTCCGCTCGCACCCCTCGCTTGTCCAGTACACGTTGCAGAACGAGCTTGGCGCCGACCTCGCCAATCCAGACGTCCAAGCGGCACTGAAGGCGATCCACGATGCCGACCCCAGCAGAACGGTGGTGCTCAACGACGGCTTCGTCCAGCGCGGCGCGGCGCAGGCGATGTACCTGCCCTATGACGACCATTTCTATCGGTCGGACAGGGAGCAATGGGGCGGCTGGTGGAACAATCACCAGGGCGCGGGCGACCAATGGTACGACAAATTCTATCGCGGCAAGGACGATTATATCCACCGCCAGACCGGCAAGCCGTTCATCGTCGAATTCGGCGAGATGGAAGGCTGCGCGGTCGCCGATAACCACGCGAAGATGGTCGCGGACATCACCCAGCGAGGCAGTTCCTACGATCTTGCCGACCATCGCGCGACCCTGACCGCGACCGAGGCGTTTCTCGACAAATGGGGCTTTCGCAAAGCCTTCCCCACCGCGGAAAGCCTGTTCCTGTCGATCGGCCGCAAAGCCTATGACAGCTGGCAGAATTATCTCGAGAATATCCGCATCGGCGACGAAGTCGACATCGCGTGCATCAGCGGATGGGAAACGACCGCGATCGAGAACCATTCGGGAATCGTCGACAATCTCCGCTATTTCAAGGCCGATCCGGCGCTTGTCCGCGCGAGCCTGTTGCCGATACGGCCGGTCGCGAAGCAGCGCCGGCTGGCTTATGCGTTGGGCGAAAGCGCGGAGGTCGACCTCTATCTGTTCAACGACAGCGGCGAACAGGTGCCGGGAACGCTCCGCCTGTCGGTGATCGGACCCGATGGCAGCGAGCGCGACGTCGCGACCTATCCTGCTCCAACATTCGAGCCGGATGTGATGCGGCACTTGATCGCCGAGCAGGTCGCACTTCCCGCTTTTGGAGTGCCCGGCCCGCACCGCGTCCGTTTCGCG
This sequence comes from Sphingomonas sp. P4_D12, assembly GCF_056401895.1. Classification (NCBI taxonomy): domain Bacteria; kingdom Pseudomonadati; phylum Pseudomonadota; class Alphaproteobacteria; order Sphingomonadales; family Sphingomonadaceae; genus Sphingomonas; species Sphingomonas sp. P4_D12. The sequence goes on along the minus strand of NZ_JBFUIL010000002.1, from coordinate 240,983 downwards.
CATTCGGCGCATCCCGACGCGACATTCGAACGTACCTTGTGGATCGTCGCGCCCGCGGCAAAGCCGGCCCGCCCGATCAGAATCGCGGTCACCGGGGTAGCGCAGTCCCTCCGCGCGCAGCTGACGGCCCTCACCGGCGTGTCGGTCGAGGATTGGAAGCCGGGCGGCCGCTACGACGGCATCGTCGCGCAGGGCCTCAAGGTCGACGAGATCGCGCGGCGCCAGATCGGCGAGCAGACTGGCCTCGAGGCGCAGCCGAAGAAAGGCGAGAAGCCCAAACTGGTTCTGGGCGAGATCGACGGCGCCGTGCTCGATGCGGTGAAATCGGGAACGCCCCTGCTCGCGTTCGTGCCAGAGGATGGTCTGGCCGACGGGGTCGCCCGCCAGCTCTCCGCGCTCGGCCTGTTCAGTTATGAGGGCCAGGTCGGCGACCTCCGCGCGCCATGGATGGGGAATTGGAATTACCTCCGTGCGCATCCCCTGTTCGACGGCATCCCCGCGGACATGGCGACCGGCGTGCTGCATCAGGTCGAGGGTCAGGCGTCGAACGGCCTGATCGTCGATGGCGAGGGCGTCGAGGTGATCGCAGGCTACAGCCGTGACCATGACCGCCGCAACGGCGCAGCGACGCTGATCGCGCGCCATGCCGGCATGCGCGTCGCGGTCCATCGCATGCCCGACATGGTGGCGCCGTTGCAGCGCCGATTCCTGGAAAATGCCGTCCGCTGGCTCGCCATCGGCGCGCGCGCCTGACATCGAAATCGAGGGAGAGATAGATATGCGTAGTTGGACGATGGCACTGTTGCTGGGCGGTGCGCTTGGATCGGCGGCGACGGTTGAGGCGAGAGTGATCGGTTCGATGACCCCCGCGGCGCCGATCACCGAGGCCAGGATCGCGACGTTGCCGGCCGCAGAACGGGCGGTTTGGACGGCCTATCTCGCCAAATCGCGTGCGCTGATGGCGGCGGACAAGGCGGCGCTCGCGGCCGAGCGCGGCAATGCGGCCTATCCCGAGGCGCCGCATCCCGGCCGGTCCGGCGGCAGCGGCATGCCGATGGACCGGCCGCCGGCTTGGTATGCCTCTGACGAGGCGCGGCACATCGGCGACACCATCGTCAGCTTCCAGACTCCCGCCGGCGGCTGGGGCAAGAACATGGACCGCAGCGGTCCGGTGCGGGCGCGCGGCCAGCATTATGTGCCGATCGAGAATTTGCCGGCCAATGCCCGCGAGGATATCAAGACCGCCGATCCCAATTGGGCTTATGTCGGCACGATCGACAACAACGCGACGACATCCGAGTTGCGCTTCCTCGCCCGCGTCCAGGCGCAGGCGCCGGGTCCGGCGGGAGAGCCCTATCGCCGTGCCTTCCTGAAAGGCGTGCGCTATCTGCTCGACGCGCAATTCCCCAACGGCGGCTGGCCGCAAGTCTATCCGCTGCAAGGCGGCTATCACGACGCGCTGACCTTCAACGACGACGCGCTGTCGCAAGTCGCCGAGCTGCTCGCCGACGTCGCGGTACGGCGGAGCGACTATACCTTTGTCCCTACCCCGCTCGCTGCCCAGGCCGAAGCCGCCGAGGCGAAAGCGATCAAGGTCATCCTGACGACGCAAGTCGTGGTGGACGGCAAGCGGACCATCTGGGGTCAGCAGCACGACGCGCTGACGCTGGCGCCCGCCGGTGCCAGGAACTTCGAGCCGATCGCCTTGTCGTCCGACGAAAGCGCCGACCTGCTGCTGTTTCTGATGAAGCGCCCCAACCCCTCGCCCGCGATCATCGCAGCGGTGCGCGACGGTATCGGCTGGCTCAAGGCACATGCCCTGTACGGCGTCGAATGGACCCGCAACGAGCCCGGCAGCGGCGGCCGCAAGCTGATCGCGAAAGATGGCGCCGGGCCGCTCTGGTCGCGTTATTACGACATCGCCACCGGCAAGCCGATCTTCGGCGACCGCGACAAAACGATCCATGACGACGTCAACGAACTGAGCGAGGAACGGCGCAACGGGTACAGCTGGTTCAATGCCGGACCCGCCAAGGCGGTATCCGCATTCGACCGCTGGGCTCCTGCGTCCGCACACAAAACAGGCAGCTAGCCACGCCGAGCATTTCCAGCCGCTCGCTTGCGGCAACGACTTTGCCTATGCATCGCGCATGATCGGCCTCCGCTCCGCCATCGCGCGCCAGGTGCGCAGCTTGTTGTCCGATCCCGCCAATCGGCCGATCGAGCGCGCGTTCGACGGTAGCGGGTTGTTCGCGCCCGATTCGGTCAGTTGGCGCGTCCATATCGACGTCACCGGTATGATGGTAGGCGGCATCGCTGCCCTCATGCTGCAGATGCTGCACCCGCGCGTGCTGGCGGGCGTGTGGGATCATTCGAGCTTTCGCGACGACATGAATGCTCGGCTGAGAGGCACAGCGCGCTTCATCGCCCAGACCACGTTCGAGACGCGTGCGTCCGCGCAAGAGCAGATCGCACGCGTCCGCAACATTCACGACGCGGTGTCGGGAATACTGCCCGACGGCACCCCGTATCGGGCTAGCGATCCGCATTTGCTCGCCTGGGTCCATGTCGCCGAAGTGTCGAGCTTTCTCGCCGGCTGGATCCGCTATGGCGAACCGGGGATGAGCGTCGCCGACCAGGATCGTTATTATGCCGAAGTCGCGCTGATCGCCGACCTGCTCGGCGCCGATCCGATCCCGCGCAGCCGCGCCGAGGCGGACGCGATCATCCGCGATTTCCTGCCCGAGCTGAAAGCGGACGACCGCAGCCATGAAGTGCTGCACATCCTGCTCGACCAGCCCCCGCCCAGCCTGATGCTGCTGCCGTTCCAGGCGATGACGATGCGTGCCGCAGTCGATCTCTTGCCCGACTGGGCACGCCGGATGCACGGCCTTCGCCGCCCGGGCCTGAGCGGCCCGGTCGTCCACGCGGGCACGCGCGGCATCGCGGAGGTCGTGCGCTGGGCGATGAAGTCGTGACTCAGGCGATCGACGCGCGCCGCCGCGCATACAGGAAATAGATCGCCAGCCCGATCCCGTTCCAGATGAAGAACGAGATCTGGGTGATGCTCTGCAGACTGGTGAAGAGATAGAGGCAGCCCAGGATCGCGATCGGCGCCACCAACCACACCAGCGGCGTGCGGAACGGCCGCTTCACACCGGGATCGCGCCGGCGCGACACCAAGACGCAGACCGCGACCGCGATGAACGCGCACAGGGTACCGGCATTGGCCAGGCTGGCGATGACGTCGAGCGGGATCAGCGCGGCGAGCACCGACACCAGCACCGCCGTCACCGCGGTGATCCGCGCCGGCGTGCCGCGGCTCGATACCTTGGCGAGCGCGGTCGGCAGGAAGCCGTCGCGCGCCATCACCAGGAAGATTCGGCTCTGGCCGTAGAGGAAGCCCAAGATCACCGTCGGCAGCGCGATCGCTGCCGCTGCGGCGACTACCGTCGCGACACTCCCCTGCCCGATCTCGCGCAGGATCAGCGCCAGCGGCTCGGGGCTGTTCGAGAATCTGGAGAAATGCAGCGCGCCCACAGCCGCGGCAGCCACGATCATGTAGATCACGGTGCACGCCAGCATCGAGCCGACGATGCCGATGGCCAGATCGCGTTCGGGGCGCTTGGTCTCTTCGGCGGCGGTCGAGATCGCGTCGAAACCATAGAAAGCGAAGAAGATAATCGCCGCGGCTCCCATCATCCCGAACTTGACGCCGCATTGGCCGGGCGTGCTGCCGTAGCCGAGCGGCGCGAACGGATGCAGATTGGCCATGTCGAAATGGGGCAAGGCGACCGCGACGAACAGCGCCAACGTCACGATCTTGAGCAGCACCAACGCCGAATTGATCCGCGCGCTTTCGCGGGTGCCGAGCATCAGCAGCCCCGCCACCACGGCGATGATCAGGATCGCCGGCAGATTGATCCCAAAGCTGGCGGTCGCCGTCGCGGCCGCTCCGCAGACCTGGCCGCCGAGAGTCGGCCCGTGGGTCAGATAATCCGGCAGGACGATCCCCAACCCTTTCAGGAATCCGACCGCATAGCCCGACCAACCGACCGCGACCGTGGCGACGACCAGCGAATATTCGAGGATCAGCGACCAGCCGACCACCCAGGCGATCACTTCACCCAGGGTGGCATAGCTATAGGTATACGCGCTCCCCGACGCCGGAATCATCGTCGCCATCTCGGCATAGCATAGCGCCGCCGCCGCGCAGATCGCGCCCGCCACGACGAAGCTCAACAACACCGCGGGACCGGCGCGGTCGGCGCCCACGCCGATCAAGGTCAGGATGCCGGTGCCGACGATCGCGCCGACGCCCAGCGCGACCAGATGCGGCCAGCTCAGCGTGCGCGCGAGCTGATGCTCGGGCGGCGCCTCGGTGATCGTCTTGCGGCGGAGAAGGCTTGTCATTGGCACCCCTAATTTGCTCGTCTAGGGCAGGTCGTAACAGACGAAACCGTCCTGCGGGAGATGACAATGGACGCCACCCTCGACTTCGCGCTCGGCGAAACCGCCGACATGATCCGCGACACAACGCGGCGCTTCGCGAGCGAGCGGATCGCGCCCTTGGCCGCGAAAATCGATGCCGAGGACTGGTTTCCCGTCGAGTTGTGGCCGCAAATGGGTGAACTCGGCCTCCACGGCATCACGGTACCCGAGGAATATGGCGGGCTTGGCCTGGGCTATCTCGAGCATGTCATCGCGTGCGAGGAAGTCAGCCGCGCCTCGGCCTCGATCGGCCTGTCCTATGGCGCGCATTCCAATCTCTGCATCAACCAGCTGAGCCGCTGGGCCAGCCTCGAGCAGAAGGAGAAATATCTCCCCAAGCTGATCTCGGGCGAGCATGTCGGCAGCCTCGCTATGTCCGAGGCCGGCGCGGGGTCCGACGTGGTGGGCATGAAGCTGCGCGCGGAAGAGGTTCAGGGCGGCTATGTCCTCAACGGCACCAAATTCTGGATCACCAACGCGGCCTATGCCGACACATTGGTCGTCTATGCCAAGACCGGCGAGGGATCGCGCGGCATCACCACCTTCATCATCGAGAAGGACATGCCCGGCTTCTCGATCGGCCAGAAGATCGACAAGATGGGGATGCGCGGCAGCCCGACCGCCGAGCTCGTGTTCAACGATTGCGAAGTGCCCGAGGAAAACATCATGGGCCCGCTCAACGGCGGCGTCGGCGTGCTGATGTCGGGGCTCGATTACGAGCGCACCGTGCTCGCCGGCATCCAGCTCGGCATCATGCAAGCCTGCCTCGACGTCGTCATTCCCTATGTCCGCGAGCGCAAGCAATTCGGCCAGGCGATCGGCACGTTCCAGCTGATGCAGGCCAAGATCGCCGACATGTATGTCGCGCTCAATTCGGCGCGCGCTTATGTCTATGCGGTCGCCAAAGCGTGCGATGCCGGCAAGACCACGCGCTTCGACGCGGCCGGCGCGATCCTGCTCGCGAGCGAGAATGCGGTGAAGGTCAGCCTGGAGGCAATCCAGGCGCTGGGCGGCGCGGGCTATACCAAGGACTGGCCGGTCGAACGTTTCGCCCGCGACGCCAAATTGCTCGACATCGGCGCGGGCACGAACGAAATCCGCCGCATGCTGATCGGTCGCGAACTGATCGGCGCAGGTTGATAGGATAGCCGGCGATGAAACTGATCGGCCAATATGATTCCCCCTTCGTCCGGCGCGTCGGCATCACGCTGACGCTCTACGGCATCGAGTTCGAGCATTTGCCCTGGTCGACCTTTGGCGATGCCGACAAGATCGCGCCGTACAATCCGCTGCGTCGGGTGCCGGTGCTGGTGTTCGATGACGGCGTGTCGGTGATGGACTCGGGCGCGATCGTTACCCTGCTCGATGAGATGGCGGGCAACAATGCTGCGCTAGCTCGGGCTGGAGCCGATTTGCGCGCGATGCTGCGTTGGTGCTCGCTTGCTGCCGGTGCCGCCGACAAGGGCGTGAGCCTGGTCTATGAGAAAGCGTTCCGCGACGGCCTGCCGATGTGGGTCGATCGCTGCCGGGCGCAGCTGACCGACACGCTCGACCTGCTCGACCGCGAGCGCGTTGCGGCAGGCGAGTGGTTCGGCGGCGCGTCGATGAGCCATGCCGATCTGCTGACCGCGACCGTCTTCCGCTTCATCAGCGAAGCGCTCGCCGGACAGTTCGATCTCGGGCGCTGGCCGGCGCTCGTCGCGCATTCCGAAGCGTGCGAAAAGACGCCTGCCTTCCGCGCGATCTACCAACCATATGAACTCACGCCGCCCAACGACTGAGCGATGTGGCGGACGGTCATCCTCTATGCGCTGGGGCTGGCCGTCGCCGCGGTCGCGCTCGAGCAACTCAAGTTTCGCTACGCCGCCGCCGAGATTTCGACCGACCTCTATGTCGGGCTGCTCGCGCTCGGCTTCACCGCGCTGGGGTTGTGGGTCGGCCACCGGCTGACGGCGAAGAGGCCCGCCGCGCCGTTCGAACGCAATACCGCCGCGATCGCCTCGCTCGGGCTTACGCCGCGCGAATGTGAGATTCTCGATCTGCTGGCCTCGGGTCGAACGAACCAGGAGTTGGCGCGCGCGCTTGGCGTGTCGCCCAATACGGTGAAGACGCACCTCGCCAATTTGTTCGCCAAGCTCGAGGTCGACCGTAGGGTCAAGGCGATCGAGAAGGCGCGGTTCCTAGCGTTGATCGAATAGTCGATTCCCCGCTGAAATCGCATCAACCGTCAACCGTGTCACCCGCCAGCGGCGTGGCGAGCATCGAGGGTCGCTGGTTGAACGCGGCTAGCCAGCGTTCAAGGCCCGGGTGTTGACGGCCAGACGGCACGACGGCGCGAAATTCCAGCCAACTGAGCGTCGTGGCCAGCGCGATCGTACCGATGCCGATCTTACAGTCGTGTTCGATCTCGCTGGCGGCAAAGGCATATCCCGCCTCGAGCTTTGCCAGATGCCCGTCGCGCAATGGCGGGTAGCGTAAGGCCTCTGGTCGCCGTTCGGTCTCCCAGCGCACCGCGATTCCACTCTCGGCCATGCCATCGGCCAATGCCTGCAGCCGCAGCGCGCGCCATCGCGCCTCGCCGTCGCGTGGGATCAGCGGCTCGCCGTCATGCAGCGTGTCCAGAAACGCGCAGATCACGGTCGAATCGAACAACGGTGACCGGCCCGGGCGAACCAGCACCGGCACCTTGCCAAGCGGATTGAGCGCGAAGACATCGTCATTGCGCAAGGTTGGACTGGTTTCCTGGTGCCGGACCTCAATCTGATCCGCGAGCCCGGCTTCGTGCGCGAAGACAAGAACCTTGCGCGCGAACGGCGAATGCGTCTGATACTGCAAGACGAAACGATCCATCGCGGTCACCTTTGTCCACCTGAGGCGCCCGCCACCTGGCAGACGAGTTCGACCAATCGGCCGTCCGGGTCTCGCGCATACCCTGCAAAATAATCGGGATGGATATGCGGCGCCAAGGCCGGCGCCCCATCCTGTCGCCCGCCATGGCAACCGGCGCGATCAAACGCAGCGTGCACACTCTTCCAATCGGTCGCGGCAAAGGCATAGTGGACCTCGGCCGACGCCTTTCCGTTGACCAGCCAGAAATCGAGACGGCCGTCGTGACCGAAACCCTTTTGATCACCGTCGACGATGAGGTGGTAGCCGAGCGGCTTGAGCACCGCTCGATAGAAGCCGAGGCAATCCGCCATACGGAGGGTGTGAATTTCCAGATGATCGAGCACGAGGCACTTCCTTTCGACAACACCATCCCAGTAAAGGTACCGATGCGCAGAAAGGCAGCGATCTTGCCGGGACAAACGCGGCGTTTCCGCGTTGGCATGCGCAATAGGATCGTCCGATGACACTGGACCGATTCGATAGACAATTGCTCAATCTGGTTCAGGCCGATGCGGCCCGCACGGCAGATCAGCTGAGCGAGTACGTCGCCCTGTCTCCCTCGGCAATCCAGCGGCGATTGCGGCGATTGAAAGATGATGGTGTCATCGTTCGCGAAACCGCGATCATCGATCCTCGCTATGTCGGGCGGCCTACCTTCTTCGTCGTGTCGGTGCAGGTCGAACGCGAGCGGCCCGAACTACTCGCTCGGCTGCGCGCATGGCTGGCCGACCGTGACGAGGTGCAGCAGGCATTCTACGTGACGGGCGAGGCGGACTTCGTTCTGGTGATCGCTGCTCAAGATACCGAGGCATTTGACGGGCTGATGGCCGCAATGGTGGCGGACAATCCCAATGTTCTGCGGTTCACGACGAACGTCGCGCTGAGCGTGGTGAAGCGTAGCCTGTTCGTTCCCGTCACCCTCGACGCGGAATAGCCGCGGCGATGCCGGGATGCGCGCGGATAATAGGCATTCGGCCCAAATCTTTGCGGGCCAGCCGCGTGGCATTGCAGCTAGCCTGCCGCCATGAACTCCCCCACCCCCTTGCTCAATCGCCCCGCGCTCGCCGAGCAGCTTGGCGTCGCCCGCGTCTGGATCAAGGACGAAGGTAAGCGCGCGCTCGGCAACTTCAAATCTCTAGGCGGCATGGCGGCGGCCGAGGCCGCGCTCGATCGGGTCGGTGCAAGCGGCGCTACCCTGATCTGCGCGAGCGACGGCAATCATGGCCTTGCGGTCGCCGCAACGGCGCATGCGCGCGGCGTGCCGGCGCGCATATATCTGCCTGGGGCGGTCGATCGGGTGCGGGTCGATCGCATCGCAGCATTCGGTGCCGAAATTGTCCGTATCGACGGTACTTACGACCACGCGGTCGACCGTGCCCGACGCGCGGCCGCAGCCGGAGAAGGCTTGCTGATTCCGGACACCAGCGATGACATCGACGACCCCGTCGTCGCCGATGTGCTGGCGGGATATGGCCAGATCCCCCGCGAGATTGTCGCCCAGCTCGACGGCGACCACCCGACGCGCGTGTTTGTCCAGGCCGGGGTCGGCGGCCTCGCCGCCGCGATGTCGGTCGGGTTTCAACGCCTTTACGGCGATCGCATGTCGATCGTTGTAGTCGAACCGGCAGCCGCCGCCTGCGTGGCGGCTGGCCTGGGCGCCGGCCGCCCCGTGCAGATCGCGGGAACCCTGGAGACATGCGCCGACATGTTGTCATGCGGTCTGGCGTCGGCGAGCGCGCTCGAGATCCTTCGACGGGCGAACTGTCGGTCAATCGCCGTGAGCGAGCGAGCGTTGATCGATGCGGTCAAGACGATGAAGCAATGCGGCGACTTGCAAACTACCCCATCGGGGGCCGCTGGCCTGGCAGGGGCCATGGTGGCTGCTGGCGATCGTTATTGGGTCGAAGAGTTGGGACTGAACATGTCATCTCGCATTCTGTTGATCATGACCGAGCGTTGAACTGCCGCCAGGCGGCTGGTCCCGCGGATGATCTATTGCCGGATTCGCGAAAATCACCCGTTCGGGCGATAGTGTCCCGGGGAGCGGGCGGCGATGACCTCGCCGTTCGCAACAAGGGGAAACACGATGACTCCGACGCTTCGTTATTCGCTGATCTATGGCGGGCTCGCCAGTGCCGTGCTCGCCGCGTTCATCGCGGTGACCGCATTGCTGCACCACCAGGTGGAATGGGTCGCGACGCTGACCTTCGGTTATTCGGTCATGCTGGTGGCGATGAGCTTCATCTTCGTCGGCGTGAAGCGCTATCGCGACGTCGAGGGCGGCGGGGTGATCAAATTCGGGCGCGCGCTCGGCCTCGGCCTGCTGATCGCGTTGATCGCGTGCATCGCTTATACGCTGATCTGGGAATTGTACCTGGCGGCGACGCACTATCGCTTCATGGACGAATATATCGCCACGACGCTCGCCAAGGCACGCGCGAACGGCAAGAGCGCGGCGGAGATCGCCCGGATGACCGCGGAGTTCGACGGCATGCGCGCGATGTACGCCAACCCGCTGATCCGGATGCCGATGACCGCGATGGAGGTCGCGCCGGTCGGGTTGCTGGTCGCGCTCGCCTCGACAATACTCTGCAATCCCAGGCTGCTGCCCGCGCGCGCGAACGTCAGAGCAGCATCACCTTCGCCGTCACGGACAGACCCGGCCTGAGCGTCGCCAGTGCGGCCTGGCCGGGGTCGAGCCGGATGCGCACGCCGACACGCTGGACGATCTTGGTGAAATTGCCCGATCCCGGCTCGAACGGCAGCAGGGTGAATTCGCTGCCCGATCCCGGCGCGAAGCTTTCGACCGTGCCGCTCAGCGTTTCGCCCAGCGCGTCGACATAGACCTTGGCCTTCTGCCCCTCGCGCATGCCGCGCGTCTGCGTTTCCTTGAAATTGGCGACGACGTAGAGCGAGCGCGTCGGCACGACGGTGAACACGCGGCTGCCGGGCTGGACGAAATCGCCGACCTGGACCTGACGGTTGCCGACCACGCCGTCGATCGGCGCGACGATCAGCGTATGCCCGCGATCCTGTCGGGCGAGGTCGAGCGCGGCGCGCGCCTTCAGCGCCGCGGCCTCGGCGGAGGCAACTTGCGCTTCCAGCACCGGGCGGCGCGCGCGCGTCACGTCGGCCTGTTCGCTGGTGACGCCGAGCTCAGCGCGCGACTTGTCGGCCGCCGATGCCGCACCGATCGCGGTCGCCTTGATCCGTTCGGCATCGCGACGCGTGGCGAACCCCAGCCCCAGCAGTGAATCATAGCGAACCTTGTCGGCGTTCGCGCGGCTCAGTTCGGCATCGGCCGAGGCGATCACCGTGCTCGCGGCGCGCACTTGCGCCGAGGCGAGACGCTCGTCGGCGCCGAGTGCCGCCAGCGACGCGCGCGCGGTCGCGACGCCGGCTTCGGAATCGGCCAGCGCGGCCTGGGCCGCCTGCACCTTGGCGTCGTAATCCTGGGTGTCGATGCGAACGAGCGGATCGCCCGCGCGCACGATCTGATTGTCCTTGACCAGCACCGCCGAAACCAGCCCGCCGACCTTGGGCGCGACCGAGCTCGAATCGGCGTGGAGATAGGCATTGTCGGTCGACTCGCTCGACCTCGGCGCGATCAGCCACTGGATACCGGCGATCGCCACCGCGAGGGCGACCAGCCCCATGACCAACGCACTGCGCGGCACCGCGAAACGCTTCCTGGCGGGAAGTTCGGACGCCGTCGCGGCGTCGGTCGAACTGAAGGGAGCATTCATTTGGCAAGCACCAGCAAGGTGGAGGTAGCGGTTGCCATCAGGCGTCCGTCGGCATCGCGGATATCGGCTTCGGCAAAGGCGACGCGGCGGCCGATATTGACCACTCGGCCCTCGGCGCGGACCGGTCCCGTCGTGTCGTTCATGCCGCGCAGATACGAGACCTTGAGCTCGAGCGTGGTGAACCCCTGATCGGGCGTAAGCATCGAATGTACCGCAATCCCGCAGGCCGAATCGAGCAAGGTCGCGGCATATCCGCCATGGACCCCGCCCATCGGATTATAATGGCGCTCATCCGGCGTTCCCTCGAACACCGCACGTCCGCGCTCGACCTCGACCAGGGAGAAGTCCAGCGTCCGTCCGATCGGCGGCTGGGCGCCGCGGGCGAGCAAGTCGCGAACCTGCTGCAGACCGTCAGGCGCATCGGCCACGTCGCTCACTGCCGCCCCTCCAATCCATAGCGCGCGACCAGTAAGGCGTGCGCATCGGCCAGGATCGCGTCCGATTGCGCCGGATCGGCAACCGCCCTCGACAGCGCCACCGCACCGACCATCTGCGCCAGCATCGCCGATCCTTCGGCATGCGGGTCGGCGATGCCGATGCCGCCGAGTGCCTTGGCCAATCGGACCGTCAGCGCTTCCACGCCCTGGCCGAAGCGCCCGCGCTGCTGTTCGCCCGACCGCGCGAGGTCACCCGACAGAGTCGGCAGCGGGCACCCCCGCTCGCGACGGTCGCGATGCGCCGGGCTCAAATAGAAATCCACATAGGCCCTGAGCGCGGCGCGCGGATCGTCGGTCTGCTCGATCGCGTCCGACCGTCCGCGCGCGTCGTCGAACATCGTCCCGATCGCATCCGCGATCATCGCGTCCTTCGACTCGAAATGCGCGTAGAAGCCGCCATGCGTCAGCCCGGCGCGGGCCATCACCCCCGCCACCGCGACGCCCTCGGGTCCCTTGGCGCGGATCTCCTGCGCGGCCTCTTTCAACACGCGCTGGCGCGTCTCGGCCTTATGCTCGTTCGAATAGCGCACTTGAACGCCTCCTTTATATGACGCATATAATATAAACGCAGCCGGAGGCAAGTACGTTGGCGTCGATACCACTCTCCCCCCAGGGGTCGGCGCGTGCCCCGGCTGCACCGTTCGATCCCTCTCGCCTGACCAATCGCCAGAAATATCTGATCTTCGGCGTGATGGCGTTCGGCCAGTTCATGGCGCTGATCGACATCCAGATCGTCGCCGCCTCGCTCAACGAGGTTCAGGCGGGCCTGTCCGCCGGACCTGACGAGATAAGTTGGGTGCAGACCGCCTATCTGATGGCCGAATTGGTGATGATCCCCTTCTCGGCGTTCCTTGCCCAGGCATTATCGACGCGCTGGCTGTTCGCGCTGTCGGCCGGGTTGTTCACCATCTCGAGCATGTTCTGCGGCTTTGCCTGGAATATCGAATCGATGATCGTGTCGCGCGCGATCCAGGGCTTTGTCGGCGGCGCGATGATCCCGACCGTGTTCGCGACCGGCTATGTCCTGTTCACCGGCAAGCAGCGCGCGATGATCCCGGCGATCCTCGGCATGGTCTCGGTGCTCGCGCCGACGCTCGGGCCCACCGTCGGCGGCTGGATCACCGATGCGATGGGCTGGCGCTGGGTGTTCTTCATCAACGTCGCGCCGGGCCTGATGGTGACCGCGCTGACGCTCGTGCTGATCCGCGTCGACACGCCCAATCTCGCCATGCTCAAGCGGATCGACTGGGTCCACCTCGCCTCGATGGCAGTGGCGCTGGCGGGTCTCGAATATGTACTGGAGGAAGGGCCCAAGAACGAGTGGTTCACCGACATCCGCATCCAGATCGGCGCCTGGCTGACGATCGTCGCCTTCGTCTTGTTCCTAGAACGGTCGTTCCGGTCGAAGGGGCCGATCGTCAAGCTGACGCCGTTTCGCAAACCCACCTTTGTCTTCGCCTGCGTGTTTAACCTTGTTATCGGTTTCGGCCTCTATGCCGGCACCTATCTGATCCCACTCTTTCTGGGCCGCGTGCGCGGATACAATGCGTCGGAGATCGGCAGCACCGTCGTCATTGCCGGCTGCGCGCAATTGCTTGGCGTGCCGATCGCCGCCAGCCTGTCGCAGCGCGTCGACCAGCGCATCGTCATCACGTTCGGCCTGGCGCTTTTCGCCTTCGGCTTATGGCTGTTCTCGGCAATGACCCCGGACTGGGGCTTCGCCGCGTTGTTCTGGCCGCAAGTGGTGCGCAGCTTCGCGGTGATGTTGTGCATCGTGCCCTCGGTCGGCCTTGCGCTCGGCAATTTCGAAGGGCCGGAATTGCGTTATGCCTCCAGCCTGTTCAACCTGATGCGCAATGCCGGCGGCGCGGTCGGGATTGCGTTGGCCAATACCTGGCTGGCCGACAATACGCGGCTCCACGCACTGCGGCTGAGCGAGGCGCTGGGTCAGTCGGCGAAAGCCGCCAACGACACGGCCGCGGCACTGGCGCACGAACTAAGCGCAGTGACGCCGGATCCCGCGCAGGCGCTGTTGATGGCACAAGGACTGATGAGCCGGATCGTCGGGCGCGAGGCACTGACCCTGGCGTTCGATGACGTCTTCCGGCTGATGGCGTATTTGTTCCTCGCAGCGCTGGTGATGGTACCGTTCTGCCGGCCCCCACGCGTCGGCGCGGCGCCACCGCCGGATGCGCATTAAATGAAGCGTCACGGCACCACGCCGTAACCGGCATAGGTCTGGTCGATCCGCTTGCTCATCACCATCGCGGCATCGATGTCGGCCTTCGCCCCAGCCGCGTCACCCAATCGCTTGCGCGCGACGCCTCGGACATAAAGGCTGCCGCTCTGTTTCGGCTCCAAGGCGAGCGCGTCATCCATATCCTTGATCGCCGCCGCCCATTCGCCGCGCTGGAAATGCACCAACCCGCGGCTGTCGAGGTTGGCGGACACGCGCTTTGCGGTCACCGATTTGTCGCATTGCGCCAGCGCCGTATCAAGGTCGAGCTTCAGCGTCGCCCGCGTCCAACACGCGGAATTGAGTGCGATCCAGTCGGTGGGAGCTTTGGCTAATTGCTTGTCGACCAACGGCAGCAATGCCTTGCCGTCGCCGGTCACGGCGGCGACCATCGCACGTTGCTGGGCAATCGCATTGACGTTCGGATGAGCGGCGACTTGCGTATCATATGCCGCCAGGATCGCCGCTTTCGCAGCGGGGTCGGCGACCAGCTTACGAAGCACGATCAGTGGGATGTCACGCTCCGGTTCGGTCTTGATCTGGCCGAGCACGTCGTCGAGCTGATCCTTTGGCGCGGGGCGCAAGTTCCACTGCAACCGCAAGAAATAGGCATCGCCAGTTGGCTCGATTGCGATCGATTTGGTCGTCTCGCCAAGCGCCTCGTCGACCTGGCCCATCACCGCCAGAATATTGGCAAGCAGCGCGTGCGCCGTCGCGTCGTCGGGTTTGAGCTTCACGACCTCGCGCGCATCGGCCAGCGCCGCATCCCGTTTCGATTGCGAAGAATAGATGCGGACACGCATGGTGCGTGCCTCGACATTATCGGGTTGCTTCGCGATCGCCACGCCCAAGTCGGCGAGTGCTCCGTCATATTGTCCGGCGGCCACCCGCGCTCCTGCGCGCATGGTGTACGACTCGGCCTTGTCGGGAAACAGCAACACCATGCGATCGTAGAGGATCAGCGCGTCATCGAAACGGCCCTGCCGCTGCAGCACTTGTGCCTTTCCAAGGATTGCCATGGGAAAGCGGCTGTCGCTCGCGAGCGCCTGGTCGAACGCGCTCGACGCCTCATCCATCCGGTCGAGCAGCATCAGCGATTGGCCACGCCCGGCCAGCATCTGAACACTCTTGTCGCCGCGCGCGATCCGCCCATCGATCAGCTTGAGCGCTTCATCACTTTTACCGGTCGACCAGAATTGCGCGACCTGCCTTAGGTCGGCCTCAAGCTGGCCGGCCCCCGGCTCGTCCGACTTCGCTCCCGGCTTGGCCGCGATGGCGGCGCCGGCAGGTGCGCGAACGAAGACGCGCTTCTTCCACAATTCATCAACTTGATCGTCGGCCGCCTTGGCATCGGCATAGCTGATCTCCGCCGCCTTGTTGCGCGCCATCGTCGTCATCTCGAACCGCTCGCCTTTCAGCGCGACGGTGCGCACATAATGAACACCGCCGATGGTGGAATCGACCGCTTCGCCGTCGAGCGAGAATCCCTTGCCGCCATCGGGCAGCAGGATGGTCTCGCGATAGGCATTGTAATTGTCATCGACCTCGACCGGCGCGGCGTCGGGATTCTTGTCGCGCTTGGACTTCAGATAGTGTCCGACCCGGGCATTGTCGGCTTCATAGCTCTTGCGGCCGTAATCCTCACCCGACCAGTCCATTTCCGCGGTACCGGCAAAGCTCAGCGTAACGTCGCCAGTCACCTCGTCGATCTTGGACCCCACGTTCGAAACGGTCAGGAAGTCGAAACGCCCCGTCCACATCTTGCGCAATACGGTCTCGCGATCGGTTGCCGCCAGCATCGCCAGCATCATCCGCGTCCGGCTGGCCAATTCGCCGCGATAGACCAGCGTTCCGCTCGCCTTTGCGGGCTTGTCGAGGCCGGAGCGCGCATCGAGATCGAAGACCATCTCGCTTTGCGGTGCCGTCGGCGGTGCGGGGGTCAGCGCGACCAGATTCGACATCTGTGCTTCGAGCGGTAGCGCCCATTTGAATTCCGGTATCGCGATCCGATCGATATTACCGTCGCCGAACCGCGTGCCGTCGAGCCAATAGACTTTGCCGTCGATCACGGCGCGCACGATGACGTGATTGAACCGCCCCGGCATCGGCAGCGCGGCATCGACCCCATCGCCGTCGGTCGCCGAAACCAGCGCGGGATCGGCGGTAATGCCGAGCGCGTGCAGCATCGACAGCAGCAGAACGGTCTTGCCTTTGCAATCGCCGCTGCGCCCACTCCAGACCGCGTCGGCGGCCTCGGGCTTGTAGGCGCCAAGCCCATCGACACGCGCCAGATAGCGCACTTGCGATTGCACGGTCCGCAACGCCTCGGTCGCGCGAATCTTGGGATCATTGGACATGGCCGCGATCCGCTTCACCTCGGCCATGACGGGCGAATCGGGCGTGATGGTCGCCGCCGTCTCGAACAATGGTCGCATCAACGCCGAGACCGCATCCCAACTGGCGAAGTCGGAGAATTGCACCATCGCCATCCTGCTGTAGCGATCGGGTGCGCTCGCCGGCGCTTCGGGCTTCTTCCAATCGTCGCGGGTCAACGTCGCGATCTGGAATCCGCCCGCCTTGGTCAGCACCGGCACCGGCGCCAGCGGCCCAGCCATCCAGCGCACCGCGCGACCGATCGGCCAGCTTACCTTGACCGTCAGACGATCGCTCGACGGCAGCACGTCGAGCGGTATCGCCGTTTCGGCATGGCCGGCCAGCACCGGATTGCTCATGTCGGTAGTATAAGCGAGTTCGATCTCGTCGCCGACGCGCAGGTCCGGCACTTGCAGCACCGCGGTAAGCATGCCGTTGATCATCGCCGATTCGAGCTGGCTTTCGCGTCGCAGAATCTGGAACCCCTTGCCGTCCTTCATCACGTCGATCGTCTCCGCGCCGCGGTGGATCAGCACTCGATTGACGGTCATCTTGCCGATCGTCGGCTGCCAGATGACGTAGATCGTACCCGCCATCTGCAGGCCCTCGGGCGTGTTGACCCGCATGATCTGGCGCGTGACCTGATGCGTGCCGCTATCATCATAGCGAAGCTGCATGGTCATCAGGCGCACGGTGATTGCGCCATCGAACGTGCCCGGCGCCGGTTCGGCAATGTCGGTCGCCCAGCTAGGCCGCTCGCCGAAATGCAACACATCGTCGGCACGCGCCTGTCCAATGCTCAGCATCGCGCATGCGGCGATCAGCAACGCCCGGATCATGATGTTACGCCCCCGAAAACAACCCCTTCGACCGGATAGCTTAGACCGGTCGCGGACAAAGACAATTGCCCGATTAGGTCGAGAATGGGTCGATCGCCTCAGGCGATCACCCAGCATGGCACATCCCCCGCTGTGACCGTCCCGTTACGGCCAACGGGATAGCATTCGGGATCGGTGATCGCCGCAAGCGTCGCGCGGTCGTCGGGTGCCACGGCCGCCATCGTTCGCGCACCGTCCTCGGTTCGCAGGATGACAACGCCGCGGTCGACCGTCCCATCGCGGCGATAGAGGATCGTCGCGGTTTCGAGTGTCGCGGCGCCGTCGGTGGGGCTCACGATCGGCGGAACCGTTCCGCGCCGGTTCTCGGCATCGCTCGCAACCGAATAGTCCTGGTCGAACGAGCGGTTGGGCTGGGCGGAACTCAGCACCAAAGCGTGATGCTTAGTGACGAACTCGCCCTGCCCATAAAGCAGTCCGGCGCCGCCGCCCGACCGCAGCCGCCGCACCATCGCCGCGGTCGCATGGAGCATATAATCGTTGAGCGGCGCGCCGAAAAAGGTGAGCCCGCCGGTCACTGTCGGCACGACATCCTCGCTCAATTCCAGCGTCCGCCGCGCCATCTTGGGCACGCAGGGAAAGCAGCTGTACAGTTCGATCGCATCGAACGGCCGGCCATCGTTCAAGCCGCTCGCGCGATCCAGTACTGCGTTCTGGGCCGAACTTGCCGCATAACCGTCGCGGGCCAGGTAATCGCGCGGCTCGTCGGCTACAGCACCTCCGATGAGATAGATCATCGCCGCCGGATCGATCCCGGCCGCTCGCGCTAAGGCCAGGCTCGTCACGATCACCGCCGCGCCCTGATTGACCATGGGGTTGGCGACCATCAGCTTGGTGTAAGGCCAAGCGATTAGCCGGTTGTCGGTCGTCACACGGGCAATGTCGTCGGCAGCGTATCGGCGCCCGAGCCAACTCGACGGGTTGTCGGCCGCGACCGCCGCATATCTTGCCCATAGTTCAGCCGATTCCGCTTGCGCCACGGCGGGCGTCTGGCCCCAGGTGCACGCGCTCGCCATCTCATAGAAGGGGTAGACGTTGACTGGCAACGACGCGCCCAGCGCGATCGCCAGCGGGTGGAGATAGGTCGCCCGCTCGACCCGGGCCGGCGCGTCATGTGCGAACGGTGACCAGGGAAGGTCTGCACCTTCCTTCTGCGCTCGCGCCGCACTGTGCTGCGCTTCGCCGCCCGCGATAAGTGCGACTTGCGCCTCGCCTCGCGCGATCGCCAGTGCGGCTTCGTGGATCAATTTGGTCGGCGTCTCGCCGCCGATCGGCGCATAGCTAAGCGAACGTGGCGCGATGCCAAGCCGCGTCGCTAACTCGCCGAGCGGGTCGGCATAGCGCCAGCTTACGAGGTTGACGACATCGAGCCGGTCAACCCGGCGAAGCAAACCGCCACCAGCATCCTCGTCCGCGCGCCGCGCGGCGAGCGCCATCAGCCCGATCGGATCGAGCGCGTGACTGAGCGCCGCCGGACGATCGACCGCCTCGCCGCAGCCGACGATGACCGGCGTGCGATCGTCCGGCGTCACGCGCTTTACCAGACGTGGACGCGGTCGCCCGGCGCCAGATAGCGCTTATCGCCCGGCTTGATGCCGAACGCATCATACCATGCATCGAGATTGCGCACCGTCTCAACCCGCAGCGGCGCGAGTGCGTGGACGTCGGTCGCGATCCGCGCCCGGATCGCGCGATCGCGCATCTTGGTCCGCCAGCTCTGCGCGAACGCCAGGAAGAAGCGTTGATCACCCGTCAGCCCGTCGATCACCGGCGCCGGCTTGCCGCCCAGCGACGCGTGATACGCCTCATACGACGCGGTCAGGCCGGCGGTGTCGGCGATATTCTCGCCCAGTTCCTGCTGGCCATTGGCGTACAGGCCCGGCAGCACCTCATATTTGTTATACTGGTCGATCAGCGCCTTGCCCGATGACTCGAACCGCGCGAGGTCGGTCTTGGTCCACCAATTGTGCAGGCGGCCGGTCGAATCGAAATCCGATCCGAGATTGTCGAACGAGTGGCTGATCTCATGCCCGATCACCGCACCGATCGCGCCGTAATTGGCGGCCGGGTCGAAGGTCGGATCGAAATAGGGCGTGTTGAGGATCGCGGCCGGGAAGTTGAGCGCGTTCTGCAGCGGCAAATTGACCGCATTGACGGTCTGCGGTGTCATCCACCATTCGCCGCGATCGGGCGCCTTGGCGAGCTTGCCGATCTGGTAGCGGTAATTGGACAGCCTGGCGCGCAGCAGATTGCCCGCCGGATCGGTCGCGCTGACCGCATAATAAGGACGCATCGGCCAGGTGTCGGGATAGCCGACGCCGACCTTCAGCACCGACAGCTTCTTGCGCGCTTCGGCCTTGGTCGCCGGCGCCATCCAGTCGAGCGCGGCGATGCGCTTGTCGAACGCCGCGACGATGTTCTTGACCATTGTCTGGATCGCCACCTTGGACGATGCGGGGAAATATTTGGCCGCGTAGATTTTGCCGACCTCATACCCCAAAGCACCGTTGACCGCGCCGATCGATCGCTTGTCGCGCGGCTGCTGCGCCGGCGTGCCGGTCATCTGCTTGCCGAAAAAGTCGAATTTGGCGTCGTCGAACGCCCTGGGCAACGTAGAAGCGACTTCGTTGATGCGGTGGAAGGCGAGCCAGTCCTGCCACGACTGCATCGGCTCGCTGGCGACGAGGCCGGCGAGCTTGGTTGTCGTCTCGGGGTTCCAGACGATGAAATTCTGCTGCTTGGGCAGGCCGGCCGCGGTCCAATAGGCATTCCAGTCGATTCCCGGTGCCTTCTTCGCGAAATCGGCGCGGGTCCAGGGATTGTCGCCCTTATGCGCATCCTGCGCGGTGACGATGTCGGTCTGCGCCTGGGCGATCTTCGTCTCGAGCGCGAAAACGCGGCCGGCCCGCGCCTTGGGATCGCTCATCCCCGCCAACGTGAAGACCTTCTCCAGATAGTCCTTATACTCGTCGCGGAGCTCGGCCATCTCCTTCTTGTCGGACAGGTAATAGTCGCGGTCGGGCATGCCGACGCCGCCCTGCATCAGATACGGCGCGTTGATCGTCGGCTTGTTGAGATCCTGCCCGACGAACAGTCCGAACAGATTGTCGGTCGAGGCGTAATTGTTGTTGTTGAACGGATCGGTATCAGCCCGCATGTTGGCGCCGAGCATCGCCGACAATTGCGCGCGCGTCTTGAGCGCGTCGATCGGCGCCAGGATCGGCTTCAGCGGGGCGGTCCCGCGCGCCTCGATCGCGGCGGTATTGTTATAGGCGTCGTAATAATCGGCGATGCGGCGCAGGTCGCTGCCTGATTTCGCCTGCGACGCCGCGGCACCCTTGATGATGTCGGCATTGCGGCTCTCGGCGACCTTGAACACGTCGAGCCCGACCCCGATCGACGAGCGGTCGGCGGGGATCTCGGCGGTCTTCAGCCAGGCGCCATTGGCATAAGCGTTGAAGTCGTCGCCGGGCTTGGCGTTTTGGTCGATCAGCGATTTGTCGACGCCCGATTTGGTCCCCATCACGGCCTGGGCGAGAGCGGGAGCCTGCCACACGGCCACTCCGCCTGCGGTGGTGGCGAGCAACATAGCGGCGAGAATTGAGCGCTTCATCGGGAACCCTCTTTTTTCTGGTGTATGACTCGCTGGCTACACCAACACAGTTTGCCGCGCTAGGGGACCGTGCGGCTTCCCAATGCCAATCCGCGCGGCTAGTCAGGGCGGCATGAGCGCACCGGTTCTCGACACTCGCCTTTCCCCCGATAGCGACCAGTTCCGTGCCAATGCTGCGTACAATCGCGCGCTGGTCGACCGTTTGCGTGCCGACGTCGCGACCGCTGCCTTGGGCGGCAACGCGAAGAGTCGCGAGCGCCACACGTCGCGCGGCAAGCTGCTCCCGCGCGACCGCGTCGAACGGCTGCTCGACCCTGGTTCGCCGTTCCTCGAGATCGGCCAGCTCGCCGCCTGCGACCTGTACGACGGCGAAGTCCCCGGCGCCGGGATGATCGCCGGGATCGGCCGCGTCTCGGGTCGTCAGGCGATGATCGTCTGCAACGATGCGACAGTGAAGGGCGGCACTTATTATCCGATGACGGTCAAGAAGCATCTCCGTGCGCAGGAGATCGCCGAACAGAACCGCTTGCCCTGCATCTATCTGGTCGATTCGGGCGGCGCCAATTTGCCGCACCAGGCCGAGGTGTTCCCCGATCGCGACCATTTCGGGCGCATCTTCTTCAACCAGGCCAATATGTCGGCCAAGGGCATCCCCCAGATCGCCTGCGTGATGGGCAGTTGCACTGCCGGCGGCGCCTATGTCCCGGCGATGAGCGACGAGAGCGTGATCGTGCGCAACCAAGGCACGATCTTCCTCGCCGGCCCTCCCCTCGTTCAGGCCGCGACCGGCGAAGTGATCAGCGCGGAGGATCTCGGCGGGGGTGACTTGCATGCACGCAAGTCGGGCGTCGTCGATCATCTCGCCGAGAATGACGAGCATGCGCTGACCATCGTCCGCGACATCGTCTCGACGCTCCAGCGCGATCGCGGACACGATATCGAGCTGCGCGAACCGCGTCCGCCCAAGTTCGATCCGTATGACCTGTACGGTATCATCCCGCAGGATGTGCGTGCGCCCTACGACGTGCACGAGATCATCGCGCGGCTGGTCGACGGATCAGAATTCCAGGAGTTCAAGGCGCTGTACGGCAGCTCCTTGGTGTGCGGCTTCGCCCACATCTGGGGCATGCCCGTCGCGATCCTCGCCAATAACGGCGTGCTGTTCAGCGAAAGCGCGGTCAAGGGCGCGCACTTCATCGAGCTCGCCTGCCAGCGACGCATCCCATTGCTATTCCTCCAGAACATTTCGGGCTTCATGGTCGGCGGCAAGTACGAGGCCGAGGGCATCGCCAAACACGGCGCCAAATTGGTCACCGCGGTCGCCACCGCGAGCGTGCCCAAGGTCACCGTGCTGATCGGCGGAAGCTTCGGCGCGGGCAATTACGGCATGGCCGGCCGCGCCTATAGTCCGCGCTTCCTGTTCACCTGGCCCAACAGCCGGATCAGCGTGATGGGCGGCGAGCAGGCCGCGTCCGTGCTGGCGACGGTCCATCGCGATGCCGCCAAATGGACGCCGGAGGAAGTCGAAGCCTTCAAACAGCCGATCCGCGACGATTACGAAGCGCAAGGCTCCCCCTGGCACGCCACCGCGCGGCTATGGGACGACGGCATCATCGACCCCGCCCAGACCCGTGACGTGCTCGGCCTTGCCTTCGCCGCCTGCCTCAACGCCCCAATCCCCGAAGCCCCGCGCTTCGGCGTGTTCCGGATGTGATGGCGAAATGTAGCCAACGAAATCCTCCCCGGTCCGGGGAGGAATTTAAGGACGCACCATGATCTTCTTCCCCCTCCTTCTGCTCGCATCCGTCGCCGACCAAAAGTCGAGCGACAAGCTGCCGCCCGCCAATCCGCTTCCCCCGCCCACCAGCGAGGAGGGCCAGGTGATGGCGCCGATCAACGCAATGTTCGACGGCCTCGCCCGCCGCGATTCCGCGATCATCCTCGCGGCGATGCGGCCCGACGCCACCGCCGTCGTCGCTGCGGAAAAGCCCGACGGCACACGTAGCGTCCGCCGCCTGACCGGCGCCGAGTTCGCCGCCGGCGTGAAGCCCGGCCCGGAACGGTTCGAGGAACGGCTGAGCGATCCCGCGATCGAGATCGATGGCGACATCGCGATGGTGTGGAGCCCCTATACCTTCCTGATCGACGGCAAGGTCCATCATTGCGGCGTCGACCATTTTGACCTCGTCCGCGAAAGCGGTTCGTGGAAGGTCGCCAATGTCACCTGGTCAAGCCGCACCACTGGCTGCGCCGCGCAATAGCCTGACCGCATCGCTTCCGGAGGAGCCGACGATGATCTTCCTTCCCCTGCTGCTCGCCGCCTCGGCGCCCACAGCCGACAAGGCGCCCGCTCCGGTATCGGCGAGCGACGCGGCCGCGGTGATGGCGCCGCTCAAGGCGTGGTTCGCGGGGATCGACGCGACCGACGCCACCGCGATCCGCAACCAGATCCGGATCGATGGCGGCGGCGGCGCGACCATTGCCGTCAGCCGCCCTGACGGCACCAAATTGGTGCGCCACGTCACCTGGGAAGACTATCTGGCCAAGATCAAACCGGGCGAGCACCGCTATCACGAGCAGTTCACCGCCAGCCCGATGATCCAGATCGACGGCGACATCGCGATGGTGTGGGGCGACTTCACCTTGTCGGTCGACGGCAAGGTCGCGACCTGCGGCGTCGATCATTTCGATCTGGTGCGCGAGAATGGCGCGTGGAAAGTCCAGAACGTGACCTGGTCGCAGCGCACGGCGGGATGCCCGGCGGCGTGATGATCGCGGCATTTTTCCTCGGGCTTGCTCCGGCCATGCTCGATCCGGGACGAGCGGAGGTCCTCGCGGTCGTTGACGCTGCGTTCGCGGGAATCGCTGCCAAAGACGAAGCGGCGATCCGCGCGCAACTGCGCCCCACCGGCACCGCGACGGTCATCATGGAAAAGGTCGATGGCAGCCGTACGGTGCGCAGCGTCGATCTCGCCGCGTGGGCCAGCGTAGATTCTGGCCCCGAGCGCTATAACGAGCAGATGGTCGCGCCGACCATCGCGATTGACGGCGCGATAGCGACCGTATCGGGGCGCTACATTTTCGCGATCGATGGCACCATACGCCATTGCGGCTACCAGCATTTCGATCTGGTGCGTGACGCCGGCGTCTGGAAAATTCAGAACGTCACCTGGTCGGTCCGGACCTTTGGATGCGGCGCGACGCGCGCACGGAGACAATGATTTGCTGACCTCCCTCCTCATCGCCAATCGCGGCGAGATCGCCTGTCGCATCATCCGCACCGCGCGGGTGATGGGGATCCGCACGGTCGCGGTCTATTCGGACGCCGACGCCAGAGCGCTCCACGTCCGCCAAGCGGATGAGGCGGTGCATATCGGGCCCTCGCCCGCGCGCGAAAGCTATCTGGTCGGCGACAAGATTCTCGCCGCAGCGAAGGAGACGGGCGCCGAGGCAATCCACCCCGGCTACGGCTTCCTGTCGGAAAATGCGGACTTCGCGCAGGCGGTGATCGATGCCGGGCTGATCTGGGTCGGGCCCAAGCCCGACAGCATCCGCGCGATGGGGCTGAAAGACGCCGCCAAGGAGCGCATGATCGCCGCCGGCGTGCCGGTGACGCCGGGTTATCTTGGCGAGGATCAGCGCCCCGATCATCTGAAGGCCGAGGCCGACGCGATCGGCTATCCGGTGCTGATCAAGGCGGTTGCCGGTGGCGGCGGCAAGGGAATGCGGCGGGTCGAAGCGTCGGAGGAGTTCGCCGACGCCTTGCTTTCATGCCAGCGCGAAGCCGCCTCGTCGTTCGGCGACGATCGCGTGCTGATCGAGAAATACATCCTCTCGCCTCGCCACATTGAAGTGCAGGTGTTCGGCGACAGCCATGGCAATGTCGTCCACCTGTTCGAGCGCGACTGCTCGCTCCAGCGCCGCCACCAGAAGGTGATCGAGGAAGCCCCCGCCCCCGGCATGGACGAAGACACGCGTGCTGCGATCTGTGCTGCAGCGGTCCGTGCAGCAAAAGCGGTCGATTATGTCGGCGCGGGCACGATCGAGTTCATCGCCGATGCCAGCGAAGGCCTGCGCGCCGACCGCATCTGGTTCATGGAAATGAACACCCGGCTCCAGGTCGAGCATCCGGTGACCGAGGAGATTACCGGCCAGGATCTGGTCGAATGGCAGTTGCGCGTCGCCTCAGGCGAAGAGCTGCCGCGAACGCAGGACGAACTCGAGATCAACGGCTGGGCAATGGAAGCACGGCTCTATGCCGAGGACCCGGCCAAAGGCTTCCTGCCGTCGATCGGCCGGCTCGAAGCGTTCGATCTGGGCGACGATGCTCGCGTCGATACCGGGGTCGAGCAAGGCGCCGACATCTCGCCTTTCTACGATCCGATGATCGCCAAGGTGATCGCCTGGGGTGAGGATCGCGAGGAAGCGCGAGAGCTGCTGGCCGACGCCTTGTCCGACGCGATCGTCTGGCCGGTGCGGTCGAATGCGGGCTTCCTGGTCGAAGCACTCGAGCATGAGGCTTTCGCCGAGGGGCATGTCGACACCGGCCTGATCGCGCGCGAGGGCGATGCGCTGATGCCGCCCGCTCGGCCGTCTGACGAAGCCTTGGCCGATGCCGCCGCCGGGCTGATCGGCGAGCTGCCGATGGCAGGATTCCGCCTCAACGCTCAGGTGCGGCGTACCGACACCTTTCTGCTCGACGGCGCCACGATCGCGATCGAGCATGATGTGGCGGAGCCAGGATCCGAGGCAGTCGACAGTTTACTGATCGCCGAGGGCGGCCAGGTCTGGCAATTGACCATCTGGCGTGCGGCGGGCGGTGCCGCGGGCGCCGCCGGCGACGGCGCGATCCTGGCGCCGATGCCGGGTCGGGTGATCGCGGTTGACGTCGCAGCCGGCGACACCGTCAGCAAGGGGCAGAAGCTGTTGACGCTCGAGGCGATGAAGATGGAGCACGGCCTGACCGCCCCCTTCGATGGAATAGTGGCGGAGTTGAACGCGGCAGTCGGGTCGCAGGTGCAGGTCGATGCGTTGCTCGCCAGGATCGAGAAAACGCAATGAGCGCGCCCCCGTCGCTCCGACCGGACGCCCAAATCGGCACCGCCACGACCTTGCGATAGGCCGGTGTGAGGCCTAAGCGGCGGGCATGGCGAAGACCCATCGTTTCTTCTCGCACCACACGCACGAATTTCTGCGCGTGGCCGCCTGCACCCCGGTGGCCAGCGTCGGCGACATCGCCGTCAACGTCCGCGAGACGATCGCGCTGGCGAAGCGCGGACACAAGGAAGCGTGCGATCTGCTCGTCTATCCCGAGCTCAATCTCACCTCCTATGCGATCGACGATCTGCATCTGCAGCAGACGATCCAGCGCGCGACCGAAGAGGCCTTAGCCGAAGTCGCGGCGGCGACCGCCAAGCTGCGGCCGGTGCTGCTGGTGGGCGCCGCAATCCCGCGCAATGGCCGACTCTATAATTGTGCGGTGGCGATCCATCGCGGCCGGATCCTGGGCATCGTGCCCAAGACCTTCCTGCCCAATTATCGCGAATATTATGAGAAACGCTGGTTCGCCAGCGGCGACGGCGTGGTGCGGACAGAGATCGACATTGCCGGGCAAGCCGGCGTGCCGTTCGGCACCGACCTGATCTTCGCCGCCAGCGACCTGCCGCATTTCATTTTCCATGCCGAGATCTGCGAGGATTATTGGGCGCCTGTCCCGCCTTCAACCTGGGCCGCGCTGGCCGGTGCGCTGGTCTGCTGCAACCTGTCGGCGTCGAACGTCCTGATCGGCAAAGAACGCCAGCGGATGCTTCTGTCCGGGTCGCAGTCCGACCGAGCGGTGTGCGCTTATGTCTTCTCCGCCGCCGGTCCCGGCGAAAGCACGACCGATCTCGCCTGGGACGGCCAGGGAATGGTGCACGAACTGGGCGAGTTGATCGCCGAGTCCGAGCGCTTTCCGGCATCATCGGGACTGTTGGTCGCCGACGTCGATTGCGGACGGGTCCGGCACGAGCGAATGCGCAACAGCACGTTCGCCGACGCCGCGCGCTTCGCCGGGATCGACGACGCGGACTATCGCTTCATCGGCTTCGAGGCGAAACCCGATTTCGCCGATGTCGGTTTCAAGCGCGACGTGCGGCGCTTTCCGTTCGTTCCCAACGCGCCGGAGAAACTCGACGCCGATTGCTACGAGGCGTTCAATATCCAGGTCTCCGGGCTGATCCGCCGCGTCGAGGCGGCGCGCGCCAAGCGGCTGGTGATCGGTGTGTCGGGCGGGCTCGATTCGACCCATGCGCTGATCGTCGCGGCCAAGGCGATGGACCGGCTGGGTCGCTCGCGCGACCATATCCTGGGCTATACGATGCCCGGCTTCGCGACCAGCGAGGGGACCAAGTCGAACGCCTGGGCGCTGATGCGCGCGCTGGGGGTGTCGGGCGACGAGATCGACATCCGGCCCGCGGCAAGGCAGATGCTCGACGATATGCGGCACCCGTTCGCCAAGGGCGAACCGGTCTATGATGTGACGTTCGAGAACGTCCAGGCGGGCCTCAGGACCGATTATCTGTTCCGCCTGGCCAATCAGCATGACGGCCTGGTCGTCGGGACCGGCGACCTGTCCGAGCTCGCGCTCGGCTGGTGCACCTATGGCGTCGGCGACCAGATGAGCCACTACGCGGTCAATGCCGGCGTGCCCAAGACGCTGATCCAGTTCCTGATCCGCTGGTGCATCCGCACCGACCAATATGATGCCGAGACCGACCGCGTGCTCGACGCGATCGTGGCGCAGGAAATCTCCCCCGAGCTGGTCCCCGCCGGCGCCGACGGCGCGATCCAGTCGACCGAGAGCAAGATCGGCCCGTACGAACTCAACGACTTCTTCACGCACTATATCGTGCGTCATGGCCTGGTGCCGTCCAAGGTCGCGTTCCTGGCGCTGAAGGCGTGGGAAGATGCGAGCGCGGGCCGCTGGCCGCGCGATTTCCCCGCCGCCGCGCGACACGTTTACGATCTGGCGACGATCCGTTTGTGGCTGGAGAAGTTCCTGTACCGCTTCTTCACGATCAGCCAGTACAAGCGCTCGGCGATCCCGAACGGGCCGAAGGTTTCGGCGGGCGGAGCGCTGTCCCCGCGCGGAGACTGGCGCGCGCCATCGGACGGCACTGCCCAGCCGTTCCTGGACGAGCTGGCGGCAAATCTGCCCTGACGAGCATTTATGCCGTTTCAGCCAAGCTGAAACGGGAACGGTGCCGCCCTCCGCAGCCATTCCGACGATGCTGCGCATCGCCTGAACCTTGGGCTGCTCCGCCCGCTCCCCCACCCGGCCGCCCAACAGGGTATTCTATGGGCGGCCGGGTGGGGGAGCGGGCCGGCACCGCAACCGAAACTAGAGCCCGATCTGGAGCGTCGCGCGCAGCGAGATCGCGGCGCGGCTCTGTTGCTCCTCGGCACCCACTTCGCCGCCGATGCGGAAGCCGGGCGAACCGCCCGACGCGCGGAAGCGGCCGACCCAGCCATCGGTGCGCTTATCGGGGATCAAGGTGAAGGCCTGCCCGCCCGCGAAGTTCGCGGTGGTCGCGCCCAATTCGCCGCCGAGGATCTGGCGGCGGCCACCTTCGATCTCGGTGTGGAACCAGCCATCCTCGGTCGAGCCGAAGGTGAGACCGACCGCCATCGTCGCGTTGGCGGCGAATTCGTCGCTGGTGCGCTTGGCGATCGACAAGTCGAACGCCTTGCCGCCGCCGGTCTCGGTATGGGCGTCTTCTTCCAGCCGGTAATAGTCGACCGACAGGATCGGACGGAAGGTCAAATGCCCGACCGCGCCTTCATAGGACGCGCCGCCGGTAGCCGAGAGCATCTTGCCGTTCCATTTCGAGCTGTTGCTGAGCGCAACCGCCGTGCTGGTGCCGTCATTGCCGCTGAAGCTGCGCTCGCTGGCGAAATTGACGCGCGCCGCGGACACGCGGGCGAACGGACGCAGGCCACTCCACTCGCCGCGCCAATAGGCGGCGACTTCGTACTGGTCTGACGACACCGTATTATCGGTGCCATTGTCGTTATCGTTGCCGTGCAGATAGGCGAGCGACAGGCCGAAATTGCCGAGCTTGGTCTTGTATTCGGCGCCGCCGGACGTGCCCCAGCCGTTGATGTCGTACGAGGCCGTGTTGAGGAAGCTCTTCGACCCGCCATAGGCGACTTCCTCAAGCCAATATCCCCAATGCCCCTTGTCGACATACGGCGCGCCGCCATCGGTCAGCATCCGGCCGATCGCGCGCGATCCAGCGCTGACCGCCGCGAAAGTGCCGCCGGCATGATCGGGCAGCATCTGGCGGATCGCAGTCTGGAACGCGGTACCGTCGGTGATGTTGAGGAAGGAATTGGCGACCTTGGTATCCTGGCTCAACGCGGCATAGATCGCGCCATAAGCAGCCGACCCTGAACGGTTGAGGCCAAGTTCGCTCGCCGTCTTGGCGGCGATGTCGATCGCGATCTGGTTGGCGGGGCCGCCGGTCGCGATGCTGGTCTTGTACATATAAGGCAGCGAGACTGCCGAGGTCGTCAGGTTGCTCGCACCGGTGACCGTCCCGGCGGTCAGGATAGTGTAATGCCCGGTCCCGGTGACGAGGCCGGTCAGCTTGATCGCGAGTTTCGAATTGGCGTCGAAGCTGGCCGTGCCGGCGACATTGTACTGCGTGGCGGTGTTGGTCGTGGTGTTGACCGTGACGCCCAACGTGCCGCCGCCGGTCACCGCCAGCGATCCGATCGACACCGGCGTCGTGCCAGTGTTGGTGAACTTGCCGCCATTGACCGTGACCGCCAGGCCCGAGGCATTGGCAAGCGTGCCGGCGAAGGTCGAAGTGCCGCCGATGGTCAGCGTGTCCGACCCGCCGCCAAAGTCGACCGCCCCGGTATAGGCTGCCGTACCGGCCAGGGTCATCGCGTCGTTGCCGGCACCGAACGTGGCGTTGCCGGCCATCGTGGCGTCGCCCGACATGGTGAGCAGGTTGTTGCCAGCCCCGAACGTTACATTGCCGGCAAGCGAGCCGTCGCCCAGATCGAGCGTATCGTTGCCGCTGCCGAAGCGGACATCGCCGGCGATCGATGGCGCGGCGCCGCTGGCGACGACGATCTGCTTGACCGTCGCACCGCTCGTATTGGCGCTAAGGTCGATCGCGACATTGCGGGTCGATGTCGTGTCAGCACCGCTCGCGGTGATCGCGCCGCCATTTTCGACCGAGGTCACGCTGCCCGATTTGTCGATGATCGCTGTCGCGCCGGCGGCGGTTCCTGCAACCGCCGAGATCGTACCGGTATTGCGGATCGAGGTCACAGTGGCGCCGGCATCGACCACCACGGCCTGCGACAGCTGGCCAGCAGTGGACGCGCCGCTAGCGGTGATCTTGCCCGAATTGACGATGGTCGGGACCGTCGCGCCAGCACCGATACGCAGCGCCGTCGCGTTCGCCGCATTGGCGGTCGCCGCGACCGTGCCGGTGACTTGCATGCCGTTGGTGACGGTGACCGCTCCGCCCAGCCCGCCGATCACGACGCCATTGGCGTTCACGCCGGCATAAAGCCCGTTGCCGCTCGCCGTGCCATTGATGATGAGACCGTAGCCGGCAGTGTTGGCGACGGGACCCAAAGTGACCGCATTGCCGGCCGCGCCAACCTGAAGCGCGGCAGCCGATCCGTAGGAGGTGATCGCCGCCGAGCCTTCGTCGGCGTCGGGGATGCCGTCCTTGTCGGTATCGGGATCGGTGGTGCTGGTCGTCGGCGCGACGGCGAGGACGACACCGCCGCCGACATTGCCGGTGATCGACACCGCGGGGCCACCCTGGAGCAGATCGTCGGCGTCGAGCTTGCTCGGGTCGCTCGGCACCGTCGTGTAGCGATAGCCCGTGCTGGAAATCGCGCCCTGCAAGGTCAGCGCGCCCGAGACATTGCCGTTGATCAGCACAGCGCTCGACCCACCGCCTTGCGCGGTGATCGTGCCGGCGATGCGCGCATTGCCGTTGATGTCGCCGGTCTTGACGCCAGCCGAATTGTTGCCGGTGACCGCGATCGTGCCATCGGTCGACAAATTACCGTTGAGCGCGCCGCCGAGCACGATGCCGTAGGAATTGTTGCCCTCGACAGTGATCGTCGAGCCCTTGGCGTTGGTGATCGCGCCGGTGAAGGCGCCGGCGGTGCGGATGCCGGCGCGCCCGGTGCCGGAGGCGAACGGGCCGTCGAGGTCGCCGTCATTGTCGGTATCGGTCGGCGTATAGGTCTCGTCGACAATGATCTTGCCGGTATTGTTGATCGAGCCGGTCACGCCGGCCGCGGCGCCGATGCCGGTCGCATTGTCCGCATTGGTGATCTGGATCGTGCCGGCATTGCTGACGCCGTTATTGCTGTCGATCGTCACCGCCGTGCCGCTGGTGACCGTCACCGATCCCGCCGAAGTGATGCTGACATCGGACGGCGCGCCATTGTTCGCGGTCGATGTCTTCACCGGCGTGGTGATCGCGGTGGAGATCGAGCTTTGCGCCGCGGCGGGAGTGGCGGCGAACAGGATAACGGGGGTCAGGCAAGTCGAAGCAAGCAATACGCGCATCTGAAGTCCCTTTTTCGGATGCCCGTTGGGGAGGGCGGCACCCGTTCAAAGGCGATGACGGCGCAGACGCGGCGCAACCTTGAACCCCATCGTAAATTTTTGGGAATGCGAGGCCCGCCGCACGTTTCGCGGCGAGACGCAGCCGCTAAAATGCTGCGTCGAACCCGATCCGAATTGTGCGCGGTCGTAGCGGCGTGATCTGCTGCTCGCTGGGCACCGCGAACGGCGTGCCCAACGCAAAACGATTGCCGACCTCATCGGTCAGGTTGGTCACGCTGGCGGTCAGCGCGAAACGCTCGAACGACAATCGCGCAGAGATCCGCGTGTCGAGATAGTCGCCCTGTTCCGCCCCCAGGATCGGGCCCACGCCCAGCCGCGAGTGGCCGGTATATCGCGCCGACGCTGCCAGCGAGATCTGCGCCGTATCCGACACCGCGAATTCGTATTTCACCGCCCCGCGCGCGACCACATTGGCGATGTTGGGGACGCGACCATAGGTCACGGCGTCGGCGGCGACCGCATTGACGATGTGCGACGTCGCCGGCTCGCTGTTCGGGCCGGGAATGACGAAGCTGAGGAAGAACGGGCTGGGATTGACCACCTTGCTGTCGTTAAGCGAGACGCCGGCCTCCAGGCTCAACCCGGGCGCCGGGCGCCAATCGGCCGATGCCGATACCGTCCAGATCCGCCCGTCGCCGATATTGGCCGTGCTCGGCAATCCGCGCCCATCGATGAAGTCCGCCTGGATGTTGTGCCACAAGGTCCGCGACACGCTGAGCGAGACGCCGATCGGGTCGATGCCGGGCACGCCATGCCGCATGCCGAACTCGAACGTCGCGGCGCGATCATTCCGGAACCGCCGGACGAAGTCGCCCTCGATCGCCAGCCCGCCAGGTCGGAAACTCTCCTGATATCGGGCATAGAGCGTCAGCCGATCGATCGGCGTCGCCGACAGCGCAAGCGACGGCAGGAATGCGCTTTCCTCGCGTTCGGCGGTCACGTCGGCGTTGAGCCGCGCGATCAGCGGTACGACGTCGGCGCCCTCGCCCGTCAGCCAGACATGGCTGTAACGGCCGCCCCCGGTCAGCGTGAGCTTGGGCAGCAGCTCAACCGAGACTTCGCCATAACCGGTCGCCTCAGTGATGCGATTGACCACCCCGGTCGCGGGCAACGGCATGTCGGGATCCCCCATGGCGCGGCTGAGCTTGGTCGTGTTGCGCACGACGCTCATCCCGAAGACCCAGCCCAGGCCATCGGTCATCGGCCGCGACAGGCGGTTTTCGAACGAGAACAGGTCGGTATGGTTGTTCTGCTTGAACAGGCGCTCGGGCCCGTTGGGCTCGGTGGCGTCGTAGCGCTCGTCCAGCCGCTGCCGCGCAACGCCAAGCGACGAGACGAACAGCAGGCCACTGTCGAAGCGGCGGCTCGCGACCAGCTCGCCCAGCGCATAGGTCGCGTCGCTGCCTTGGGGTAGCCGGCTGTTGCGGGTGAGTGGCGGCGCGTCGCGATCGGCATATTGACTGTCGAGGTTGCGCGTCTTCTGGAACGTGCCGCCCAGATCGATCGTCCAGCCGCCGACCTTGCCGCGCAGCGTCGCGCGCCCGCCAAAGATGTTGGAGCGGTTGATGTCCTTCTTTCCGAGCAGCGGGTTATCGATATAACCGCCCTCGCTAACGCCATAGCCAAGCACGCGAATGCCCAGCGCATCCTCGGCGATCGGCAGGTTGAGCACGCCGGCGAGATCGCCCCCGGGCGCGCCGTGCCAGGTCGCCGACACGCCGCCGGTCAGCGACCCGCCTATCGTCGTGAGATCGGGCGTGTTGCGGACGATGCGGATGATGCCGCCGAGCGATCCGGCGCCGTACAGCGTTCCTTGCGGCCCCTCGAGCACTTCGACCGAGCCGACGTCGTAAAGCCTGAGATCGGGATCGGGTGCATTGTAGGTCAGGCGCACGTCACCGAAATATTGGCCGACGGTTGCCTGGGTCGGTCCGGTGAAGCTCGAATCGGCGATGCCGCGGATGAACAGCTTGTTGCGACCGGCGCCGAGATAGGTCGACGACACGGTAGCGACGCGCGAGATGATGGCATCGGTGCCGTTGTCGGAGTCGCGACCCAAATCGAGGCCGCCGATCACGGTAACCGCGCCGGGGAAGCTCTGCAGCCGCGTGTCGCGCTTGCTCGCCGTGACGACGATGTCGTCCCCCGCTTGCGGCTGCGGCGCGGGTGCCGGCGACGTCGGACGCTTGACGGCGATGGCGCGAGCGATCGGCTTTGCCCTGGGCGGCGGCGCCGGGACGATCCGCCAGACTCCGGGCGCCGGCGATACCGCCCGAGCCGACGTCCCCTTCAGCAACAGCTGAAGCGCGCGGCCGGCGCCCATCGTGCCGCGCACCGCAGGCACGGGCCGTCGAAGCAAGCCGGGATCGTTCACCGCCACGACGATGCTGACGCGCGCCTGCGCACCGAGTGCCGCGATCGCTTGGCCGAGCGTCCCAGCGGGAATGTCGATCGCCTGATCCTTCGCCTCGGCCGGCGATACGATCAGACAGAGCCCCGCCAACGCCGCGGGGCCGGCGAAACCCCTCATGGTCCGGCGATCACCCACCCTTTGCCTGAACGGTGCACATTCGCACCGAGAAGGATACCAAGCCGCGCCATGGTCGCCTCGACGCCACCGTCGAGCCGCACGACGCCACGGAACGGCCGCGCGGCGGCGGCGTCGCTGACGCTGACCGGCACGCCGAGATTGCGCTGCAGGTCGGCAGCAACGCGCGACAGCGGCGCGCCGTCATAGAAGAGTTGGCCGCCGCGCCACGCGCCGACATCGGCTGGCTTCACCGTACTCAGACGCCCAGTGCGCTGACCCTTGGCGAGCGTGAAGCGCTGGCCGGCGGGCACGTCGATACCGGCCTTGCCCGGATCCACTACCACCATGCCTTCGCTCACGGCGAGATCGAGCGCCCCGCCGCCGGTGGTCACCTCGAATGTCGTTCCGGCGTCGACCAAGGTCGCGTCGGCAGTCTCGAGCCGGAACGGACGCACGGGATCGTGCTTGACCGTGAACAGCGCCTGCCCGTGTTCCATCCGCGCGAACCGCTGGTCCTTGCGGTCGAGCTGGA
The DNA here is from genome assembly GCF_056401895.1 of Sphingomonas sp. P4_D12. Taxonomy (NCBI): domain Bacteria; kingdom Pseudomonadati; phylum Pseudomonadota; class Alphaproteobacteria; order Sphingomonadales; family Sphingomonadaceae; genus Sphingomonas; species Sphingomonas sp. P4_D12. The sequence continues at coordinate 206,529 of NZ_JBFUIL010000002.1, read as the reverse complement.
TCCTGGTCTCGCCATTGAGCTCCAGCTTGGTGTCCGCGAGCACCAATGTGCGGCGTTCGCCTGCCGCGGTCTGCACCGAATAGAGATCGCGCGACGGCCAGGCGAGCCAGGATCCGGCAGCGACCGCGAGTGCGACCGAGGCCGCCATTGCGCCGCTCAGCCAGCGACGACGTGACGGAGCGATCGGCTCGTTGAGATCCGGCTCGGCCTCGGCCGGCCAATCCACCCCGGTCAATAGAGCATCCAGGTCGCAGTCGGCGGCGGCGGTTTCGGCATAAGCGCGCGCATGCGCAGCGTCCGCGGCAAGCCATGCCTCGAACGTTTCCCAGTCATCGAACGAGGGATCGCGCTGGCGGATCAGCCAGGCGATGGCTTCCTCCTCCATCTCGCGCGTCCAGTCGGTCATGTCCGCCTCCTATTAGCGAAGACGGACTCGGTCGGGTCAAACCTCATCGATCGACCTCCGATAGTCGAGCAAGGCGCGATAGGCGCGCCTGAGATCGGCCTCCACGGTGCTCAGACTGACCCCCAATTCGCGCGCAATGTCGCGTTGCTGGACGCCGTCGATGCGGTGACGGCGAAAGATCGTCGCGGTGCGTACGCCTAATCCGTCCAGCACCGCCTGTACGCCGGCCAGCGTCTCGCGCGCGACCAGGCTACGGTCTGGCGGCGGCGCGTCGGAGCGGTCGGGCTGGGTCGGCCCCGCGGCCTCGCTCCAATCCTGTTCGCGCCGTTCGGTCTGGCGCCGCGAGCGGAAGCGATCGACCATCAAATTGTTAGCCGCGCGGTAGAGATAGGACAAAGGCTGGGCGACTGGTCCAGCATCCGCGGTCGCAACGCGCACGTAGAGGTCCTGAAGCACATCCTCGGCCGAGTCCCCCGCGCCGCGCGCAATCAGGAATCGCAACAGCTTCTCCCTGTTCGCGAGGATGACGGCCTGAAGGCCGGAGGGAGGAACGTCGTCCATAAGCGGCGAAAAGGCATGAACCCGAAAGGGAGGCGACGCCCAGTACGGCGTGCGGCGCCGCTTATCCAGCCCCATTGCGGGTGATGGCAGCCGGCAGACGCGCCAATCCGGATCGCGAAGCCGGTTGTTATGGGGCTTGGCTGAACAGGCTGGCCGAGGGCAGCACCTCGCTTGCGCCCGAATGCCGCGTCACCGCATAGGTGAATCCCGGAAGCAGGGCATAAGCGCCGACCCGGCCATCTTGGCCCAGCGCGAGAAAACCGACCTGCAGCCCCTTGATCGCATCGCCGCGCAGCTGCGCGATGTGCTTGACCGCTTCCTCGCACGCCGCCTGGGGCGACAGGCCTGCGCGCATCGAGGCGACGACCCGGGCGGTTCCGGCGATCCGCGTCACTTCCTCGCCCACTCCCGTAGACGCAGCCGCGCCTACTCCCTTTTCGAGAAACAGCCCGCATCCCGCTTGGGGCGAATCCCCGACCCGCCCGCGCATCTTGAATGCCATCCCCGATGTCGTGCAGGCCGCGGCCATCGCGCCGTCCAGACCGCGCGCCATGATCCCGATCGTGTCGTGGTTGAGCTTCGATCCCGGTGGTCCCGGCAGGCGGTTCTCGATATTGGCGATCGGCCGGTAATTCGCGGTCTTGAGCCATTCGCGCCAGCCTTTCTCGGCCTCGGGCGTGAGCAGATTGGTGCGCTTCATTCCCTGGTCGAGCGCGAAACGGGTCGCCCCCTCTCCCACCAGCAAAGTGTGCGGGGTTTTTTCCATCACCAGCCGCGCGACCGAGATGGCATGGACGATGTCCTCCAGTGCGGCGACCGCGCCGACGCCGCCGCGATCGTCCATGATGATCGCGTCAAGCGTCACATGGCCGTCACGATCGGGATAGCCGCCATAACCGACCGAATGATTGGTCGGATCGGCCTCGGGCACCTTGGCCCCGGCCTCGACCGCGTCGAGCACCGAACCACCGGCCTTGAGGCGCGCGAGCGCGGCCTCATTCGCTGCCTTGCCAAAATCCCAGGTAGAGAGGACGGCGACCGGATCGGTCTCGGCCGCTTCAGCCGTGGCCGCCGTGAACACCGCGGCCGCGCCGATTGCCAATGCCCCGCGCCGTGAAATGCCGTCGTTCATGCACTACTCCCTTTTTCCGCTAGCATTGTGCGCAACCGTTGCACGATGGACTGATCGGTCGCACGTCGCGCCCCCGTTGCAAAGCCGAGCCGCAACGTGGCGGCATCGGGTTCGGCACCAGGACGACTCGCCGATCCATGGACTTCGCGCACGCCGGTGCCGGCGATGATCCGCGCGACCGTGTCGGGCGTGACGCCCGATCCCGCGACGATCGATAGCCGCTCCCCGGCTGCCGCGACCATCGCCGCAAGCGTCGTCATGCCTTCGACCGCGGTCGGCGCGCCGCCCGAACTCAGGATCTTATCATAACCTAGCGCGATCGCCTCGCTCACAGCCGCAACGGGATCGGGGACAAGATCGATCGCGCGGTGCAGGACGATCGTCGCATCCCAAGCGGCGTCACGAAAACGCTCCAGCGCTTCTCGGTCGAGCTCGCCGTCGGGACGCAACGCACCGACGACAACACCGGCCGCGCCGCCGGCGACCGCCCGGCCGATCTCCTCGACCATCAATGCCACATCGTCGTCGCTATAAACGAAGCCGCCCGCGCGCGGACGAATCATCATGTGGATCGGACAGCCAGTCCCCAACGCGTGATCGAGCAGGGCGGCGGACGGCGTCAGGCCGCCCAGTTCGAGTGCCGAGCAAAGCTCGATGCGATCCGCACCACCGGCGACCGCTGCATCGACCCCGGCCGCATCATCGACACAGATTTCCAGGATAGCGCTCACAGACTCATTCCTAAGCGGCTTCACCGCATCTTGCCAGCGTGGCGCACGCGCGCGCGCCTTGTGACGTGGTGCTGGCGAAAGAGACATTCGACCGCCTCTTAGCGAGCGAGCAGTGCGACAGCGAGTGAACCTTTCAGTGCGTTCGCGCGATTCAGCCGGCGATGGATACGACCGTGGCTGCTTCCAAGGACGTGACCGACGCAAAGCCGGTGGTGGGCTTTTTTGGCAGTCGGACCTGGCGGACCATTCGCAACCTCCTGGTCGGCGTGCTCGCGACGCTCTTCATTATCTGGTTGGTCCTGTTCATCACCAAGGGTCGATTTTTGAAACAGCCGTTCGAGAGCGTCACGACCCGCATGGCGGGTCGCGCCGTAAAAATAGAAGGCGACTTCCAGCTCTATTTCGCGCCGATGAAAATCAAATTCTACGCGGAAGGGTTGAGCATCGCCAATCCGAAATGGGCGACCAAGCCCAATCTGTTTCAGGCGCAAAAGATCGATATGCGTGTTTCGCCGTTGAGCCTGATCTTCGGCAAGCGCCGCATCTACCGGCTCGACCTGACCGGCGGTTCGGCCGACCTCGAATGGAATACCGGGCACACCGCCAACACCTGGACGTTTGCCGACACGGGCGGCAAGCCGTTCGAACTGCCGCGGATCGATCTCGCGACGGTGGTGGGCACGAAGGTGCGGTATGTCGATCCGCGGATGCGGCTGCTCGCCGACCTGGGGATCGATCCGATTGCCGCCACCAACAAGCAGATCGGAAAGGCGGTCGAGCTGCACGGGACCGGACAAATTCGCGACACGCCGTTTCGTCTTGTCGCGCAAATGAGGTCACCCGACGCGACGCTCGATCGCGGCGAGAACAAGCTGGTCGCGCGTGCCTGGGCCGCGGGCAATGTAATCGACGTGGCGGGGACGCTGCCGTCGGCGACCGACATCGAGGACGTGCCATTGCGCACTCGGGCGCGGGGCCGCAACTTGGCCGAGCTGCTCGGCATTATCGGCGTGGTGCTGCCCAATACTCGCGATTATGCGTTGCGCGCGCAGCTGGTGAAGGACGGTTCTGAATATCGCTTCACGCACATGGCCGGCCGGTTCGGCGACAGCGACCTCGCCGGGCGGCTGACGATCGTCAATGACGAACGGCTGCGGCTCGATTCGGTATTGGCCACGCGCGAGCTCGACATCGTCGATGCCGCTCCCTTCATCGGCTACAATCCCGATATCGTCGCAACCAAGGGCGCGGTCGCCGCTGCCGCCGCAACCGGGGCCGCGCCGCAACGCGTGCTGCCCGACGCCGCGCTGCCGGTCACGGGGTTGCAGCGTTTCGACGCCGGGCTGCGCTGGACGATCCAGGATATCAAGTCGCGCAACGTGCCGATCTCCCATGTCGACCTGACGCTGGCACTCGATCGCGGACGGCTGGCGCTGTCGCCGTTGAGCTTCGCGATGGCGCGGGGCAACGTCGCTTCGGACCTGATTTTCGATACGCGATCGCGGCCGGCGCTCGACACTTACGACATTCGTCTGTCGCCCACACCGATGGGCCGACTGCTCGCCGGTTATGGTGTCGACGAGTCGGGCACGAGCGGTACGATAAAGGGCCGTATCCAATTGAAGGGGCGCGGCGACACGATCCACGATTCGCTCGCCACCGCGAGTGGTCGTGTCGCATTCATCATGCCAAGTGGCAGCTTCTGGACGCGCAACGCCCAGCTGTCGGAACTCGACATCGGCACGTTCATCCAGAAGATGTTCGAGCATAAACTGAAAGAGCCGGTGCAGATCAATTGCGGGCTGATCGCGTTCACCGTGCGCGATGGGGTTGCCGCCGCCGACCCGATCATCATCGACACGAAGAAGAATGTCATCCTCGGCCGTGGCGGGCTGAGCTTCAAGAATGAGAGCCTCGACCTCGCCTTTCGCGCCGACGGCAAGCAATTCTCCTTGTTCTCGGCTCAGTCGCCGGTCGGGCTCAACGGCTATTTCGCCAAGCCGAGCATACAGGTGGTCAGCCCGGAATTGCTCGCTCGCGCTGGTGGAGGCGTGGGATTGGGCGCCGTCGCGAGTCCCCTCGCCGCCATTCTCGCTTTTATCGACGTCGGCGACGCGAAAAGCGCCGCGTGCGGACCGATCCTGGCCGGCGCTCACGCCCAGGCGATGCGGACCACGAAGGGCAAGCCGCGCGACGACGTCGGCAACGGCACCACCGCCAAATCGGAGAGCGGCAAAGAGTCGGCCGCGGATCGCAAGAAACAAAAGAAGAAGTTTCTCGGGATCTTCTGAATGCGAGCACACCGGCGCCGATAGAAAGAGACTCGAGGCGGTGCGCGGCCTTTCCGGACGCCGCCGCAGACCGCCAGTCGACGGTCGCGACCGCCGCGACTTTACCCCTTTGCGTCGAATTTGACGGGTCGATCGTTCACGCATGCGTGGAAGCTGTGCTGGAGGAGAGACGCATGAATGGCGACGTGAACGCGGATGGCGAAGACACGCATGCAGAGCGTGCCGAGGTGCATTTCCTGGCCGCGCTGGCCGACGAATTGATGCGCGCGCTGCTACTGGCCGGCGTCTTGTCGCAAGCGCAATTGAACGAGATCGAGGCCGCGGTCGCTGCTCGCGTGGGATCTCCGCCACGGGCGTGGTGACGCAAACGACCGTCGACGAGCTCCCATCGACCGGCTGGGCCGATGACACAATATTACTGCCAGAAGCAGGAGCGTTTCACCCAGCCTGGTTGTTCGTTGATGCGGTGGAGGTGCGCCGCAGATCGAGGTCCTCCGTTGTAATCGACCGACCCCCCTCTTTTCAGAAGGAAGTCTTCGGAAAAGACGATCGCCTCCGCCTCCGGATTCGCCGCGCAATCGGGGCTCTGGCTGGAAGCCGGCAAGCCAGCCATTTCGTCAAACCAGCGATAGAATCCCGTATCGATGCCGCTCGCTCTCAATATCGCGTCCTAGCGTGCGACATCTTTCGTCAGCCTTCCGCGCCACTCCCGCCACAGCCGATCGCAGTCGACCTGCGGGTTCGCGGCCAACACCTTTTCCTTATCCCGATCCAATCTGTCAGCGAGGGAGAGGGACGCACCGCCGTGAAAACGCGACCACGGCACCTTTCAAGATGCCCTGCATTTTTTGAGATTCTATCATTTGCAGGGTAATCGCTCGAGCGTCAGTTCCCGATACGGTCAGGCTTCTTCCACCAGGACAGCGTGTGAACATCATGCGACGTCGTCCACACGCCCTTCCGCGTATATCGCAGGGCGCCGCTGCCGGTTTCCTTTCCGACCCGCGCGCGAATGGTCAGCGTTACGGGATCGATCACCACGAACGTCTGGCCGGCGGTCGTGCGCAGCCAGATCTTGCCGCCGCCCGCGTCGATATCTCCATATTTCAGGGTCTCGTCGACCTTGACGCGACCGGAGACATCGCCGGTTTCGGGGTCGATCCGGGCCAATGTCCCGTCCCCCTGTTCCTGAACCCAGACCGCGCCCTCGCCCGCGACGAGGAAGCCGGGCTCCCGGCCCAGCACGGTTCGGTGGACGACAGCATTGGTCTGCGGGTCGATCTTCTGGAGGCTCTGCTGGTCGGCGCTCACGCCCCATAAAGATCCGAGCCCGAATGCCAGATAATAGGTGCCGGGATCGACCGGGATCGAGGCCGTCACCTTGTTGCTGGCCGGGTCGACGCGGACGATGACGCCCTTGTCGTCGCTCGCTACCCAGATCGATCCGGCCCCGGCCACGACGTTCAGTTCGCCCTTGGGATTGGCGATACCGGTCGCGATCACGGCCGATTTCTCGGCCGTCTTGAGGTCGATCCGGTTGAGAGTGCGGTCCTGACAGTCAGCGACCCACAAGGAGCCGAACGCGACCGCCATCGCGCCACAGGGGTGTTCCATGGCGACTTCGGCGCGCTTGCGCTTCTTCGACCAACGCTCGACCCGGCCCTTGTTGGTGGCCCAAACCGACGAGCCGTCCACCGCCAGGAAATCGGCGAACCCGGGAACGGTGAGCACCCGCTCCTCCTGGGCGAAAGCGGCGGAGGCGGACGCCAGCGCAAGACCTCCCATGATCGCCATGACCATTCGGCCCCTGTTCAAACATGCATGCAGGATCACGAAGAAACGCCTCTCGATCGATATCAAACAGGAACGGACGGCAGCCTAAGCGTAATTCCGTTTCGCCTTGATCTTGTCGATCAGCGGCCGGAACGGGAAGATCATCTGCTCCACGATCGACAGGCGCCGACGGTCGTCCTGGCCGACCAGTTCGGATTCGCCGTGGCGATAGGTGCGGAACACGCGATCGATCAGGATCAGCGAGTTCGCATAATTGCAGCGCGTATCCTCATAGGCCACCGAATGGTGCAGGCTGTGGTTCTTGATCGTCGTGAAGAAGTAGCCATACCATCGCGGCGGATCACAGCGCGTATTGGCATGCGCAAACGTCGACACCACGGAGAGGACGTTGAAGGCGCAGAGTTCGGCAGCCAATGGCAGGTCGAACAGCGCCACCACGCTGAGGCTGATCAGGAAGAGCTCGATGGGATTGCCGACCGCGCCCTTCATGGCATTCAGCTGGGTGATGTGATGGTGCGGCGCATGCGTCAGCCAGAAGGGCCCGTAATTGTGCATCAGCCGATGCATCCAATATTGGCCGAATTCGATCAGGAAGATGACCAGCGCGACCTGGACGACAAAGGGCAGATGCATGGCCCATTGCGTCGTAATGCCCAGTGAATGCTTGGCGGCCTTTAGCGGCTCCTCGGCGAGCTTGGTGGTAGCCCAGGATATCGCGGTCGCGCCCAGGACCATGTAGAAAAGGTCGGTGAAGAACTCCTTCTTCGTCAACCGCCAGCTGGCATGCCGTTCATTGATCCACTCAAGCCCCAGCACCAGCAATGTTGTGAGGGACGTGGCGATGGTGAGCGCCCAGGCGTTTGCGATCCAGGCTTTAGGTCCGAGCATCCAGAAAAGCACGATCGCCACGACCATCGCTGGTTGCACGTAGCTGAACAGGATCTTCTTCATAGCTCTTCGCTCCGGTAGGTCGGCGAAAGGAGGTCTTCGGGTCTCGCGGGCATCCGGTCCGATGGCCCGCAAGGGTTCACGATCAGCCATGCCTGCCCTGCATGCCCGCACGGTAAGATGATGGCCTCGACGCCGCAGGTGGCCGAATGACGTAGGCTCGCGCCTGCGGCGACGGCGCCAGCCTGGTCCTTACCGGCGCCGTCGGCTTGCTGTGGAGAGGCACGGTCTGGCCCCTCTCGCTCAATAATGAATACGCAAATCGACGCCGACGCGACGGGGCGTCAGCACGCCGAGGGCGTAATAGCGCTCGACCACATCGGTGCGGACCTGATTGTAGGACGAGACGTCATTGCTGATCGCGGTCACCGCATATTTGTCGAAGATATTGTCCGCGAACAGACCCACCTCGAAGCGCTTGCTGATGTAATTCACCGTCAGGCTATGAGTGACGTAGCTCGGGATTTTCTCGCCGTTGCCGCGAAGCCCGACGCGCGAATAGATATCGCCGCGATAGATGGTGGCCCAGGTCGCCTCGACCTTGCGCCCGTCGCCGAGCGGATAGGTGTAGGTAAGCTGGGCGCTGCCCGAATTCTTGGCCGATCCTGGCAGCCTGTCACCCGAGAAGGCGTCGTAGCGGACGCCTTGGCTGACCACGAGCCCAGAGACGTCTTCGGTCAGGTGCGCATCGACATAGGAATAAGTGGCGATCAGGTTGAGGTTCGGGGTGATCTTGAGCGCGCCCTGGACATCGAAGCCCTGGGAGATGGCGTTGGCGCCATTCACCGTGATCCCGATCGCGCCGTTCACCGTCTGGCTCGGCACCTGCACACCTTTCCAGTCGATACGATAGCCATCGAGCGTCAGCTGGAGCCGCTTATCGAACAGGCTGGCGCGCACGCCGAGCTCGATGTTGCGCGTCTTGTCCGGCCCATAGACCAGCTCATTGGGCAAAGCGCATAGATTCTGGCCTGGCGGCAGCGGCAGGATGCAGGGCACCACCCGGTTGACGCCGCCGATGCGATAGCCGGTCGAATAAGTGAAATAGGCCAGCAGATCGTCGCTGAACTTGTACGAGGTGTTCGCCTTCCAGACGATGCCGTCCTTGCCAGTCGATCCGGTTCGGATCCGCTTCGGGAGGATCGTCGTCGAAGGATAAGGATCAACGCCGCTGCCGAGAAGCGGCAAGGCCGACCCGCCGGCGACATCCGAATCATATTTGAAGTAGCGAATCCCGCCTGTCACTTGCCACTTCTTGGTCACGTGCAGCGTGAGCTCGCCATAAACCGCCTTCTCGACGTCCTTGCTGTTCACCTGCGAGATATACTCGAGATTGTCTGGACGATTGACGCCCCAATATCCGGACCATTGCGCGAAACCGGGCGTGTATTCGTGCCGGTGGGACTCAAATTCCAGGCGGTTGTAGAACCCACCGATGACCCAGTTTATCGGGCCGCCATGGGTCGAGACGAGCCGCACTTCCTGATCGAACTGCTTATATTCCCGTTCGTTGTTCGCGTAGGAGGAAAACTGCGGGAATGCTTCGTAACCGTAGTTCAGATCGAGCAGGAGGTCGGTATTGTCGTCCGTGTTGCGGATGTGCTGCTTCGTATAGGCTGTCGTGCTGACAAGCTGCGCGACATTGAAGAGATTGATGTAGACCTCGGCCGAGAAGAGGTCCGACTTGCGCACGAACGGCTCGAGATAGCGCCAGGGGCCCTCATATTTCCCCGTTCCGAGCACACCGGCGCCATTGGCCTGGCGCCCGCCGGTCTTGGTGCTCTGATGGGCATAGGTGAAATAGGCCCTGATGTTGGGATTATATTCGAGCAGCAGTTGGTTGCGCGTGGTGAACGTGCGCTCATAGTTCACGTCTTCGGCGCGCTTGAAATTGGCCGCATAGTCCGCCGTGCCACCAAGGGAACCGGTCGATCCGCCCGACGCACGGACCGGCTGGGGATCGGAGACGCCCGGTTGCTGCAGCAGATAATTGTAATCGATAAAGCCGGCATTGCTGTAATAACCGGTCGAGGTCCGGAACGCGACATGGTCCTTCAGGATCGGGACGTTGACGGCGATATCGCCGCTGCCGCCGAAATCATCCGAATGCGATTCGGCATAGCCGCGGCCATGCAGGTCGACCGAGAAGCGATCCGTATCGGGACGATTGGGGATGTAGCGCACCGCGCCCGCGAGCGTGCCGAGGCCATAGAGCGTGCCTTGCGGCCCTTGCAGGACTTCCACCCGGCTGATGTCGATCAGCTTGAAGTCCAGATAGAGCGGAACCTCGCCGAGATAGACGCCGACCGCATTGTTGGAATTGGCGCCATCGACGCTGGTGTCGCCGGACGAAATGCCACGCAGGATGATCTGGCCCGTCGAGGCCGGGCCGGTATCCGCTATCGTGACGCCAGGTGTGAAGTTGCCGAGCGCGCGAATGTCGTCGAGCCGCTGGTTCTCGATTGTCGCGCCGGATACCGCGCTGATGTTGATCGGGGCATCCTGGAGTGTGGTCCGCCGGCGGCTGCCCGTCACCACGATCTCGTTCGGAGTGGTAGTAGCGGAATCGGAGGAAGCATCCTGCCCCGATGCGGGCGCTTCCTGCGCCAGCGCAGGCGTGCCCGCAACGCTCACGAGCGCGGTTGCGCAAAGCAAACCCGTGCGAGAAAGTCGTCCCATCTTCTACCCCCCTTTGGGTTTTATGTGATCCCGAGCGCCTCCTCTCACACCCTCTCTGTGCGTCGACTTCTCCGAGTCTTCGCGTATTACGAATCAGCTAAACGATAATAACAGTCCTGTGACATGGGGTGTTTGACGTAAGCCAATCCGCAAGGTGTACGCCCTACGTCAAACTGCCCATGTTGCGGCGCAGCAAGAGACCGTATCCGGGCGTGATGGTTGCTCCCGCTCGGGCTCGGCCCGCATCAAGGCCCGTATCGAGGCCCCTCTGCTTCATTCTGGGCCTCGCCATGAGTGCGACTCCGGGGACCGCAATCGCCGCACCAAAGGCTCGCCTGGTCCATTGCGGCGATGCGACCTGCCTTCGCATCTCTGGCCGTCGCCCCCATACGGCGGTGGCGATCCGGGTCTCAGGCCATCCCCTGGTGGTCGAGGGCAACCGCTCCTGGCGCGCGACAATGCCGCTGGCGACGGCGCGCGACTGGGCAAGCGCCCATGACGGCACGCTGATGGTGACCTTGGCCGACGCACGGACCGGCGACGAAAGCACCGAAGTCGTCACGCCGCCACCGGGTGCGCTCGGCAAGCGGATCGAACTCGCCACGTTGATCGTGAGCGCATACTGATCTTCTATTCAGTAATACTCGTCATTATACTTGCAATAACTGTCGGCCAACACTAATTGACCGACACCTGATCGCCGAAGAGCGCCGGGCAGAACAGACGCAGGAGATGATGATGAAGATCGGCATAGCGGCGCTCGCCGCGCTCATGGTGGCCGCACCAGCGTTCGCCGCCCCCCGTGACAATCCCTTTTCGGCGGATAGCGCAGTGCTCGACTTGCGTGGGCTCGATCTCACCAGCGTCGAAGGCCAGCAGCGTCTCGCGATCCGGATGGATAAGGTGGCAAACACCGTTTGCGGCGAGGGGATGAGCTCGATCCATCTCGCCCTCGGCGCCCAGGCGCGTGCCTGCCATGCCGACGTGATCGCCGACATGCGCTCGCGCATCACCACCGCGACGGCGGTCGCCGGCAACGCCAAGGCAGATCAGCTGGCGATGCGCTGAGGCAATCCCGGCCAAATCGGGTGCGGCGCCTGGTGGCAGGCGCCGGCCCGATCGCCGGCGAACGGATCAGTCGATCGCGATACCTTGCGCCTCCAGCCAGGCGCGCGCGGGCGCCAGCGCGGCAGCATGTTGCCGCCACCGCGCCACCGAATCCCGATAGATCGGACGACGGACCTGCGCCGCGCTCGGCGTCGATACCGCGCCGGAATGGGCGTGAAAATTCAGGCAATCGTCGGACCAGTCCAGCCCGCAATGGGCCAATAGCCGGCGAGTCTCGCCTTCCTGATCCTCGACCAGCGCTTCGTAGCTGAGTTCGAGGATGCGGCCCGGCAAAGCCTCGCGCCAGAACGCCATCAGTCGATCGAACCGTGCATAATAGGCGGCGATGTCGAGAAGATCGTAACTATAGTCATAGTAACGCGATCCGATCGCGAACAAATTTCGGAAGTTGGCCAGCACGGTGTCCATCGGGTTCCGCCGCAGGCAGACGATCGCCGCGTTCGGCAACGCGCGGGCGGCAATCCCCGCATAGAAGAAATTGCCCGGGAATTTGTCGACGAAGCGCCGCGCCGGCATCCGCCGATGATGGGCCGCGCGGGCCAGATAGTCGCGGCCGATCGCGCCCGTGTCCCCTACCGCCGCCGCCAGGATCGTCTCGGGGTCGAGAACGATGCGGCTGCGCGTTCGCGACGCCGCCTTGACGGCGAGCGGCATGGCCTGAAGTTCGCCGACGCTCTCGACCCCGGGATGCGATGCAAGGATGCGATCGACCAGCGTCGTGCCGGTGCGAGGCATGCCGATCACGAGGATCGGCGCGTCGGTAGCGCCCTCCCCGGCCGGCGCCCGCATGACACGCGGCCACGCCGTTTCGACCGCATCGAAGATCGCGGCGTCGCTCGCGAAATCATAAGCGAGCGCGGCGCGATGCGCGGTGTTGATCGCCACAAGGTGTTCGAGCGCTTCTTCCGCGCGACCGATATCCTCGAGCTCCTTGACCAGCGCATAGCCCGTCAGCAGACGATCGCGTCCCGGCGGGGAGCGACCATGCGCGGTGCGAAGCCGCTCGACATGGTTGCGGGCGGGAGTCTGTTTCCGCAGCCCGGCCAACAGATGATGGGCCCTCGCGTCGTGCGGCGCGCGGCCGAGGATCAGTTCGAGCACCGCTTCGGCTTCGTCGGTCCGGCCGAGGAAGCTTAGCGTGGCCGCGTGATTGTACCGGAACTGGTCGTTTTCCGGCGCGAGATCGACCGCGGCGACGAAATGCGGAAGCGCCGCATGGTGATCGCCCAGGCGCGCGTAGACGCACGCCATTGTGTCGCGCCCGAGGGCATCCGCGGGAGGCGCCGCCTCGGCCGCGCGAAGCGTGGCCGCGGCATCGCCATCACGGCGGACCAGCGCATAGAGACGCGCGAGCTGGGCGCGATATTCACCGTGCGGCGCGATCGCGACCGCCTGTTCGATCTGCCGAATGCCATCCTGCACCCGACCGGTCTCGGCATCGGCGATGCCGAGCAGGAAATAGGCTTCCGCCTGACCGGATGGATCGGCCAGGCGGACCGCCGCCAGGCGGCGCGCGCCGGCGAAATCACCACGCTCGAGCATGGCACGCCCCGCAGCGCTCAGGGGTTCTCCCATCCTCTGCGGCGCTCCGGTCATGACCTATTGCGACAGCGTGCTGACCGCGATCGCGGTGGCGGAAGCACGATTCTCGACACCCATTTTCTCGAAGACCTGCTCCAGATGCTTGTTCACGGTACGCGGGCTGATGTGCAGGATTTCGCTGATCTCGCGATTCTGCTTGCCGCGGCTGATCCAGACCAGAACCTCTGCCTCGCGCGACGTCAGGCCATGACGCTCGGCAAGCAGGCGCTCGGCGTCCCCTTCGCGCCGCTCGGTCAGCCGGAACAGCCATTGGTCGGCGCTGCTCTGGCGCAGGAACGTGCATTCCACCGTCGTCTCATCGATCTTGAACGATGCCTGGGCCCCGGGCGGCACGTCGGCTTGCTGGAGATGCCTGACCGTCGCGGCAAGCTGTTCCGGCAACCGGCCGTCGCGCGGCGCCCAGCCGGCGAACAACCGTTCGATCATGGCGGTGGCCAATGGCGTCAGCCAGATGATCGCGCCGGCATCGTCGATCGCGAAGGACGGTCGCCCGGCGGTGTCGAGCGCGAGCTGGCTGCCCTGTGCGACGCGGGCATTGGCCAGGTGCACCGATACGCGCGCCAGCAATTCGTCGACCACGATCGGCTTGTGGACATAGTCGACCCCGCCCGCCTCCAGCCCGTGCACGACATGCTCGGTCTCGGTCAGCCCGGTCATGAAGATCACCGGCAAATGATGGAAACGGCTGTCCGCCTTGATCCGGCGCGTGGTCTTGAAGCCATCCAGACCGGGCATTACGGCATCCATCAGCACCAGATCGGGCGTGACATGTTCGAGCAGCTCAAGCGCGGCGAGCCCGTCGACCGCAATCAATACGGTCATGCCGGCCTGTTCGAGCGTCGCGGTCAGAAAGCGCAGCGATTCGGGCGTGTCGTCGACGACAAGGATGGTCGCGCGCGTTCCGCTTCCCGGACTAGTCGCCATTGCCGAGCCTCCGGGCAAGCCCGCGCAGATCGAAATCGTCCAGATGTCGTCGCATCTCGGCAACCGCCCCGGCGCTGTCCGGCACCTCGGCTTCCAGGTCGGTCAGGAGCGTTTCGATCGCGCGAACATGGCCAGTTTTGACGTGGCGCCGCAGGGTCACGAGATAGGGCTCCGCCGCCGGGGGAAGCGAGCCGATCGATCGACTCGCCTCGCGCCCGGCCTGGCGGTCGCCGGCAGCGATCCAATCGATCCCGAGCTGCCGACCGATCATATCCAGCAGCGCATCGAGAGCGACCGGTTTGGACAGGAAGGCGTCGTGATGGCTCTGGCCATCGCCGCCAGCACGATATTCATGGGCGTTGGCCGAAACCATGACGATCCGCAGCGCCTCGCCAAAAGTCGCGCGCAACTGCGCCGCGATGTCCCATCCGCTGCAGCCCGGCATCTGGATGTCGAGCAACACCAGATCCGGCGTGCAACGCTCGGCCAGAGCCAGTCCCTCGGCTCCTCCGGTCGCCGCGAAGACGACGAAGTCCAGCGGGCGCAGCAAATGCTGCACGACGGTGAGTTGGGAGGGATTATCGTCAATGACCAGGATCGTCTTGCGATCTCCATTATAGCCGGTCACGCGATCATACGCCGGCGCGCCCGTCGGCGCGACCATCGGTTCGGGCAATAATAATTGGAGTCGAAAGCTGCTGCCGCGGCCGACTTCGCTCGTCACCGTCACTTCCCCGCCGAGGATCCTCGCGAGCACACGGGTAATGGCGAGGCCGAGGCCGATCCCCGGCTGCATCGCCGCGTCGAGCGACCCGCCGCGCTCGAACGGCTCGAAAATCCTGTCGAGATCCTCGGGCGCGATTCCGATGCCGGTGTCGGTGACATCGACCTGCGCCATTTGACTGCGATACCGAATCGTCAGCGTCGCGCCGCCCTTGTCGGTATATTTGATGGCGTTGGACAGCAGGTTGATGAGGATCTGCCGCAGCCGTTTCTCGTCGGTGCGGACGAACGGCGGCAACCGGCCTTCGACTTCATAGTCGAGCGTAAGTCCCTTGGCCGCCGCCTGCATCCGGAACATGTCGACGACATGATCGAGCAGCGCGGGCAGGCGAACGACATCCTGCCGCAGCTTGAGCAGACCGCTCTCGATCCGCGAAATGTCCAGCAGACCTTCGACGAGGTTGGTGAGATGCTCCGCGGAGCGTCGGATTACGCTGCCTGCTTCAACTGGCGGGATGCCGTCTTCGCGCTCGAGCAACTGGGCATAGCCATAGATGGCATTGAGCGGCGAACGGATTTCGTGACTTACCGCGACGAGGTAGCGGGTCTTGGCGGCATTGGCGGCCTCCGCGGCCTCCTTCGCGCGCGCGAGTTCGTCATGCGTCAGCCGATGGGCGGCGATCTCGTCCTGCAGAATCTGCGTCTGCCGCAGACGCTCCTGCCGCGCGTTGCTGCGCGCCTTGCGCGCCAGGATGAACACTGTCCCGATCAGACCGGCGACGACCACCGCCGCACTCAATATCATCCCTCGGAACGCGTTCGTCATCGTGCCGCCTATACCCAGCGCCGTCGCCGTTGGGCTCTCGACTGGATATCGAGAGCCGGCCGGCCCGCAAGGCCCTCTGGGATAGTGGATAAATGACGCATTGCAGCATAGCAAAATGAGGTGACACGTCCCATGGACTCGATATATATTTTATTACCGGATTGCGCAAACGTAATATCGGTTGCAGAATGCGCTCACCGGTTTCCGAGCGCAGGGCGCGAAACAAGGGGAAGAACATGGCGAACTGGATGTCAAAAACGCTTTTGACGATGGCGACCGCAGCCATGCTTCTGACCACCTCTTGCAGTGGCGGTGCACAAAAAGATGCTGCGCCGCGGCATGACTTTTCGATCGGCTGGTCGATCTATGCCGGCTGGATGCCGTGGCCCTATGCCCAGAAAGCCGGCATCGTGAAGAAGTGGGCCGACAAATACGGCGTCAAAATCGACTTCGTGCAGGTCAACGACTATGTCGAGTCGGTCAACCAGTTCAACGCCGGCAAGCTCGACGGCGTCACCGTCACCAATATGGACGCGCTCACCATTCCCGCCGCCGGCGGCAAGGATACGAGTGCGATCATCCTGGGCGATTATTCGGACGGTAATGACGGAATCGTTCTGAAGAATGCATCGAGCATTGCCGACATCAAGGGCCGCACCGTCTATCTCGTCGAACTGTCGGTTTCGCATTATCTGCTGGCCCGCGCGCTCTCGACGGCCGGGCTTCAGCTTTCCGACGTGAAGACCGTGAACACGTCCGACGCGGACATTGTCGGCGCCTTCGCCAATCCCAACGCCACCGCCGCAGTCACCTGGAACCCGCAGCTCACCGAGCTGACCAAGGTCCCGAACGCGAAACTGGTGTTCGATTCGCATCAGGTGCCGGCCGAGATCCTCGACCTGCTGGCGGTCGACACCGCCACGCTCAAGGCCAATCCCAATCTCGGCAAGGCACTGGCCGGCATCTGGTACGAGACGATCACCCTAATGCAGCGCAAGGATGCCACGGGCGCCGCCGCCCGCGCCGAGATGGCAAAGATGGCCGGATCGACCCCGCAGGCGTTCGATGCCCAGCTCGTCACCACTCATCTCTACAATACGCCGCAAAATGCCGTGGCCGCCCTCAAATCGCCTGCGCTCGCCAGCACGATGATCAAGGTGCGCGACTTCAGCTTTGCCAAGGGCCTGTTCGGCACCGGCGCCAAATCGGCCGACGCTGTCGGCATCAGCCTGCCGGGCGGAAAGACGCTCGGCAATCCGAACAACGTGAAGCTGCGCTTCGATCCGAGCTATATGGAACAGGCCGCGGCGGGCAAGCTCTGAAGAGATCGCAGCCATGCGCTGGGTGAACGTCAAGCCGAACCGACGCAGCGCGGTCTTACTCGGAACCTTGCCGCTGCTGGTGGCCCTGGTCGCCTATCTGATTGCGTCCGCTACCCGTCACGCGGCCAATGCCTCGGACAAGGTGCTGCCCACGCCTGCGGCGATGGCGGAGGCGATGCGCGGTCTGTTGTTCGATGCCGATCCGCTGAGCGGTCGGATCATCTTCTGGGCGGACACCGCCGCGAGCCTCGAGCGGCTCTGTCTCGGGCTCGGCATCTGCGCGCTCTCGGCGCTGCTCGTCGGCATGGTGCTGGGCGTCCTGCCGGCGGCACGCGCGACCTTCGGCGCCTTCGTCACGACCATTGCGGTAATCCCGCCAATCGCACTCCTGCCGGTCCTCTTTATCGCCTTCGGGCTCGGCGAGACGGCGAAGGTCGCGCTGATCGTGATCGGCGTCGCTCCCTTCCTGATCCGCGACCTCGCCGACCATGTCGCGGCCCTCCCGCAGGAGCAGTTGGTCAAGGCGCAGACCCTGGGCGCGAGTAGCTGGCAGCTCGCGCTGCGTGTCGCCCTGCCGCAAGCGCTCCCACGCCTGATCGCCGGACTTCGCCTGTCGCTGGGGCCGGCCTGGGTCTATCTTATCTCGGCCGAGGCGATCGCATCCGACATCGGGCTCGGCTACCGGATCTTCCTGGTCCGTCGCTACCTTTCGATGGACGTCATCATCCCCTATGTCGCCTGGATTTCGCTGCTCGCGATCGCGATGGATATTGCACTCATGCAACTGAGCCGTCGCGCCTTCGCCTGGGCGCATCAGGATCAGCGATGAGCGACCTCCTCGCTTTCGACAATGTCTGGCTCGAATATGGCGACAAGATCGTGCTCGAGCGCGTGACTCTCAGCATCGCCGAGCGCTGCTTCGTCTCGATCGTCGGGCCGTCCGGCGCGGGCAAGAGCAGTTTCCTGCGCCTTGCGCTGGGCCAGGAATCCCCGAGCCGTGGCCACATCCTGCTCGACGGGAAGCTACTCACCCCCGAATGCGGACCCGATCGCGGCGTGGTCTTTCAGCGCTACTCGGTGTTCCCGCACATGAATGCGCTGCGCAACGTGATGTTTGCTCGGGAATGCACCAAGGCGCCGTTCACCGCGCGTCTGTTCGGTGCCGCCCGGCGGCGCGCGGCCGAGGAAGCCGAAGCGATGCTGATCGAAGTGGGTCTCGGCGATTCGCTCCATCTGTATCCGTCCCAGCTTTCCGGCGGCATGCAGCAACGCCTGGCGATCGCCCAGGCACTGATCGCGCGGCCGCGCGTGCTGCTGCTCGACGAGCCGTTCGGCGCGCTCGATCCCGGCATCCGGCAGGACATGCACCGGCTCATCCTGCGGCTGTGGGAGGAGCATGGGCTCACCGTCCTGATGGTGACGCATGACATCATCGAGGCCTTCAAACTGGGCACACGCGTGCTGGCATTCGACAAGCGACGCATCGATCCGCACGCACCGCACCGCTTCGGCGCGACTGCGGTCTACGACCTGCCACTGACGAACAAACTGCCGCTGGACACGCCCGACGTATCGGTGTCAATTATTACGATTGACAGAATCAGTAATAATGAAGAGGGATAATTCCGTGAAGGACCCCACCCCCTCCAGCCTGGCCCGGCTCAGCATGAGCCTACCCGCCGAGCTCTCCCGCCAGCTTGACCTGATGGTGGAAGAGCGCGGCCTGCCATCGCGTTCCCAGCTGATCGCGGAGTTGATCCGCAACGAGCTTGCCCAGCATGGCGCTACCGTGCGGCCGGAGGACATGCTCGCCGGCACGATCACCCTGGTCTATCGCGGCGACATGGGGCGCGTTCGCCATCAACTCGCGCAAACCCAGGCCGAATATCTCAAGGAAGTGATCTCCTCGCAGCACGTCTTCCTCGAGGACGACCAGTCGCTCGAGGTGCTGCTGGTACAGGGCCCGGCCGTCCGGCTGCGCGATCTGTGCGATGCGCTGCGCAAGGTACGCGGCGTGCAGCAGCTCCGGCTCTTCACCACCACGGCACTGCTGCCTCCGCTTCACGAGCAGGAGCGTGGCGCGCTTCAGGCAGGGGACAAGGCGGCATGAGCGCAACACTTGCCGATCCCAACGCCGCGCGCGCCCATGCCCGTGCCATGGACGGCATCGTCGTCGAGGCGATGCCGATCCTGCCGCCCCAGGCCGACGACCTGCCGGCGGGCATCTCGTCCGACGACCTGCTGTGGGAAGAGACGATCGCGGGCGGCGGCTATGCCTCCCGAGCGCTCGCACGGGGCACGCGCCTGCGGCTGATCGATCTCGAAGGCGATGCCTGCGCGTCGTTGCTGCTGTTCAACGCCGCCACGCCGACCGAGCGGCTCAACATCGCCGACACCGTCAAGGTGCAATGGGACGCCTATCCGTCGACGGGTAGCCTGTTGCTGTCCGACATGGGCCGCGTCCTTGCCAGTATCGAACAGGACGATGCCGGCACCCACGATGCCTTTTGCGGCGCTTCCAGCGAAGCGTCGAACCAGCGCCATTATGGCGACGGCCGCAATTCGGGCGCGCATCCCAATGCGCGCGACCGGCTGCTGCTCGGCGCCGCGAAACATGGGCTGGGCCGGCGCGACGTCCATCCCTGCATCAATCTGTTCAAAGGCGTGCGGATCGCCGCGGACGGCGCGATCGTGCCGGAGCTCGGCCCCTTCACACCGGGCCGCGCGCTCGTCCTGCGCGCGGAGATGGACCTGATCCTGGTCATCGCCAATTGCCCGCATGTTCTCGACGGACGGCCGTGGAGCGTCACGCCACTGCGCGCCACTGCCTGGCGCGGTGCGGTAGCCGCTGCCGACGATCCGATCCGCACCGCGACGCCCGAGCGGCGGCGCGCCTTTCTCAACACCGAAGATCTGTATCGCCGCTGATGGAAAATGATCCGCATGTCGCTGGCCTCACCGGCCAGATCGTCCACGACGAGATCGTGGCTGCCCGCGCTCCCTGGATGCATCGCGTGAAGGCCGGGAAAACGCTCCGTATCATCGACCTCGAAGGCAATCAGGCGGTCGATTTCCTGCTCTATGCGACCGACGACGACGCCGAGCGCTACAGCGCGCAGGACACGGTGGCGGCGCAGGCGAACATCTTCCTGCGCACCGGCAGCGTCCTGCTGTCCAACGAAGGCCGGCCGATGATGACGATCACCGGCACATCGGTCGAGTATCATGATACGATCGGCGGCGCCTGCTCGATCGAGTCCAACAGCCTGCGCTACGGCCATCACACCAAGGCGCAGCATAGCTGCGTCGACAATTTCCTCGAAGCCAATCTGCGCGACGGCCGCGGCAAGCGCGACATGGTCTCGAACGTCAATTTCTTCATGAACGTGCCCGTCGAAGCGGACGGTGCGCTCGGCATCGTCGACGGCATTTCGGCACCGGGCCTTTCCGTCGACCTGCGGGCCGAGATGGACGTGACCGTCGTCGTTTCGAACTGTCCGCAGATCAACAATCCCTGCAACGGCTTCAATCCCACGCCCGTCCGCATGATCGTGACGGCATGAACTTCGGCACGGTCCTGATCGCCAATCGCGGGGCGATCGCTTGCCGGATCATCCGCACGCTGCGCACCATGGGCATTCGCTCGGTCGCGGTGTTCTCCGACGCCGACGAGGCGTCGCGGCATGTCGCCGAAGCCGACATCGCCATACGGATCGGCCCTGGCCCGGCCGCGGAAAGTTATCTCGATACCGCGCGCATTCTTGCCGCCGCCCGCGAAACCGGCGCCGACGCGATCCACCCCGGCTACGGCTTCCTGTCGGAGAATGCCGACTTTGCCGAAGCCTGTGCCGCCGCCGGCATCGTCTTCATCGGGCCGAAGCCGGACAATATTCGCGCCTTCGGGCTGAAGCACAGCGCCCGCGCGCTCGCCGAGGCCGAGGGGGTGCCGCTGGCGCCCGGCACCGGGCTGCTGGCGGATGCGGAGGCGGCGATCGAAGCCGCCGCGCGGATCGGCTACCCGGTCATGCTCAAGGCAACCGCCGGCGGTGGCGGCATCGGCATGCGCGTCTGCGCCGATCCTGCCGCCGTGCGCGACGGCTATGCCGCGGTGGCGCGGCTTGGCGCGGGCAATTTCGGCGACGCCGGTCTGTTCCTCGAGCGCTTCGTGCCCCGCGCCCGGCATGTCGAGGTGCAGATTTTCGGTGATGGAACGGGGCGCGTCGTCTCGCTCGGCGAACGCGACTGCTCGCTCCAGCGCCGCAACCAGAAAGTGATCGAGGAGGCCCCTGCCCCCAACCTTCCCGACCATGTCCGCGCCGCGCTGACCGACGCGGCAGTGCGATTGGGCGCGGCCGCCCGCTATCGCTCGGCCGGGACCGTCGAGTTCCTCTACGATGCCGAGCGGCAGGACTGGTTCTTCCTGGAAGTGAATACGCGGCTGCAGGTCGAGCATGGCGTCACCGAGGAAGTGACCGGCATCGACCTCGTCCAGTGGATGGTGCGCGGTGCAGCCGGCGATTACGGCTTTCTCGACGCGCCTGTGCCGCGTCCGCGTGGCTGGTCGATCCAGGCGCGGCTCTATGCCGAGGATCCGGCGCTCGACTTCCGGCCCGCCGCGGGTTCGCTCACCGACGTCGCCTTCCCGGACGACGCGCGGATCGAGACCTGGGTCGAGAGCGGCGCCAAGGTCTCGCCCTTTTACGACCCGATGATCGCCAAGCTGATCGTGCGCGGGGAGGATCGCGACGCCGCGGTCACGGCGATGCAGGCAGCGCTCGACGCGACGCGCCTGGCCGGCATCGAGACGAACTTGCGGTGGCTACGCGATGTCGCGCGCGCCGACGATTTCACCTCGGGCGACGTCTCCACGCGCTCGCTCGAGCGGGTCGTGCATCAGCCGCGCAGTATCTCGGTGCGTGCGGCCGGCACGCTCACGGCCGTGCAGGACTTTCCGGGGCGGATCGGGCTGTGGGATGTCGGCGTGCCGCCGTCCGGACCGATGGACGCCCGCGCCTTCCGGCTGGGCAACGCGCTGCTCGGGAACGATGCGGCGGCGGCCGGGCTCGAGGTGACGGTGACGGGCCCAACGCTCCAGTTCAACACACCGACACGTATCTGCCTGACCGGGGCCGAGTTCGAGGCCACGCTCGATGGCAGGCCGGTGCCACGCAACCAGGCCATCACGGTCGACAAGGACCAGCTGCTGGCGCTTGGCCGCGTCCATGGTGGCGGCATGCGCGGCTACATTCTGTTCGCCGGCGGCCTCGACATTCCCGCCTATCTCGGCAGCGTCAGCACCTTCGACCTGGGGGAATTCGGCGGACATGGCGGCCGCAGGTTGCTCGCGGGCGACACGCTCCACCTGGCACCGCACCCGCCCGCGGTAATCCCCGGACCACGGGTGATCGCGCAGCCGGCCTTCGGTCCGGACTGGACGATCCGCGTGCTCTACGGTCCGCATGGCGCGCCCGATTTCTTCGCCCCCGAGGATATCGAGACGATCCTGACGGCCGACTGGCGTGTCCATTACAACAGCAACCGTACCGGCGTCAGGCTGGTCGGGCCAAAACCCCATTGGGCGCGCCAGGACGGTGGCGAGGCCGGGCTCCATCCGTCCAACATCCACGACAATCCCTATGCGATCGGCTCGCTCGACTTTACCGGCGACATGCCGATCATTCTCGGCCCTGACGGCCCCTCGCTCGGCGGGTTCGTCTGCCCGTTCGTGGTGATCGCGGCCGATCTCTGGAAAGTCGGCCAGCTCGCGCCGGGCGACCGGATCCGGTTCGTGGCTGTCAGCCTCGCCGATGCGGATGCGGCGAGTGCGGCCGAAGAGGAATGGATCGAGGGGCGCCCCGCTCGCCCCGTCACGACGACCGCAGGCAGCGGATCGGAGGCGATCCTGGCCGAGATCCCGCCGCAGGGTCGTCGCCCGCGTATCCTGTATCGCCGCCAGGGCGACCGCAATCTGCTCGTCGAATATGGGCCGATCACGCTGGATCTCGAGCTGCGGTTGCGGGTTCATGCGGCCACGACGGCGCTTGCCGCGCTGGAGCTGCCCGGCATCCTCGACATCGTCCCCGGCATCCGTTCCTTCCAGGTCCATCTCGACGGCATCCGCATCAAGGAGGACAAGCTTCTCGATCGACTGATGGCGATAGAGGAACAGCTCGGCGAGCTCGACGACTTCGCGATCCCCTCGCGCATCGTGCATCTCCCGTTGAGCTGGGATGATCCCGCCATTCATCAGACGATCGAGCGCTACATGGCCGTGGTGCGCGACGACGCGCCGTGGTGTCCGGACAATATCGAGTTCATCCGTCGCGCCAACGGGCTGGCGAGCGCGGATGACGTCTATCGCACCGTTTTCGATGCGCGCTACCTCGTCTACGGACTCGGCGACGTCTATCTGGGCGCGCCGGTGGCGACACCGATCGATCCGCGGCATCGGCTGGTCACGACCAAATACAACCCGGCGCGCACCTGGACGCCACCCAATGTCGTCGGCATCGGCGGCGCCTATATGTGCATCTATGGGATGGAGGGCCCGGGCGGCTATCAGCTGTTCGGCCGCACCATCCAGGTGTGGAACACCTATCGGCAAGGCGGCGCCTTCACCGAAGGCAAGCCCTGGTTGCTACGCTTCTTCGACCAGATCCGGTTCTTCCCCGTGAGCCACGACGAACTCACTGAGTGGCGCCGTGACTTCCCGCTCGGTCGCCGCACGATCGAGATCGAGGAGACCGAATTCCGCCTCGCCGACTATCGCGCCTTTCTCGCCGAGAATGCCGAGTCGATCACCGCATTCGAAACGAGCCGCAACGCCGCCTTCGCTGCCGAGCGTGCCGAATGGGAGCGGCGCGGCGAGTTCGATCGCGTCGCCAGCCTGAGCGAGGAAGTCGACGACAAACCCGCCGACGCCATCACGCTTCCCGAAGGCGCGGAGCTGGTCGAGGCCCCCTTTGGCGGCAGCGTCTGGAAGTTGATGAAAGCACCCGGCGACCTGGTCGCGGCCGGCGAGACGATCGCGGTGATGGAGGCGATGAAAACCGAATTCCCGCTCACCAGTCCCGCCGCCGGGACAGTCGCGGCCCTCTATGTCGTCGAGCGGCAGAGCGTTACGCCCGGCGCGCCGATGCTGGCGCTGATCCGATCGTGACCGCGCTCGACCGCCTGTCCGTCGAAGCCATTGCAGCCGACGTACAGTCGCGTCGCCGCTCGGCCGCCGACGTGATGGACGAGGTCATCCGGCGCCTCGACTTTTATGACGCAGTCCAGCCCGCGGTCTGGATATCCCGCTTCGATGGCGCCGCGCTCCGCGCCGCCGCCGCCGCGGTCGACCAACGGGTCGCCGACGGCGACGCGCTGCCGCTTGCCGGCGTGCCGTTCGCGGTGAAGGACAATATCGACGTCGCTGGTCTCGCTACGACCGCCGGATGCCCAGCCTTTTCCTACGTACCGTCGCGGTCGGCGACCGCGGTAGAGCGGCTGGTCGCCGCCGGGGCGATCCCCGTCGGCAAGACCAACCTCGACCAGTTCGCCACCGGTCTCAACGGTACCCGCAGCCCCTATGGCATTCCGCGCAACGCCTATAACCGGGCCTGGGTGAGCGGGGGATCGAGTTCGGGCTCAGCGGTCGCGGTGGCAGGTGGGCTGGTCGCCTTCGCGCTCGGCACCGACACGGCGGGATCGGGCCGCGTTCCGGCCGCCTTCAATCACCTGATCGGCTTCAAGCCGACGCGCGGACGGTGGAGCAGCCGCGGGCTCGTCCCCGCCTGCCGGACACTCGATTGCATCACGGTCTTCGCCGGGACGGTGGCGGAGGCCGGACTTGTCGATGCCATCGTCGCCGGCTTCGATCGCGAGGACAGTTTCTCGCGGTCGCTCGACGACGCGCCGCGCGCGCATCGCCGGATCGGCGTGCCGCGCGTCGACCAGCGCCCCTGGTTCGGCGATATCGACTCCGGTTTCCTCTATGACGCGGCACTGGCCAGCCTCGATGCCGAGCTGGTCGAGATCGACATGACTCCGCTCAACGAGGCGGCCCGGCTGTTGTATAATGGCCCCTGGATCGCCGAGCGGACCGCGGCGCTTCAGGATTTGCTTCGCGACGACCCGGAGGCGATCCATCCGGTTGTTCGCAGCATCGTCGAGGAAGGCCATACCTACAGCGCGGTCGATGCCTTCGCGGCAAGCTACCGTCTTGCCGACCTCGCCCGGGCAGCGGAGGAGATGTGGGCGACAATCGATCTGCTCGCCTTGCCGACCGCCCCGACCAGCTATCGCGTGGCCGAGATGCTCGCCGCACCGATCGCGCTCAACGCGAGCCTCGGCGCCTATACCAACTTCGTCAATCTGCTCGACATGGCCGCGATCGCGGTCCCGACGGGTCAATATCACAGCGGCGTCGGCTTCGGCGTCACGCTGATGGGACCCGCCGGCAGCGACCGCAGCCTGATCGACCTGGCGAAGACACTTTTCCCCGCGCCGGCGCACCTGCCGCCGCTCGACCTGGAGGGACACATGGAGACCGTAAAACTGGCCGTTGTCGGTGCGCATCTGAAGGACATGCCATTGCACTGGCAACTGACCTCCCGTGACGCACGCTTCGTTGGTGAAGCCAGGACCGCCCCCGTCTACCGGCTTTACGCCATGGCGGACAGCGTGCCGCCCAAGCCGGCGCTGGTCCACAGCGGCGACGGCGCCCCGATCGCGATCGAGATCTACGAGCTCGACATGGCGGCGTTCGGCAGCTTCGTCGCCGAGGTTCCGCCTCCCCTCGCGATCGGCACCGTGACGCTGGAGGACGGTAGCCTGGTCAAGGGTTTCGTCGCGGAGCCGCGCGCGACCGTCAATGCCGAGGACATCACCTCGCTTGGCGGATGGCGGCGCTATCTCCAGCGATAGGCGTCTTCCCCACGACACAGCGCCGAGCGGCGCCGCATCGGGACCCCCGAAACGATCGCAGTACATCAACCGGCGGCGCTCCCGGCCGAAGCGCGCGCCCCATGCACGGAGTGAAACGAGCATGACCGAAGCCGCCCAGCAAGCGACGATCCAGCTCCATGTCCAGAATCTGGCGGGCGACACCCGCGTGATCGAGGGCACGATCGGCAATTCGCTGATGGAGATCATTCGGTCGTCCGGGATCGATGACATTCCGGCCTTCTGCGGTGGCTGCTGCTCCTGCGCGAGCTGCCACGTTCATGTCGATCCGGCCTTCGCCGCGATGCTGCCCACGATGTCGCAGGACGAAGACGATTTGCTGGATAGCTCGGCGCATCGCTCGACCGGTTCACGTCTGTCGTGCCAGATCCCGGCGTCGGCGGCACTGAACGGCATCCGGCTGACGATCGCACCGCAGGAATGAGCGCATCTCGACGACTGCCCGAGAGCGAGAGAAGGACATGAACGAAGCGACCATAGAGTCGCCCTCCCGCTTGCGGGAGGGGCTAGGGGAGGGCGTGTCTTTCTCTACCAACCAACATGCCCTCCCCCAACCCCTCCCGCGAGCGGGAGGGGAGAAGAGGTGGACGCGCGACGAGATCGCCACGTTGTTCGACCTCCCCTTCACCGAACTCGTGTTCCGCGCGGCCGAGGTGCATCGCGCCCATCACGCGGCGAACAAGGTGCAGCTGTCGACATTGCTCTCGATCAAAACCGGCGGCTGCGTCGAGGATTGCGGTTATTGCAACCAGTCCGCCCACGCCGAGACCGGGCTGAAGGCGACCAAGCTGATGGATGTCCAGCGCGTGCTGCAGGCAGCTGCCCAGGCCCGGGATCATGGCTCGACGCGCTTCTGCATGGGCGCCGCCTGGCGCAACCCCAAGGAGAGCGACATCCCCGCGCTCGCCGAGATGGTGAAGGGCGTGCGCGCCATGGGGATGGAGACCTGCATGACGCTCGGCATGCTGACGCCGGGCCAGGCTCAAGCGCTCGCGGAGGCGGGGCTCGACTATTACAACCATAATATCGACACCAGCCCCGAGAACTACGCCAACATCATCTCGACGCGGACCTTCGCGGACCGGATCGAGACGCTGGAGAATGTCCGCGAGGCCGGCATCAATGTCTGCTGCGGCGGCATCATGGGCATGGGCGAGACACGTGCCGACCGCGTGGGGTTCGTGCACGCGTTGGCGACACTGCCGGTGCATCCGGGCTCGGTGCCGATCAACGCGCTGGTGCCGGTGCCCGGCACGGTGCTGGGCGACATGCTGAAGGACGTGCCTTCGGCGAAGATCGACGACATCGAGTTCGTGCGCACGGTGGCGGTCGCGCGGATCACCATGCCGGAGAGCATGGTGCGCCTGTCCGCCGGCCGCGAGAGCATGAGTGATGCCACCCAGGCGCTCTGCTTCCTGGCGGGTGCCAATTCGATCTTCACCGGCAACAAGCTGCTCACCACCGGCAACGCCGGCGACGATCGCGATGCCGCATTGTTCGCCAAACTCGGCATCTCATCGGCACAGCTGCCGAGCCAGCAATCGACGGAGACGAGCGTATACGTCCGATGACGTATGCCGCCGCAGCGGGGTTCCGGATATCCAGAGTCGACACTCGGGATCGCGGGGACAAGATGGACGGAATTCGCGTCGGTAAAAGGGTGATCGGAGCACAGGCGCCGGTGATCGTCGGCTGGGAGAACATCCCCAGGGTCGAAGGCGGCCCGGTGAAGCAGTTCATCTTCACCTGGTTCCAGCCGACGATGCTCTTCGCGCTGATCGCCTTCTGGTATTACGCACCCAATTCCATCGCCAAGGCATCGACCGCGGTTGGCATCGGCATCGGCTTCAAGGCGCTGCTGCTGGGGCTCGAATGGGTGAACCCGCGCTACGAGAGCTGGCGCCTGACCTGGAAGGAACTTGTCACCGACCTGTTCTATGTCTCGCTCGGTTATACGCTGCTCCGCATTGTCGACAGCTATATCGGCGACGGCGCCATGATCGAAGCCATCCAGCATTCCTTCAACTGGGACAAACTCAAGTGGTTCACGGGACTGCCGCTGCTGGTGCAGGCCTTCCTGATCTCATTCATCTTCGATTTCGGGCAATATTGGATGCATCGCGGGATGCATAATTGGTACCCGCTCTGGCTGCCCCATTCGGTGCATCACTACATTACCCAGCTGAACATCAACAAGGGCGCGGTCGGCAACCCGGTCGAGCTGTTCCTGATCGGCCTTGGTATCGGTGGATTCTTCGATTTCCTGCCGAGGGCCGCTCTCCTCGCCGGGGCCATCGGCCTGGCGGTCGGGACCTATCAGCACATCAATGTTCGCTTCAACACGCCGCGTTGGTGGCGCTTCCTGTTCAACACCACCGAACATCACAGCCTGCACCATTCGCAGGACTTCGAAGCCACCCGCAGCAATTATTCCGGTGTCTACATCTTCATCGACCGCATGTTCGGCACGTGCGTGGACGGCGAAGCGGAACTGCTCGGGATGGAAGGCGGCCGCCGCATGTCGATCCGCGAGCAGATGACCCATCCCTTCACCGAGGGCTGGAAGACGCTCAAGGAACGATTCGGCCGGCCGGCGGCCGTGGTGCCCGCCGAGTGATGACATTGCTCCGCCCGCACAACCTCCCTCTACCCGTTCGTCACGCCCGGGCCGCCATGAGCGGCCCGGGTTGAGCCTTGCTCCGAGACGGTATGGAAAAGCTCTCCCCGATGGAGATCATCACGTGAACCTGCGTTTCATCGACTGGATCTGGCACATCAGGGGCAGCCTGGCGCTCGCTCCCGGGCAATCGGGCAGTCAAGCCTTTGACAGGCTCGATTCCCTGTTCCGCCAGACCGGGACCAGCCACGAACGGACCAGCGACACGCTGACGTTCCGCAAGAAGGACCAGGCAGCCCAGGACAAGATGTCGGTTTTCGATGGTGGCGTCCTGCGGATTGAACGAGGCGCGGCCGGCGCCGTGCTGCGCTATCATCTGACCAGCCGGGCGTTGCTGTTCTGCTTTCTGGCGCCGCTGCTATTTCTGGGCATCGCTCAGTTCACCATCGTCGTGGTCAAGCACCAGAAACCCTCAACCGACGCCGCAAAGTCCGCAAAAAAAGACGCGCAGGTGCTGCCGATGAACCCGATCGACAAAGCCCTGGGCGCACCCGCACCCGAAAAGCCTAAAAAGGATGGCGCGGACAAGGCCGAAGGCAAGAACAAGAAACCCTCGCCGACGCCCGCCTATGTCTTTGCGGCGATCTTCGCCTTTCTCTATCTCGCTGGGCGAATTCTCGAAGACAGGCTGATCAAGGCGCAGTTCAAAAAGAGATTGCTGGGCACATAGCCCTCGACTCACGTCGTCGCCCGGCAGTCACGCCTTCTCCCCTCGGCCCGCGATTCCTGATCCGCTAGCCCTTGCGCTTCTTGCCCTCGAATCCGTCCTTCACGTCGTCGATCCACGCTACGATCTCGCGGTCGCTCCATCGCGACGCGAAGGGAGAAACCTTGTAAGGCGACGGGAACTTCCCTTCCTGAATGAGTCGATAAATCATCGACTTCCCAAGCTCGACCCGGCGTTTGACCTCGTCGAGCTTGAGCAAGCGGTCAGGATGATCGGAACCGCTCATTTCCGGCGGCAGTTTGACCGGCGTTCGATATACCCAGCAGCCCTTCGATCTCGGCCGAGGTGTATCCCTCGCCGACCAGTTCGAGGCACTCCCGCTCTACCTCTCGCAATATATTGAAGCGCATAAATCCGAATATTATGCATCACTCAAAGCCGCGCAGCAGCAACTGGACTGGGCTGCGGCCGTCGCTTTTCTGGCCGACGCGATCACCGGGTCGGTCGACGAACTAATGGTCACACGCGACGCTCTTCGGTCACTCGCCCAGGCATGGCGGGCGCGCCGCCGCTTTCGTTAGCATTCGGCAGCCTTGCGCGCACTTGAGCTGCTTGCCAGCTACCCGGTGGTGACTGCCAAAAGGCTCGCGGCACGTCTCGATCCCGGGCGGCACTCACCGCGATCGAACAACTCGAGCAAGTGGGCGCCTTCAGGAGAAGACCGGCTACGCCCGTAACCGTGTGTTCGTCGCAACCGAAGTGCTGGCGATTATCAATCGTCCGTTCGGCGACAAGCCCATCCTGCACGGATAGCTCGTCCCGTCGGCCACTCCCGGATCAAACGTCAGCGGCAACGCGACCTTAGGCCGGAACGCCGCTCCTGTTCGTGCTATATCGAATATGCTCCGCGCCGCCGGACCGGGAACCGGAAGTCACGGTTCACCGGCACAGGCCTGAACCGCCGGGAGTGCAACCCGGTCGGATTTGCCGGGCGCAGGGCGAGTCCTTCTGGTTTGGGCAGACCTGCGCTCAGCATGTCCGCCCAGATGAACGCCAGCAAGCGGAGCGCGAGGCGCGTGATAGGGCACGCATAATCCGCCTCCGCTGCCACGATCATTTTCTGCAGAGGCCCAAGATCGGTGATCGCAGGTTGCCGGCCACCGATCTTCCGCCCCCCCCGGACCCGACGGAGATTGGCGGAGCCCCTCACC
The DNA here is from genome assembly GCF_056401895.1 of Sphingomonas sp. P4_D12. Lineage (NCBI taxonomy): Bacteria > Pseudomonadati > Pseudomonadota > Alphaproteobacteria > Sphingomonadales > Sphingomonadaceae > Sphingomonas > Sphingomonas sp. P4_D12. The sequence continues at coordinate 175,961 of NZ_JBFUIL010000002.1, read as the reverse complement.
CGCCCTATTAGAAGCGCGCCCGCACCCCGACCCGATAGATGCGGCCGAGCGTGTCGTAGAGCGCCGGATTCACGTCGAGTCCGGTATTAGTCTGCGGCGACGGCGCAGGGTCGTGGTCGAACACATTGTCGACCTTGAAATACAGGGTCGCCTTCTTGCCGATGTTCACCGAGCCACCGATATCGATATAGAACGCGCCCTTCATCTTGTTGTAGTCGATCGTGGGGTTGTTCGCGGTGGAGACGGGACAACCCGTCGTGCAGACGACGTACTGGTGGCCAAACACGCCGTCGGAGAACCAGCGCTCCTGCACGTCGAGGCTGAACGCATCATTTGAATAGCTCTGGACAGCCAGCCATTTCCAATAGGGCGTATTACCCGAGTTGGCGCCGGCCTGATCGACCACGGCCACGCCGGCAATACCCGCATCGACCAGGAACTTGGTGACGTGCGTGCCCAATGCCCGAACCGTGAAGTTGCCCGGCAGGCCTAGTGGCTGCTTCCATTGGTAGCTCGCCTCGATATCGAAACCACTGGTTTTCCATGAAGCGAGGTTGAACGGCTGAACATTGATGAAATTGCCGCCCTGCACGGGGCTGTTGAGGACGAACCCGCCACAGAAAGCCTGGTTGCCGGAGAAGCAGAAATTGACGATCTGCTGCGGCGTCAGGGTAGAGACCACGCCTTTCAGGTTGATATTGTAATAGTCGAACGACAGGCTGAGCCCAGGTAGCCAGGACGGGCGCGACAGCACGATGCCGAGTTCGGTGTTGCGGGCGATTTCTGGCTTGAGATTGGGGTTGCCGACCGTGTTCTGGAAAGCCTGTACCGCAACGTTGCGAAACGGATCGGTGAAATTCGGCAAGGTCGTGATCGTCGGCGCCGCGAACAGTTCCGACAAATTGGGCGCGCGCACGTCGCGCGATGTCACCGCGCGCAGCCGGATGCCGTCGAGCGGGGTGGTCCAGGTGCCGCCGATCTTCCACGCCCAGACGGTACCCGACGTGCTGTAATGCGTTCCGCGGCCTGAGGCGTTGAGATTGGCCCGGCCGATCGCCTTGCTGTCGAACAGCGGCAGATCGAGTTCGAGAAATCCTTCGTAGACGTCGTATTTGCCGTGGCCGTTCTTATAGTTGCCGGCCGCCCAGCTGCTGCCTAGCTGCGAATTGAGCAGCGGATCGGCCGGATATGCGGGACTGTTCGGGCTGATGCTGGAAACGCCGGCGCCATAGGGATCGGCGTTCACGCGATAGAATTCGCGACGATATTCTCCACCGAAGGCGACCGACAGCGGACCCGCCCATAATTTGAGCGGCTCACCGGAGAAGTTCACGCTGACCACATCCTGAGTCAGCCTGGTGTGCTGAAACGGTCCGTTGACCGGCGTGACATAAGCGAGTGCCGCCGAGGACGGCGCCGCGCCGCCGAACACGTTGATCGGCTGGCAACCGAGCGCGCGCGCCGCTGGATCCGCGCAGACGATCGCACCGTTGAGCGTGATCGCGTTGGCCGCGGCGGCGTAGCGATTCTGCAGAACGATGTCGTGAACCTTGATGTTCGAAATGGTAATGGAATGCTGGTAATAGCTATCGTAGGACCAGCTGGATCCGAGGACATCGAATTTCCCCTTGGCCCCGCCGACGAAGCGGTACTGACGCCGGTCGGTATAGACTTTGGGATCCGGGAAGGATCCGTTGCTGGTCCCGAAGCTGAACTGCGTAATCCCGGCGGTGGCGCAGCGATCCTTCACCAATTGCGGCACGAACGGGTTGGCGCATTGAACGGTCAAGCTCGGGCGGCCATATCCGGGGCTCGGCTGGTTGCTGGTCTTCACCACACCCACGTCGACGGTCGCGTAAATCTCGTTGTCGGGGGCGAAGTCGTAGCCGATCCGGCCGAAGCCGTTGATGCGCTCGAGCGACGATTTCAGCGACGCTCCGCTACCAGGCGCTCCCGACAAATCGCCGCCGACGCAGAAACTGTTGCCGGGATAACAGCCGGTGACGGCGCCGGTGCCAGTAGGCTGGCCGCCCGACCCGTAGTTGAAGTTGAACGGCGCACCGTTCCGATCGAACGCGATCCCCTGCAACGGGCCGTTGTTGATCAGGCCATACAGGGCATATTGGTAAGGCTGGGCATAATCGCGATAGAGATATTGCGGCAGGCCGTTGTTGGTCTGCCCGGTATTGACCAAGGTGCTGGCGCGATACCAGTCGCGGCTGCCGGCGAGATCGGTTCCGAAATCGCCCGCCCCGACACCATCTTCGTGATCATATTCGCCGCTGATGATCAGGTGCAGGCGATCGTCGAGCAACTTCGTTCCGTAGGCCGCCTGGACGAGGCCCTGCTTGTCGTCGCCATAATTGGTGATGCCGCCCTGCACGTTCGCCTTGAAACCGACGAACCGCGTGTCGGTGATGAAGTTGACGACGCCACCGACCGCGTCCGAACCGTAGGACGCCGACGCGCCGCCGGTCACGACGTCGACCCGCTTGATGAGCAGTTGCGGAAACAGGCTGATATCGGGGACGCCGGTGACGTTGGCGCCGCCGACGCGTTGCCCGTCCAACAGGGTCAGCGTGCGGATCGCGCCGAGCCCGCGGAGCGAGAAAGAGCTCAACCCCTGCTGCCCGCTCGAGGTGCTGAACGTGCCGGTCGCCGCGCCCGTCGATCCTTGCAGTGACGGCAATTGGGCGATGGTGTTGAAGATGTTTGGCTGCGCGTTCTTGAGGATCTGGTCCTCGCCGATCACGGTCGTCGGGGTCGGCGCATTGAAGCCGTTGGTGGTGATGCGCGAGCCGGTGACGATGATATCGCCCGGACCGGAAGAGGGGGCGGCCGGAGCGTCGGGAGCCGGTTGCGATTTGGCGGGTTGATCGGGCGCCGCGGCGGCACTGTCCTGCGCATGGGCCGCGCCGGGGACCGCGGCCAGCGCGGCCGCCAGCGCGATCAGGCTGGCGAACGTTCCGCGGCGGGCGGTCGACGCCGAGTCGCTGCAGCTGCTGACTATGACCATATTCTTCTCCCCTTCCTATGTCGCAGCGCGCCGGCCGAGGGACGGGGCAACGATCTCAGTTAGCGCTAACTACAGAAAGGCGGCGCGCCGATCATCTACGACCAAAGTCGCAGAGCGGGCGGAAACGGGGATCAAGGATCAGGGATGCGCGGCGTAGAGCGCGTGGTGGGTCAGGATGAACAAGGTCCGTCCATCCGCTCCACCGAACAGCAATTGCAGCGGGCGCGCGGGCACGTCGATCCTGCCGATCTCCGCGCCATTGGCGGCGTAGACGAACACTTGTCCATTGGCGACAAAGACGCGCCCATCCGCCCCGACCGCGACGCTTTCCCCGCCGCGCGCGGCGAACGGTTTGAGGTCGGTGATGCTTCCGCCCGCGCCGAGCCTGCCCGAATAGGTGCGGTCCTCCGACGCATTGGCGAGGTATAGCGGTGCGCCGACCTTGCCCGTCACGAAGCCATAGGTGTCGAGCGTATCGGAAAAGCGCCACACCGGCCCCTGCTGCCATACGCGATAGGCAGGCAGCACAAGGCTGTGGTCGGGCGAGACATATTCGCGCGGTTTAGCCACTGCCACATCGCGCGCGAACATCTCGGCAAGTGTGACGAAGCGGTCGCTCGCCGGGTCATATTGGTCGCGGAACTCGCCATTGACCCAGAAGCTGCCAGGCAGAACGACCCGGCTATCCTGGCGGCCGGCGACGGGCGTCGGCGCGATGACACGAACCGCCTGAGGGCGCGCGGGATCGATGCTGAAGACGGTCGCTTCGGGTCCGGCGGATGAAAGCACCAGCAGGTTCCCGGAGCGGTCAACCGCGAGGTTGACCGCATCGAGCGGTGCGTCGGTGACGACCGACAACCCCTCTTTGTCGGACCAGCCATGGATGCGCTGGAAGAAGCGGTCGACGAAATAGAGCTTGCCCGATGCGTCTACCGCGCCGCCGCCGAGCGAATAGAAACCGTCCGCGAGCAGGGTCGCGGCCGCGATCGATGGGGTCGAAGGCGCGGCCGTTGCGTCGGTCACGTCCAGCACCGCGAACTCGCGCTCGCGCACATCGAGGCCGCGCGTGACGTCGCGGATCGCGTTTTCGAACGAGAATTTGCTCGCGCGAAGATACGTCCCGCAGCCGTTCGCATCGCAGGTCGCGAAACCGCTCTCCGCGTTGACGTGCAGGTTGCGGAAGCGGATGTCGGTCGACTGGTACAATCGTACCGCCTCCGCCGCGGGTTGGAGCGAGCGGGTGACGCGATAGCCGTGAAAATTGGCGAACAGGATGTTGCGTGAGTTGCGCACCTCCAGCGCGACGGCGTCGCGGCTCTCATTCGCTTCCTCCTCGGTCTGGGGCGCGAAGAACCGCCAGTTCGCGACGCGATCGAGCACGATCTCCGCGCGGCGATGGTGCTCGGCCGACATCTCATAGACGCGACCGGGGGTCGTCGTATCCGACACGTACAGCCCAGCCTGGGCATAAGTGTCTGGCGTCCACAATCCGTTGAAGGTGCCGCCGCCGCCATCGGTCACCCACAGGCTGGCATATTGCCCGTCCCACTTTTTCTTCGGATCGGCGTCGGCGGTCTGGTTGGCGTTATAGGGATTGAACCGGCTGCCATCGGCGAGGTTGGTGCCGTGGCCTCCCTGGAACTTGACATCGTCGACTAGCGACTCCTTGCCTGCTCGCCATAGCAATGCCGTCGCGCGCGGATTGACGCCGCCGGTGAACAGCCCGAGCCCGGAGATGATCGCATCACCTCCCTTCGCGCTCTCAACCAGTGCCTTGGGACTGCCGACCCCACGATAGCCGGGACTGTCATCGGTCAGCACGATCTGCGTAAGGCTGGGGTGCAGGCCGATCAGCACGCTGTCGGGACGTAGTCGTAACGTCTCGCTGATGCGATAGAAACCGGTCGGAAAATAGACGATGCGCTTCGCGTCGATCGCACGCTGGATCGCGGCGGTGTCGTCGGTCGCGTCGTCGCCTTTCGCACCGAAATCACGAACGTTGCTCCAGGCCGCGACCGGCGGGAGCGCACGGATAGCGGGCTTCGGCCGGCTCGGCAGAGCCGACAATGGCGCGGCGTCGAGCCGCGTCTCGACTCGTCCCGTCTGCCCGAGACCGGCAAGCGTCAGCCCGTGCGAGAATGCCACCACGCGATAGCGCGCGGCAGGACCTGCGACGGTCCGCCCGCTATCGCGAAAACGTGCGAACACCGGCGTGCCGCTCGCGGTCGCATTCTCGAATCCGATCTGGGTGAAGGCGCTGGCTTCGTTGCTGATGACGACGCCCGCGCGGGCGACATTCTCGAAGCGCACATCGCTGCCCCACAATTGGTCGCCATAGCCACGATCGATCTCGATCCCCACTGGCACGTTGCGTATGGCGACGTTGACGAGAGTCAGCGACGCCTCATGTTCGCGGATCGCGGCGTCGCGCTGCCCGTCAAAGGTCGAATCGAGCAACGTATATTGCCAGGCCGGCGACGGCTTCTCGGTCAGAATGCCATAGCGCCCGCCATGAAAGGCCAGGTCCATCCCCAGATTGCCGGCTTGGTAGATGCCGGCGAGGGCCGAACCGAGACGAAAATCGATATGGCTCAGATACGCGTGCTGCGCAGCATGGAAACGAACCGCGGTCGCTGCGGGATTGCCCTCGCCAATCTCGAAATCGACATTCGACAGCGCCGAATAGAAGGTGCCCGGATTGGCGTCGGCGACCTGGGGATCGAACGGCACGCTGGTCGGCGGCGGCACCGGCACCGGGCCCCGCTCGATCGGGCCGTAGAGGCCCGGCCGCGCCGCGCCGGGGCGATTGCCGGCGAACAGCACCATGCTGCCGACCCCGTGCTGGAAACCGGGCGTATCCGGTGCCAGCACGATGGTTGGACGCGTGCGGCCGACGCCGAATATCCGCACGCCGGGCCAAACGTAAATCGTGCGGGTGATGCGGTAGCGGCCTGAGGGAAGAAAGACGAGGCCGCCCCCGCCTTTGGCCTCCGCGGCGTCGATCGCCGCCTGGATCGCGGCGCTGTCGTCGGCGACGCCGTCCCCATGTCCGGCGACGGCAACCGCTCTCGGATCGATTGGCGCCGATGCGAATGCGGACGGGGCGCGAGCGGCCCATCCCGGCGCGGTGCCGGCGACCAGCAACGCGATGACGCTTAGCATCGATAGACCGCTGGTTCTTGCCATCACATCCGCCCTCGCCTTCAAGCGTGCCGGATTAAACGCCCATCGTCACCTCGTTGATAGCGACGAAGGTCGTAGTGGCGTTCACTCGGCAGCTGCCCGATAGGGGGTGATCCGTCCGCTCGGGATGGCGCAAGGGGTCGAACGAAACGATGCAGCCACGACGACCGACGACAGGGCTGCGCGCCCGCGCAATCATCGTGATGGGAGTGAGTGGCAGCGGCAAGTCGATGCTGGGCCGCTGCCTGGCGGAAAAGCTCGATTCGACGTTCATCGAGGGTGACGATCTCCACACCGCCGATGCCGTCGCCAAGATGCGCGCGAGCCATCCACTGGACGATGCGGACCGCTGGCCCTGGCTCGACAGGGTGGGCGCCGCTGTCGGCGCCGCCGTCGCGCGTGAGGGCATGGCGGTCGCCGCCTGCTCCGCGCTCAAGCGGCGTTACCGTGAGCGGCTGGCGATGGCGGCGGGCATTCCCTTGCTGTTCGTGCTGCTGGACGCACATCGTGACCTGCTGTCGCGGCGGCTGGCTGATCGTCCGCATCATTTCATGCCGACAACCCTGCTCGATAGCCAATTGGCGACGCTCGAACGACCCGATGCCGACGAACCCGTGATCGTGCTCGACGCTGCCCGCCCGCCGCTCGCCTTGTGCGAGGAAGCGCTCGTCCGGGTCCTGCAGACCGCCGAAGTCCGCACGCACGGAGCGCCCTGATCTAGGGCATTAGCCGCTTGCGTCCCTGCGACAGGTGCCAGCGCATCGCCAGCGCGGCGCCGTCGGCATCATGTACTCGGATTGCCTCCACGATCGCATCGTGCTCGCCCATCATCGCCTCGATCACTTCGGGCGGACGAGCGCGTGAAATTTCGACGCCCGCCTTCAAAATCCGCAACACTTCGTCGTGCAGATGGTCGAACAGCGACAGAAAGGCGCCGTTCGCGGTCGCTTCTGCTATAGCGCGGTGCAGCGCCCAGTCCTCGTCATGGGCCGGTGCGCTCGACAACAAGGCCGCGCGCAACGCCGTCAGCGCCGCCTCGATCGCCTCCATCTGCTCAGACGAACGGCGTTGCGCCGCCAGTCGCGCGGCCTCCGCCTCCAGCACGAACCGGACCTCATAAGTGCCGAGCGTCGCGGCGAGATCATCCATCGCCATATGCGCGCCGAGCCGCTCGGAGGGCCGGCGTTTGACATAGGAGCCCGCGCCGCGCCTCGACTCGGTAATGCCGTCGCTTGAGAGCCGCACCAGCGCCTCGCGCACGACGTTGCGCGACATGCCGAACATCTCCGCCAGCCGTGCCTCCGACGGCAACCGGTCGCCCGACGCCAATGCCTCGTCGGTGATGATGCGCACGATCGACGTATAGGCCCGATCGGCAAGCCTGCTCTCGTTCATGGATGCCCTTTCCACCGGTCAGACGACGTAGCTGAGCGCCACGACGAACGCGAGACCCAGCACCGAGATCGCCGTTTCCAGCATCGACCAGGTTCGGAACGTGTCTGGCATCGACGTGCCGACATAGCTCTTGACCAGCCAAAAGCCCGGATCGTTGACGTGGCTGAAGAACACCGATCCGGCGCCGATCGCCAGCACGATCAGTTCGGGCGGAACGCCGGAAGCGGCCGCCACCCCCGGCATCACGCCGACGGCGGTGATCGTCGCCACCGTCGCCGACCCGGCCGCCAGCCGAATGCCGACCGCGATCAGCCAGCCGAGCAATAGCGGCGAGATAGCGTGCGCCAGCACCAGTCGCGCAAGCAAATCGGACAATCCCGCGGATACCAGCACCTGTTTCAACGCGCCGCCCGCGCCGATCGCCAGCAGGATCGCTCCCGCCGCGCCCATCGTCTCGTGCCAGATCGCGTCCTGCACTTGCGTATCGGCCAGCCGCCGCCCGAACAGCAGCGGCAAGGCCAACAGGTTGGTGATCAGCAACGCGAGCACCGGGTTGCTCGCCGCCACCAGCCATCCCGAACCCTTCTGCCCGGGGATCATCTGGCCCAGTTCGCCGGCGGCAATCAGCAGCACGGGCAGCATCACGATGAACAGCGCAGCGTCGCGTCGCGGCGTCGCGACCGCAAGCGGGCGATCGCCGAGTACCGGCGGCGCCAACCGGACGCCACGCGCGGTCACCGATGCCAGGACGGGACCGGCGAGGATCGCGACAGGAATCGCGATCAGGATGCCGTACAGCATCGTTCGTCCCAGATCGGCGTGGAGCGCTTCCACCGCGAGCAGCGGGCCAGGATGCGGCGGCACCAGCGCGTGAACCACGCCGAGCCCGGCAAGAGCTGGCAGGATGAGCCGCAGCCGGGCCGCGTCACGATCGCCCTCCCCCGGCATCGCTTCGGCCGCCGCAACGACGATCGGCAACAGCAACACGAGCCCGGTCTCGAAGAACAAGGGCAGGCCGATGAGCATCGCGACTCCGAGCGTCGCCCAGGGCGCGGCGCGCGGCCCCGTTATCCTCAGCGCCCCATTGGCCAATGATGCGGCCGCGCCGGAAAGGTGGAGCATCGCGCCGAGCGACAGGCCCAGCGCGACGACCAGGCCGGTACCGCCGACGATATCGCCGACCCCTTTCTGCACCGCCTTGGCGATGTCGGCGAGCGGCATGCCGGCAAGCAATCCCACGGCGAAGGCGCCGCACAGCAAGCCGATGAAAGGATGAAGCCGCCCGCGAACGATCATCGCCACCGCCAGCGCGATACCGGCGACCGCAGCCACCAAAAGCCGGATATCGGCGGCGTTCATCGGCTGCGTACCAAAATGGTCGGATCGCCTGTCATGCCCCTCCCCTTACGATCTGCGCGGCTCTGTGGCCCACGTCCAATGCGGACAACCTGTAGAACAGGTTTTTGGTCATCTCAATCAAATTGAGCTTGAAAACGCCGCGTAAATGCTGAAATAGTAAAAATCTGTCCAACTGATTCCGGAAAATACCGGCGCAAACGGGCTTAGGGAGGATCGAATGGCGGACCCCGAATCAGAAACCACGCAGGCGGACGCGATCGCGCGCCTGACACCTACCCAGATCAAAGTGCTACAAGGCGTTCGTTCGGGTCAACTGAACAAGCAGATCGCCTATGATCTTGGTATCGCGGAGGCGACGGTAAAGGCGCACATGACGGCGCTGATGCGCAAGCTGAACGTGCGCAACCGTACCCAGGTGGCGATAGCCACGCAGTCGCTGGCGCTGCGAGCTTATTGATGCGGCGCCGGATCTGCCCCGGCTCATTTCACATCCCACGCAGCTGACGAAAGACCGGCTATGACCAAGAAAGCCTGGCTGGCCTCCGTGGCCTGCTTGTTCATGGCCTCGCCCGCCGCGGCGCAATCCATATCGGTCTATCGGTCGATGCCCGCCGACCCTCGCGCCGTCGTTGCGCACGGAGTCGGCGACGGGCGAGCCGATGACAGCGCCGCGATCCAGCGCGCGATCGATGCCGCGACCGACGGCCGCAGCGGCGGCATCGTTTTCCTGCCGTCGGGCCGCTACCGGATCAGCCGGACGATCTTGATCCGGTCCGGCGTGCGCGTGTTCGGTGTCGGGCCGACCCGGCCGGTGATCGTGCTTGGCGACGGCACACCAGGTTTCGGTTCAGGCATCGCGGCGATGGTCAGCTTCACCGGCGACGACCAGTATCGCGTGGGCAAGGTCGCCGAGCCGCCGCCGACCAGCGTCCCGTTCGATCCGTCGGTCTTCGATGCGACCTCCAGCACTTTCTATTCAGCGCTGTCCAACGTCGATTTCGAGATCGGCGCGCAAAATGCCGGCGCGGTTGCGGTGCGCGCGCGTGTCGCGCAGCACGGTTACCTCCGCCATATCGACTTCCATATCGGCTCCGGATTTGCCGGCCTCTATCAGGCGGGCAATGAAGCGGAGGATTTGCGTTTCTTTGGCGGACGTTATGGAATCGTCACCGAGAAGACGTCCCCTGCCTGGCAATTCACGCTGATCGATTCGAGCTTTGAGGGGCAGCGCGACGCCGCGATCCGAGAGCACGAGGTCGACCTGACATTGGTCAATGTCGCGATCCGCGACACGCCGATCGGGATCGAGATCGACCGCGGCTATTCGGATTCGCTATGGGGCAAGCGGGTCCGGTTCGAGCGCATCCGCGACGCGGCGATCGTCGTCAGCAACGAACGCAGCGTCTTCACGCAGATTGGATTCGACGACGCGATCGCAGACGAAACGCCCGTCTTCGCGCGATTCCGCGACAGCGGCAGGACGGTGAAGGGGCAAGGCGCGCGCTATCGGGTCCGCGATTTCGGCTATGGTCTTTCCCTGCCTTCCCCCGGTGGCGGTGGTGACGGCGATTATGCGACGGTGGCGGATATCGTCCCGCTCGCCCGCATGCCCGCCCGCCCCAGCCCCGCCATTCCCGCGCTGCCGCCGGTGAGCGACTGGACAAATGTCCGTACCTTCGGCGCGACCGGCGACGGCACCACCGACGACACCGCGGCGTTGCAGCGCGCGATCGACGCACGTCGGGTCCTGTATCTGCCGATCGGCCGGTATCGGATCACCGACACGCTCCGGCTCCGTCCCGACACCGTGCTGATCGCGCTGCATCCGGGATTAACCCAATTGTTCCTACCCGATGCCTCGCCCGCTTTCGGCGGCGTCGGCGGGGCGAAGGCGATGGTCGAAAGCGCGCGCGGCGGGCCGGCGATGGTCTCCAGCCTGGGGCTATGGGCGGGCGTCGCCAACCCTCGCGCAACGGCCCTGCTGTGGAAGGCGGGCGAGGCGTCGCTGGTCAATGATCTTAGCGTCCGCTTCAACCCCGGCGCCCTGCCCGCGTCGGGCAACCCCACCGCCTCGCCAACGCCGCGCTTCGACGGTCGGCGTCCGAGCATCTGGGTGACCGATGGCGGCGGCGGCACCTTTGCCGCGATCTGGTCGCCCGATACGATCGCCCAGGCCGGGTTTTACGTTTCCGACACGACGACGCCGGGGCATGTCTACGAATTGTCGGCCGAACATCATTACCGAGCAGAGATCGTGCTCGACCATGTCGAGAACTGGGAATTCCTGGCGCCGCAAACCGAGCAGGAAATAGCCGACGGGGTCAACGCGATCTCCACCGAGATGCGCAATTCGCGCAACATTCTGTTCGCCAATTATCACGGCTATCGCGTGGCGCGGTCGCTCGGGCCGATGGACGCGGCGGTGAAGCTGTACAATTCGGGCGGCATCCGCTTCCGCAACGTCCACATAAACGCGGAAAGCGGCTTTGCCAGTTGCGATGCGAAAGGATGCGGAACCTTCACCAGGGCAAGCAAATATCCGTTCGAAAACGCAATCCGCGACCTGACTCGCGGTACGGAGGTCCGCGAGCGCGAGTTCGCCCGGCTCGACGTCTCGCCCGCTGCCCCATCCGCATCGGCTGTCCCCCAGACTGCGATCCCGGTCACCGCAGGCGTCATCAAGCGCGCCGGCGGGTTCCATTCGATCGCCGGCGCGGCGGTCGACCGGTCGGGAAACCTGTTCTTCATCGACCGTACTTTCCAGCGCATCTACGGCTGGTCGGGCGAAAACGGTCTGTCGCTCGTCGCCGACGCGCCGCTCGATCCGGTCAACCTGGCGGTCGATCGGTCGGGCAAGCTGTTGGTGTTATCCTCCGCCGGACGCGATGGCACGGTGTACAGCATCGATCCGGCAAAGCCCGCGACGGTGCGGGTAATCGAGCCGACCCCTGTCCAGTCGCACGGTGACAGAGCGACATTGTTGCCGGTCAACGTCTGGGCGAACGGCGAATTCGCCGACCGGATCGACCCCGTCACGTACCGCTTCCCGCCGCTGGCCGACTTCTTCGTCGCCAAGATGGGCCAAGCCAAGCCGCTCGAATATGTTTCGTCCGATGGATCGCTGGCCTTGCCGGCGTTCCGCGTATGGAACCAGGGTCCCGACGATCATCGCGGATGGCGCTGGTCCGACTCGCTCGACGCCTATGGCCTGGTCAGCGCCCGACCTGGCGAGCGCGTGTACCTGACCAACGCATCGGAGAACCGTACCTATAGCGGGCTGGTCGGCCCGGGCGGCGCCGTCACCGATCTCCACATCGTTGCCGACCGTGGCGGAGAAAGCGTCGCCCGCGATGCCGCCGGCAACCTCTACGTCGCCAACGGGCAGGTCTATGTCTATGCGAAGGACGGGACGCGGACGCGGCGGATCGATATCCCCGAACGTCCGCTGCAACTGGTGCTTGGCGGCCGCGATCGACGCACGTTGTTCATCCTGACTCACCATTCGCTGTACACGCTGGACCTATGAGCGGGTACCATCATCACCACAGGAAGCCCGGTTGAGGAGGTTTCGGAACGAGGAGGCCGCGAATGGGCTGGGGACGTCGTGAAGTGCTGGGAGCAGCGACGTCGCTCCTCGCGATGTCGAGCTCGGTAGCGCGCGCAGTACCGGCGCGGCCACTGGGCTATGCGATCGTCGGGCTCGGCCGCTATGGTCTCGGCGTCATTATCCCGCAATTCGCCAACTGCGCGCAAAGCCGCCTTGCCGCGGTGGTCAGCGGCGATCCGGCCAAGGCGCAGCGCGTGGCGGCCGAACACGGACTGCCGGCCCGGTCGATCTATTCTTATGCGAGTTTCGACTCGATCCGCGACAATCCCGACGTCGATATCGTCTATGTCTGCCTGCCCAACTCGATGCATGCGGAATATACGGTGCGTGCCGCCAAGGCGGGCAAGCACGTCATGTGCGAGAAGCCGATGGCGGTGTCGGTGGCGGAATGCGAGACCATGATCGCTGCGTGCAAGGCGGCCGGCCGCAAGCTGATGATCGGCTATCGCTGTCATTTCGAAGCCTACAATCTCGAAGCAATGCGGTTGGCGAGGAGCGGCGCCGTGGGTCATACCCGCTACGTTCGCTCCGAGCACGGGTTCGTGCAGCGCAATCCGTCGGAATGGCGGCTGAAGCGCGCGCTGGCGGGAGGCGGCTCGCTGATGGACATGGGCATCTACAGCCTCCAGGCGGCGCGCTACATGATCGGTGAGGAGCCGGTGGCGGTGACCGCGCGCGAGTCGACCGACCGGCGCGATCCGCGCTTCACGCAAGTAGAGGACATCATCGACTGGACGCTCGAGTTTCCGTCAGGTGCAATCGCCAGCTGCCAATCGATGTATAGCGCCAACCAGAACCACATCCTGCTGATGGGGGATCAGGGGCGCATCGAGCTGGAGCCGGCCACACGGTACGACGGCAACCACATGTGGCTCGGCAAGGATGGACGGGAGCGCGAGGTAACGCCGCCGCCCGGCCCGGCGGCAACCCAGTTTGCCGGTCAACTCGACCATCTGGCGCAATGCATCCGCACGGGGCGCGAGCCGATCGTATCAGGCGAGGAAGGCCTGCGCGACATGCGTATCATCGAGGCGATCTATCGATCGGCGCGCGAGGGTCGGACGATCAGGCTGGCCGGTCAGGCATGAATCGTACCCTGCCCATCATGAATCGTCGCTCCGTCCTGACGGCGGCCGGAGCGTTCGCCACGACCGCGGCGTTCGGCACCCAGCCGAAGTCCTCTGTCCGCCGGCTGTCGTCATCTGCGGCGCAATGTCGAACGCCAGCGGCTGCCCTGACCCGGGTTTCCCCAAGCCCAGCGGTATTCGTCAGGCAATGTTGCGCTGGTCCGGGGACCATGGCTGGGAAGGATTGCGCTTGGGCGCCGCACTCGAGGTGAAGGGAGTATCGCACGCCGTCCGTTGGGCATGTCGGCAGGCACTGAACCTGGACGGGTCACTGACCCTGCGACAAATCTCCGATCGTTCTAATCTCGGAATCGGATGACCTCGGATCAATCTGGTCGCGCGGTTGGGCGGCGCGAACCTTGGCATCGGTCAGCAATGTCGGTCTCCCGAAAAGTACCACGTTTTTCGACCGCGCATACCACGTTTGAGTCCCCGAATTTCGCCGGATGGGCGCGAACGGGTACGGACGGCCGTGGCCGAGCTGATCGACTAAGCGTCGGTTTTCAGGAGAAAAAAGTCGATCCCAGTGGACCAGCGGGGACCCCTGTGGAGGGCCCCGTGGCGGAGAGGGTGGGATTCGAACCCACGGTACCTTGCGGCACAACGGTTTTCGAGACCGTCCCAATCGACCACTCTGGCACCTCTCCGCACTGGGAGTTCCGCACCTTTATGCACTGCCTGGACGGTGCGGGTGCTGGTCGAAGGCGGCGCCTCTAACGCACGCGGTCCGCGCGCGCAAGCGGTCCGCTTGTGCAGCGCCGAAGAAACTCTACATTATGATTATGACTCGTTCCGAACCCCATGACGTGCTTTCGCAATCCGGCGTGCCGATGCCTGCGGTGGCGACCGCGCGGTTCACGATCGGCGATGTCGTGCGCCACCGGATGTTCGACTTTCGCGGGGTGATTTTCGATATCGACCCGGTCTTCGCCAACACCGACGAATGGTATGAATCGATCCCCGAGGAACTGCGCCCGTCCAAGGAGCAGCCGTTCTATCACCTGCTCGCCGAGAACGGGGAATCGAGCTACGTGGCTTATGTCAGCCAGCAGAACCTGCTGCACGACGATAGCGAGGAACCGGTCGATCATCCGGCGATCGACGGGCTGTTCACCGGCTTTGCCGATGGCCGTTACAATCTCCGCCGCGAGCATCGACACTAGAGATTGGCCGACGTGCCACGCTGGAAATGAAAAAGGGGGCCTTTCGGCCCCCTTCCCTTTTGCGATGTCTTCGCGCCGATCAGAAATTGAACGCCACGCGGCCATAAAGGAAACGTCCGTTGAAGCCGAACGGCGACAGTGACGAATAGGGCAGGAAATAGCTGTTGGGCGAGAACGCTCCGCCAAGCGGCAATCGATCGGGGTAAACGTCGAACACGTTGTCGGCGCCCACCGCCAGCGTGATCTCCTTGATCGGATGAACGCGCAGTTCGACGTCGGTGACCCATTTCGGCGTCATCTTGAAGTCGCCCGCGACCGTGCCGAGCGGAGCGGACAGCGCGCCCCCGGCCGCGCTCCATACCGTTCCATAGCGGTTGGTGCGCACCGTCGCCCCGACGAGGCCCAGATCCCAGTCGACCGACAGGTTGAGCTTGGTCCGCGGCTGACCGTCCGTCAGGCGGAACGATTCCTGGCGCCCGAACAGAACCAGACCCGGGAGCGACGGCAAGACTGCCCGCTTGATGATCTTGGTTTCGTTGTAATTGTATCCAGCCGTGAGCACGAATTTGCCCGCACCGAAATCGGGCACGCGATACGTCGCGACGATATCGAGACCCTGGGTCCGCGTGTCGACGCCATTGACGAAGAAGCGCGCCGAGGTGACGTTCGTGATGCCAGCCGCAGTCAACAAGTTGACGACGGCCGCGCCGGTCAGGTTCTCGGTCAGCACCACGCGGTCCTTGATGCGGATATTGTAATAATCCGCGGTCAGACTGAACCCGCTGAACGGCGTGAGCGCCACGCCGCCTGCCAGGTTGAGGGCCTTTTCAGGCTTGAGCTGCTTGCCGCCGAGCGCGGTCGCGACGGGGCTGGTAGCCGGGAAAGTGCCGACCTCGATCAGCTGGGAAACGCCCCCTACAACGGTATTGTTGGTCGAGGTTGTGGCGAAATATTGCTGCGCCAGGCTCGGCGCGCGGAAGCCGGTCGAGACCGACCCGCGGATTGCGATACCCTTGATCGGCTCGAACCGGGCAGCAAGCTTGCCGTTCACCGTATCGCCGAAGTCGCTGAAATGTTCGTAACGGCCGGCCGCCTGGAGCGTGAACGCCTTGGAGATATCGGCGTCGATTTCGCCATAGCCGGCCACGCTGTCGCGCGAAACGTCGATCGCGTTATTCGGACGGAAACCGGGGAACACTTGCGCGCCCCCGCCGGCGCCGTTGGCCGAATAAGGGCCGTTGATATAGCTGTCGACCTCGCCCGCGCGGATCTTGAAGTTCTCGTTGCGATATTCCGCGCCGAAGGCGATGCCCAAGCTCGACAGCCAACTGACGTCGAACTTCCGGCTGACGTCGAGGTTTGCCGTGGTCTGACCGAACGCGATCCCACCCGCGTCGAACCGGCGTGGCGATGCAATACCTCCCAACGACGTGTTGAAGCTGTTGATCGTCTGGTAATCGAGCTGGTTCGACCCATAGACGACCGATAGGTCGGTGTTCCACGAGCCGAGGTTGCCCTTGACGCCGACCGCGCCAGACACATCCTCGATCTGGCTCTGAATCTTGGGCAGGAAGCCGTCGGGATAATAAGGGACGAACACAGTGGTCGACGCAGCATAGTCGCGGTTTCTGGGGTCGTCGGAGCGGCGATAAAAGCCGGCGCCGATGCCGTCGCGAATGCCGTAGCTTCCGAAGGTATAGAGCTCGAAATTCGGCCCGAGGTCGATTCCCGCGTTGACGAACAGATTATAGTCGGTCGCCTTGCCGTCGCCATAACCGTGCGTGAAGCGATCGATGGTCAGCTCGCGCGGATCCCCCACCGCGAAATATTGCCGCCGCGGGTCGGGACCGGATCGATTGGTCGGATCGCGATCGCGGAACTGTGCGGAGAAGGTGAGATAGCCGCCGTCGCCGACCGGTAGGCCGACCCGGGTAGCAAGTGTCAGCGTATCGCCGTCGTGCCGTGTGCGCTCGTTGCCGTTGTTGAGCTTGAGGATGTCGCCCTGAGCGTTCGACCCGGGCACGGCGACGGTCGGCACGCCGCCCGTCGTCGCAACCCCGGCGACGTCGTAAACCCCGTCCATCGTCGTGTCGTACTGGCCATAGGTCACCGAGCCGCTGACCCCGACCTTCTTCGACAGCTGGATGTTGATCACGCCGGCGATCGCGTCCGATCCGTATTGCGACGAAGCACCGTCGCGCAGCACCTCAATCCGGTCAATCGCGATCGGCGGAATCTCGTTGAGGTCGACTGCGCTCGACCCACGGCCCACCGATCCATTCAGGTTGAGTAAGGCGGCGGTGTGGCGGCGCTTGCCGTTGATAAGGACCAGCGTCTGGTCGGGCGCAAGACCCCGCAGCGTCGCCGGACGAAGCGAATCGGTGCCGTCGGTCAGCGACGGTTGCGGGAAGTTGAACGAGGGGACGAGTTGATTGAGCACCTTGTTCGTTTCGGTCTGGCCTGACGCGGCAAGCTGGTCGCCACCGATCACGTCGATCGGCACCGGCGATTCGGCGATGGTCCGGCCAGGGATGCGCGATCCCGTCACGACAATGTCCCGCGCGGGCGCAGCATCGGCGCCCGCATCGGCTGGAGCCTCCTGCGCAAAGGCAGGCATGGCCAACGCGAGTGCGGAGACAGTGATCATGGATTTGATGACGATTGCGCGATTCATCGCTGATTCCCCATTTTTGTTATGCTTACCCTGGCGGCGACGGCCCCTTCTCCGACGCTTCCTACGGCGACCTTATTCCGTCACGCCGATGTCACAACAAAGTTATGTTGCACGCGCAGAATACGCATTATTGGTGTGGCGCATGAGCAACACGCTATCCGAACGTTTCCGCTATCCGGCGCAGGTTGACAGGGCGCGGCCCTTCGCTTAGTCGGCCGGTCTTTCCCGTGCTGGATGCGTCCGGCGCGGCCTACTTATTTGGAAGTGATGAGGACCATGTTCGCAGTCGTGCGCACGGGCGGCAAGCAATATCGCGTCGCCGCCGGAGACAAGATCGTCGTCGAGAAGATCGACGGAGAAGCCGGTAGCTCGGTCACGCTGGGCGACGTCCTGCTCGCCGGCGAAGGCTCGGAGCTGCAGTCGACCGACGGCCTGACCGTCGCCGCCGAGATCATCGCGCAGGCGAAGGGCGAGAAGGTTATCGTCTTCAAGAAGCGTCGTCGTCACAACTATCGTCGTCGCAACGGCCATCGCCAGAACCACACGATCCTGAAGATCGTGTCGATCGGCGCCGCCGAGAAGAAGGCTGCGCCCAAGAAGGCCGCCGCCAAGAAGACCGAAGAAGCCGGCGCTGAAGCCCCGGCTGCCGAAGCTTAAGATCGGGAAGAGTAGAGATGGCACATAAGAAAGCAGGCGGTTCGTCGCGCAACGGTCGCGATTCGGCTGGCCGTCGCCTCGGTGTAAAGAAGTTCGGCGGACAGGAAGTCGTCGCCGGCAACATCATCGTGCGTCAGCGCGGGACCAAATTCTATGCCGGCCGCAACGTCGGCATGGGCAAGGACCATACCCTTTTTGCGCTTACCGACGGTCGCGTGACCTTCCACGAGGGCAAGCTCGGCCGAAAGTTCTGCTCGGTAGACATTATGGCGCAAGCCGCAGAATAACGGGCAACCGCACGGGTTGCCCACCAGGGCGACCCGGGTCTCGGGCTAACCAGAGACCGAACAAGGGAGACGGGTCGCCCCGGCTCCCTTTTTTCATGCTCCCTCCACTTCCGGGTCGCGGAAACGTCACATCGACGTGCGAGCGGCCCGGCACGATACGGAGAGTGAGATGTTCGCGCGGACCAAGAGACTGACATTACGTCCCGGCTGGCCCGAGGACGCCGCCGCGATCGCTCGGGCGATCGGGCATGAGGAAGTCGTGACCAAGCTGTCGCGGGTGCCCTGGCCCTATACCGAGGCCAATGCCGCCGAATGGCTGGCGACGCCACGGGCGAAGGACAATGTGTCGTTGTCGATCCTCGCGCACGAGGAGGCGACGCCGCGGCTGGTCGGCGGGATCGGCATCCACCCCGCCGAGGATCTCGGTGGCTACGAAATAGGCTATTGGCTGACGCCCGACGCCTGGGGCCGCGGCTATGCGACCGAGGCGGGCAAGGCGGTTCTGGGCATCGCGCAATTCGCGATGGGCCTGAAGAGCCTGCGCTCGCGCTATTTCGTCGACAATCCCGCCTCGGGCAACGTGCTGACCAAGCTGGGTTTCCGGCCGACCGGCCGCACCGCCACCTATTGCCTTGCACGCGGCCGAGAGGTCGAAAGCGTGACGCTCGCGCTCGACTTCGATGCTGACGAACCGGCATGCCGAATGGCCGCATAATACCTCCTCCCCCGTGACGGGGGAGGAGGTTCGGCCTCGCCTCCCGTGCGACTGGCGGGTACCCGACAGATTGATTTCACACCCCAAAGCGCCGACAGGTCGTCCATGTCCGTAAGTCCCCTCCCCGTCCGCCGTCGCCTGAGTCCCGAGGAATCGCGCGATGCCGCGCTCGATGCGGCACGCAGCCTGTTGGTGGAATTCGGCCCGCAGGCGGTGACGCTGAAGGCGGTGGCCGCTCGCATCGGACGAACGCATGCCAATCTGCTCCACCATTTCGGCTCGGCCGCGGGCCTGCAAAAGGCACTGATCGAACGGATGGCGGAGTTCATCTCGACCACCATCCGCGAAACCGTGATTCGCCAGCGCGCCGAAGACCAGAACCCGCGCGAGGTCGTCGATCTGGCGTTCGATGCGTTCGACACCGGTGGCGCCGGTGCGTTGGCGAGTTGGATGATTCTGTCGGGCAACGAGGATGCGCTCGACCCGATCCTCAACGCGATCCACGACCTGGTCGACGAACTGACCGAGGGCCATTCAAAGCAGGATCGTCCGATCGAGGACGAAACGCTGCAACTCGTCATCATGGCGCTGGGTGACGCCCTGTTCGGCGCGCCGCTCGCCCGTGCGCTCGGCCTGCCGCGCGACCGCGCGCGCCAGCTCGCTTATCAGGCGCTGCGCGACGGCAATTCGCCCGATCGCTGACAATCCACCCGATTTGGGACAAGACCAATAGTGCGCGGGACGCTGGTCGGCTTCAAGTCGGCCCGCGCTGTTCTAGATCGCGCTAATGCCTTTCCGCCCCGATACCAATGCCTTGATCTGCCGGATTATCGGCCACCGCCGCTCGCGGCGAGTCTGGCACGAGGGCAATGGCTACCGCGCGCAATGCAAGCGCTGTGGCACCGGCATGGTCAGGCCGCGCGGGGCGTCTCATTGGTCCGCAGCGCCGGCCGAGAGCGAGTAAAGGCGCGATAGTCGGACGGCGTCATGCCGAACCGTTCGCGAAACAGCCGGCCAAGATACGCGGCATCGCAAAACCCCCAACGCTCGGCAATGTCCGCGATACGGTCACGCTCGCTGGACTCACCGAGCGCCGCCGCGACACTCTCCAGCCGGCGCCGCGTCACAAAGGCATGCACGCCGCCTTCGTCCTCGAACAGACGATAAAGCGCGGAACGCGACATGCCCAATACACGGCACAGGCTCGCGACCGTCAGCGTCGCCGAGCCCAGCCGTGCCTCTATCTCCGCCCGCGCACGCGTCATGGCGGCGCCTGCCACTACCTCGGGCGTCACGCGGCCGCCGCGTTCCTGCGCTATGGCAATTGCGAGCAGATCCATGACGGTCCCCGCCAGACGCGCACCCTGATCGACCGGCAGGCGCTCGGCGTGGCGCCAGATCTGCCGCAAATGCTCGCGGAGCAATGCGGCGGTGGAGGGAGGGATTGTCAGGCCATGGAGCGAGCGAACGCTGGGCAGATATCGTTCGGCCAGCGCACGCGGCACGTGAAAATATGCGGTGGAGCTCGCCTCGGACATGTGGTGTTGCGGCTGCGCCATATCGGTGAGCAACGTCGATTCGCCGAAAGCGTCGAGGGCGGTGCCGTTCATGTCGCCAACCGCCCCGCCGCGAAACCGCACGTTGACGACGAGATCGTCGACGCCATCGGCAGCGGCCATTGCCCTGGTCCGCTCGAACGATTGTCCCGAGATTGTCGAGAAATGGATCTTGAGCGGCCCCAGCATCACCAGGTCCGTGGCGACGTCGAACGGCTCGTGCGGACGTGTTTCGTACAGCCGCCCCACGGTCGATGGTGAACGGCTGCACCACGCCTCGTGCCGATCGCGTTCGGGCAAATCGCCCGTTGCGAACCGTCCGCCGAAAAGCGACGCGCCGATAGGAGACACATCAACGACCATCTTGATACCCCCGCGCCCCCTTATGTGCGCTGCAGCAAGAAAGGCAATTGCCTTGGATCAAGCGGCGTTCGAATATGGGAATGGCGGTCGGGGGTTAGCAGCGCGGCGTTACGCGGCTAAGGCAGTTCGATGCACTTCCTGGATCAAGCCAAGATTTTCGTCCGTTCGGGCGCCGGCGGCCCCGGCGCGGTCGGCTTTCGGCGCGAGAAATTCGTCGAATATGGCGGCCCCGATGGCGGCGATGGCGGCAAGGGCGGCGACATCGTGTTCGAAGCCGTCGCCGGGCTCAATACGTTGATCGACTTCCGCTACACTCAGCATTTCCGTGCGCCGCGCGGGACCGGCGGCGCGGGGTCGAACCGCACCGGTGCCGGCGGCGACGATCTCGTCATCAAGGTGCCGGTCGGCACCCAAATCCTGGCCGATGACGAGGAGCGTTCGCTGCTCTTCGACCTCACCAAGGTAGGCCAGCGCATCGTCTTCCTGCGCGGCGGCGACGGCGGTCGCGGCAACGCCAGCTACAAGACGTCGACCAACCGCGCACCACGCCAGCACGGCACCGGCTGGCCGTACGAAGAAGCCTGGGTGTGGCTCAGGCTCAAGCTACTCGCCGATGCCGGGCTGGTCGGATTGCCCAATGCCGGCAAGTCGACCTTCATCAACCAGGTGACCAACGCGCAGGCCAAGGTCGGCGAATATGCCTTCACCACGACGCGGCCCCAATTGGGTGTAGTGCGGCACAAAGGGCGCGAATTCGTCGTGGCCGACATTCCCGGGCTAATCGAAGGCGCAGCCGAAGGCGCCGGAGTCGGCGACCGCTTCCTGGGGCATATCGAACGCTGCCGCGTGCTGCTCCATCTTGTCGACGCCAATGATCCCAACGTGGCCGAGAGCTATCGCATCGTGCGCGACGAACTCGAAGCCTATGGCGGCGGGCTGGTCGACAAACCGGTGGTGGTCGCACTCAACAAGATCGACACGCTCGACGAAGAGCTGATCGCTGCCTTGTCCGCCGAACTCGAGGAAGCGAGCGGCGCCGAGGTGATCCCGATTTCGGGCGCAAGCGGCGTCGGGGTCGATTGGGTGCTCGACAAATTGCTCGAAGCGATCCCGACCAACGACTCGCCGGTCGACGACGATGGCGCCGAGGATGAGGTGCAATGGTCGCCGCTGTGATCGTTTCGCCGGTGGCGGGACGGCACGGGGCCCGCTAAGCGCAAGCGCGATGCCGGAGACTTCGCCTTTTGCCGCGGCGCACTGCCCGCGCCTGATCGTCAAGGTCGGGTCATCGCTGCTCGTGACGCCGGAAGGCGAAGTACGGCGCGATTGGCTGGCGGGGCTCGCCGTCGACATCGCCGCGGCGACGCGGAGCGGACAGCAGGTCGCGATCGTCTCCTCGGGCGCGATCGCGCTCGGTGCACGACGGCTCAAGCTCACCAAGGGCGGACGGGCGAGCCTGGAAGATGCGCAGGCCGCCGCCGCCACTGGCCAGATCGCGCTGAGCCAGGTCTGGGCCGAGTGCCTCGGCGCCGAGGGGTTGACCGCCGCGCAGATGCTGGTGACGCTCGACGATCTAGAGGATCGCCGCCGCTATCTCAACGCCGCGGCGACCCTGGGCCGACTGCTCGGGCTCGGCGTGGTGCCCGTGATCAACGAGAACGATTCGGTCGCGACCGAGGAAATCCGCTTCGGCGACAATGACCGGCTGGCGGCACGGGTCGCGCAGGCGGCGGGCGCACAAGGTGTGCTGTTACTGTCCGACATTGATGGGCTCTATGACCGCGCGCCAACCCTGCCCGGCGCGACGCTGATCGATCGCGTACCGCGCATCGACGCGACGATCGAGGCGATGGCGGGCGGGTCGACGTCCGGCATGGGGTCGGGCGGCATGACCTCGAAAATCCAGGCCGCCAAGATCGCGACCCGCGCCGGCATCGCGCTGGCGATCGCCTCCGGCCGGGTGGATCATCCCTTCGCACGTTATGTCGAGACCGGTCATGGCACGCTGTTCCCGGCGCAGCGCGCCGCGCCCGCGCGCAAGGCGTGGTTGGGCGGACGGCTCACGGTTCGGGGGACAGTCCATGTCGACGCCGGCGCGGTTGCCGCGCTCAACCAGGGCAAGAGCCTGTTGCCCGCCGGCGCCGTTCGGATCGAGGGCGATTTCGCGCGCGGCGACCTGATCGCGATCGCCGGTCCCGGCGGCGTGATCGCAAGCGGGCTTGCCGAATATGACGTAGCCGACGCCGTGCGGATCGCTGGCAAGCGCAGCGATGAGGCCGCCGCGATCCTGGGCTACGCCCCGCGCGCCGCGCTCGTCCATCGCAACCACATGGTGCTGGCATGACCGTCATCGCGGTCACCGGCGGCACCGGGTTCGTCGGCAGTCATTTCATCGAACTTGCTTTGGCCCAGGGCCATCAGTTGCGCGCGCTGACGCGGCGGCCGCAGCCGGAGCGCGCCGGAATCACCTGGATCGAAGGCGCGCTCGACAAGCCGGACAGTCTGACGGTGTTGGTCCAGGGCGCCGACGCGGTGCTGCACATTGCCGGCGTGATCAACGCGCCCGACCGCGCGGGCTTCGCCGCCGGCAATATCGAGGGGACGCGCGCGCTGATCGCCGCGACCGAAGCGGCCGGCATCCGCCGTTTCGTGCAGGTTTCGTCACTGACCGCGCGCGAGCCGGATTTGTCGCTCTATGGCTGGTCGAAAGCGGAAGCCGACAAATTGCTGATCGCCAGCAGTCTCGATTGGACGATCGTGCGCCCGCCGGCGATCTTCGGCCCGCGCGATCAGGAGATGCTCGAACTGTTCAAGCTCGCCAAGCGCCATGTCGTGCCATTGCCCCCGGCCGGCGGACGAATGTCGGTGATCGCGGTCGGCGAACTCATCCGGCTGTTGCTGGCGCTCCCGACCAGCAACGCGCTGATCCGCGAGATCGTAGAACCCGACGACGGCAGGCCCGATGGCTGGGACCATCGCGATTTTGCCCGCGCGATCGGCATTGCGCTGGGCAGCAAGGTGTTGCCGTTGCCCCTGCCCCGCCCGATCCTCGACGCGATCGCCGCGCTCGACGGCCTGTTCCGCGGCAAGAACGCGAAGCTGACACCTGACCGCGTCGCTTATTTCTGCCATCGCGATTGGGTCAGCCATGCTCGGCCGCCGACCGACGTCTGGGCGCCGCAAGAGGAAACGCCAACCGCGCTGACTGCCACCGCGCAATGGTATCGCGCCCAAGGGTCGCTATAACCCTGCCGGAAAGCCGCCGCATTTGGCGGGCAACGCCTTCGCGACCACAAGGACATGACAATGAGCGACCGCGCAGCAATATTCGAGACCGTCACCGGCCTGATCCAGCCGTTCAACAAGAAGGGCGTCGCTCTGTCCGACGCGACCACCTTCCAGCACGATCTGGAGTGGGACAGCCTGACCGTCATGGATTTCGTCGCGGCGATCGAGGATGAGTTCGACATCATCATCACCATGAACATGCAGGCCGAGATCGAGACCGTCGGCCAACTGGTCGAAGCCGTCCAGAAGCTGAAGAACGCCTGACCACGGTGGACAAGGAAGACACGATGACCGACGCTATCGACACTGCCGAGGCGCTGCCCGAGCATCCCGCCACGGTCGCCCCCGAAAGCGATCTGATGTCGAAGTTTGACGGCCTGATCGCCGAGCGCCAGGCGTTGCTCGACAGCGGTGTGACCGATCCGTTCGCGATCGTGATGGAGCAGGTCAAGTCACCGACCGAGGCGGTGATCAAAGGCAAGGACACGATCCTGCTCGGCACCTACAATTATATGGGCATGACCTTCGACCCCGACGTCATCCAGGCGGGCAAGGACGCGCTCGACCAGTTCGGATCGGGCACCAATGGCAGCCGCATGCTCAACGGCACCTTCCGCGACCATATGGAAGTCGAGCAGGCGTTGCGCGATTTCTACGGGACGACCGGGGCGATCGTGTTTTCGACCGGCTATATGGCCAATCTCGGCATGATCTCGACGCTCGCCGGCAAGGGCGAGTACGTCATTCTCGACGCCGACAGCCACGCCTCGATCTATGACGGTTGCAAACAGGGCTATGCCGAGATCGTCCGCTTCCGCCACAACGATGTCGAGGACCTCGACAAGCGGCTCGGCCGCCTGCCCAAGGAGCCAGGCAAGTTAGTCGTGCTCGAAGGCGTCTATTCGATGCTGGGCGACGTCGCGCCGCTCAAGGAGATGGTCGCGGTCGCCAAGAAGCACAATGCGATGGTGCTGTCCGACGAAGCACATTCGATGGGCTTTTACGGGCCCAATGGCCGCGGCGTGTACGAGGCCCAAGGTTGCGAAGACGATGTCGACTTCATCGTCGGCACTTTCTCCAAGTCGGTTGGTACGGTCGGCGGCTTCTGCGTCTCCAACCACCCCAAGTTCGAGGCGATCCGCCTGGCCTGCCGTCCCTATATCTTCACCGCCAGCCTGCCGCCGTCGGTCGTCGCCACCGCGGCAATGTCGATCCGCAAGCTTCAACACGCGCACAACAAGCGCGCGCATCTGTGGGAAAACGCCAGGCAATTGCATGGCGGACTGACCCGGATGGGCTTCAAACTGGGCACCGAGAACCCCGACAGCGCGATCATCGCGGTGATCCTGGACGACCAGACCCAGGCAGTGATGATGTGGCAAGGGCTGCTCGACAGCGGCGTCTATGTGAACATGGCGCGGCCCCCGGCGACTCCGGCCGGCACCTACCTGCTGCGCTGTTCGCTGTGCGCGGAACACACGGCCGACCAGATCGCCACGGTGCTGGAGCGCTTCGAAGCGGCAGGCCGAGCAGCGCGCGCGATAAATTGAGGGAACCTACGGGGTTTCCTAGATTCAACCGATTCGGTACAAGACGGCCATGAGCGGGAACGACGCCGAGCCGGGGCTCGTCGATCAGGCACGCACGGTCTGGCGGGGCATTGCCCTGGCGGTCATGGCGTTACTCGGCACCGGCATCGTCGTCGCGCTGATCGTCATCCTGTCGGATACGACCGCGCAGCGTGATCGCGCGCTCAAGGCGCAGAGCCATAGCTATGACGTCATGATCCTGGCGCGCACGCTGTCGGGCACGATCGCGCACGCCGAAGCGGCGCTGGGACGATACGTCATGAGCCGCGACCAATTGGTCGGTCGCGAATATTATGACGAATGGAGTTCGGCGGGAAACCAGATCGACCGGCTCGATGCGCTGACCAATGACAATCCGATGCAGCAGCATTTGATCGACCAGTTGCGCGCCACCTATGCGGAACGCGGCAAGGAATTGGCGGTCACCGCGCTCAGCACCTCGTACAAGAAGGACAGCCAGGCCTATTCGCGCTTCTACGCCGCGGGGAAGTCGGCAACGTTGCGCGATATCGACCGTCAGCTCGACGCGATCATCAATTCCGAGCACGGATTGCTTGACCAGCGCGTCGCGGCGGCGGCAGCATCGATCCAGCGCTCGAACACCGTTGCGATGATCCTGGCGGTGTTCGGCATGCTGATCCTGGTCGCGGCGGTCGTGCTCGGCTGGTTGACGATCGGCGTGATGCGCGAGCGCGCCGCGGCGCGAGCCGATGCCGATGTCGAACGCGAGCGGTCGGCGGTGCTCGAAGATGCGGTGAACGAAGCCACCCAGGCATTGCGCGCGCAGGAAGCCAAGCTGCGCCAGGTGCAGAAGATGGAAGCGGTCGRCCAGCTGACTGGTGGAATCGCCCACGATTTCAACAATATGCTGGCAGTCGTTCTGGGTGGGTTGGAGCTCGCCCGGCGCACGCTGAAGAGCGATCCGCAGGGCGTCGGCCGTCATCTCGACAACGCCACCGAGGGCGCGCATCGCGCCGCCGCGCTGACCCGGCGCCTGCTCGCTTTTTCGCGCGAGGAGGCGCTCAACCCCGAACCGCTCACGCCGATCGCCGCGATCGAGGGCATGTCCGATCTGCTCGACCGCACGCTGGGGGACGCGATCACGGTGGAGACGAGCGACGACGGATCGGCCTGGCATATCTGGGCCGACCGCCACGAGCTTGAAAACACCATCCTCAATCTCGCGGTCAACGCGCGCGACGCGATGGACGGTCGCGGGCGGCTGACGATCCGAGCCAGCGCCAGGACGCTCGCGGCCAATGAGATCGGCCATTGCCTGGCGGGCGACCACGTCGCGATCGCGGTCAGCGATAGCGGCTGCGGCATGGCGCCGGAAGTTCTGGAGCGGGTGTTCGAGCCGTTCTTCACGACGAAACCGGTCGGCAAGGGCACCGGCCTAGGGCTCAGCCAGATCTTCGCCTTTGTTCGTCAATCGGGCGGCGAGATCGCGATCACCTCGGTTGAGGGCAAAGGGACCACGGTGACGCTGTATCTCCCCCGTCACGTTGGCGTCGGAGACGTGGCGGCGAAAACAGATACGGCGATGCCCTCCGCGGTGCCGTCGATACGCGGCCTCGGCGTGCTGGTGGTCGAGGACGATCCGCGCGTCCTCAACGCCACGATCGGCGCGCTGGAGGAACTGAAACATCGTGCCGTTCCGTGCCCCGACCCGCTCGACGCGCCGCGCATCCTCGACGATCTTGGGCCATTCGATCTGGTCATCACCGACGTGCTGATGCCCGGCCAGACCGGGCCGGAGATGATCACCGGATTGTTGGGACGCCGCCCCGATCTCGCTGTGCTATTCGTCACCGGTTATGCCGGCGAGGGGTCGGCGGCCGATTTCGGCGGACGACCGGTCCTGCGCAAACCGTTCACTATCGCCGGGCTGGAACGGGCGATTGCCGATGCGATCGCGGATCGACCCACGCCGACGGACCAATTGGCCGCCGAATAAAGGCAGTTTTTCCGGCTGACGCGGACCGAATGCCGCCCTATAGCCGTTCGATCATCTCCCTAGCCGCTCCCGGCCGAGAAGGATCCGTTTTCCGTCAGCCATGAAGTCCATCGACCGCTACATGGCCCGGCTGATCGCGTTGCCGCTATTCTCCACTCTGGTGATCGCGGCGATGCTGCTCGTGCTCGACCGCATGCTGCGGCTGTTCGACTTCGTCGCGACCGAAGGCGGGCCGATCAGCGTCGTGTGGCAGATGCTGGCCAATTTGCTGCCCGAATATTTCGGCCTGGGCATCCCGATCGGGCTGATGCTGGGCTGCTTGCTCGCCTTTCGGCGGCTGGCGACCTCGTCGGAGCTCGACATCCTGCGCGCGGTGGGGATGAGCTATTGGCGGCTGCTGCGCGTGCCGTACATGTACACGATTGTCCTCGCGATCCTGAACCTGTTCATCGTCGGCTATGTCCAGCCCAAGGCGCGATACGCCTATGAGAATCTGCGCTACGAACTGCGCACCGGCGCGCTCGGCGCCTCGATCAAGGTTGGCGAGTTCACCACTTTCCCGAATAACGGCCCGACCGTGCGGATCGAGGAAAGCAAGGATGAAGGGCGCGAGCTGAAGGGCATCTTCGTCCAGCGCAACGACGACAAAGGCGGCTCGTTTGCAGTCACCGCGGAAAAGGGCAAATTCTACGCCGCGCCCAATCCCGACGAGATCATCTTCCAGCTGACCAACGGTACGCTTGTCAGCAAGGAGGCGAAGGTCGCGGTGCCGCGCGTGCTGCGCTTCAACATATGGAACTTCCCGATCCGCTTGCCCCCGACCAGCGCGTTCCGCGCGCGCGGCGGGCGCAATCTGGAATTCACGCTGCCCGAACTTGCCCAGATCGGCCGCGATCGAACGCAACCCGAACCGCTGCGCGATACCAGCCGCGCCGCGTTCCATTTCCGCATCACCGAGGTGGTGTCGATGTTCCTGTTGCCGATGCTGGCGCTGGCGCTCGGGGTCCCGCCCAAGAGATCGTCGTCCGCGCTGGGCGTGTTCCTGTCGATCGTGATCATCGTGACCTATTTCAAGGTCAACGAATATGGCGAGGGGATCGGCGGACTGGGTCGGGTCGACCCATTCATCGCCTTGTGGGTGCCGTTCGCGATCTTCGCCGGACTGGTGCTGTGGATGTTTCACACCATCGCGTTCGTTCCCGGCGGCCAGCCGATCGGCGCGCTGGAACGCGTCTTCGCCAAGGTCAGCAAGGTGGTCGTGCGCTGGCTGCCATTCCGGCGGCCACGCCGCAACGGCGATGACGACGAGCCGGAGGCCCAACCGGCATGATCTCGATGCAGTTCTTCCCGTCGCGAACGGTGACGATGTACATGGCGAAGAGCTTCCTCGTGCGCACCTTCGCGGTGCTCGCGGCGCTGGTCATCGTTCTCCAGTTCCTCGACGCGCTGAGCGAATCGGGACGGATTCTCGCCCATGCCGGCAACGGGCAGGCCGAAGTCTGGCATTATATCAGCCTGCGCACGCCAGAGATCATCGCCCGCTTCCTGCCCTATTCGGTGCTGCTCGGCGCGATCATCACCTATTCGACGCTCAATCAAAATTCGGAAGTGATCGCGATGAAGGCGTCGGGCCTGTCGGCGCATCAGGTGCTGGCGCCGATGATCATCGCGGCGATCGGCGTCGCGGCTCTCAGCTTCGCGTTCAACGACCGGATCGTGAGCCGGGCGACTGCCACGCTCAACCGCTGGCAAAAGGTCGATTATGCACCGATCCCTATCGACCGCGGCGATCGCGTCAACATATGGACGCGGTCAGGGGACGATCTGATCAACGTCAAGCTGGTCAAGGGTCGCGGCGACGCGGCAACCCTGACCGACGTCACATTCTACGACCGCGACAAGGCCGGCGAGCTGCAGGCGACGATTTCCGCTCCGCATGGTCGGCGCGAAGGCAAAGGCTGGCGGATCTGGCCGGCCCAGAAGTTCGACGTCACCAGCGGTGTGGCGACCAACCTGGGCGCTGTAGTGGTTGGTGAAGGCGTGCGCCCGGACCAGTTCACGCTGGCGACGGTCGATGCCGACGGCCTGTCGTTCACCGAATTATGGTCGGCGATCGGCGACCTCAAGGCAGCGGGCCGCCCGACCAAGGCACTCGAAGGCGATCTGTGGCATAAACTGTCCGGGCCGCTATCCTCGATCCTGATGCCGTTGCTGGGCGCGATCGCGGCGTTCGGCATCGCGCGATCGGGCAAGCTCTTCATCCGCGCCGTGGTCGGCATGGCACTGGGCTTCACCTATTTCGTGGTCGACAACTTCGCGCTCGCGATGGGCAATCTCGGCGCCTATCCGCCAATGCTCGCGGCCTGGGCGCCGTTCGTGCTGTTCCTGATGATCGGCGAGGCAGTCCTGATCAGGACTGAGGAATAGCCGCTCCCCTCTCGCTGGCGGGAGGGGCTGGGGGAGGGCCTGTTGTCCGCTCTACCCAAAAGGGATTCTCGGGAAGGCGACACGCCCTCCCCTAACCCCTCCCGCCAGCGGGAGGGCAATAATTCAACGCGGTTGAAACGTGCTCTTCGCCAGCCGCGTCGCGAGGTGCGGCAGGCCCTTGTAATTGCCCTTGTGATAAGGCGAGTCCGGCTCGAGCGCCGCGGTGATCCGGCGATGCGCGGTGCCTAGAGCATGATAAGGCAGCCCCGGCAGCAGATGATGCAGCGCGTGATAGCGCAGCCCAACCGGTGCCCATAGCATCGGCAGCACCGCGGGCGGCGGCACGTTGACCGAATCGAGATATTGCGCGGTCACCGTCATCGCTTCGCCCTCATTCTCCCAGAGATGCGCGACAAGCGTCCGCACCTGATTGATGACCGCGACCGCCGAGGCGACGATCAGGAAGGTCACGAAGGCTTTGAGCGGGATGATCCCAGTCGCGGTCAGCGCGATCAGCGCGATCGACCACAGGCTGGCGGCAGCCTCCAGCCGGTGCCACAGCCGACGCGCCTCTCCCTCGGGCGGCCTGCGCTGGAATGACGGGTTGATCTGCAGGCCCGAATAGCGCGCGACGATGACACGGCGTAGCGCCGGCACGGCCAAAGAGAGCGGCGTGAGAATGGCGTAGCGGACCAGCAAGGCGACCGGCGCCAGCGCCGACACCAGCAGGAACACCGGCAGCGTCCAGGGCTTCATCAGCGCCAGCGGTAGATATTCGGGGTCTTCCACCGTGCCGTAGCGCGTCCGGGCGTGGTGAAGATTGTGCACGCCTTCGTACATGAAGCTCGGCGTCAGCAGCGGAATGCCGACCAGCAGATTCCAAACCAGCCGGAAACCCGGCACCGCCGAATGCTTGATGTGGGTGAGTTCGTGGATGAAGCTTTCGGCGCGATACAGGGCGAGAACCGCGACGGCGCCCGCCGCGATCGCCCAGCCGGTCGACGGCGCCAGGATCGCGCCGGCCAATGCCGCGTAGCCGATCGCCGCCGATAACAGCATGTCGGACCAGTAGATGCGCGGATTGGGCACGTTGAGGTCGCGAGTCAGATCCGCCGCCGCCTTCAGCATTGCCCTGTCGTCGTCGATCCGCGCGCGCACGGGCGCGGCGCTGGCCGCGCCGGCGGTGCGGCGGTCGAGAGTCACAATTGTATCCATGGGGAGCGCCATTGGCCGAACATAGTGGCGACACGGTGGCATTCCAACGACGAAGCCGCCGCCGATCAGGGTGATCGCAATTCCTCATCATGCGTAAAACGGCACGCCGCCGGGATTGTCGAAGCCTCGGACAAAGCCTAACGCGCGGACTGTTCCAGCGCATGAGGTGCCGATGCCCGGTCAAGTGACCATCCGCCCGATCGACAGCAAGGGCGACCTGAAGAAGTTCGTCGCCCTGCCCTATCGCCTCTATAAGGGCGACCCCAATTGGGTGCCGCCGCTGAAGGGCGACGCGCTGAAAAAGCTGATCCCGGGCAAGAACGGCTGGCTGAGCCACGCCAAGCAGCAATTGTTCCTGGCCGAGCGCGACGGCAAGGTCGTCGGGCGCATCTCAGCGCATATCGACACCTTGGCGCTCGAAATGCCGGCCGACCAGGGTTTCGGACCCGGCTGCGGCCAATTCGGCTATTTCGACGCAGAGGACGAGGCGATCGCACAGGCGCTGATCGCCGCCGCCGAAGCGTGGCTGAAGGATCAGGGCATGGACCGCGTGCTCGGGCCGTTGAGCGCGTCGATCTGGGAAGAGCCCGGCTTGCTGATCCAGGGCTTCGACCATCCGCCGACGATCATGATGGGGCACAACAAACCCGAATATCAGGGCTGGATCGAGCGCGCCGGTTATCAACCGGTCAAGCAGGTCATGACTTATGATCTCGACATCTCCAAGGACTTCCCGCCGATCGTCCAGCGCATCGTCCAGATGGGCGAGCGCAACGAGCGCATCCGCATTCGCGAGGTCGACAAGTCGAAGTTCGACGAGGAAGCGGCGATCATCCTCTACATCCTCAACGATGCCTGGTCGGACAATTGGGGGTTCGTGCCGTTCACCCCGCCCGAGATCGACGATATCGGCGTCATGCTGAAGCCGATCGTCTATAACGACCTGATCCGTATCGCCGAGCTCGACGGCAAGCCGGTTGCGTTCATGATCACGCTCCCCGACCTCAACGAAGCGATCAAGCCGTTGAACGGCAATTTGCTGCCGTTCGGCTGGGCGAAGCTGTTATTGTGGCTGCGCAAGCCCCAGGCGAGGACGATGCGCGTCCCGCTGATGGGGGTAATCAAGGAATTGCAGGCGTCGCGGATGGCGAGCCAGCTGGCCTTCATGATGATCGAATATATCCGCCGCGCCGCCATTTCGAAATACGGTGCGACGCGAGGAGAGATCGGCTGGGTGCTCGACGACAATCAGGGCATGAACGCCATTGCCGACGCGATCGATAGCAAGGTCAACAAGGTCTATCAGATCTACGAGAAACGAATTTGAGCTGGCCGCGATCTATTAGCGGCAGGTCCCAACAATATTCCGACCCTGGCCGCACGGGGCCATTGGTGTACGACCAGGGCCGAAAACCGCTCAACGGTTGAGCGGATCGAAATTGTCTTCGCGCATCCAGGCTTCGCGAGTCTTGCAGATCTTTCGCTCAATGCGGGATCCTGTAATGGCGCCGACCACGCAATATTTCGGTTGCGCCGTGGACTCGGCGGTCGGCGTAGCGCGCGCTGCGGGTGTCGCATCGCTAGCGGTCCGCGGCTCGGCGGCTTGCGCGGAACCGGCAATCATCGTCAGTGCCGCAGCGGTGGCGAACCCTGTCATCATGGTCTTGATCATAGCTTCATCCTTTGGAACGACGCGGCGGATGCCGCGCTTCTACGTTGCTCAGTTGTTTTGCGGCTTGGTCGGGTCGACGCCTTCGGCGCGCCATTGATCGAGCGTCTTGCACACCTTGCGGTCGATGATCGTGCCGGTCGTCGCGGGGACGAGGTAGCAATAGCGCGTCGACCCATTGGCGGCGGTTTGCTGACCCTTCGCGGTCCCAGCGTCGCTCTTGACCTTGCCCGAGGCGAGCGCGGGGCCGCCCACAAGGACACCCAACACCGCGACGGCAGCGATCGTGTATTTGACCATCTTCCTGCTCCTAACTAGCTGGCGGGGGTGACCAGCACGTGTATTGGTGCATTAAGTATGCCAAACACTAGAAACGTTATAAATCAATGGCTTGTTTGGCGACTACAGTTGTAGACATTGGCGCAGGGAACCAAAGCGCGGGAATTCGCACCAAAGATCGGCGGAACGCGCGGCCCGGTTTACGCAGACGTCAGAAGCGGCGCGCGATCCCCGCATAAAGCTCGACATCCGGGGCATTGCGATCGAGCCCGGCGACGGCGCCGACATCCAGTTGCAGCGTCTTGCGCGGCATCCAGGCCAGCGATGCCGACGCAAGATCCTGCGTGGTCGATCCCGACGGATCGTCATCGCGAACCAGTTGGTTTTCCAGCGTGAAGGTCAACGCATCGTTCAGCGCGACACCGACGCCGACCACGCCGCTAAAGGCGAGATGCCGCCCGCGGCCGCCCTGGTCGACCGCGGCGTCGACTTCGGGCGTGATTTCTAGGTTCATGGTCTTGGAGAGATCATAGGTTACCGGCACGACCAGCCCCGCTCCCCAATCGCCGGCCCCTATCGGCGCGCGGCCGACCGGCAGCGTCACGAACGGCTGGACTGCCACCGACAGTCCGCTGCCGTCTGGATTGTGCAGATTGGCCTTGATGCCGAACGTCGCGTCGCCGGTGCGGGTCGTACGATCTACTGCGTCCCCAGCCCTTTCGCGAACGATCCCCAAGGGAGTCCAGCCAACCTGCGCTTCGACCGTATCGGTCAACCCGATCCGCACTGATGTATCGCCGATCAGCACCGTATCGGTGCGGTCGCCGCCTTGTTTGTCGAGCGTCCAGTCGCCGAGCGAGGTTTCGACCGACACCTGGCCCGGCGCCATGGTGCAAGCCGGCGTGCCGAGCCCCGGCCGCGCAGGGCAATAATCGCGGTCCTGATCGCCGGCATGCGCGACGGTGGGAGCGAACAAAGCCGTTGCGAACAGCACGAGTGTTGCGCCAGCTAGCCGGGAATGGAAGGCCATCGGCCTAGCGCAGCCGAACCCAGGTGGGGGCGTGATCGCTCGCCTTTTCGCGACCGCGATACTCCCTGTCGACGCCGGCATCGGCCAGGCGGTCGGCGGCGACCGGGCTGAGCAGCAAATGGTCGATGCGAAAGCCGGCATCGCGCTGCCATGCACCGGCTTGATAATCCCAATAGGTCCACACCCCGCCCTTGGGGTGGCGCGTGCGCAGGCTGTCGGTCCACCCCTGGGCAAGCAGCGTACGATAACGCTCGCGGCTTTCCGGCTGCATCAGCGCGTCATCGGCCATCGCGCGAACCGAGAAGGTGTCGTCATTATTGGGAATGACGTTATAGTCGCCGGCGAGTACCACCGGCACTTCCTCGGCGAGCAGATCGCGCGCGCGATCGGCCAGCCGTTCCATCCATTTCAGCTTGTAATCGAACTTGGGACCCGGCTGCGGATTACCGTTCGGCAGATAGATCGAGGCAACCACGAGCCCCTCGACATCGCATTCGAGATAGCGGCTGTGCGCGTCCTCAGGATCGCCGGCTAGGCCCCGCTGCCGCTCGACCGGGTCTCTGCCCTTGGCCAGCACCGCGACGCCGTTGAAGCCCTTTTGCCCGTGCCACACCGCGCCGTAGCCGGCCGCGCGAATGTCATCGATCGGGAATCCGTCATCGGCCGCTTTCA
Organism: Sphingomonas sp. P4_D12; assembly: GCF_056401895.1. NCBI lineage: Bacteria > Pseudomonadati > Pseudomonadota > Alphaproteobacteria > Sphingomonadales > Sphingomonadaceae > Sphingomonas > Sphingomonas sp. P4_D12. Next base: position 140,733 of record NZ_JBFUIL010000002.1, on the reverse strand, counting down.
GTTCCTGCAGGCAAACCACATCGGGCTGTTGCTCGGACAGATATTCGACCAGCCGCTCGAGCCGCGCCCTGATGCCGTTGACGTTGTAGCTGACGATCTTCACGCGGTGCTTTCGTTCGATTGCGGCCGGCCCGCTCCCCGTGCGGAGGGCGGTTCGGTGATCAGCAAAAGCTTACACCGAGAAGGACGAACCGCAACCACAGCCCGAGGCTGCGTTGGGATTTTCCACGGTGAAATGCGCGCCGCCGAGCGTGTCGACGAAATCGACCGAACAGCCGCGCACCAGATCGAGGCTCATATCGTCGACCGCCAGCTTGACGCCATCGGTCTCGACCACGGTGTCGCCGTCCTCCAGCCCCTCGGCGAGGCCGAATTTATACTGGAAACCAGAACAGCCGCCGCCTTCTACCGAGAGGCGAAGGATGGCAGGCTTGCTTTGGCGCTCGGCGATCCACGCCACGCGCTTGGCGGCGGCGGGAGTCAGCGCAATGTTGTCGGCGAGGGTAGCCATGGTGGGGAGATAGGCGCTCGCCGCCCGCTCAGCAACACATGCGGACGGCAAGATACGAAAAGGGCCGCCCCGGTTGCCCCGGAACGGCCCCTCCTCTCGCGTCCCTCGAGAAATCAGTCGGCCGAGTCCGCCGCCGGAGCGGTGCTGACCGGAACGGCGTTGAGCTGCGGGCTCTTGATCGCCTGGAGATAATCGGCGGTCTGCAGGAACGGCATCGGATTCACCGCGCGGCCGTCGATGCGGACCTCATAATGGAGATGCGGACCGGTCGAGCGGCCGGTCGAGCCCGACATCGCGATCAGCTGGCCGCGCTTCACTTTCTGCCCGGCGGTGACCAGGATCTTCGACAAGTGACCATAACGGGTCTGGATGCCACGGCCATGGTCGAGCTCGACCAGATTGCCGTAGCCGCCCGCGCGCTCCGCACGGTCGACCGTGCCGTCGGCGGTGGCATAGACCGCGGTACCGGTCCCGCACGGAATGTCGACGCCCGGGTGGAACGCCGCGGTGCCGCGGAACGGGTCGCTGCGGATGCCGAAATTGCTGGTGAATTTGAGATTGCTGACCGGCTGAACCGACGGGATCGAGATCAGGCCGTCCTGGAGCGTATCAAGCTTCTTCCAGGTCTGGAACAGAGCACGGAATTGGGCGTCGGCGGCCATGTCGGCGGCGGCTTCTGCGCTGTCGGCGGCTTCGTACGGGCCGCCCATCGCGGCGCTTTTGGTCTGGAAGCGGCTGGGGTTGATCCCCAACGCCTTCGCCCGCTGAAGCGCGGCGATATATTTTTTCTCGGTGGTGATCCGCGCCTTGATCGCCAGCGTCACCTGATCGTGCTCGACCTGCGCCAGCGGCGCGACGACGTCGGCGGCAGCGGCAGCAGCCTCGGGATCGATCGGCTGATAGGCGACCGGCTGGACCTCGCCCTGCCCGCTGATCGCGGCGGCAAGCATCGCCTGGCGTGCCTCGACGCGCTTGGCGCGGGCATCGGCGACATATTTGATCTGCTGGATCTTGGCCTGCATGCCGGCGACCTGCGCCTCCATCTTGGCGACTTTCGCCTCGGAGGTGAGCGGCGTTCCGGTGAGGCCCGACAGCGCCACGGCGTTCACGCCTGCCTGTGCAACGCCATACGCCGAGAAGCTCAGCGTGATGGCACCCGCGACAGCAACCGCGGCCTGCGTACGTCCCGCGATCGAGAAACGACGAAGATCGCGGCCATCATGGAAAATGAAATCGCGTGTTTTGAAGAATTGGCGGCAGCGAGCGAACGCCTCCTGCAAATTCGTAAGTTTGATCATGCGTCCCCGGCGACCCTGGCGACGATCCCCGCATTAACGGCGATCATGAAGATGGTTAATCCGGACCCAGCCCCTCCGCGCCCGGTTGTTACCGGTGACAAGTGCCAGCATGTCGTTTTCATGCAAGAGGCGCGTAATATTCGCGGGGCAGACCGGCAGCTTCGCGGGCTGAGTCGTTGAATGGCGGCTTAATCATGCCGCGAAAATGGCGCCGCACCAAGGCGCGCCAATGCGTTTCCGGCGCGATTCCAGTTGATTCGCATGCCGCGCGAAACCACGTCGCGCCATACGCAACATGACGTATCTCGTCGGCGAGAATACGCTTGAGGATAAGAGCGGTTCCCTCGTCGCCCCCGGCGAGGAAGCGATCGATCGTCGCCGGCGTGACGTCGAGGCCTCGCGCTTCGAGCACCATCGGCACCACGGCAAGCCGCGCAAGCGGGTCCTGTGCGGTCGCTTCGGCCGCTTCCCACAAACCGTCATGCGCCGCGAGCGCTCCATAATGGCTGCCCAGCGTACGCAGCCGTCGATCGAGCAGCGCGAAGTGCATCGCCTCATCGGCGCCGACCGACAGCCAGTCGTCGATGAAATTGCGCGGAAAATGACCGCCGAATCGTCCCGCGAGGTCGAATGCCAAGTCGATTGCGACGAACTCGATATGCGCGAGCGCGTGAATCAGCGCGATCCGGCCGCGTTCTGATCCCCCCTTGCCGCGCCGGGGCATGCGGTTGGGCGGGAGCAGCTGGGGTTCGGCGGGCCGCGTCGGCCGATCGGGCATCGCGACATCGAATTGGTACGCCAGATCGCCTCGGCGCCAGGCCCGCACGACCGCGCGAGCGCGCTTGACCTTGGCGGCGGGACCGCCGGTTTCGAGCACCGAGCGACACGCGGCGGCGATGGTGATGCTGGTTTTGACCGAAGTCATGCGGGCGGCCTACCCTGTTGGTGAACTCACGCCAACTTCCCGCTCGCTCACCCTAGTTCCCGCACCGCGGCCAGCACCTGTTCGGCATGCCCCGGAACCTTCACCTTGCGCCAGACTTTCGTCAACTTGCCCGAGGCATCGAACAGCCAGGTCGAGCGGTCGATCCCCATATACTCACGGCCATAGAGCTTCTTCGACACCCAGGCGCCGAACGCTTCGATCACGCCGGTCTCATCGCTCGCGAGCGGCACGGTCAGCGCATATTTGTCGGCAAATTTGCGGTGTTTTGCCGGCGTGTCCTTCGACACCGCCAGCACGGTCGCGCCGGCCTTGTGGAAGTCGGCCAACAGCGCGGTGAAATCCTGTGCTTCGCGAGTGCAACCGGCAGTATCGTCCTTGGGATAGAAATAGAGCACCAGCGGCTTGCCGGCGTAATCGCGCAGGTTGATCGTCGCGCCGTCAGGCGCCGTCAGCACCGCGTCGGGCAGCGTATCGCCGACATCAAGTCCCGCCATTTGTCTCTCCACTCACCGATTGCCAGACCCGCGCGACTTCCTGCCGGGTCGCGTTGAAACGCGCAACCAGCGCGTCCCAATTGTCGGCGCCGAGCGCGCGCAGGATCAGTTCGCGGGTCGGGGCCGATGGCGGCTCGTTGTCCGGTGCGACCAGCCGCAGCAACACCAGCATGCGCGTCAGGAAGCGGTAATCCTCACCGAGCGACGCGGGAACGATCCCTTCCCGCGCAAGCATGTCGATCGCCGGGTCGAGGTCGGGGTCGATCGCAACGCCCGGATGCGAGAGCTGAGCGACATGGACGGCGAATTCGAGGTCGACCAGCCCGCCGGGCAACAGCTTGGCGTCGAGCGATCCCTGCGGCGGCTTGTGCCGCGCCATTTCGGCCCGCATGTCGACCGCGTCCGCGATGAGCTTCGCCGTGTCGCGCGGCGCCGTCAGCACCGCGTCGATCACCGCGGCTACGTCCTGTCGAGCGCGTTGCGAGCCGAATACGGCGCGCGCGCGGGTCAGCGCCATATGCTCCCAGGTCCAGGCATCCTCTTGCTGATATTTGGCGAAGCCGGCGAGCGAGACGACCAACGGGCCCTGCGCGCCCGATGGCCGCAATCGCGTGTCGATCTCGTACAGCGCGCCGGCAGCGGTCGGCACCGACAGAGCGGCGCTCAGGCGTTGCGCGAGGCGGTTATAGTAATGAACTGCGCCCAGCGGCTTGGGGCCATCGGATTCGGCGGAGAAATCGCCGGTGAAGAGATAGATAAGGTCGAGGTCGGAAGCATGCGTCAGCGCTCCGCCCCCGAGCCGCCCTAGCGCGAGGATGAGCAATTCGCTGTCGGGTACATGGCCGTGCGCACGCGCGAACTCGGCCACTGTGGCCGCGCCGAGAACCTCGATCGCGGCTTCGGCGACGCGCGCATAGCCATGCGCGACCTCCAGCGGGTCGCTGGTCCCGGCAACCAGTTGCGCGCCGAGCGCGAAGCGTTTTTCGCCGACCACGAGGCGAACCCGCTGCAACGCGGCTTCGTAATCGTCCCCCGCCTCACCCGAGCGCATCTCCTCGGCAAGCGCGGCGACATCACCGACCGGCTCCAGCGCGGTCGCGTCGATCAACCCGTCGAGCAACGCCGGCCGACGGCTCAACGCGCCCGCAAGCGGCGGTGCGTGGCTGAGGATCGTCGCCATCAATTGCCCCAATTGCGGCCGCGCCTCGATCAGACGAAAAAAATTGATCGCGCTCGGCAGCCGCGACAACATCGTGTCGAGCTGGACCAAAGCAGCGCGCGGATCGGGTGCCTGGCCGAGCGCCGTCATCAGCCCCGGCAGCACCGCCTCAAGCGCCTGGCGCGCAGCCGGGCTGCGCAACGCAGGATACGAGCCGCCACGCCATCGCTCGATCATCTGGACAGCGCTGGCGCCGTCGTCGAAGCCGATCGCGCCCAGTTGCGCCGACAGGCTGTCGGCGTCGCTGGCCAGCGCCGCCTCGTCGCGCGCATCGAGCGAATCATAGATTTGCCCGACCCGTTCGACATGCGGCCGCAGCATCGCGATCAGACCCGCGCTATCCTCGAACCCCGCCAACCGGCTTACGCCCTCAAGCGCTTCTCCCGTGCGCGGCAACGCATGAGTCTGGCGATCGTCGACCATCTGCAATCGATGTTCGACCGTGCGCAGCGCGACATAAGCGGACTTCAGCGCACTGGCCTCTTCGCTCGTGATGCGACCGCCGGCGCACAGCCGGTCGAGCGCGTCCATCGTCGCCGGGGCGCGGAGCGATGGATCGCGGCCACCATGGATCAGCTGATGAATCTGGGTGAAGAACTCCACCTCGCGGATGCCGCCTCGCCCGCGTTTGAGATCATAGCCCGGTCCAAAGGCCTGGCCTTGCGCGTGGTGATCGCGAATCCGCCGCGTGATCTCGCGAATCTCCCCAACCGCGCCGAAATCGACCGCCCGGCGCCAGACGAAAGGCCGGATCGCGTCGAGAAAACGTTGACCGAGCGCCACATCGCCGGCGCAGGCACGCGCGCGAATGAAGGCGGCGCGTTCCCAGGGCAGCGCCTGGCTTTCATAATAGGAAATCGCCGCGTCGACCGGCAACGCGATCGGCGTCACCTCCGGCGACGGCCGCAGGCGAAGGTCGACGCGGAGCACATAGCCCTCGCCATCGCGCGCCTGGAGCAGTTCGACGACGCGGCGCGCGATCCGCACCGCCGCTTCCACCGGCTCCTCGCGCACGCGATGCGGCAAGGTCGTCGGGTCGAACAGCAGGATCGGATCGATGTCCGACGAATAATTGAGCTCGTGGCTGCCCTGTTTGCCGAGCGCGATCCCGGCGAAACCGCTCACGTCGGCATCGGGCGCCCGCTCGTGGATCGCCGTGCGGATGGCGAGGTCGAGCGCGCGATCGGCGAAGTCGGTCAGCCGCCGCGTCACGCCGACCAGGTCGAGCGCTCCGGCCAGATCGGCGATCGCGACAATCAACGCTTCGCGCCGGCGCGCCCGACGCAGTGCCACACTGACGGGCAGATCAGGATCGAACGGCGCCGGATCGGGCACCACACCTTGCGCCAATTGGGCGGCGAGGTCGGGCTGCTGTTCGAGCGCGAGACGTAGGAACGGCGCGTGCGCTTCGGCCCTGGCGACGGCATCGACGAAATTCTGCGCAGTCACCATATTGGCCCAATGGTTTCAGCAAAGGCTGAAACGGTTGCGGATGACACCCTAGAGCACTCATTCGCGCGCGCCAATCGTTGCGCGAAAAGCACAATTTGATCCAGATCAATTAAACTGACGACAAAGTGGCAACAAATCGTGGCAAACGACGTTCTACGTCGCATGAGCCCGCCCAATCCGCACAGTCAGGCGACGCATTCCGACAGCCACCATGTCGTGCATCGCCCGCGCGAGAGCGATGGCGTGGGCATTGCGCTGCGCCAGATTTTTACCGGCGCGCCGAGCCTTCCGAGCGACCTGACGTCATTGCTGAGGCGACTGTCGAAAGACAATTAGGGTCTCTGATCACGCGTCGATCCGACACGGAATATAGTTCAAACTAGCCAGCAGGGTGCCTAGTTTCCGAGCGACAGTTGCGACGGCCTTCGAAAAAGCAGGATGGATTTGAGGCACCTCGACCTAAGTCGAAGCCGCTCTATTCCTCGTCCTCGTCGATATCGTCGTCGCCCTGATCAGGCGCCGGGCTATGGTCACCGCTCAGGTCGTCGACCTCGTCCATGATCGTATCGAGCGCGGTGCGGCCGGGATGATCGGGGGCGTTGCGGCGCGACGTGAGTTGCCCACCGCTCAGGATCGCCTCGAGCGCGACGCGCCCGCGCGCGACGCGGCTCTTGATCGTGCCGACCGCGACCTGACAGATTTCGGCGGCCTCTTCATAGGCAAAACCGCCCGCGCCGACCAGAATGAGCGCCTCGCGTTGCGGCTGCGGCAAGAGCAGCAGCGCACGCTGCATGTCGCCCAGCTCGACATGCTTGTCCTGACTGGCGGGCGCGGCGAGGATGCGGTCGGCGACCAGATCGTCCCACTCGCCCTTAAATCGCGCGCGACGCATCTGGCTCAGATACAGATTGCGCAGGATGATGAAGGTCCAGGCGCGCATGTTGGTGCCGGCCTGAAAGCGTTGCCGCGCTGCCCATGCCTTGAGCAAGGTTTCCTGCACCAGGTCGTCAGCGAGGTCCCGGCTGCCTGACAAGGAACGGCCGAACGCACGGAGATGCGGGATCACTTGCCCCAGCTGTTCCTTGAACTCCGGATCCGACAAAGCGACGTGCTCGATCGCCTCCCCATTGTCATCCACATTGCCGGTCGCTGTGCTGCTCATGGAACTCCGTCGAACGTGGGGCCGCCAACGAGCGACCGAGAGGATACATAGGGTGACATGGGCGCCAGGGCCAAGCCGGACCGCTCCATTATTGGTGGAACAGCACCGGGCCCCAAACGATCGCCGACAGGATTACCACCGCCAGCACCAACGAAATACCGAGGACGTAGCGCATGACGCCGGGCGTCGCGCCGGCCCGTGCATGCTCGGCATCGGTGTGCACCGAAGCCTCTGAGGGAGTGGGTTCAGCCATCATGTCAAAACGCACAAATCCCGTTTTGGCTCCGTAACTGATGGAACTTTGAGTATTTAGACAGAATTCCCGAACCTTGGCTCGACAAAATGCGGCCGCCGGCGGCATCCTGTCGGATATCGCCGGCGGCCGAGCGCATGTTAAGCGAGACCCATGGGTCAAGCGGGCACGGTCGACTCGTCGAAAAACAGCGCCTGGCTGATCGCCGCCTTCACGGTCGACCGCTGGAACGGCTTGGTGATGAGGAAGGTCGGCTCGGGCCGCTCGCCGGTCAGCAGGCGTTCGGGGAAAGCGGTGATGAAGATGACGGGAACCTGGAATTCCGCGAGGATGTCCTTCACCGCGTCGATCCCCGAACTGTCATCCGCCAGTTGGATATCGGCGAGCACCAGGCCGGGGCGATCGGCCATCGCTGCGGCGACGGCTTCGTCGCGGGTAACCGCCACACCGGTGACGTCATGCCCCAAATCGCGGACAATCGTCTCGATATCCATCGCGATGATCGGCTCGTCCTCGATGATCAGCACCCGCGCACGCGTCTGCTGCTCGATCTCGGCGAGCGCTTCGGTGACGAGCTTTTCGACCTCGTCATTCTCGACGTCGATCAGATAGGCCGCGTCCTCGGTGGTGAAGCCTTCCATCGCCGTCAACAGCAGCGCTTGTCGTGACAATGGCGTCATGCGCGCCAGCCGGGCTCGCGCAATCGCTTCCTGCCCGCTGACATTGTCGCCGCTGGGCGTTTCGGTCTCGCCGGGATTGGCGCTCTGCCAGATCGCCTGGAACGTGCGGTACAGGCCGAGTCGCGGCTCGACGTCGCGCGGAAACTCCTCCGGTGCGGCGACGATCGCCTCGAGCGTGGCCCGGACATAGCGGTCGCCATGTTCCTGGCTTCCCGTCAACGCCCGCCCATAACGACGCAGGAACGGTAGATGAGGGGCTAGCTGCTGACCGAGCGACATGACGATTTCAATCTCCCCGATAGGATGCCGGCCTTTAGTGGGGGCCCGGCTTGGTGAATGCAACGCGGCAAATTTTCTGTTCGCTAGTGGAACAATCGAGATCGTTTTTGGTTTCACAGACATGATGGCGCATTCTAAGCGTCGTGTCGGGACCCCCTCTTGCGGGTCGTTTTCTGTTCCGGCATGGCCGGCATGTATATGAGGGGGATTGCGTTGCAGCCTGGCCGGCCGTCGTCAAAGCGGGACAAGAAGTCCGACGACAAGGATGACAAGGGCAAAAAGGGTAGGGACGAAGCGATGGGTGCCGCCCTTCGCTCGGTCTATCATGCCGCCGCCAGCGAACCCGTTCCCGATCAGATGCTCGATCTGCTGAACAAGCTGGGATAGCCCATGGGCGGCCTGACGGCTGGTGAGCGGGCGGCGGGTACGCTGGGCGCACGCGTCGCGCGCATGCCGACCGGCGCCAAGATTTTCATGATCCTCGGCGTGGCGCTGTTGCCGTTCGCCGTGATCGCTTTCTTCGCGACCCTGTCGACCACGCGCCAGGCCGGCCAGGAAGCAGCCTCGCAATTGCGCGTCGCCGCGCAGGAAAGCTCGCGCAATCTCTCGATCGAGCTGGTCGGCGACATGACCGCGCTGACCTCCGCGATGAAGGCGCTGGCGATCGATCACGGCGATACGCCGAGCTGCGCGCGCGTGCAGGGTGTGTTCGCACAGTCATCGACCACCGGCGCCGGGTTCATGATCGTCGATGGCCAGAACCGCCTGCTCTGCGGTTCGCGCCTGCCGGTGGCGATGCCCGAACAGATGCGCGCCAGTGGATCGACCGCGCGGATCGTCCCCAACAAGGGGATCGTGCTGGCGATCGCCGCTCCGGGTGGCGAGGTGCGTGGCGCCGCTTTCTTCCCTGCGGCGTTTCTCTCGGAAATCGCCAAACCGTCCGGCTTCGCGTCCGATTATGAGGAATCGCTGAGCAGCCCTGGCAGCTCCGACCGGCTGGTGCTGCGGTCGTTGGGCGGCGACAACCCGCTCGATCTGTACGTACCGGTCCGCGCGGCACTGGGAATCGGCGACCTGTCGGTTGAAATGCGGATGCGGACCAAGGTGCTGACCTCTCCGATCCTGATCGCGCTGATCTTTCCGATCCTGATGTGGATCGCGGCTGCCGGCTTCGCCTGGTTCGTCGTCGATCGCCTGTTGATCAAGCCTTTGCGGACGTTGCGCGCCAGCGTCGCCGCCTATCGTCCGGGCGAAGTGATCGATCCGGCGGTCGTACGATCGCTGCCGGCGCAGGAAATCCGCGAACTCGGCGAGACGTTCCGGTCGCTGAGCCGGACGCTGATCCTGCATGAGGCCGGGCTGGCCGAAGGACTGGTGCGCCAAACGCGGCTGACGCGGGAGGTCCACCATCGCGTGAAGAACAATCTGCAAGTCATCTCCAGCCTGATCAATCTTCACGCGCGCGGCGCCCAGGCAGCCGAAGCGGCGCGCGCTTATGCCTCGATCCAACGACGCGTCGACGCGCTGGCGGTGGTCCATCGCCACCATTTCGCCGAGATGGAGGATAATCGCGGCCTCAGCCTGCGCTCCGTGATCGGCGAGCTCGCGTCCAACATCCGCGCGACCAGTCCCGAACATTCGGGGCTGTCGATCCTGCTCGACGTTGAACCCTGGCTGGTCACCCAGGACATCGCGATCGCAATCGCCTTCCTGCTCACCGAGATTATCGAACTCGCGATCAGCGTCATTCCCAACGCACAGATCCATATCTCGGTACGCGAGGGGGAAACGCCCGGCACCGCGATCCTGCGCGTCACATCCCCCTCGCTAGTCGATGGCGACGCGCTGGTCGGGGCGTTGGGGCAGCGTTACGCCAGGGTGATCGAGGGCCTGTCGCGCCAGCTTCGCGCGCCGCTCCACCATGACCCGCTGACCGGATCCTATGAGATCGCGGTCGCCGTGACGGGCCGCGATTAAAAAAATTTTGGTCGGTGCATTTTTTTGGGAACAACCTCGAAAAAGGTGCGTTTGGCTTTTCGGATAGCGACCTTATGCCCCCCCGCTCTCGCTATCCACGACATAGGCCCGGAAGCGTCAACCCCTCCCCCCCCGGTGGCGCTTCCGGGCCTAAATTCGTCAAAGTCCAGTGGGATAGCCAAATAGCCAAGATGAAACGCCGCCGGAACGAATTCGGCGGCTCGATCATTGGCGTGCCGGGGATTCCCGCCAGGGATCGGCAAAAACTCAGAGTCAGAAAGTTCGGGAGAATTCATGATGAACAAGATTATCGGTCTGTCGCTCGCAGCGACGGCACTTTTGCTCGCCGGCTGCAACACGATTTCGGGTGTGGGCCGGGATGTCAGCTCGGTCGGCAGCACGGTCTCGAAGACCGCCGACAAACACAAATAAGACGGGCACAAATAGGCTGGTTCAGGCCGTTTCGGTGTCGGGGGCTGGCTGGCGATCGCGACGGCGATGCGTCAGCCAGATCACGCCAAGCGTCAGCACGTACAGGCCGACCAGCGGCAGCGCGAGCATGATCATCGACCCGGCATCCGGCGGCGCCAGGAACAGCGCCACCGCAAAACATCCCAGGATGGCATAGCGCCACGCGCGGACAAGCTGCTCCAGCGTCACGATCCCAGCGCGCTCAACCAGCATCAGCAGCACCGGCATCAGGAACGAGACGCCGAAACCGAACAGGAACTGCATGATGAACTTCAGGTAGTTGTCCGCGGCTGGCAGCGCTTCCTGCTCTACCCCACCGACATTGCCCTGATAGCCGAGCAGGAAGTGGAGCGCGCCCGGCACCGCGAAGAAATACGCGAAGCTCGCCCCCAGCCCGAACAGCACCGGCGTCGCCAGCAGGAACGGCAGCAGCGCGCGCTTCTCCTTGCGGTAAAGCCCGGGCGCAACGAACTGCCAGAGTTGGTTGGCGATGACGGGAAAGGCCAGCATGATCGCCGCGAAGAACGCGACCTTCAGCTGCACGAAGAACATCTCATAGGGAGAGGTGTAGATGAGCTTCGGAAAGCCGGCCTTGACCAGCGGATGCACCAGCACCGCGAAGATCGGTTCGAAGAAATAGAGGCACGCGCCGAACAATAGCGCCAACGTGCCGATACTGATGAGCAGCCGTTTGCGTAGCTCGATCAGGTGATCCATCAACGGCGCGCGGCTGGCGTCGATATCGTCCTCGTCGCTCATCGCCTAATCGCCCGGCGTTTCGACAGGGGCAGCCGCCTTGGGCTTGCGCGCGCGCGGCTTCGGTGCGGTCGGTCCGACCGTCTCCGGCGTCGTGGCTTTCTTGGCCGCCTTTGCGCGGGGTTTACGCACCGCGGGGGTCGAGTCGGTTGCCGGCGCGGCATGGATCGGCTCGGGCTCCGGGGCGATTGTCGGCTGCTCGACCAGCACCGGGGCGGGATCGGCATCGGACGCGTCCTGTGGTTTGGGCGCCATCAGCGCTGCCATGTCCACGGTCTGCGGAAATTCACGCATGATGCGCTCGTTCTCGGCCTTCCACTTCTTTTCCATTTCCGCGAATTCGGACTCGCGGATCATGTCGTCGAAGCCGGAGCGGAACTGGCGCGCCAGCCCGCGCGCCTTGCCGACCCATTGTCCGGCAAAGCGCATCGCGCGCGGCAAGTCCTTGGGCGGAATGACGAGCAACGCCACCGCCCCCAATACCAACAATTCGGTTGGGGCTATATCCAGGATCACGGCCGGATGCCTCTCCGGCGGCGCTTAGCGTTCTGCGTCGCGGACGCGTTCGGCAGTAGCCTCGACCGTTGGATCGGTCTGCCGCTTAGCCTCGATCCGGCTCGGCGGGACGGTATCGTCATCCTCCGCCATGCCCTTCTTGAACTGCTTGATGCCCTTGGCCACGTCACCCATCATGTTCGAGAACCGGCCACCACCAAGGACCAGGATCGCGATCACACCAAAGATCAGCCAATGAACCAGGCTGAAACTACCCATCACAAAATCTCCCAAAGGCGTGACATCTATCTAGTCTGCATCGCCATCATTTTCCACTTCTTCCTCACCGTCGCCGGCAATCGACAGCTCGGCCATCGCCAGATCAATCGGATCGAGCAGCCCGGCAGCCCGCAAATCGTCGATCCCGGGGAGGTCGCGGCGGCTGGCGAGCCCGAAATGGGTGAGGAATTCCGCGGTCGTCGCGTACATTAACGGCCGCCCTGGCGTCTCACGCCGGCCAGCCGGTCGCACCCATCCCGCCTCCATCAGCACATCGAGCGTCCCCTTGCTGATCTGAACGCCGCGAATCGCCTCGATCTCGGCGCGGGTCACCGGCTCGTGATAGGCTGTGATCGCCAAGGTCTCGATCGCCGCGCGCGACAGCTTGCGCGGCTCCTCGCGGTCGCGACGCAGCAAATGCGCAAGATCGCCCGCGGTCTGGAAATGCCAGCGATCGCCGCGCCGGACCAGTTCGATCCCGCGGCCGGCATAATCTTCGGCGATCCGCTCCAGCGCGCCGCGAACGTCGATATCCTCGCCGACATGCGCGCGGATCGAGTCGATGGTCAGCGGCCCCTCGGCGGCGAACAGCACCGCTTCGACCGCGCGGACCGGATCGTCGGGATCGATCGTCATGCCTCCGCCCTTTCGCCGGTCGCCTTGAGATAGAGCGGCGCGAACGCCGATTTCTGGCGCAATTCGGCCTTGCCCATCCGCGCGAGTTCGAGCGCCGCGACGAAACTGGAGGCGAGCGCCGACTTGCGAAACGCACCGTCCAGGCTGTCGGGCAGGAAGCTTTCGATCGTCGCCCAGTCGATATGCTCGCCGAGCAGCCGCGATACGCGCTCGAGCGCGGCATCCAAGGTCATCACCAGGCGATCATGGACAACGTGGAAGACCGGGCGATTGCGTGCGTTGATCTGGCCATAAGCGGCGATCAGGTCATAGATCTCGGCCTGCCATTGTGCCTTGCGCACCGTCCGCAATCCTTCGGGCGCGGCGCGGCGGAAGACATCGCGGCCGATCCGGTCGCGTGCGAGCAGCCGAGCGCCGGCATCGCGCATCGCGTTGAGCCGCTCGAGCCGCATCTGCAGCCGCAGCGCCAGTTCCTCGGGACTCGGTTCGATCTCCGGATCGCGCGGCAGCAGCAGCGCCGATTTGAGATAGGCCAGCCACGCCGCCATCACGAGATAATCGGCCGCGACTTCGAGCTTCAGCGTGCGGGCATGCTCGATATAGGAGAGATATTGCTCGACCAGTTGCAGGATCGAAATCTGCTTGAGGTCGACCTTTTGCGACCGGGCGAGCGCAAGCAGGAGGTCGAGGGGGCCTTCCCATCCCTCGATGTCGAGCGTCAGCGTGTCGTCGGCGGCGTCCATAGGCACGCTTTTAGGCATAGACTTTCGCGATACCAAAGCCGGAGGTCAGCGCTGTTGTGGATAACGCCCGCCAAGCCACACATCGTCATCCCGGTGCTAGGCCAGAGCCAACAACTCATCCCGCTTGGCGATCAGTTCCGCGAAATCGCCCTGCGGCGCGACTCCCCGCACCGTGGCCATCGCACGGTCGAGCCGTTCGAGCGACTTGGCCGGCATGTCGTTGAGCAGCGAGGCGATCTCGCGCATCTCGTCCATCCGTCCCCAGCAATCGAGCACGATATCGCAACCGGCGGCGATCGCCCCCGCGGCCTTCTCCCCTGCCGTCCCCGACAACGCCTTCATGTCGATATCGTCGGTCATCAGCAGCCCATCGAAGCCGATCTTGCCGCGGATCACCTGCTCGACGATCACCGGCGACATGGTCGCGGGGCGTTCGGGGTCCCAGGTCTGGAACACGATATGGCTGGTCATCCCCATCGGCGCGTCCGCCAAGCGGCGGAACGGCTCGAGATCGATTTCCAATTCCTCCTCCGACGCGGTCACCGTCGGCAGATGGAAATGCGTGTCGACCACCGCGCGGCCATGGCCCGGCATATGTTTGACCACGCCAACCACGCCGCCGGTGCGCAGTCCTTCGATGATCGCCTTGCCCATCGCCGCGACGCGCATCGGCTCGTGTCCCAACGCACGGATGGTGATCGCCTCGGTCGTGTCGCGCTGGCTGACGTCGAGCAATGGCCAGCAATCGACGTTGACGCCGACTTCGGACAGCATCAGCGCGGTCGCCTGAGCATTGACCCGCGCCGCCTCGATCGCGCTCATCGGCGCGACGTCGTAGAGCCGGTCGAAATCGGGGCCGGCGGGAAATTGCGGCCATTCGGGCGGCTGCATCCGTTGGACCCTGCCGCCCTCCTGGTCGATCAGGATCGGCAGCTCGTCGCGGCCGGTCAGCTCGCGCAAACTGTGGGTCAACGCGCGGACCTGCTCGCGATTCTCGATGTTGCGCTTGAACAATATGTACCCGGCGGCGTCAGCGTCCTTGTAGAAGGCGCGTTCGTCGTCGGTAAGGGTCAGGCCGGACAGGCCGAAGATCACGGGCTTCATGGCGGTGCTTCTACTCGCGCGCGCCCCGCGTTCAAGGTCGGTCAGTAGAACGAGCGCCAAAGCAAGGGCTTCGGCGAGATTGCGAGCACTGATCGATTTTTCCGCTCGTGGAGATCAGATTAACTCATCGCATAAATGATTGCAGCGCTTCGCCACACAAGCCACAACCGCCGAGCGAGCCGCGAGCCGGCTGCGCACCCGATCCGATAGAGTCCCAGCGCCGGTCGCACCGGCGCGAACGAGAGGAAGAACGAGATGGATGCTGTAACCGAAGGTAGCCCGCTGAGCGATCCGAACAAGGAACCCGCGGCGCTGCGCAGCTTGCTCGGCCGAACCAACCGCGACTGGTGGCCCAATCATCTCTCGCTCGACATCCTTCACCAGAAGGGGATCAGCGGCAATCCGATGGGCGACGACTTCGATTACGCGAAGGAATTCAAGTCGCTCGACCTCCCCGCGGTCAAGCGCGACCTGACCGCGCTGATGACCGACAGCCAGCCCTGGTGGCCGGCCGATTACGGGCATTACGGTCCGTTCTTCATCCGCATGGCATGGCATTCGGCGGGCACGTATCGCACCGGCGACGGCCGCGGCGGCGCCAATGCCGGACAGCAGCGCTTCGCTCCGCTCAATTCCTGGCCGGACAACGGCAATCTCGACAAGGCACGCCGCCTGCTGTGGCCGATCAAGGCGAAATATGGCCGCAAGCTCAGCTGGGCCGACCTGATGATCCTGGCCGGCAACGTCGCGATCGAATCGATGGGCGGCCCGGTGTTCGGCTTTGGCGGCGGCCGCGCGGACGTGTGGGAACCCGAACGCGACATCTATTGGGGCACCGAGGAGGAATGGGTCGGCCATCCCAACAACAAGACCCGGATCGACGAGGAAGAAGGGCGCGCGCTGGAAAGCCCGCTCGCCGCGATCCAGATGGGCCTGATCTACGTCAATCCGGAAGGACCCGGCGGCGTGCCCGATCCGCTCAAGTCGGCGCGCGACATCCGCGAGACCTTCTACCGCATGGGCATGAACGACGAGGAGACCGCCGCACTCACCGCCGGCGGCCACACTTTCGGCAAGGCGCACGGCGCGGGCGATGCCAGCCTGGTCGGTGCCGAACCCGAAGGCGCCGACATCGCGCAGCAAGGTCTGGGCTGGCAATCGGGGCATGAGAGCGGGATCGGTGACCATACCATCACCTCGGGTATCGAAGGCGCCTGGACGCCGACGCCGATCACCTGGGACATGACCTATTTCGACATGCTGCTCGACCATGACTATGAGCTGGTGAAGAGCCCCGCCGGCGCGAAGCAATGGCAGCCGGTCGGCAATCCCGAAGAGACGCTGGCACCCAAGGCGCATACGCCCGGCGTCCGGGTGCCGACGATGATGACCACCGCCGACATGGCGTTCAAGATGGACCCCGAATACCGCAAGGTGATGGAGAAATTCCGCGCCGACCCGGCCTATTTCGGCGACGCCTTCGCCCGCGCCTGGTTCAAATTGTGCCATCGCGACATGGGACCCAAGGCGCGCTACCTCGGCCCAGATGTCCCGGCCGAAGACCTGATCTGGCAGGACCCGATTCCCACAGGCCCGAAACTGAGCGACGGCGACGTCGCCACGCTCAAGGGCAAGATCGCCGATTCGGGTCTAAGCGTCGCGCAGCTCGTGAAGACCGCCTGGGCCTCCGCCTCGACCTGGCGCGGGTCGGATCATCGCGGTGGCGCCAACGGCGCGCGTATTCGCTTCGCGCCGCAAAAGGACTGGGAGGTCAACGAGCCGGCCGAGCTCGCCAAGGTGCTCCAGGTCTATCAGGGCATCCAGGCCGATTTCGGCGGCGCGGCCAAGGTCAGCATCGCCGACCTGATCGTGCTCGGTGGTAATGTCGGCGTCGAGCAGGCCGCAAAGGCTGCCGGCCGCAGCGTAACGGTGCCGTTCACCAGCGGCCGCGGCGACGCGACCGCCGAACAGACCGATGCGGAAGGCTTCGCGGTACTCGAACCCCGCGCCGACGGCTTCCGCAATTACCTGCAGGTCAGGTTCAACGTGCCCACCGAGGAATTGCTGGTCGATCGCGCCCAGTTGCTCGGCCTGAGCGCGCCGGAAATGACCGTGCTGGTCGGCGGCCTGCGCGTGCTCGGCGCCAATCATGGTGGCTCGAAACATGGCGTGTTCACCGACCGGCCGGGCCAGCTGACCAACGACTTCTTCGTCAACCTGCTCGATATGGCGACCGCCTGGCGCCAGATCGACGACAGCGGCGATGAGGAGTTCGAGGGCAATGACCGCCATACCGGCCAGCGCAAATGGACCGGCACGCGGACCGATTTGGTGTTCGGCTCGAACTCGCAGCTCCGCGCTCTGTCCGAAGTCTATGCCTCGGCCGACGCCGGCGACCAGTTCGTCGACGAATTCGTCAAGGCCTGGGCCAAGGTGATGAACGCCGATCGCTACGACCTTATCTAAGGTCAAACAGTCCCGCCTGGCCGTATCGGCCGGGCGAACAGAGCCGCCGGTGCCCCCTCCCCCCTTGGCGCCGGCGGCTTTTGTTTTGACGACAGGCCGCTCCTACGCGATCGCCTCCGTGCCGATCGGCAGGGGCGAACCGCGAAAGGCTGCCTCGTCCAATATACCCGCACGCTTCGCCACGATGGTCGGCACCAATGCCTGGCCCGCCACGTTGACCGCGGTGCGGCCCATGTCGAGGATCGGATCGATCGCCAGCAACAGACCCGCGCCCTCGAGCGGCAGGCCCAGGGTCGAGAGTGTCAGCGTCAGCATCACCGTCGCTCCGGTGAGCCCGGCGGTCGCCGCGGATCCGATCACCGAGACGAAAGCGATCAAGCCGTAGTCGCCGAGGTGCAGCGGAATGCCGTAGAATTGCGCCACGAAGATCGCCGAGACCGCGGGATAGATCGCCGCGCACCCGTCCATCTTGGTGGTGGCGCCCAGCGGTACCGCGAAGGCGGCGTAAGCTTGCGGCACGCCCAGCCGCCGCTCCGTCACGTCCTCGGTCACCGGCAAGGTTCCGACCGATGAGCGCGACAGGAAACCGAGCTGGATCGCCGGCCAGGCGCCCGCGAAAAAGCGCAGCGGATTGAGCCCGTTTGCTACCAGGATCGTCGGATAGACCAGCAGCAGGACGATCGCGAGACCGGCATAAACGGCGATCGCGAATGCCCCGAGCGACGAGAGCGCATCCCAGCCATAGCGAACCAGCGCATCGGCGATCAGCGCCGCGCTGCCGATCGGCGTGAGCGCGATCACCCAGCGCAGCAACCGACGGAAGATCGCCAGTGCGGACGCGTTGAACGCTAGAAACGCCTCGCCGGTCTCGCCGATCCTGACCGCGGCCGCGCCGACCGCGAGCGCGGCGACGATCACTTGCAGCACGTTGAACGACACCGCAGTCGAGGCGACGCCATCGGTCACCGTGGTCGATGCGCCCAGCCCCAGCGCGTTGGCGGGGACCAGCCCTTTGAGGAAATCGAGCCAGGATCCGGTCGTGCCGGGCGCCTTGGCGGCGCCGGCGGCGACCGATGCATGGAGTCCCGGCTGGATCGCCAGCCCGAGAAGGATGCCGATCGCGACCGCGATCAGCGCGGTGATCGCGAACCACAATAAGGTCCGGGAAACCAGCGCTGCGGCATTTTCCAGCGTGCGCAACGCCGCGACCGAGGCGACGATCGCGGTGAACACCAATGGCGGCACCAGCGCCTTGAGCAATTGGACGAAGATCTGGCCGATCGTGTGCGCCGTCTCGCCGATCGCCGCACTACCCAGCCAGCGCGCCAGCACGCCGAGCGCCAAGCCGGCGGCCATGCCGATCAGCACTTGCGCGCCGAACGAGAACCTGACCCGCGCGATCACGACGCCATCCTCCGCGCCGGCGGCCGGGTGCGGGCCAGCGCGTCGCCGAGCGCCTCGGCCTCCGCGCCGTGCAGACGAATGGCGCCCGGCTGGACGATCACGCTTTCGGGCGGGACGTCGTCGAGCAACCAGACATTGCCGCCGATGGTCGAGCCGCGGCCGATCGTCACGCGGCCGAGGATCGTCGCGCCGGCGTAGATGACGACATCGTCCTCGACGATCGGGTGCCGCGCATAACGTTCGCGCGGCGCGGTGCTCGCGTCCCATAACGGGCTGCGCGCGCCCAGCGTGACATGCTGATAGAGCCGGACATTCGATCCGATGATCGACGTCTCGCCGATCACCACGCCGGTTCCATGGTCGATGAAGAAGCGCGGTCCGATCGCGGCGCCGGGATGGATATCGATGCCGGTCCGAGCATTGGCGAGTTCCGAAATCGATCGCGCAACGATCGCCGCGCCTAACGTGTGAAGTTCGTGCGCGATACGATGGTGGAGCGTCGCAATCGCGCCGGGATAGCTCACCAGGATCTCGTCCACGCTGCGCGCGGCGGGATCACCGATAAAAGCAGCGTCGATATCGCTGTCGATCAATGCCCGGATATCGGCCAGGGTCGCCGCGAAATGCCGGATGAGCGTGGAGGCATGATCGTCGTCGAACGGCGCAGCGCTCTCCAACTGCCAATAGGCGATTTCGGCGTCGATCTCCTGTCGCAGGATATCGAGCCCGTCCGTCAGGCGTGCGGTGACGAAGGCGTCCTCCTGCTCAGGCCCGCCGCGAAACCCGCCGAGACGGCGCGGGTACAGGGCTGCGGACAGATCGCGGACTACCTGCGCCAATGCCTCGGGCGACGGAAACCGCACGGCCGGCGGTTGGCGGCGCGTACGGGATTTGAGCCGCGCGTCGCGCAAGTCGGCAACGGCGCCCTGGATGAATTCCGCCGACACGTCGTCGATCAAATTTCCGGCCACCATCGCAACGCCACCACTGTTCAACAAGGGAAGCGGCCCGGCTGCTAGGGGACGGCCGGGCCGCAGTTTGTGTCCAGGGAGCGGACCGTCTCTATCTAATCCATAGCATTTTGATGGGAAATACAGCTCTGCTTGCCATAGCCCAAGGATCGCTTGTGCGGTGGGGGGATTGTCCCGCCGCGCGATGGGATAACATTGCCCCCGCCCCCCGCCGTCATTATCCTGCCGTTATGCGCCAGCGAATCCTGATCGGTCTTGCCCTCGTCCTCATCCTGGTGGGCGGCCTCTATCTCTATTTTGCCCAACCCGATGAGGCGCGGCTCAGCATTGCGGCGGTCAGCGGCAGCCGGCCCGACATCACGCCGGCGCGGGCACAGATCTGGCCGACGATCAAGGTCGCCGACGCGGTGGGGTGGAAACAGGGGGAGATGCCGACGGCAGCGGCCGGGCTCAAGGTCAACGCCTTCGCCTCCGGGCTCGACCATCCCCGCTGGCTCTACCGCCTGCCCAATGGCGACGTGCTGGTCGCCGAGACCAATTCGCCGCCGCGCAAGGGCGGCGGGATTGCCGGCTGGGTGATGAACTATCTGCTCGACAGAGGCGGCGCCGGCGTGCCCTCGGCCAACCGCATCACCTTGCTGCGCGACGCGAATGGCGACGGCGTGGCCGAGGTCAAGCAACCGTTCCTGACCGGGCTCAACTCGCCCTACGGCATGGCGCTGCTCGGCCCGTATCTCTACGTCGCCAATACCGATGCGCTGGTGCGCTATCCCTTCACCCCGGGCCAGACCAGGATCGACGCCAAGCCCGAGACGGTGATCAAATATCCGGGCGGCGGCAATCATTGGGCGCGCAACGTCATCGTCGCCGAAGACGGCAAGACGTTATACCTGGCGGTGGGATCGTCGAGCAACATCGCCGACAATGGCCTGGACGCGGAGAAATTTCGCGCCAACATCCTTCAGGTCTATCCCGATACCAAGACCTTCCGCATCTATGCCGCCGGCATTCGCAACGCCAACGGCATGGCGCTCGAGCCCAGAACCAAGGCGTTGTGGGCGGCGGTCAACGAACGCGACTTGCTCGGCTCCGACAGCCCGCCCGATTATTTGAGCGCGGTGGAAGCCGGCGACAATTTCGGCTGGCCGTGGTTCTATTGGGGCGGCTATCCCGATCATCGCGTGAAGCCGGAAAATCCCGGGCTGCAGGAATATGTGAAGCGTCCCGATTACGCCTTGGGCCCGCATGTAGCGGCGCTGGGGCTGGCCTTCGCCGACGAGGCGCGGCTTGGCGCGCAATTCGCCGATGGCGCTTTTATCGGCGAACATGGATCGTGGAACCGGCAGCCAGTATCGGGTTACCGCGTCATCTATGTGCCGTTCGGCGATAATGGCTTTCCCACCAAAGGAGCGAAAGCGGTCGACGTGCTGTCGGGTTTCCTCGACGCCAAGGGTCAGGCCCGTGGTCGTCCGGTCGGTGTGATCTTCGACGCCACCGGCTCGCTGCTGGTGGCGGACGATGTCGGCAATGTCATTTGGCGCGTGAGCTCGGCGACGCCGGTTCCGGCGCCCGCCCCGTCGCCGAGCGCGGCGGCGACTCCGAAAGCGTCTCGCTAAATTTTATAAGGGGCGGGCTGCAACTGGCCCCCCGACCGCGCAGCCCGCACACCCGTACGACACCGAAGGGTCCACGCTTCGACGCGTATCTTTTCCCTCGATTCCGTTGCTTTACACCAACTTGCCCGATTCATGCGTTGACGATTGTATCTTAACTGCCCAAAATGGGTCACTGCGGGGGCGGGAGTGAGTCATATGGCTGCTGGCGACCGCGTTGCTACGGTTCCCGAGGGCATGAGCGATCACTGGCGCACCGCCATGTTCGCGCTGACCAATTTGTTCTTGTCGATGCACCACACCTTCACCGGGCATGACGGCGAAAGTCCCACGGCCGTGCTGATTTACTGCACGGTATCGGTCGGTAACATCCAGAAATTGATGCGCGAACGCAGCGTGCCACGCGAGTATACGGCAACCGCAATACTGCCGCGCGAATGGGTCGTGCCGATGTCGCGCAGCGCGATCGCCGCCGCGACCGGCCTGGCGAGGGAGACAGTGCGCCGGCACGTCGCGCAAATGATCGAGTCGGGCCTGTTGATCGAGGATCCGCGCGGCGGCGTGACGGTGGTGCCCGGCGCCATCCAGACCCGCGCGCTCGAGCCGTTGCTGGAAACTTTAGTCACCGAATTCTCGCGCACCGCGGACGCGCTGCTGCGCGCCGGGGTGATCGAAGTTCAGACGTCCTGACGAGCAAGTTTATTCAAGCAATTTGGGTGCTTCCTTGGCGAGCTTCGCGCGGATGCGGTCGGCGAACAGCGCCAGGAATGGCGGCAGGTCCACGGTCGCTATCACTCGGTCGCCGCGCACCTCCAGACTGGAGACGACGCGCTGCCCCATCGCCGCGACGGTGAAATGGAGCACGTCAGCCGTCCAGTGATGCTCGACCTCGGCCCCGCCGGGAAACCAGCCCGACAATTTGCCGATGCCCGCATCGACTCGCCGCCGCGCCTCTGCCAGCCCCAATTTGTGCGACACCTCGACAACGATCGGATCGCTCATGTCGCGAAGAATCCCGCCGTGTTCATGTGGCAAACAATTGCGCGTCATCGGCGAACGCCTTGAACTCCAGCGCGTTCCCCGACAGGTCGAGGAAGAACATCGTGGCTTGCTCGCCCGGTTGGCCGACGAAGCGGATATGCGGCTCGATTCCGAAGGTGACTCCCGCCGCCTTTACCCGGTCCGCCAACGCCCGCCACGCGTCCATCGTCAGCACGACGCCGAAATGCGGCACCGGCACGTCGTGACCGTCTACCGGGTTGGACACCGCGACCGGTTTCGCCGCGGGATCGAGATGCGCGACGATCTGATGCCCGAACAAGTCGAAGTCGATCCAGCTGTCCGAGCTGCGTCCCTCCGGACAGCCGAGCGTGCCGCCGTAAAAGGCGCGCGCGGCGCCAAGATCGTGGACGGGAAAGGCGAGATGGAAGGGTCGAAGCATGACGACTGACTACTCCGCCCGATCCCAAACGTCACCCCGGCCCTTCGACGCCGCCTGCGGCGGCGCTGAGGACAGGCTTGTGCCGGGGTCCGCCGTTCCGCATAGGCGACATGCGCGGCGCCCGCTGCTCGGTGGATGCCGGACGAGCCCGGCATGACGAAGGATGGAATGGCCGGTGCTGTCATCATGACGTGGCTACGTCGTCTCTTTCCCCTCGCCCTCGGCGCCGTGTCCGCGCTCGGATTTGCGCCATGGAACTGGTGGCCGCTGACCTTGGCCGGGTTTGCGGTCTGGCTGCTCCTCATCCATGGTGCCGGCTCGATTAGGCAGATCTTGGGAATAGGCTGGCTGTTCGGGCTCGGCCACTTCGCCATTGCCAATTTGTGGATCCAGCAGCCGTTCGAATTTCAGGACGCGATGCCGCCTTGGCTCGGCTATCTCGCGGTGGTTCTTGTCGCTGCCTATCTCGCTCTCTTCCCGATGCTCGCCGCCGGACTGGCCTGGCGACTCGCGAGTCCGGCGGCAAGAGGCGATCCGGCGCCGCGCGTCGATACCGCCTTTGTGCTGGTCGCTGGCGCCGCCTGGATCGCGACCGAGTATCTGCGTGGAACGATGTTCACCGGCTATCCTTGGGATCCGCTGGCGACGGTATCGATGTCAGCCGGGCGATGGGCTGGTCTGGCCGCCCATATCGGCACTTATGCACTGTCGGGCGTCGTCGTGGTGGCGAGCGGTTGCTTGCTGGTGGTCATCGTGGATCGTCGCGCTTATACCGCGATTGTCCTCCTGATCGCCCTCATGGCCTATTCCTTAGCGCCCGCGAGCATCGATCGGCATCGCTCTGACCCGCAGGCCTCTGTCCGGATCGTCCAGCCCAACCTGGCTGAAGAAGCGAAGCCGACCGCCGATTACGCCGAAGCCAATTTTCAGGCACTCGCGCGATTGTCGGGGAAACCCAATCCCGATCATCCGCGCCTGATCCTGTGGCCCGAAGGCGCGATCCGCTTTCCGGTCGAGGACGGTTATCCCCGCTATGTCTACGACCTGATGGGAAGCGCACAGACCGCGCGCATCCGGATGGCCGCGCTGCTCGGCGACCATGACGCTATCCTCACGGGCACGCAGGGCATGTATTTCGACAGGCGCACCGAGAATATGATCGCCGCGACCAATTCGATCGCGGTGATCGGCCCCGATGCGCAACTCCATGGTCGTTACGACAAGGCGCATCTGGTGCCCTATGGCGAATATCTGCCGATGCGTCCTGTGCTCGAAGCGATCGGCCTGTCGCGGCTCGTCCCCGGCGATGTCGATTTCATCCCCGGCCCCGGCCCGCGCACGATGACCATCCCCGGCCTCGGCAAGGTCGGCATGCTGATCTGCTACGAAGTGATCTTCTCCGGTCACGTGGTCGACCCCGCCGATCGGCCCAACTTCATCTTCAACCCCTCCAACGATGCCTGGTTCGGCACGCTCGGCCCGCCCGCGCACCTTGCCCAGGCGCGGTTGCGCGCGATCGAGGAAGGCCTCTCGATCGTGCGCGCGACGCCGACTGGTATTTCGGCGATCATCGATCCCGACGGGAACGTCCGCCAGAGCATCCCGATAGGCCAGGCCGGCGCGATCGAGGGCAGCGTCATGCGCGGCTCCCCCACCCTCTTCTCGCGCCTCGGCAATTGGGTGGCGCTGATCGTCTCGGCGATTCTGCTCATTTGCGCGATTGCCATCCGGCGGCTCGCTCGCTAGGACCCGCAGCCTCATATAAGGAAAGCTTTATATGGGCATGGCAACGGCCCGGCTTTCCGCCAGACCCCAGAGGAAACTCAATGCGTTCCAATTATCTCTTCACGTCCGAATCGGTCTCCGAGGGCCATCCCGACAAGGTCGCCGACCAGATTTCCGACGCCATCGTCGACCTGTTCCTGTCGAAAGACCCCGAAGCGCGCATCGCTTGCGAGACGCTGACCACCACGCAGCTGGTCGTGCTGGCCGGTGAAATCCGCGGCAAGGGCATCATGGACGAGGCCGGTAACTGGGCACCCGGCGTTCGCGACGAGGTCGAGAAGGCGGTCCGCGATACCGTGAAGCGGATCGGCTACGAACAGGACGGCTTCCACTGGGAAACCTTCCGCTTCGAGAACAACCTCCACCCGCAATCGGCGCATATCGCGCAGGGCGTGGACGCCAGCGGCAACAAGGACGAAGGCGCCGGCGACCAGGGTATCATGTTCGGCTATGCCGCCAACGATACGCCCGACCTGATGCCGGCGACGCTCTATTACAGCCACAAGATTCTCGAGCAGATGGCGGCCGACCGCCACTCCGGCAAGGCGCCGTTCCTCGAGCCTGACGCCAAGAGCCAGGTCACGCTGCGCTATGAAGGCAGCAAGCCCGTCGCCGCCACCGCGATCGTCGTCTCGACCCAGCATGGCAAGGGCTATGACGAAGGCGAGAAGGAAGCCGAGCTTCACGCTTATGTGAAGCAGGTCGTCGCCGACGTGATCCCCGCAGGCCTGCTCAGCGACGAGACCGTCTATCACATCAACCCGACCGGTAGCTTCGAGATCGGCGGCCCCGATGGCGACGCCGGCCTGACCGGCCGCAAGATCATCGTCGACACCTATGGCGGCGCCTCGCCGCACGGCGGCGGCGCGTTCAGCGGCAAGGATCCGACCAAGGTCGATCGTTCGGCGGCCTATATCACCCGCTATCTGGCGAAGAACATCGTCGCGGCCGGCCTCGCCCAGCGCGTGACGATCCAGCTGGCCTATGCGATCGGCGTGTCGAAGCCGCTATCGCTCTATGTCGATACGCATGGCACCGGCACGGTCGAGGACGACAAGCTGGAAGCGGCGATCGGCAAGATCGAGAAGCTGGGCGGCCTGACCCCGCGCGGCATCCGCACGCATCTCGGCCTCAACAAGCCGATCTATGCGCGCACCGCGGCGTACGGTCACTTCGGCCGCAAGCCCGAAGGTGACTTCTTCCCGTGGGAGCGCACCGACCTGGTCGACGACCTCAAGGCCGCACTGGCCTGATCCTGATCCGATCAACGGATCACGCAAGGGCCGGGGAGCGATCCCCGGCCCTTCTTCGTTGGCGGCGCCGATTGGCTTTCGACACATCTGGTTCTAGGCGGGCCCACAATGAACGATCCGACCACCATCCGGCGCCTCTACGGCCGGCGCCAGGGACATAAATTGCGCCAGGGCCAGTCGGCCTTGGTTGAAGAGCTGCTGCCCGCCGTCGAGGTCCCGGAAACCGGTCCGCTCGACGCGCGCACCTTGTTCGGTGATGATCGCCCGCTCGAGCTGGAGATCGGGTTTGGCGCCGGCGAGCATCTCGCGGGCCAGGCAGCGGCGCGGCGCGATCACGGTTTCATCGGCTGCGAGCCCTTCCTCAACGGCGTGGTCGGCGCGCTCGGCCATATCCGCGATCAGGGCCTGGAGAATGTCCGGCTGCACATGGGCGACGCGCTCGATGTGCTCGAGCGGCTGCCCGACGCCAGTCTGACCCGCGTCTACCTCCTCCACCCCGATCCCTGGCCCAAGGCGCGCCACGCCAAGCGCCGGATGGTCAATGACGGCCCGCTCGACCTGATCGCCGCCAAGCTCAAACCTTGCCATGAATTCCGGTTGGGTACCGACGATCCGACCTATTGCCGCTGGGCGATGATGGTGATGAACCGCCGCCACGACTTCGTCTGGACCGCGCAGACGCCGCGCGATTTTCTGACCCGCCCCGACGACTGGCCCGAGACGCGCTACGAACGCAAGGCGCGACGGCAAGGACATGAGGTCTGGTATTTCACGTACATCAGAGTGTAATATTTTGTCAGAACCGCGGGCTGAAGACTGTCAGCAGGGGAAAGTTGAACTGAGCAAGCCGACACCGCGATTGGCGCCGGTACCGTTCATCGCTCGGGTATCGACCTAACCGTCCGCAATGCGCCCTAGTCACGGTCTTCGATGCCGCACGAAACGTCCTTGAAAGCCGTCGTCGCTCAGTCGACCAGCCGACGCTAGTGCGCCACGGGCCAACCGTCAGCGGTCCATCCAAGCGCCTGGATTCTCAACGTCGGGACACCTTTGTTCCGCGCGTCGTAGGCGTGATAGACGAGAAAGTCGCGTCCGCCGTCAGCCAGGATGGCGACGTGCCCCGGTCCTCGCCACCGGCCGCTCGGATCGAGCTTGGCGTGAAGCACGATCTGACCATATCCTTTGCTCATCGGCTTGCCGTCATAGTCCAGATACGGCCCCGTCACGTCCTTCGATCGACCGACCACGGTGTAATAGCTGCTGTCGGACCCTCGGCAGCAGAAATCGTAGGATGCGAACAGGTAATGATAGCCGCCGCGGGCAATTAGGAAGGGTGCTTCCACCGCGTCCGGATTCGGCCGCCGGATCAAAGAATATATCGTCTTGTCTTCGATCGACGCCAGTCCCGTTGCAGGATCGAGCCGCACCATCTTGATTCCCGTCCAGAAGCTGCCGAACGTCAGCCACGATCGGCCATCGCCGTCGGTGAAAACGTTGGGGTCGATCGCGTTGAAATCGTCGGCGCGGGTCGAGCGGACCACCAGTCCCCGATCGGTCCAGCCCTTGCCCGGCGCGGCAGGATCAAGTGCCGGCGAAGTGGCAAGGCCAATCGCCGAGACGTTACTGCCGAACGACGACACGGCGTAGTATAACCGATACTGGCCGCCGCTATAGGAGATGTCCGGCGCCCAAAGCCCGCGCGCGGACGGGATCATCCGCCTCGCCCAATCCGGCACTGCGTCGAACACGGTTCCTGCCCGCCGCCAGCTGAGCAAATCCTTGGAGGTGCGGATCGGAATCTGTCCCCCGTCATCGGGCCGGGTGGTGCTGAATACGTAAAAGGTGTCGCCGGCCTTGATGATCGCCGGATCATGCACGCCAGTGATATCGCCGGTCATGTGGTCCGCGATTATGCCAGCCGGCGCGGGTCTTTGCGCGCTGAGAGCTGCGGACGTCCCCGCCGACAGCAGCGCGACGGCTGCCAATGAGAGGCCCGACCGGATCGACAGGCGCCTCATTGCCAACCTCTCGCGTCAGAACTTGAAGCGCAGCCCACCGCCGAAAGTGCGATCATATTGGCGAGTGTCGCGGGGCTCAAAGGTCGTGGTCCCGAAATTGTCGTGGTAGGTTTCGCCCAGCAGGTTGGTCGCATCGACCGTGATGGTGATGTTCTTGTTGATCGCGTAGCTGGCGGAGAAATCGAGAAAGGCGACCGGCGAAACAACCACACGTCCGCCTGCGAAAGCATCCGAATAGCTATCGGTATAGCGGCTGCGCCAATTGTAGGCGAGGCGGGCCGAGAGTCCGTACTTCTCGTAAATGGCAACGAGGTTGTAGGAATATTTCGACAGCGGCACGATGTCGCGGCGCACGCCCGTGACCGGATCGTTCACGTGCCCGTCCGAATAGGTGAAGCTGGCCTGCGCGCCGAAGCCGCTCAACGGCCCGGGCAGGAAATCATAGAATTGCGTGTAGGATATTTCGACACCCTTCAATTGACCACCGCTGGTGTTGCGCGGGCGAGTCACCAGAAAGGTCTGAAGCGTGCCGTTCGAGGCGACCAGCTGCTCCGCTGCGGAGTCGCTCTGGATGTAGCCATCGAGCTTCTTGTAGAAGCCGGCGACCGTGAACGAGCCTGTGCGCGAAAAATACCATTCCGCGGTCAGGTCGATATTGGTCGACTTGACGTCGCGAAGGTCGGCATTCCCGCCCGAGGCCGTGCCGTAGAATCCTTGGTTGCCCGTCGCTCCCGTTTCGACCTGGCTGATCGCCGGATTGAGCGCCGCGAATTGCGGCCGAAGGATCGCCTTTCCAGCGACCGCCCGCAGAACGATTTGGTCGGTCGGGCGCAGCTTGAGCGTCAAGCTGGGCAACCAGTCCAATTGGTTGCGCTTGCCGTTGATCGGAGACAGCACGGTTTGCGCCGGCGAGGTCGGCGTGGCGGCCAGGTTCGTCACCCGGATTGCGTTCAAGTCGGTCGCTGTATTCACGGCGCGGACACCAATCGTTCCCTCGAACGGCATCGATCCGAGATCGGCCCCGAACTGGGCTTGGGCGTAGGCGGCGAACACACGTTCCTTCAGCGAGAAGACCTGCGCGGGGTCGAACGCGGGTGCTCCGGCCGGCCGGCCGGCAAGCGCCCGCAAGGTGTCGATATTGCCGCGGATCCAGCTGCTGGAGGTCAGCGCGAAGCCGTCGATGCCCACCCGGCCGTCAATGATGTTGTCCGACGAATTTGTCGAAAAGTTCGCGTAATTCGCCGTCGGCGTGAAGCCCAGCCCGTAGCCGCCCGTCGGCGTGCCGGCCGAATTGCCGGTGCGTTCGGCGTAGCGCGCGCCGATCTTGAAGTTCTTGAGGAAACCGCCGTTGAACGTGTGGAGAACGTCCGCATGCGCAGCATATTGCTCGCTGGTTGCGACATTGGCGTTATCGAACAACGTCAAGAAGTTGAGATTTGCCGGGTTCCTGATGTCGAACCCGTTGAAATTGACGCTCGGCGTCCGGTCGTTGTCGAAATTATAGTCGATCCGGGGAACCACAAAGGCGGTATCGACGACATATTGCCGACTGGTCACCTTGCTCTTGTTGTAGGTGATCTCGCCCGACAGCACCGTGTCGCCGGTGGTGTAGCGCGTCCCGAAGTTCGCCTGATATCCGTCGGTGACCTGATGAAAGGTCTGCTTGCTGGTGATCGTGAAGTTGTTGAGCGTGGTGATCGTGTGCGCCACGGGGCCACCGGTATCGCTTCCGGCCGAACCATCCTGAACGCTGGTGACGGTCACGCCTCCCGCCTTGGGCAGCCCGACGAAGAAGTCGACATCATAGTCCTGGCGATACCCCGTATAGAGACCGTCCAGGTAGAATTCGAGGTTGGGGGTCGGTCGCCACTGCAGCGCGACGTTGACGGACGGACGGGTACGATTGCCGTCGGTGACAAGGCCGCCCACCGTGTCGGGGATCCGGGTCGGATCCGTCGCTGACAGCGGATTGAAGCCGAAGTTGAAAGCGGTCTGATCCTCGTACTTGCGATTGTTGTACGAGGCCGCAACCAGGATACCGAACTCCCCGATTCCGGTCGTCCAACGGTCGCTGATCAGGCCGCTGAGGATGTAGCTGCCCTTGCCGCGCTGGTCCGAATAGATCCCGCGCGCGCCGCCGGCGATCTGCAATCCGTCAAAGTCGAACGGCCGCCGCAACCGGATGTCGATCGTGCCCGAAACGCTGCCCTCGATCTGTTCGGGCAGGTTGGTCTTGTAGACATCGACACCAGCAACCAGCTCCGCCGGAATGTCCTGCAACGCGACGCCCCGGCCGGTGCCGGTAAACGTCTCACGTCCGTTGATCAGCGTCTCGATGTCGGGCAGGCCGCGGACCAACACGGTTCCGACCTCGCCGCCGCTGCGCGAAACCTGGATACCAGTCACGCGCTGCAAGGCGTCGGACACGGTATTGTCAGGCAATTTGCCGATATCCTCGGCGACGATCGAGTCGACCACCTGCGAAGCGTTGCGCTTGATCGCCTGCGCACCCTGAAGGCTGGCGCGGACGCCGGTGACGACGATATCCTTGTCAGCGCCGTTGGCGGCGGCGGCATCGCCGGGGGCCGCGCCACCCGCGGGAGTTCCGGTCTGATCTTCAGTCGTGCCCGCCTGGCCGGGCTGCTGGGATTGCGCTTGCGCCGAGGCATTCGCCGCCGCGAACAACGCGAAGATGGAAACCGATGCTAAGATGAAAGGCTTGGGTGCCACGTGATCCTCCCCCAGAGATGGCAATGGGATGCGTTCTGACGACGCTAATTACTCCGACATAAATAAGTCGAGTCGCGCCGGTTCGCAAGCGGAATGTTGCGGCTTTCGGTGTTTCACGAGCGGACCGCCGAATCGCCGCACGTTAATCGCTCCGACTAGAGCGCGCTGCGAATGGGCGCATTTCGGCTATTCGCGGTGAAGAGCGTGTCGCGCTCGGCAGGACCAGGCGCCCGAGCGGCAGCATGTCGGCGTCGAGCCAGCGGCCTATAGGCGCTGCACTTCTCCACGCAGGGCTAGTTGCGCCTCGATCAGCGGCCATTCATCCCAGATATCGTCGGACATCCGCCACATCTTCGCCCGGGCGCAAAATGGGCAGCGCAAGCGACCGGGGTCTCGCCGGGCGAGAGGAGAGGATCATCGCCGCGATCGCAACGGGCCATTGGCGACCGGCACGCCGAAATCGGGTGTGCCGTCGGCGTGGTACCGGAAATATTGCATCCGCGTATGGCGATTGGGGTCGAACAGCGGGTCGCCCGTGATCTTCTCATAATCGCGCCCGTGATAGACGAGGACGTCGCGTCCGCGCTCATCAACGGTGAAACTGTTATGCCCGGGGCCGAACACCTTGTTCTCGCGCGAGGTCTTGAAGACCGGCACGGGCGACTTGGTCCAGTTCGCCGGGTCCATGATGTCGGCGGCGTCGCGGCAGGAGAGCATCCCCATGCAATAGCGCGCGTCGGTCGCGCTCGCGGAATAGGTCATGAACAGCCGGCCGTTTCGCGCGAGCACCGCCGGCGCCTCGTTGACTTTGAACCCCTGCACTTCCCAGTCGAGCGTCGGGACCGATAGCCGTGCAGGCTTGGCCGCAAGCGTCAGCGGGGTTGCGAGGGGCGCGATATAGAGGTTGGAATTGGTCTCGATCCCCGGCTCGCGCTGCGCCCAGGCGAGATAGCGCCTGCCGCGATGGACGAAGCTCGTCGAATCGAGCGTGAAAGTATCCCACGCCGTTTGCAGTTGGCCGAGCACCGACCATTTGCCCGTCATCGGGTCCG
The DNA here is from genome assembly GCF_056401895.1 of Sphingomonas sp. P4_D12. Lineage (NCBI taxonomy): Bacteria > Pseudomonadati > Pseudomonadota > Alphaproteobacteria > Sphingomonadales > Sphingomonadaceae > Sphingomonas > Sphingomonas sp. P4_D12. Next base: position 109,245 of record NZ_JBFUIL010000002.1, on the reverse strand, counting down.
CGCCGTCGCATTCGATCGCGTAGGTGCGGATGCGGAACACGTCCTCGCCGCCACCGCTGGGTCCTGCGGCGAAATACATGACCCACTTACCGTCGATCAGGTGTAATTCCGGCGCCCAGATGAAGCCGGACATCGGTCCGCTGGCGAGATGCCGCCACAGCACCGCTTCACGTGCCGTGGAGAGGCCCTCCAACGTCCGCGACCGGCGCAGGACGAGCCGGTCATATTCGGGAACTGACCCGGTCATGTAATACCAGCCATCGTGGTGGCGAAACACCTGGGCGTCAGCCCGCTGCCTGACGACCGGATTGACAATCGTCGGCGCGGATGAGGTTCGGGCGAAGGCGGGTACGGCGGAAGTGGCGGCGGCCGCCGCCAGGAAATTACGCCGGGAAAGCTCTTGCATCACATCAATCCTCCGCTTGCGGCCAGCCGTCCGCACCCCAGTGAATCCGTGCGATCCTGAGTGTCGGCGCGCCGTTCTTTTCGCGATCATAAGCATGGTAGGCGAGATAATCGGTGCCGCGGTCGCGCAGCACCCCAACATGGCCCGGCCCACGAAAGCGTTCCTTTTCGGGCAGGTCGGCGCGCAGCAATATGGTGCCCCCACCCCGCATCATCGCGCTGCCGTCCTTGCCAAGATATGGCCCGATGATCGCGCGCGCACGGCCGACGACGGTATAATAAGTGCTCGCGACGCCCTTGCAGCAATAGTCGTAGCTGGCGATCAGCCAGTAGAAGCCGCCGTGATCGATGATGAACGGCGCTTCGACCGGATCGGGCGCGCCGGCCGGCACCGGGCGGCGCGCGATCGCACGGGGCGCCTCACCCTCCTTGGCCAACTTGCCCGTCTTCGGGTCGAGCGCAAAAAGCTTCAGCCCGGTCCAGAAGCTGCCGAGCGCGAGCCAGTGGCGCCCCTCCCGATCGATCACGAAATTGGGGTCGATCGCGTTGAAATCGCTCCGCTCGGTCGACATCACGACCAGCCCCTCGTCGCGCCAACCATAGCCTTGCGCCTTGGGGTCTAGTGTCGGGCTAGTGAACAGGCCGATCGCCGAGCGGTTCGACCCGAAAGTGGAGACCGCGTAATAAAGCCGGTAGCGTCCGTTCACATAGGAGATGTCAGGCGCCCACATGTCCTGCGTGCCGGGCACGGCCCGGGTCGCCCAGTCGGGCAGGCGATCGATCAGCGCGCCCGCCGCTGTCCAGTGAACGAGATCCTTGGACGTCTTTGCGCGAACGAAGCGCCCATTGTCGCTGCCCGTGCTGAAGACATAATAGGTATCGCCCTCGCGGATGATGACCGGATCGTGCGTCGGCACAAGGTCGCCCGTCAACTGGGCATTGAGCGGCGTACCCGGCGGCGCGGACGCAGCGACCGCGGCCGCGCGCGCAGACGAATCCGGGCCGACCCTTGGACCTTCATAAAGGCCATCGCCGGGATGCTCGACGAATTGGGTGAAGGTGCGCGTGCCGTAGATCGGCCGGGACATATCCGCACGGACGGTCGCGGTGGCGCTGTCTCGCGCCGTCGCGGTGGACGCCGTCACGACGACAATCGCGAGTGCACCCAGCATCGTCGTGACCCGTACCGTCAACTTGTCCTCCCCATCACCGCTGCGCCGGCTTTCCACCGTCACCATTGCGGCAACTACTCCGACATATTAGCGTAGTACGGCCAATGCAATCGTCGTTTGATCGCAAGCGTCGAACTGATAAGGGAGCGAGGGGAGATAAGAATGACGGATGAAATGTCCGCGCTCGATTCAGCGCGGCGTCGCCCCGATGGAGCGCGGCAACCTCGCGGCACGGGCCGCCGGCTGCACGGCGCCATCGCCCGCAAGCTCGGCACCGCGATCGTCTCCGGCGAATATGTGCCGGGGGACATTTTGTCTGGCGAGGTCGCCTTCTCCGAAGCGCTCGATGTCTCGCGCAGCGCTTATCGGGAGGCCGTGCAGGTGCTGGTCTCCAAGGGGCTGGTGGAGAGCCGACCCAAGGCGGGAACCCGCATCCTCCCGCGTGACCGCTGGAACCTGCTCGATCCAGATGTCCTCGCCTGGGCGTTCGCGGGGGAGCCCGACACCCACTATGTCCGCTCCCTGTTCGAGCTGCGCGCAATCGTCGAGCCCGCCGCTGCCGCACTCGCGGCCGAACGCCGCGACCGCGTCGAGCTCAAGACGATGAAGGATGCTGTGGCTGCGATGCGCCGGCATACGCTCGCGACCGAGGAGGGGTGCGCGGCCGACCGCGACTTTCATAACGCCATCCTGCGCGCGACCCACAATGACGCCCTCGTCGCGCTCTCCGCCACCGTCGGAGCGGCGGTCAAGTGGACGACCCAGTTCAAGCAACGCCAGCGCGCCCTACCGCGCAACCCGATACCCGACCATGCCCGCGTTTACGACGCCATCGCCGCGCAGGACGCCGACGCCGCCCGCGACGCGATGCGCGTGCTCGTCGACCTCGCGCTCGAGGACACGCGGAGCGCGATGCAGGCCTGAGCCGGCGATTTTTCTACCAATGGTTCGACCGAAATCTGCCGGCAGCGCATGAGCGTATTGGCGACCAACTCGAGCAGCGCGCGATCGCCAGACGATCTCTACTCGGCTGATCGGCCAGCGAATGGCCGTTATAGTGCGCGGACGGCCACGGTGCGCGGCTCGGCGGCGGCAATCGGGTTGCGGACCGGGAGCACAAAGGGTGCCGCGGAAATCTCGAACACGTCCCCGGCCTGCGTCTTGATCTCGTCACTGAATGACAGGGTCGCCGTGCCGAAGAAATGGACATGGACGTCGCCCGGTCGGCAGAACAGGTCGTATTTGAAGTGATGATGTTCCAGATTGGCCAGGCTGTGCGACATGTTGGCCTCGCCGGAGACGAACGGCTTCTCCCAAATCGTCTCACCGTCGCGAACGATGCGGCTGGTGCCCTCGACATGCGCGGGTAGGTCGCCCAGCAGCAGCTCGGGGCCGAGCGCCGCGGGGCGCAGCTTGGAATGCGCGAGCCACAGATAATTGCCACGCTCGGTGACGTGATCGGAAAATTCGTTGGCGAGCGCATAGCCGAGCCGGACGGGCATACCGTCACCGGCGATCAGATAGACTCCCGCGACTTCCGGCTCCTCACCCGCGTCGAGGGCAAAGGCGGGAGACGGCAGCGGGCTGCCCGGCGCGACGATCTGCGAGCCGTCGCCCTTGTAGAACCATTCAGGCTGCACGCCGGCTCCGTTCTCCGGCTTGCCGCCTTCGACGCCCATCAGGAACATCTTCATCGAATCGGTTTGCTGGGCGGCGTCGCTGATCGCGCGGTGCATTTTGTCGCGGCCCTCGGCCGAGCCGAGATGGGTGAGGCCGGTCCCGGTCATCAGCAGATGCGCAGGATCGGCATGGTCGATCGGCGCAAGCAGCTCCACCGTGCCGAGGTCGAGCGCTTCGCCCTCCCCGGCGGCATCGACGAGCGCGGCCAGCGTGGCGCCTTCGGCAATCGCCCGCCGTGCCAATGCCAGTGTCGTCTCGGCGCCCGGTACGATATGCGGCGCACCGCCGTCGCGCAGCGCCGCCACGCCCCGCAGGCCATCGGCGCCGCGATACTGAATCAAGGATAGGGTCATCAGGTCGTCTCCAAGTCAGCCCGCGGCTCAGGTCAGCACGAGCGCGCCAATCGATGCGGCGCGCGGCGTCAGAGGGATTGTCGCTGCGGAGGGCGGGCGGCAGCGGCCGGTCGGGTAGGTTCTGGAAAACACGCCGGTCGCAGGAGATCCGCGATCGCCGGCGCCCCACCCGAAGGCGCTGCGATGGAAACCGGAACCGAAAGCATCCGAAAAACCCCTCCTCGAGCGGCGGCGTTGCCGAAAGCAAATCGCGCGCCCGCCGCTTTACAATTTGTCTGAGTTTAAACTATAGAACCTACAGGTCAAATCAGGAGGGGAACATGGCAATTGCGCCATCCGCGGTAACTCGGCTTGCCGGCATTCTATCGGCAGTGTCCGGGCTGCTCGCGTCCACTAGCGCTTTCGCTGCGACGGCCGAGCGGTCGGCGTTCGGCATGCTTCCCGACGGCCAGGCGATCGAGGCCGTGACACTGACCGGCGCGAATGGGGTGAAAGCCCGAATCATCACGCTCGGCGCAACGCTTCAGGCGCTCGACGCGCCCGACCGCGCGGGAAAGATCGCGGACGTGACGCTCGGCTATGACGATGCGAAGAGCTATGTCGAGCATCCGAATTACTGGGGTCAGACGATCGGGCGCTATGCGAACCGGATTGCAGGCGGGAAGTTCACGCTCGACGGCAAAAGCTACCAGCTGACCCAGAACGACAAGGCCAATTCGCTTCACGGCGGCACCGTCGGCTTCGACAAGCGCGTGTGGCGAATCGTCTCGGTCAAGAACGGCCCGGTCGCCAGCGTCACCCTGGCGCTCACCAGCCCTGCGGGCGACCAGGGCTATCCCGGCACATTGCAGGTGACGACGACCTACACCCTCGACGACAAGGGTAGTCTCACCATCGATTTCGACGCGAAGAGCGACGCGCCGACGATCGTCAATCTCACCAACCACGCGATCTTCAACATGGCCGGCGAAGGCGCTCCCGGGGGTATCTATCGCCATCGGCTGACGATCCCCGCAAGCCGCTACACGCCGGTCAATGCCCTTTTGATCCCGACCGGCGAATTGAAGGCGGTAGCGGGCACCGTGTTCGATTTCGAGAAGGGGCGCATCATCGAGGACGGGATCCGGGACGGGCGCGACCCGCAGATCGTGATGGGGCGCGGCTACGACCATAATTTTGTGCTCGACGCCGGCAAGACCGCGGAGCCCAAGCTGGCGGCGCGGCTGGAAGACCCGGCCTCTGGCCGCGTGCTCGAGCTGTTGTCGGATCAACCCGGCGTGCAGATCTACACCGGCAACTTCCTCGACGGGACGCTCGTGGGCAAAGGCGGGCATCTCTATCGGATGGGTGACGGCATTGCGATGGAACCGCAGCTGTTCCCCGACACGCCCAATCAACCTTCATTCGGTTCGGCGCGCGTCGCGCCGGGGCAACCCTATCACCACCGCATGATTTACCGCGTGTCCGTGGCCCGCTGAGTTCCAGAGAGACCCGACTATAACGGCCGAGGCAGGCTTGCGCCCTGATTTCGGGCGTTCAACCCGTTGAAGGGGCGCCCCGAAGCTGCCATTCCTTCGCTTGAGAAGCTGCTGGGAGCTTTCTCGGTGGGAAAACGGTGGTCAATTACCGAGGACGCCGAACTGCCCCGTTGCAGCACGGCTTCTGCCAAGCGGCGACCGGAGGTTCGCCTTTGCCGTCGCCAAGTTCGCAAGACTGGTCGGACCTGAATCAAATCCTGACCGGGCCGCTGGATGAGGATCGCACGGGCGTCGGCACTTGTTTTCTGGTCGCGGTCGCTGCGTTTTTGCTTGGCTCACCTGTAACCATAATATTGAGATAGGCCGAGTTTATGCGGCGGTGAACCGTCCGTTTCGGGGCGGATTTGATTTGTCGACTCGGCGGATCTTGCCGTAACATGCAGCGACAGGTCGCAGCCACGACTGTCAGGGCGAAAACGCCGATCGTCACGAACATTGGAAGAACCCGACGCCGCAGGTTTACCTGACGGTAAGGGCAGCTTTCTCTGGAACGGCCGCGCTCAAGAGCGCGCAGCCGAACATGGGGCTGGTCTTGACTCAGGGGGGGGACATTGCGGCGCGGGACGGCCTGTTTGGCGCGAGCACGGCAATCTCCCAATTGCGCGGCTATCTCGCCAAGGTTGCGCTAAGCGACGCCACGGTGCTGGTGACTGGTGAGACGGGTACCGGCAAGGAGCGGGTGGCCAGTGCGGTGCATCGGTTGGGCCCGCGCGCGGCCCGGCCGTTCGTCGCGGTCAATTGCGCGGCGATTCCCGACAGCCTGTTCGAATCCGAGATGTTCGGCCACGAACGGGGCGCCTTTACCGGCGCGCAGTCCAGCTTCCCCGGTCGCTTCGTCGAGGCGGACGGAGGGACCCTGTTTCTCGATGAGATCGGTGAGATGACGCCGCCTGCGCAGGCAAAGCTGCTGCGCGTGCTGGAAGATCGCACCGTCACCCCGGTCGGATCGCTCCGCCGTCAAGCGGTGAACGTCCGGATTGTCGCGGCGAGCAACGAGCGGCTGGAGGAGCTCGTCGCCGAGCGCCGCTTTCGCGCCGACCTTTTCTATCGGCTCAACGTCGCGCGGATCGAGATGCCCCCGTTGCGTGCGCGGCCTGAAGACATCGGCCCGATCGTCGACCAGTTCATCGCCGAGCAGAACCGCCGCCGGTCGCTGCACGTAGGACGACCCGACACGGCATTGCTCGATCACATGCGGCGCTATGATTGGCCGGGGAACGTCCGCGAATTGCGCAATATGGTCGAGGCATTGTTCATCGATCCGCCCGACGGTCGCGCGGTCGGGGTCGGTGATTTGCCCCCCGCCTTCCGCCGCCTGTTCGAGCAGAATCGCTCGGCGGGTGAGCCCGAGCGCGAGCGGTTGGTCAATGCGCTACGCCAGACCAACTGGAACAAGGTCGAGGCGGCGCGGCAAATGAACTGGTCGCGCATGACGCTCTACCGCAAGCTTGCCAAATACGATCTCGATTCCGACCCGAACGGCGATTCCAATGATGTCACACTGTGACACTCGAGAGTGTAACATGCGACAGCCGGAATTATGGCTCAATCCGCCAGCTTTTCAAAAAAGCCCTGTAAAATAGATCGATAGCCTCGTTCGGGCAATTTGGCCCGAGCCTTGCTGAAGGATTCTCATCGCAACGCGAGAGGTTCCGTGACAGCAACCGACCTTGAGCCCGACCGTTACCCGGCAGGCGCCGCAGCGCGCCCCGACCGGCCGCCGCTCGCTTGCTATGCGAACTATTTCGAAGTCGGGCACAACGCGTTCGAGTTCCTGCTCGACGCCGGCCAGGTCGAGCCGCAATCGGGCGACATTCAGCTGATGAGCCGGATCGCCGTCAGCCCGGTTCACGCCAAGTTACTGGCTACCTTGCTCAACCAGTCGATCGCGCAGTTCGAACGCGCGCACCACGACATCCCCGACATTGCCGAGCTCGACGGCGACTTGTCGATCATCAACCCTCAGGAATTCGAACGGCGCGCGATCAACGCCCGCCGCAAGCGCACCGCCGCCGACGGCAGCGCGCATCCCCATCGTGACGAGAGGTAGAATCATGGCAGCGCAACTCCGCCCCAGAAGCCTGAAGGTGACCGACCGCTTCCCGATGCTCAGCTTCACCATCTGGACCGACAGCCCGCCGCGCGTCGCCGAAGTCGTGCTGGCGACCGACCCCGGGTTATTCGTCAGGAAGGAGGGGCGGACGCCATCCACTTTCTACACCAGCCGTGAGCACGGGATGCTTTCGGTGCCGCGTGGCGAAGCGGTCTATGTCGTGCCGCCCGAAGTGCTGGCGCGGTTCATTTCTGCCGACAAATTGTGGTTCGGACTCGCCACGGCGACGCCGCCAACCGCGACTGATTGGATGGTCGACGCGATGCCCACGGCATCGAGCCCGTACATCTCGCTCGGCGAGCTGAGTGACCGGGCGTTGCGCCGCGTCCGGATGTTCCCGACGCGCGTCAGCGGAGCCTATGTCGCCGGGCCCGCTTCGGTCGCGGAATGGGTTGGCGACCGCGCCCAGCCAGGCACGACGCCGGCCTCGCCCGCTCCCGCGGCGGGACAACCTGCGCCGGTCGGGAATAGTGGCACTTCATCGCCAACCACTGCTCCGCCGGCGCATCCGGATGTGCCTTATGACGATGGTTTTGGGCCGCTGCCCCCGCTCAAGGCCGTCGACCAGGGCCCGGTCGCGGCGCCGACAACCGCGACCCCACCCACGCCGGGTGCGATCGCGCCCGCTCCGGCGACGGCGACGGCGCCCGCGGCAACCGCGGCGGGCCTCGCCTTCGGCCGAGCGTTCGACGTCGATCCGGAGAATATGGGAATCGATGCCGCGCCCTACAGCGACGATTCCGCTTCACCACCGGTGGCACAGGCGAGCGCGCTGGCGCTGACCACCGCCGATTACAGCCGTGTCTCGCGTATCGCGCCATCGCCGGCCTTCACCGCGGGGCGCAACGGCACGACGATCGACCGTATCGTTATCCACATTACCGATGCGCCGACCACATCGAGCACGGTCAACACCTTCACCGCGGCAGGCGCCCAGGCCAGCGCGCATTATCTGGTCGGGCAGGACGGCGAGATCGTCCAGTTCGTCAACGAGGCCGACACGGCCTGGCACGCGAAAGGCGCCAACCGCCGTAGCATCGGCATCGAGCATGTCGCGATCAAGCAAGGCGGCGCCTGCTACCCCAAGCCGGGCGGCGGCCAGCAATGCTATCCCTATACCCCGCCGACCGACACGCAATATTGCGAGTCCGCGGCACTCGTCACCTATCTGTGCGACAAATACGGGCTGACGCCCGACCGCACGACGATCATCGGCCATCGCGAAGCCGATCCCAACACCAGCCATGGCTCGTGCCCCGACGGCGCCTGGGACTGGGATCATTTCATGAATCTGGTCAGCAACCGCTTCTGCGCGCCGCAACCGCAGCCGACCGGCCAGTCGCTCGGCGTCGCGCATGCGCTCGACGGGGGCGGCAACACGATCGAGATCAAATATCGCGCCTTCATCCCGTCGCCGCTGATCAAGGGGCCGCTGTCGGACTACGACCTTGGCAGCCACCTGATCGGTGGCGAGGATTTCGGCGGCGACAATCGCAGCTTCAGCTACGACCAGGGTACCAGCCGCGCCGAGATCACCGCGACGCTGACCCTGGGAGCCGACAGCGGCATCAGCGACCTGCGCACGGTCGACCGGCACTGGGGCGAATCGACCGCCTACGATTCGACTTACACCTATCATGTCGACGGCAAGCCCGATTGGTGGATGGACAAGGTCGCCGGTGGCCCCGGCCCGTCGCGCCGGGCACGGCTGGCGGTGAGCGATTCGAACCTTCGCATCTATCAGGGCGCATCGAGCACCAGCCGCAGCATCCTGGCGATGACCAGCCAGAGTTCGGTCGTGTCGATCGAAATGGCCGGCGCGCTGCCGCTGATCACCTCGCCCGACATCGATTCCGACGTCGCCATCTATCTCAAGCAAGGCGCCAACGGCCCCGAAGCGATGATCGTCGGCGACCATGACGGCTTCCCGGCGCATGAACTCTATATCAATCGCCAGTTGGTCTATTCCTATGACCCGGTGGCGAACGGCAAGGGGCCGGACTCGCTTATGGCGCCGACCGATCAGGATATCAGCACCAGCTGGATCCCGATCCAGGCGCTGCCATCGGCGGCGGCGCAGTCGCTCGGTGCGGCCGCGCGACGGGTGGCGGCGCGTGCGTCGCGGCGCCCCGCCCGGCTGTCGCACGCGATGGCGGGGTCGTCATTGGTATTCGCCGACGTGCCCGGCCATTGGCACACGGTCGACTACAAGCATGTGAAGCTGACCTCGGTGGCGTGGGACAACGCGCCCGATCAACCAGTCGCGTTCGTCTTCTTCGGCCATCCCAATGTCGATTTCGACGGCTCGCCGACCGCCTATCACCCCGACGACACCGGCGACGACAATCTCGCCAATGCGGTCAGCGACGACGGCCGCTGGGTCGGCGTGGTCGCGATGACGCCGTCCGATCCCCAGGTGGTGAACGGCAACGCGTTGCTCGACCAGCGCCCAGAGCGCGAGAAGAAGGGCCGCTATCCGGTCATTCAGCAAGCGAAGAACGGCGACCCGTCGCCGGGCTATTACGTCTCGCAGACGGCGCGCGCGGCCGACGCGTCGCAACCGGCCTACGCCCAGCGGCGCTATTTCGACGCTTCGCGCGTCCCTTATGGTGCGCTGTCGGGCAAGCTTCGCGACCAAGGCATGGCGCTCGGCGATTTCGGCCTCGCCATTCGCCACGACCAGGCGCTGCAGAGCCCGTTCTACTTCGTCGATTCGGGCGGGGCGCAGAGCTCGGCGCTGGGCGAAGGCTCGCAGAAAGTCGGCACCAATCTCGGCGGCAGCGGCCGCGGCAGTCGGTTCAACAACAATTTTCCGGTCAGTTTCATCGTCTTCCCGCACAGCGCCTCCGACCAGAGCGGGGCGCTCGACGACGCGGCCATCGGCTCGGGCGTCTCGGCCCAGCTTGCTCAGCTCGCCACCGCGAGCAATGCGCGCGACCTCGCGCTGCTGATGGCGGCGAACGAAGCGGCCCCGGGCGGCACGCCCGCCGGCAAGGCCGGCCTCGACACTTATGCCGCCGACCCCAGCCGGGCACTGCCGGGCAATTTCGCGACGGTCTGCGCCGGCTTGCGTGCTTTTGGCTTCGCGTTGCCCGACCCGGCCGCCGCGCAAAGCTATGGCAGTGTCCGCGCGCTCGATGCCGACGATTGGTCGATCAATTGGGACGAGGTCTATCCGATCCCGCAACCGACCGACAACAGCTGCTGGGCGACCGCCGCGGCGATGGTGATCGGCTGGCGCGACCGCCAGAGCGTCTCGCCCGAGCTGATCGCGCAATGCCACAACCTCACCAGTTCGCTGACCAGCGGCCTCGCGCCCGGCGACAAGCGCGCCTTCGCCAATGCGATCGGCCTGACGGTCGAACCCAATGCCTGTTACACGCCCGAGGGATTCCGCGGCGTGATCGAGGCGAACGGGCCGATCTGGGTCACCGCCGACGTCCCCGGCATCCACGCGATCGTCGTTACCGGCATGTATCGCAAGGACGGCGCCTATTACGTCCGCATCACCGATCCCTGGGACCGCGTGGTCGGCTCGCCCGGCGCGCCGGGCAATTATGCCGACACGCACCAGACCGGCAGCCAGTACATCATGACCTATGACGCCTTCACCACCGAGTTCGAGGCGGCGGGCAATATCGACCGGATCCAGTTGCTTCATTCCGGCGGAACGTTCGGCCACACGATCAACCGCGGCAGCGCGACGGGGGCGGGCTATGCCTTCTCGCTGGGCGCCACTCCGCCGCGCCGCGTGGTGGCCCGGACACACGCTCTGGCCGATCCCGCGGCCGGCGATGACGGGTTCGGCGTCGGCATCGCCCTGACGCGCCAAACCAGCAGCAAGAACGGGCGTAATTACGACCTCGCCCAACTTGCCGGCATGGTCCTGCCAGAGAACGCTCTGGCGGGTGGGGCAGGCGCGCCGGCAATGCCGGGCGAACGCGTGGTGCTCGACGACTGGCCCTATATCGAGGGGCCGAGCGGGCGCACCCAGGCGGGCGTCGCGATCGACTGGAAATTCCAGGGCGGCGCGGTCGGCGATATCGCCATCACCCCGACCGAGGGCCAGGTGCTCGACGGCTGGAGCGCCACGGTGCGCGCCGACATCTGCCGAAACGGCTCGACTCCCGAGCGGGTCGGGTTGAAGGTGCGGGTGACCACCACCTTCAGCCGCGCGGGCGAGGAGGATCAGGTCGCGGTCACCGAGGTGACGCTGTCGGGCGATGGCCGCCAGCAGACGCGGCACGGCGCCGATCACGCGCCGGCCGATCCGGTCGCGCGCCCCGCGCCCGCCCCAACGCCAGCTCCCGCTCCGGTCCCGCAACAGCAATTGCAGCCGGCCTGAGCCCGGCGCGCGGATAACGGCTGATGGCTCGCCTCATCCCTCCTCCGCCGCCGGCGCGCGGCAGCATCGCTCCGGCGATGGCGCTGGCGCGCGACGCTTTCGGGCGCGAGATCGCCGATCCGAGCGCCCCGGCGGGCGAAGAATCGACCGACGGCGTGCTGCCGGCGTCGGACACAACGACGACCGGCGGATCGACCGCGCCCAAGGAAAAGGCGACCGATGCGCTCGGGCGGCGCGCCGGCGCCTTGTCCGACGAGATCGATTTCCCGGCCTTCGTCGCGTCGCTGGTGCACGGCACATTCGATGCGATCGTCGACAGCTCGATCAAGCAGATGGAGGCCTTTGCCGACCTCGTCAGCGCGGTTTCCAAGCCGCTCGACCAATTCACCCAGGAAAACGTCACCCAGGGGCAGGCACGCGCCTGGCTGGTCGAGCAATATCCGCGCGACGTGACCCTGGTGCAGAATGGCGGCGACTATACGCTGGCGCCGCTCACCAAGCCCACCAGCAATGGCAGCAGCGACGACAGCGGCGACGACGCTGCCGAACCGAGCTGGCTCGCCGACTTCGGGGAGGACGGCAACGAATTCTCGACCGACACGCTCGAGAACAACATCCTGCCCAAGGCGCGCGAGCGCGTCGCGCAGCAGCGCCTGTCGACCCTGTCGACGATGGTGCTGCTCGGCATGCAGCGCGTCGTCATCAAGGACGGTTCGATCGGCGCGCGGCTACGCTTTCGCGCTGCGGCGACCGACAATGCCGCGGTCCAATATGCCACGTCGAACGACCCCGGCACCGGCGGTACCACCTGGGGAGCGCGTGGGAGCGAAGGCGCGATCACGAAGGTCTCGACGGTCGGCGTCAACGCGCAGTCCGACAGCGAGCTCAAGGCCGAATTGTTCGGCGACGTGAAGATCAACTTCGCGTCGGAAACACTGCCGCTCGATCGCTTCCTCGATGAGGCGCAGCGGACCTTGCTCGAACGCCACAGCCGCCAGGCGGCGCCGAAGCCCGCGGCCGCGGTGGCCGCCCCCGCCCCGGCACCGGCCGCTGCCTTGCCCGCTCCGCCGACGCCCGCGCCCACCCCCGTTGTCGCGCCGGCCCCCGCGCCCGCGCCCGCCGGAGCGCAGGCATGAACGGCCGCCGACCGCTCGGTGAATTGCTCGGCGATCTCGCCGATGCCGCGCACCTGATGGGCGGTGGCGGTGCCGTCCGCGCGCGATCGCTCGAAATGACGTTGCCGATCGACGTGCGGTTGGTGACGTCGGCCACGGGTACCGACGTAATCGGCGACGTCCCGTTGTTCGTCACGCGCACCGCCTTCGATCCCGAGCCCGCTCGGCTCGCGGTGACGTGGCACGCGGTACCGGCCGACGGAGGCGCGTCATGAACGGCACCGCGACGCTCCGGCTCGAAGACTTCATCCAGGCGGTGCAGAGCCAGCTCGACAACGCCCAGTCGGCGATGGCGATCAAGGCGCGCAACCTCAACCTGCCGCTGACCTTCGCGATCAAGGACATCAACCTCGATCTGCGCGCGCATGTCGAGTTCACCGACAGCGAGATCCGCATTCGCCCCGCCGGCCCGGGTGAAACCGACACCAGCATGTTCCACCTGGTGTTCACCGCGATCACGCGTCCGGCGATCGAGGAGAATGCGGTCGCGATGTCGGACGATCCCGACGACCAGCCGCTCGACGAACTCGGCGACGAGCTGACCAGCGACGAACGCAAGCGGCTCGAATGGGCGGGCGTGCGGACCGTCAAGCAACTCCAGCGCGCCGAGGAAAAGGGGTCGGTCCACACCATCGGCCGCGTCACCAACCTGTCGATCGACCGGCTGCGCAAGGCGCTTGACCGTTCGTCCGAACCTCTGGTCCAGCGCGTCGAGCCGGTGCGTCCGGCGCCGGGTGCCGATCCCGAAGCGCCACCGATGATCCGGGTCACCGGGCGCAACCTCATCCGCGGTAATCTGTTCCCGCACGTCCGGATCGGCGACAAGCCGGTGTCGATCCTGAAATCCGCGTCGAACGAGTTGCTCCTCGCACCGAGCCATGACCAATGGGCTGGCGAACTCGCGATCGCGCCCGAACCGGCGCTGTCGACCGCGATGAGTTTCGACCTCAGCGCGTTCGCGCCGGTCCGCCGTCCGGCCGACACCGCGCCCAAGCCCGTCCTGGCGCCGATCGGTATCGCCGCCATCCCCGAACCGATGGAGACGCGGCAATGACGATCCGCGCACTCGGCACGCCCTGGGCCTCGCCAGGCGAACGGCAATACAGTCTGCCGACCAGCTTGATGCTCAAGCTCGCGCTCGGGGAAGCGCCCGCGCACGTCCCCACGGTGCGCGACATAGCGCGCGGGGCACTCGCCGCCGCGACCTCGATCGACGGCGGTGCGATCGACCGCATCATCCGCGAACGAACGGGCGGGTTCCGCGCCGCGCGAATCTTCTCCGCTGTGGGTGCGCATGGCGCCGGGCATGGTCATCTCGGTTATGACGCGATCGAGCAGCAGACCGGGATGGCGCGGACGCTGATGCTGCGCGTCCCCACCGGCACGCCGGTCGGCCAACTCTGCCAGACGCTCGCGCAACTGCCGATGGTCGAAAGCGCCACGCCCAATTACGTCGCGGTGACTCCGTTCGACGCCGCCCACGCGCTCGCCGCGCCCGACAATGACGATGGCTGGGCGCCGCGCGAGATGGTGCGCCTGGCCGAGGCGCATGCGATCGAACCGGGCGACGACGGCATCGTGGTCGGACTGGTCGACAGCGGGGTCGAGAAGCATCCCGAATTCCCCCACACCTTCCGCGCCGGGTTCGACACGGTGCGGCTCGAAAGCGCGGACGTCGCGCCGGGCGTGCAACTGCTCGGCGATCATCGCCGCAGCGACGGCAATCCCGAGGATCGCTTCGTCGGCCACGGCATGGGCTGCGCCGGGATCATCGCGGGTGAGGGCCTGCGGATGCCGCGCGGTTTGGGCGGGGCGTGCCGGATCATCCCGATGCGCGCGCTGGCCGCGGCGCGGTTGCCGGGCAAGAACAATGCGGTCGGGCTGGGCGCGATCAGCGACCTCGACATGGCGATGAAGCTCGCGGTCGATCTCGGCGCCAAGGTCATCAACATGAGCTTCGGGACTGACGATTCCGCGCTGGCACCGCACAGCCCGAAACCGCACGCCGACACCGTCGCTTATGCCATCGCGCGTGGCTGCATCCTGATCGCGGCGAGCGGCAATAACGGGCGCGAGACGATCTATTGGCCCGCCGCTTATCCCGACGTGATCGCGATCGGCGCGGTCGGGGCGGATCGCCGCCCAACCGCCTTTTCGACGCGCGGCGACCATGTCGCCTTGTGCGCGCCGGGCGAGCGCGTGCTGACCACCGCGATCGACGGCTATCAATATGCCACCGGCACCAGTTTCGCCGCACCGTTCGCGGCCGGTGCCGCGGCCCTGCTCGTCGCGCGCAGCCATCGCCGCGCCCGGCCGATCGATGCCGAGACGGTGCGCAACATCCTGATGCGTACCGCGCAGCCCTTCGCCGCGAGCGGTGTCAACGGCTGCGGCGCCGGCATTCTCGACGCCGCGGCAGCGCTTGCCGCACTCGACCAGGATCTCGACCGCGCGCTCGGCCAGCCGAGCGACGGGGATGACGATGGAGGCGCCGATGACGGCTGATCCGACATCCCCACGCTGACCAGCCAATCCCGAACGAATTCAAGGAGACACCAAGATGAACACGATCAATCCCGAAACCCGGTTCCGCGACCTTGCCGACCGCGAGCGGATCGCGCACGATCGCCACGTCAATACGGTCGCACGCCTCGTCGCGATCGAGAAGAAGGGCCGCGCGCTCAGCACCGCCGAACAGGCCGAGAAGGAGCTGTCGGAAAAGATCCTCGACGAGATCGCCAAGAGCCAGCGCAACAACAGCAAGATGGATGAGGTATGCGATCCGCTGTTCGTCGCTGCGCGCACCTTGCTCAACACGCAATCTCTGATCAGCCCCGAGCTGCGCACCGAAGTCGACGGCGGCAAGTTGCTGTTCGACGTGGAAGAGAATCAGCCTTACTCGATCGTCGCGCTGACGATGGGTATCCTCGCGCTCGACGGCGCGACCGCGCCGCCGGTCATGTTGGTCCCGCAGCATACCAACAAGACGGGAATGACCATCGTCGCCGGTGGAAAAGGCAACGGCCTGACGATCTATCCAAACGTCAATCATCCGCTGATGGACACCTTCACGCGGCAATTCTTCGCTGCAGTGGGCGAGGCGCGGAGCTATGGCGAGCTTGCCGACCGCGTTCTCGTGCTGCTGGCGCGCGAAGGTGACCCCGACGGACGCGGCGGCGATGCGCCGGGGATCAGCACGCAGGAATATGCCGCAGTGTTGCGAGGGCTTGCCCAGCGCAAGGTGACTGTCACCGAGCCGCAATTGCGGCGCCGCGTCAACGAAGTGCTCGATCAGGTCCAGAATATCGGCGGCGAGGACAGCATCGCCGATCTCGGCATCGACTTGCCCGATCTCGAGGATCTCGCCGACCAGACCATCGTCGCGGAAAACGTCCGCGTGATGGGTCCGATGATCGTCTCGGCGATGTTCGAGGAGTTGAAAGTGTTCCAGGTCGTCGACCGCATCGTCGAGCAATTCCAGCACGGCATGCTGCCGATCGGCCCGGGCAATGCCGGCAAGATGCTCTACCGATATTGGCGCGAGGCGCCCAACCGGATGTCCGAACAGGAGCGCAAGAACTTTGCTGCGATCACGCTCGGTATCCCGGGCGGCGATCCCGGCGGGATGGTCAATCGCGAATTCAACGATCTGTGGATCCGCTTCGTCTCATCGGTCTCGTCGTTCATCCGCCAGAGCGAAGTCGATCAGTTGCTGCGTTCGGCGACGCCCAGCCCGATCAGCCACCAGCAGGTGCGCAAGGCTGCTCGCGATCTCGCCGGCAACCTGTCGCTCCACGGATACGGCATGGCGCATTATGCCGCGCGCGAGATCCAGTCGCAGGTCAAGTTCATGATCGGCCTGCTGCAGGATCCCGAGATCCTGGGCTCATACGGCGCCAAGGACATGTGGCAGGTGGTCGACCAGGTCGCGACCTACGAGCTTGGCGGGGCCAAAACCAGCTCGCGCTATCGGACGCTGGCGACGTGCGGGACGATCATCACGGCCTGGCTCGCCAATAACGTGGTGCGGGTCAACGCGGCGACCGGCCCCATCATCGACATCGATCAGGTGCGCAACCCGGATGTCGCCGCGACGCATCGCTCGACGATCGATCCGACCGACTACGACCTCGTCAACGCCTGCGAGCTGTGGCTCGCCGATACCGCGACGACCGACAGCCAGATCGAGGAATTGTCGCAGCCGCGCGAGGCACCGCAAATGACCTCCAAGCCGATCCAGATCCCCGCCATGGCCCGCGACATGCTCGACGGGATCGGCGACCTCGGGGTCGGGCTGGGGCGCGGAACGCCGGCGCACCCCGCTTACGCCAACGGCCATGGCTACCGCCCGAATTGACCTCGGGCGGTCGTCCACCCTCGAACACTTGAGGAACAGACAATGCCATTTCCTTCACGAGACGCGCCGCTGGTGCAGAGGGTCGAACACCGGCTCAAGAGCGCGGCGCGCGCGCTCGGCACCGCCGATCCGTTCGCGCCGTCGCGCGACCTGTTCATGCGGACCTTCGCCTATCCCGCCGACGATCCGCGCTATCGCGACAATGCGCTGATGCCGATGGCGGCGCCATTCGAGCCGAGCTTTTCGGAAACCCAACCGGGCAAACTGCGCTTCACGATCGAACCATTGCCGCCCCAGGCATCGTCGATCGACCGGCGCGACGAATCGACCCGCGAGATGCGGCGACTGGTCGGCAGTTTCATGGGGCGAGACGCATTGCGCTGGTTCGACCAGGCGAGCGAGCCGTATCGCGGTTTTGCGCGGCCCGGCGGCAACATGGATTACGGAGCCTTCTTCGGGTCGAGCTTCGATCGTGACGGCCTCTATGCGTCGAAAATCTATTACGAGTTGCCCGGCGGGCGCGGGTTGATCGACGACATGCCGGTCACGCTCGGCCGCATCGTCCAGGCCGCACTGCAATTGGTGCCGGGGCTCAAACCCTTGTTCACGACGATGGCGGCGCAGCGCGATATGGGCGGGCAACGGCTGACCTTCGCCTGCACCGAACCGTTGCGGCTTGCCGACCTCCAGCCGGTGATGGACGTGCTCGGCATCGGGCATCGCCTGCCGGGCATCATGCAGATGCTCGGGCTGGTGCTGGGTGGGCGTTTCGAGTTGCCCGCGCACGGCGCGCTGCTGGCGTTCGGCGAAGGGCCAAACGGCCCCGATTTCGAGATTTACGTCCTGCTCTCGGCGATTCCCGACGTGCCGCCCAGCTTCCTCAGCCTGCTCACGATGGGATTGGCCGAGCGTCCGCGCGGGCTTGCGGCGCTCGAACGTTGGATGGGCGCGTTCACGCCCGAGGACGAGCATTGGCCGGGTCGCTTCTCGATCGTCAGCCTGCGCACCGATGCGACCGCGCCACCGCGCGTCAGTCTCTACCTGCGCCCGGTCGAGTTCGAGTTGCCGCCCGAGGCGCTCCAAGCCGCCGCCTGACCCGAAAGACGCTTTCCCCGCGAGGTTCGCCATGTATGCCGCCGCTCAATCGATCGCTTCGCCGCCGCCCAGCCGGCCCGCAGGGCCGACGCCCGATCCGCACGTGCGGCAGAGCGTCGCGCAGTTGCTCACCCAATCGGATGCATTTCGCCGGATGTCGCCCGGTGACCAGCAGGACATCGCGCGCAACACCGCGTTGATCGCCGACTATCTGGCGCGGCCCGAAGGCATCCAGGGCAACCGCATCCCCGGCGGGATCGGCCAGCCGGCGGCGCAGGCGCTGGCCGAGGGCGACGACAAGTCGGCGGCGGAAGCGAGCTGGCAGGAACGCAACGCCGCGGTCGATGCGATCGGCAAGGACGAGTTCAAGGCGGACGCGGCGACCGCCGCCGCTAACACCGCCGGGTTACTGCTCAACCAGGTCCAGTTTCCGTCGTTCGTCTCGGCGCTGATCAGCGGCGTCTTCCAGTCGATCACCAAGAGCTCGATCGAGCAGATGCAGGCGTATCAGGAGATGATCGCCTCCGTCGCCAAGTCGCTCCACCAGTTCATGGACGACAATGTCTCGGACAATCAGGGACGCGACAATATGGTCGACCAGTTCCCCGATCTGTTCCAGATCGGTCAGAGCGACGACGATTGGGGCGACCAGCCTGCGGGTCCGAAGCTCGAGTTGCGCGAGGGTGTCGACGAAGGCGACGCGCTCAAGCAGGTCAACAACAAGCTCCAGTTCGAGAATGGGGCGCTCAAGAGCCTCGACCTGTCCGATGCCAATGTCGAAAAGGCGCTGATCGAGAACAGCCGGATGCAGCTCGCGCGCCAGCGACAGCAATTGATGGCCAGCATCGTGCTGATGGGGATCAATCGCATCGTCGTCACCGACGGCAAGATCTCGGCGAAGATCATCTACGACGTGCGCGCCAACGACACGATGTCGAAACGCCGCACCGCGAGCGCCGTCGACATGGCGCGCGACCGATATGGCAACGTCCAGCAGACCTCGTCGGGTTCGGGCAAGTATGACAGCGGCGGCAAGCGCGACTATAGCCGCAGCGACGGCAATACCGATTACAGCGCGGATTATTACGCCAAGGGCGAATATCAGTACGAGAACAAGCCGATCATCACCGCGCAGACCGCGGCGTCGGAAGCATCGACCGCCGCGCTCCAGACCAAGATCCAGCTGTCCGGCGCGGTCGACGTCAATTTCAAGAGCGACTATTTGCCACTCGACAAGATGGCGACGCCGCAGATGATCGCCGCGATCCAGGGCAATGCCACCCCGGCCGACCCCAATGTCGTGCCGAGCCCCAAAGCAGCCCCGGCGGCGCCGGCCCCGGCTCCGGCGGCTTGAGGGGGTCGCGATGCTCGTCGCCCCGCCACCGCGCTCGTCGCCTTCCCAGGGCGGCCTCCCGCCGACCAGCGCGGAAGCGTTCGACGCCACGCGCCCGGAAGTGCGGCGGCTGCTGACCGCCATCCCCTCTTTTCTCGATCTGCCCGACCATGAACGCAAGAAGATCGCCGCCGATACCGTGCGCGTGCTGTCGTACATCGCCGATCCCAACGGCGTTCGCTCGGAAATCGCCGAGCGCGAGGCACGCGGCGAGATAGCGCCGGTCGCGGCGACATCCGCCGCGCCGATCGCCGGCGCGCTGGCCGACCCGGTCGAGGACACAAAGAAGGCGCTGTCGCAAAGCCCGGGTTTTGCCGGCAAGGATTTCGTCGCAGGCGCGACGCAGCAGGGCGTCGAGCAATTCGGCCAGATGGTTCAGAAGGTCGACTTTCCCAAGTTCGTCGGCGGGCTGATCAAGAACGTCTTTCAGGCGATCGTCGAAAGCTCGATCGAACAGATGCGAGCTTATGGCGAACTGATCGCCAATGTCGCCAAGACCACCGACCAGTTCATGCGCGACAATATCGGCGAGGCCTCGGGCCGCGACTATCTCGCCGACGCCTATCCCGATACCTTGTCGGTCGGCACCAGCAGCAATGCCGACAGTTTCGCCGACGGCGACACGGCCGCCCAGCCGCCGCCGCGGCTCGCGGCAACAGGCGAGAATGCGGAGGTTCGCCTAGCCGAGATCAGCCGCGACATGAACGTCAATCCGCCGGTCACCGACCTGAGCGACGCCAATGCCGAATTGCGGCTGGTCACCGCCGCGCGGCTGCAGATGGCGAAGCAGCGCCAGCAATTGCTGTCGTCGATGGTCATGCTGGGGATCAACCGTATCGTCATCACCGACGGGTCGATCAACGCCAAGGTCATTTTCGACATGCGCGCTAGCGACACCGCCAACCGCCATTACACCGCGTCGATGAACGACCGCTCGGCCCAGAAATACAAGGAAAGCATGAAGGCCGAATATGGCAGCTGGTACACGCCCTACAGCGCCAGCGCGGCGTTCGAGGCGACGCAGGAACATGTCGCGACGGTCGGCTCCGCACTCGATGAGACCAGCGAGTCCAAGGCCGAGGTCAAGGCCAAGCTGTCGGGCGAGGTGCGGGTCAATTTCAAGAGCGACTATCTGCCGCTCGACAAGATGGCGACGCCCGAGATGATGTCGGTGATCCAGGGTAATTCGACGCCTTACAATCCCAACGCGAAAGCCGCCACCACGTCCGCCGCGGGGACGTCCTGAGCCATGGGCATGTCCGCCATCGCTCCGATCGCCGACGCACAGCTCTGCGCGGCGTTGTCGACTGGCGAGCGGCTGGTGGCACGCGCGACCGCGCCGGGCCTCGCCTTCGCGCTCGATCAGCTTGGCGATATCGACATTCCCGACGCCGCGACCGATCGCGTCGACAAGGCGCAATTGCGCGCATTGGCCTCGCTCTACCTTGCCGCCGATCTCGAACCCGCCGGGATCATCCCCGCGGTGGAAACGCTCGCAGGCCTGTCTGCGACCGGCGCCACGACGCTGGACCTTGGTGGCGCGGAAAAATTGGTCGCGACGTGGTGGCGCCACCGCAACGAGCGCGTCAGCGCGGCCGAACGCGGTGCCTTCTTCTCGCGCCTGTTTGGTACCTCGGCCGGTCCTGTCGCGGCAGACGCCGACCGCAATTTCCAATTCGAGGACCGCATGCTGGAATTGTGCGAGTCCCTCTACAAGCTCGACGAATTGTCGGCGGGCGATCCCTATGGCGGCAGCGCGCAACAGGCGAGGGTGCGCGCCGCGGCGCGAGCGCTGGTCCAGAACCTCGCCCAGGCGAGCGGCGGGATCACCGCGTTCATGGCGGGCGAGATCGTCCAGATGCTCAAGGACGCCTTCGCCATCGTCGGCCATCCGGACCTGCGCCATGCCTTCGGCGCGCGCGACGTGTGGGACGTAGTGACGGGCATTGCCCGCGCCGCCCACCGGCAGCCGGTTCAGCCAAGCCCCTATGTCCATCGCGGCAAGGCCGGGATGACGGTGATCGCCTGGCTTGCCGACATTGCCGATCGGGTTTCGGGAGCCGGGCCGTTGGTGGCTATCGGCGATGCCGTGGTAGGCGCGGCGGCCGACTGGATCGAGGCGACGCTCAGCATCGGCGAAAGCGTCGCCTCGGACGCCGCGCCCGCCGCTACGACGATCGCGCCGCCACCGCCGCCGCCTGCAAGTTCGTCCTGGGCCGCGCTGGGCGGCTGACATGGCGTCGGCTGCCTTTTTGGCGCCGGTGCCCGTCCCGCGGCCGGGCCGACCTGGCGCACGCGATGATGTCCGCCATAATGTCCGCGCCCTGCTGTCGACACAGCAGGGGTTCAACGCGCTCGACCAGGCGACGCGGCGCGATCTCGCGCGCGGACTGGTCAAGATCGGATCGGCCGCGCTCGACCATGACGATCTGCAAGCCGCCCGGCGTCCGCGCCCAGTGCTCGCGCTGGCGCAGAATGCGGGTTCAGAATTTTCGGGCGTCGCTGTCGACCGCGTCGCCGGCACGACCCAGGCGGTGCTCAACGCGGTGTCGTTCCCGCGCTTCGTGACCGAGCTGATCAGCGGCGTGTTCAAGGCGATGAACGATTCGAACCAGCAGCAGCTCACCGCGTTTGTAGAGCTGATTCGCAATGTCGCGCAGACCACCGAGGGATTTGCCGACAGCAATGTCGGGGTGGGCGGCGCGCGGCAATGGCTCGCCGAGCATTTCCCCGCCTCGTACGAAGTGCAGGGAGGCGACGACAGCGACAGCCTGCCCGAGGATCTGAGTGGCCTCAGCCCCGACGAACGGCGCGAGCGCCAGGCGGAGATCGAGGCCGAGCGCGCCGCCTCCACCCGGCTTGCGCTCAAATCGGGAGCGCAGCCGCCATCCGAGGCGATCCTGCGGAGCACCCTGGGCATCGCGCCAGGCGATCCGGTGCCGCCCGGATCGAACCCCGAAACGCTCGTGCCGTTCGTCCAGCAGACACTGGCGCGCAACCGCCAGCAATTGCTCGCGACGATGATCCAGATGGGCCTTCAGCGCATCGTCATCGAAAGCGGGCGGCTCAATGCTGCGATGAACTTCCACATCGATGCGACCAGCGCGGCAACCAACGACCGCGGCTCGCAATTCGACCTGCACAATACGACCAACGCCAGCGTCAATGCCAAATTCGGGCCCTGGGGCGCGGAGGCCAAGGTCCAGAACACGATCGGTTACGTCACGACCGATCGCACCCAGACCACCGAGAACATGCATACGGACGTCAATCTGAGCAGCGGGGTCGAGCTGGTGTTCCGCACCGATTACGTTCCGCTCACTCGGCTGGCCGGCGTCCAGGATGTGGAGCGAATCCGCGTCAATACGATCAACCCCGATGCTGAGGCGGCGCGGATCGCCAGCGACCGCACGGCGCGGCAGACGGCGGAATCGGCCGACGAAGCGGCTCGCGCCGCGCGACTGGATGCCGGCCTACGCCCGCCGTCCGCACCGTCGACGCCCGTGCCTGTTTCTGCGCCAGCGCAGCCGGCTTCGGGCCGAACGACGCCGACCGGAGCCGCTGCTGCCGGAACTCCCGTGACACCTGGGCATTCGGCGCCGGTAGCGGGGGCGCAGCCGGTGACAGGGGCGCAGCCGGTAGCGGGGGCGCAGCCGGTAGCGGGGGCGCAGCCGGTGGCGGGGGCGCAGCCGGTCGCAGGGGCGCAGCCAGTCGCAGGGGCGCAGCCAGTCGCAGGGGCGCAGCAGCCATCGGCCGGAACCGGAGCGCGGCCCGCGACAACCGCCGGCTCGCCCCCGGCAACGACGCCGACGGCAGTCGCTCCGGCATCGGCCTCCGCGGTACCGGCGCACGCCGGTTGACGCAGCGGGCCTTAGGGACACAGTTGTCCGCTTTATTCGATTGACCGTCAGGACGGCGAGCCGGCCTACGGCCCGACTCCAGTCATCCGATAGTTCACGTTCGTGATGTCCGCTTTCGCGGAACACTGGGCCAAAAAGCTGCCAGTCCGCAGTCGGCCCAATATCTGCCGTTGCCACTTAGGCCCTTTTGGCGAAAGTGACATGGCTTGGGGAGCGGTATTCGTAGGGCGTGCGTGGCGGTACACGATTACCCCAGTTTACTCTCGAGCGTGATTGCTACGTGATTGCTAAGCCACTTCCCAAGCCGCAGAGTCGTGGGATGACCTAATTTTTATCACACATATTCAAAAGATTATTCCAAGCCTCAGAGTGGCATATTCTAAAATCTGGTATTTCCGCTATTTACGGGTCTGACAATCGCCGGCCGACCGGAACGCTGGCGGCGGCGTCAAACCCGGACTATCGTAGCGCGCAATGACCGAGCGTCGCGACAAGCCCAGCTTTGCCAACCTGTTCAACCGCGCCCGCGCTGAGGCGGAGGGGACGGCGGCCGTTCCCCCGGCACCGCCCGCTGAACCGATGCCCTCCCAGTCGGCAGAAGCACCACCGCCAGTCGCACCCCGCCGCCGCGACGAATGGGCGTATGAAGCAATGCAATTCCTGGTCGACCCGGCACGCGTGCGTATCTGGCCGGGCAATGCGCGCATCTATGACGACCTCAATCCCGACAATTGCCGCGACCTGATCCAGTCGATCGCGACCGAAGGGATGCAGAAGGTCGCCGCGGTCGTGCGGCCGGTGTTCGACGACGCACTGTACGAATATGAAGTGATCGCCGGCACGCGGCGCCATTTCGCGGTGTCGTATCTGCGTGCGACCAGTATGCCGTCGCTGCGCTTCCTGATCCAGGTCGAGATCCTCGACGACGAGGCCGCCTTCCGCCTTGCCGATCTGGAGAACCGCGCGCGCAAGGACGTGTCCGACATCGAACGCGCGCGCAATTACGCGGCCGCGCTGCACGATCATTATGACGGCCATCTGACCCGGATGGCGGAGCGGCTGGCGCTGTCCAAATCCTGGCTGTCCAAGATGATCCGGGTATCGGCGCTGCCCGATCAGCTGCTCGCGGCGTTCGGGTCGCCGAGCGATCTCCATCTAAAGCCGGCCTATACGCTAGCGCAGAAGCTCGACGGGCCGGCCGGGCCGGTGATCATGGCGACCGCGATCCAGATCGCCCGCGCGCAAATGGCCCGCCGTACGGACGGTCTGGCGCCCTACCCCGCAGCGGAAGTGCTGCGGCAGCTGAACGACGCGTCGAGCCCCCCGCCCGAACAATCCGCCGAACTGCGCGGCCCCACCGGCCGGTTGGCGATGAGCGCGAATGCCAACAAGAACACCTTGACCGTGAAGCTGCACGCCGGCTCTGGCGTCACGCGCAAGGCGATCGCCGAAGCTGTGCGCGCCGCGCTCGATGCCGCCGAAGCGAAGGGTTTCTCGCTCGGCCTGTCGTCACCGAACGACGAGAGCGATTAGTCGTTGGTGCCAGTCGGCCTGGACGACTGATCCGGCGACTGTCCGCTCCGCCGCCACATCCCCTGAAGCACGCGGCCGAGCATCGATGGCGCACCGGGCCGGAGCAATAACCAGTCGCGGATGACCGGCCCCGGTTCGGCGCCGATCGTGCTCTTGTAACCGCTGTCGCCCGCGCCCCAATCGACCTTGGTCATACCCTGCTGCAGCGCCCGGACGAGATTGCGATAATAGAGGAGCCTGCCCGGCGAATGTTTGGCAAAGGCCGGATCATAGCTGTTGGCGATGGCGTATTTGAGCGTGCCCAGATTGAGGTCGAACGAAAAGGCGGCCGGAACCCCATCGACCGTCAACAGCGCCGCCGACATCATCTCGGCGATCACCGGATCGGCGGCGGCCTGGCGCCAGAACGCGCCATGGCCACGCTTGGTGAATTTGGCGTCGCTGCCATCGGTACGCGCGGCGATCCAGCTCTTCTGTTCGACCGTGGCAAGCTGGTCGAATCCGCCTCCCGCGAGATCTCCGCCGCTCAGGAAACGCCAGTCGAGCGCGCCATGATCCGCCAGATGCTTTTCGTGGAAGCGGTTCTTCTTGAGCGTCGATGCGCGCGGCCACGCCCCCTGGCGTTGCGCAGCGGCCATGTCGAGCAGATAGGAATCGGCCACGAAGCGGTCGAGCACGACCCAGCGTCGCCGCCTCGCCGCCGTGATCAGCCCGCTAACCGCAGGGTCGCCATCATAGGAGGGCCCGATGCGCAGGCCGTTGACCTCTTGCCCCAGTCGATCGACCAGCACGTCGAACGCGCCGTCCGATGCGTCGGCGCAAGCGGGGAAGCCGCGAAACGGCCAATAGCAACCGGGGATCGCGGCTAGCCTCGCGGCCTCGGGTCCGAGTCCGGCCAGCGGCAGCGCAATGACCGGATAGCCGTCGCGTTCGACGATCAAGGTCCGCGCGCGACCACCATAAGCGGCAATCGCTGCGGCGAACCATTGGTAACGGAGGAATCGGTATCCCTCGTCCGCTTGCTCCGCGACCGCGTCGATCAACGCCGACAGTCCGTCGAACGCAGTGGCGCGCATCGCGGGGGGCAGGCGGGTGAATTCGCTGAGCAACATCGGCTTGGTCATGGCGGCCGGCTATACCGGTCAGCTGTTACCAAGCCGTTTTTGGCGAAAAAGACATGGCTCGCGACCCTTTGGTGCAGGCGATCGCACACTCCTATCGCTTCCCTAATCGCCGTCAGCCCGTCATGATGCCCCGCGATGCAGCCCAATACCGTCTCGACGATCGCCCAGACCATCCAGCTGTCGCTGTCGCCGGTGTTCATGCTGACCGGTATCGGCGCCTTGCTCAACGTGCTGGTCGGCCGGATGGCGCGCGTGGTCGACCGGGTGCGCGACCTCGAGAAGCTCCATCCTTTATCCAGCGGTCCGGATCGCGACCGCTATGTCTCGGAACTGCGGATCCTCGACCGCCGCATCAGGGTGATCAATTTCGGGCTGTTCCTGGCAGTATCGAGCGCAGTGATGACGTGTCTGGTCGTCGCGCAATTGTTCGTTGCCGAACTGATTGGGCTGCGCATCGCGACGATCGTCGCCCTCACCTTCACGCTTGCGATGCTGCTATTGATCGCGGCGCTCGTCAGCTTCATCGTCGAGGTCCGCACCTCGCTGCTGGCGGTCAAGGTGCGTGAGGAGTTGCTCGAAGAGCGGCAGGGCTAGCGCTTACCCTCCACCCCGGCTCCCGCATCAGCCGTCGGCGCATAGGACGGCGCGACCCGCGCCTTCGATGCTTGCTCATAGACATAACCGGCTTCGAGCAGCTTGCCATCGCTATAGGCCGGGCCGATGAACGACAGTCCGGTCGGCAGACCTCGCACCAGTCCCATCGGTACGGTCAGATTGGGATAGCCCGAAATCGCCGGCAGCTCGGACGAACTCGGTCCGTTATACTGGTCGCCATAGATCGGATCGCTCAACCAGGCCGGGCCATAAGTCGGCTGCACCAGGATCGTCGCGTCAGCCTGTTTGAGCATGCCGTCGATCGCCGCTTTGGCGAGGCCGAACGATTTGTCGCGCTGCGCCTGATAGGTCGGCTCGCCCGTCCCCTTGGACTTCGCCGCCATCTCGAAAATCTCCTGCGCGAAATAGGGCATTTCGGCATCGGCATTAGCGGTGTCGAACGCGATCACGTCGTCGATCGTCCGCGTCTTCACGCTGGGCGGCGTCGAGGCGAGATATTTGTCGAGGTCGGTCTTCAGCTCGAACTTGAACACGTCGAACTCGGCGTCGGCCATGCCGTCGGTCTTGGCCCGCTGGACATCGACCAGCACCGCGCCCTGCGCCTTGAGCACCGCCAACGCCTGATCGAAGCGCGCAGCAACCAGCGGCGACATGTCGGGGCGGTAGACCGCGATCCGCGCTCCCTTGAGTGATGCGGCGGCCAGTCCGGCGGTGAAGTCCTTGCGGTATTTTCCCGCATCCTTGGTCGCCGGATCGGCCGGGTCGCTGCCGATCATCGCCGAGAACAAGATCGCGACGTCGCTGACACTGCGCGCCATCGGCCCCGGCGTGTCCTGGCTATGGCTAATCGGCACGACATAAGTGCGGCTGACCAGCCCGAGCGTCGGCTTCAGCCCGACCAGTCCGTTGATCGATGAGGGGCAGACCACTGATCCGTCGGTCTCCGTTCCCAGCCCCGCCGCGGCGAAACTCGCTGCCACGGCCGCGCCCGTCCCACTCGACGAACCGCAGGCGGTGCGATCGAGACCATAGGGATTGCGCACCAGTCCGCCGATCCCGCTCCACCCGCTCATCGCCTTGGTCGAGCGGATATTGGCCCATTCGCTGAGATTGGTCTTGCCCAGGATAACCGCGCCCTGCGCCCGCAGCAGCGCGATGACCGGTGCGTCACGATGGGTCAGATTGTCCTTGAGCGCCAGGCTGCCAGCGGTGGTCGGAACGGGATCCTTGGTTTCGATATTGTCCTTGATCAGGATCGGGATGCCGTCGAGCGGGCCAAGCAGCTTCTTCGCCTTGCGCCGCGCGTCGCTCGCCTTGGCTTGTGCAAGCGCATCGGGATTGATCGCGACGATCGCGCGCAACGCCGGACCTTTGCGGTCCATCGCCCCGATACGATCGAGATAGGCGCGCGTGATGTCGGCGCTGGTGTCCTGTCCCTTATCCATGCGCGATCGCAATTGATCGATCGAGACCTCGGTAACGGCATGTTGCGCCGGCACACCCTGCGCGATCGCGGGCAACGGTGTGGCGAGCAGGATCAGAGCGGCGAAGCGACGCATGGCGGTCCCCTTTTATGGCGCGCCTTCATCGTCCAACTCCTCCCCTTCGACAAGCGGGATGCGCACGTTATGCTATCGTCATGACTGCCCCGCTCGAAACCCAGGCGATCATCATCGGTGCCGGCATGTCGGGGCTGCTGGCGGCGATCCGGATGAAGCAGGCCGGGGTCGATTTCGCCGTCCTCGAAAAGAGCCTGGAGGTCGGCGGAACCTGGCTCGACAATTGCTATCCGGGCTCCGGCTGCGACGTGCCGAGCCACCTCTACAGCTACAGTTTTGCCGGCAATCCGCATTGGTCGCAGCTGTTCGCGCGCCAGCCGGAGATTCTCGACTATTTCCGTGACCAGGCGAATCGTTTCCAGCTGCGGCCGCATCTTTGCCTGGGCGTCGAGGTCGCGAGCGCCGATTGGGATGAGGCGGGCACGCGATGGACGGTAACGTCGATCGACGGCAATCGCTGGCGTGCCCCGGTGCTGATCGTCGCAACCGGCCAACTCAACCGCCCACGTACCCCCGATCTGCCGGGTCGCGAGAGCTTTGCCGGCGCGCAGATCCACACCGCACGCTGGCATGCCGATGCACCGATCGCCGGCAAGCGTGTCGGGGTGATCGGCACCGGCGCCAGCGCGATCCAGATCGTACCCGAAATCGCGGAGGAAGCCGCACATCTCACCGTGTTCCAACGATCGCCGCATTGGGTCATTCCCCGCATGGACGCGCCGATCGCACCAATGGTGAAGCGGCTCTTCGCGAGCGTCCCGTTGCTGAGAAAGGCGTTTCGCGCGTTGATCTGGCGACGGCTGGAGGCGACTCACCCGGCGATCGCCGAGCCGGGCGGCGCCAAGGCGCGCGAGATGGAGAAGATGGCGCTAGACTATCTCGCCGCGACCATTGCCGACCGCGATTTGCGCCAGGCGCTGACTCCCGATTTCCCGATCGGCTGTAAGCGCACGCTCGTGTCCGACGATTATTATCCGGCGCTCGTGCGCGACAATGTCACGCTCGAAACGCGCGCGATCGACCGGATCGAACCGGCCGGCGTGCGGCTTACCGACGGCACACTGATCGAGCTCGATACGATCGTCTGGGCAACCGGGTTCGAAACGCACGGCTTCGTCGCGCCGATCGCGATCAACGGGCCGGACGGGAGTCTGGCACAGGCCTGGGCGAACGGCGCCAGCGCCTATCGCGGCACCACCGTCGCCGGCTTCCCCAACCTGTTCCTGCTCTATGGCCCCAACACCAATCTCGGGCACAATTCGATCATCTTCATGGTCGAACGCCAGATGGAATATGCGCTGCCGGCCATCCTCAAGCTGGCGCGCGGCGATGCACGCCGGATCGCGGTCACGCCCGATGCGCACCACGCCTATAACCTGACGTTGCAGGCGCGGCTGGCCACCACATCCTGGGCAGCCGGGTGCGGCAGCTGGTACAAGACCGATGACGGCGTGATGCCCAACAACTGGGCCGGCAACACCGCCGAATTCGCGCGGATGATGAAGCGTTTCGATACCGAAGCGTACGAGATCGCCTGACCGTCGGGCCGGCTCAAGCGGCCGGCGCAGGCTTCAGCCTGACGTGTAGCCCAGCGCGTCGAAGGTGCGCTGCAGCCACCAGAAGCTCAGCCCGGAAATCACGACCACCGCAACCATCAGGCCCCAGCCGATCATGGTCAGTTTTCGGTTCGCGGCGTCGCGATAGCTCCAGCGCGCGCCGCCGATCAGGAAGAACAAGCCGAATACCAGCAAGGCGGGGACCAGCACGAAGATCTTGAGCGAATAACGGACTTCGGCGGCATGCGCCTGCGCGGCCTGTAACGGCTGCCAGATACCCCACCAGCCGAAACCGACAAAGGCAATCAGGCAGAGCAGCCCGCCCAGGCGATATTTCACATCCGCGGTCATGACGTCCCCGTTTTTGCCGTTCGATAGGCTATAAATGAAAAGAGGCTGCCGGGGATTCCCATCCCCGGCAACCTCCTAACATGGTCAGCGGCCGGAAGCTCCAGCCCGGAGGACCATGCGGACCGCTATTCCTGTGACCCTAAGCGTTGATTGAGGGAGGATACCCCCCGCAAAGGATCGGCGGACTTAGCGGCGCGTCCCCCGAACGAACTGAACCGACCCCATTGCTGAACCATGAGACATCGGATCACCTCCTTTCGCTTGTTGAAACACCGTGACCAACACTGGCCACGACCTCAATGTGAATCGTACGGACTCGTAATTCAAGTCTTGTAATGTTCGAGAAAATCGACGATTCTCTCCCGCCTGTTGCTTGTTAGCGCCCGAACGCGGCGCGGAGCTCTTCTTTTGCCTTTTCCAGCACCTTTTTCTGTTTCGCCGGCAGGTCCTTGCCCGCGCGGTTGATATAGAAAGTCAGCATCGACATCGCCGATTGGAACGGCGCCCCCTTGCGGCGACGACTGAGCTCGGCGGCGCGCTTGAGCGACAAGGCGATCGATTTCGGATCGTCGCGTGTGAAAACGTCCTTCTCGAGATCGAGCGCATCCGAATGCTCGGTGACGTCCTGCGACCATTTCTTTGCGGCCGTCATCACTCAATGCCGCTTGAAATATTGCACTTCGCGCTCGTGCTTCTCGGCGCCCTCACGCGTGTCGAATGTGCCGAGGTTGCGGCGCTTGTGCGTCTTGGGGTCGACCTTGCGCGAATAGAGCCGGTATTCGCCCGATTTGAGCTTGCGGATCATGTGTCATCTCCTCGCGATCGGAGCATCGCGCGGAAAAGTGGGAACCGGTTTTCCGCACCAGCGATGCGACAACAAGGGCACAACGTGCGAGGCGACGAACTTATCCCCGGCAATCCTCGATCACGCGGCCGAGTTCGGCATAAGGCGGCACGACCAAAGGCGCGGCGCCGGCGCGATCGACGACGAACCGCCCGCGGCTGAAGACCATCGCGTCGAGCATCGCATCGCTCGGTGCGAACTGGCTGGCGACATAACCGGCATCGCCGCCGGTCGCGCGCAGCGGGATCGAGCGCGTCAGCGTCGTCGTGCGGATCGTCGCCGCGTCGCCGGCCCCCTGGACCGAAAGATACATCGCCCCCCGCGTACGATCGCAGCGCAGGGTGAGCAGCGCATCGGCGCCGACCGGGCCGAACAAGGCGATCGAACCCACGCCATCCTTTCGATAGGCCCAGTCGCCCGGCGTGAACGGCCATTGGTTCCAGTCGGACGCGAGCGGCGGCGTGACGACCGGGGGCGGGCTCGGCTGCGCCACGGGCGGCGGCGCGGGCCGCGCGACCGGCGGCGGCGCGGGCGGCGGGACGCAGCCCGCGAGCAAGAGGGCGGCAGACGTTGCGACGGCGGCGAACTTGTAGCGCATCGTCCGACCATGACCGCGAGCGCTGCGCGCCTCAACCCCAAAGCGCCATTCGGGCGTGGATCGGCGACGTACGTCGCGCTACGATCGTTTCGCATTCAACCGCGAAAGGGCAAAAGTGGCCGAAACGAGCATCCAGCCGCTGGT
The DNA here is from genome assembly GCF_056401895.1 of Sphingomonas sp. P4_D12. NCBI lineage: Bacteria > Pseudomonadati > Pseudomonadota > Alphaproteobacteria > Sphingomonadales > Sphingomonadaceae > Sphingomonas > Sphingomonas sp. P4_D12. The sequence goes on along the minus strand of NZ_JBFUIL010000002.1, from coordinate 77,435 downwards.
GGCGGCGACCTTGGACACGACAATGAAGGTCCGGGGCCGGGACGGCGGCAAGACGATCGGTACGCTCCACGCGTTCATGGTGCACAAAAGATCGGGCCGGGCGATGTACGCGGTGCTGAGCCTTGGCGGTTTCCTGGGCGTCGGCAAACACTTCTACGCAGTGCCGATCCAGCTGCTCGCCTATGATCTCGCCGCCGATGCTTATGTCGCCAGCGTCGAACCTAAGACCCTGGAGGGCGGCCCCAATTGGTCGGGCGCAGCACCCGATTTCGACCAGGCCTATGCCGACCGACTGGCGAGTTACTATGGAGCGGACAAGCAGGATCTGACGGTCGGCTAGCTCAGCCGGTCAGGCTTTTTGCAAAGGCCTGCCAGGCCGGCGTCATGTTGAGCACGATGCGCACCACCTGCATCGCGAGGAAAAACGCGCCACCCCATTTGGTTGCCGTGTGCAGCCTGCCCAATGTGCGCAAATCGTAGGCGACCAGTGCAAGCAACAGGACGTCGGTCAGGATCATGCCGCCTAATGGGGGCGTCAGCGACAAATGGGTGAAACGGGTCACGCGCGCGAGCGGCGTCGTGAGAATAGCGAGCGTCCCCAGCAGCATCAGCCGTTTGTGCCAAGCGGAACGCTTGCGCATCGCCACGGCCCAGGCGGTCAGAACGGCGAAGGTCAGGATCGCCCCCAGCGGAAAGATCAGTGGAGGTCCCTGGGGAGGCAAATGCGCGGCAGCGGTGACCTGTTTGGTTATGATCGCCGTCGCGATCCCCAGCGGCACCATCGCCACCGCGACCAGCACCGCCACCGGCCCGACGATACGATGCACGTCGGCGCGCCCGGCGGAGATCAGACCGGTCTGAACCAGATAGAGCAGCATCCAGAGGGTGAAGACCACGCCATGGACATGAACAAGCAGTGACAGCCGCGGACCGCCAAATACGCCGGAGAGATAATAAGATGGCGCAAAGCCCGCGAAGGTCAGGACGATCATCGCCCCCGCCATGCCGAGAAAGAAGCGGCGCTCCCTGCTCAACCGCTCGTTAACACGCCCCGCGACCGTCGCCATGCCGATCTCCCTTTATTGCCGGGAAAGTCAGCCGCTGGAGCGGGAGAACGATAGGATAGAAACGACGTCGGGCGCTGTTCAACGCGAATTTGGCGTCTGCAAGCGGAATTCAGCCGGGCCAGGTCAGCCGCATTGCCCGCGTGGTAGAGCCGAACGGGGTAATCACGCCGCTCCGACAATGCCGGCCTTGCGCCGGCATCCACCGGACCTCCGACCCAGAAGGCGAGCCTTCAGTAGGAATCGTGAGGATCGGAACGGCTGCACGATAGACCCCGGCACAAGGCCGGGGTGACGGTTGGAAGAAGGGCATGACCCTATTACGCGGTCTTCGGCGCCCAGCTCTACCGCCGACTCCCGCTCCCGAATTTCTTCTGCACTTTCCCGTAGCGCGTCTTGCGCGTGCCCGGCTTGCCCTCGTTCGAGCGGCCCATCACCGGTGGCAACACGCGATCGTCGGCAGGCAGCCCGAGTTCCTCGGCTTCGAGTGCGCGGATTTCGTCGCGCAGGCGCCCGGCTTCCTCGAACTCGAGGTCGGACGCGGCCTTGCGCATCTTCTTTTCGAGTTCTTCGATATAGGCGCGCAGATTGTGCCCGACCATGTGCGGGCGGTCGTCGTCGATCGGGACGGTGACCTGATCCTTCGACGCGACGTGCGCGATGATGTCGCCGATATTGCGCTTGATCGTGGTCGGCGTGATGCCGTGTTCGAGATTATACGCTTCCTGCTTCTCGCGGCGGCGATTGGTCTCGTTGAGCGCGCGTTCCATGCTGCCGGTCATGCGATCGGCATAGAGGATCACCCGCCCCTCGACATTGCGCGCGGCGCGGCCGATCGTCTGGATCAGTGAGGTTTCCGAGCGCAGGAAACCTTCCTTGTCGGCGTCGAGGATCGCGACCAAGCCACACTCCGGAATATCGAGGCCTTCGCGAAGCAGGTTGATGCCTATCAGCACGTCGTAAACACCAAGCCTAAGATCACGGATCAGCTCGATTCTCTCCAGCGTCTCGACGTCCGAATGCATGTAGCGGACCTTGACCCCCGCCTCGTGCATATATTCGGTCAGGTCCTCGGCCATGCGCTTGGTCAGCGTGGTGATCAGCGTGCGATAGCCCATCGCCGTGGTCTTGTTGCACTCCTGGATGACGTCCTGGACCTGCTCCTCGACCGGGCGGATCTCGACCGGCGGGTCGATCAGGCCGGTCGGGCGGATGACCTGTTCGGCGAACACGCCGCCGGTCTGCTCCATCTCCCAGCCGCCGGGAGTCGCCGAGACATAAGTGGTCTGCGGGCGCATCGCGTCCCATTCGTTGAACCTGAGCGGCCGGTTGTCGATGCACGACGGCAGACGAAAGCCATATTCGGCAAGCGTGATCTTCCGCCGATGGTCGCCCCGCGCCATGCCGTTGATCTGGCCGATCGTCTGATGGCTCTCGTCCACGAAGAGCAGTGCGTTCTCGGGTAGATATTCGAACAGCGTGGGTGGCGGCTCGCCCGGCAGGCGGCCAGTCAGGAAGCGCGAATAATTCTCGATTCCGGCACAAGATCCCGTTGCCGCAATCATTTCCAGGTCGAAATTGGTACGCTGTTCGAGCCGCTGCGCCTCGAGCAACTTGCCTTCGATCTGCAATTCCTTGAGCCGCTCGGCCAGCTCGTGCTTGATCGCTTCCATCGCCTGCTTCAGCGTCGGCCCGGGCGTCACATAGTGCGAATTGGCGAACACGCGGACGTAATTCAGGCTCGCCACCTTCTTGCCGGTCAGCGGGTCGAACTCGGTGATGTCCTCGATATCGTCGCCGAAGAACGACACGCGCCAGGCGGTGTCCTCATAATGCGACGGGAAGATTTCCAGCGTGTCGCCCTTCACCCGGAAATTGCCGCGCTGGAACGCCGCGTCGTTGCGCTTGTACTGGAGCGCGACCAGCTTGCGCACGATCTCGCGCTGATCGACCGTCTGGCCTTTCTTGAGGTCGAAGATCATCGCCGAATAGGTTTCGACCGAGCCGATACCGTAGAGGCAGCTGACCGAGGCGACGATGATCACGTCGTCGCGCTCGAGCAGCGACCGCGTCGCCGAATGGCGCATGCGATCGATCGATTCGTTCACCGAGCTTTCCTTCTCGATGTACGTGTCCGACCGCGGCACGTACGCCTCGGGCTGGTAATAATCGTAGTAGCTGACGAAATATTCGACCGCATTGTCGGGGAAGAAGCTCTTGAACTCGCCATAGAGCTGCGCGGCGAGGATCTTGTTGGGCGCGAGGATCAGCGCCGGCCGCTGCAGCGTTTCGATCACCTTGGCCATGGTGAAGGTCTTGCCCGACCCCGTCACGCCCAGCAGCACTTGATCGCGCTCGCCGGCCAGCGCCGCTTCGGTCAATTCCTTGATCGCGCCCGGCTGGTCGCCTGACGGTTCGTAGTCGCTGACCAGCTTGAACGCCTTACCACCCTCGACCTTTTCCGGTCGCTCTGGACGGTGGGGGACGAAGGACTGACCGGTTTCGGGTTCAGCCAGGCTGGTGCGAATCTGGATTGCCATAGTTCGCGAATATGGTGACTTTAGCGCCCACCCGCAACAAAGCGGGAACGGTCGCGCCGAAATCCACCATGGAGAGAGAAAAGATGCGCACCACCACCCTGATCGTCGCCACCGCCGCGCTCGCGCTGGCCGCTTGCGGAGAGAAAACCAGCTCGACGACGATCACCACCAATTCGGAGACCGGTACCGTCACCACGACCGGCGACGCGCTGCCGACCGCAGCCTCGTTGAAGATGCAGCCGGGCAAGTGGGAGACCACGATCACGACGCTCGAAACCAAGACCAGTGGCCTGCCCGCAGGAATGCCGGCGGGCATGACACCCCCTAAACCTGCGCCACAGACGATCACCGCGTGCGTCACCCCCGACATGGCGACCAAGGGTCCGGGTGAGATGCTCAAGAACGCAAAGGTCGACTGCACGATCAAGAGCAGCACCTTCACCGGCGGCAAGATCGCGTCAGAGGCGTCGTGCAAGCTGCCCAACGGTACCATGACAGTGAACACGGCGGGATCGTACAGCCCGACTGAAGTCTCATATGATACCGAAAGCACGATCAGCGCCGGGCCAGTCAATGCGACGACCAAGACGCACACCGTCTCCCGTCGTGTAGGAGAATGCAGCTGATCTGATCGCACTACTCGTGACGGCGCGATTTTCTGCGTCGTCACGGGCCGCGAGCCGGTGGTGAAACGCTAATCCGTGCGCCGATACGCCACACGCCACATCACCACGGCGATACCGGCCGACATGATGCCCATGACCAAGGCGGTGGCGATGCCGCTCGCCCAGCGGAACAGCAAGGTACGCGCGTCCATCGCGGGCATTTCGACCAGGCCGTAAATCCAGGTCTGCCCGCCCAGGAACACGACGAAGCCGATCGCGGCGCCGAGCAGCGCTGCGCTGATCGGCCCGCGGCGACCCGCGGCGTGGAGCAGCATCCAGGGAAAGGCGGCAAGCGCAGTGACGGCGAGCGCGGTCAGCACCGATCCGATGACCAAAGCGATAGCCAGCGTGCCGATCGCGAAGGCGCCGCCGAACAGCATCAGCAGCACGGCGATCGCGCCGCCCATCAGCCCACCCGCGCCGATCGCCAGCCCAATGCGATCGAGCGACGTTTCGTAGCGGCGTCGTTGCGCCATTGTTCGGGACATTGCGACACCCCCTCCCCGGCGCTTCATAGCATCGGGCGCGACCGACCCCAAGCGGTCACGCGACCCATTGCGGTACATCAGCGCAGCGCCGCAACCGCCGGAGTGTCGAGACAGCGCAACAGGTTATCGCGGATGACCGGCGGACGCGCAGGCTGCGGCGCAAAGGCGGGCACGTCCATCGTCCGGCCGATCCGCACCGCGGAGAATCCGCGTTGTCCAGTACACGCCTCCGCCGCCGCCAGCAGCCGCGGCGGCGTGTCCCAGCCTTCATAGGACAGGCGGAACGTTCCCCAATGGATCGCGATCGCCTGTGCCGCGCCGAGCCGACGATAGACCTCAACCGCGTCGACCGGGCCGACATGGCTGCCTGCTGCCATCTGCCCGGCAGTGAAGCGGAACGCGCCGATCGGGATGAGCGCGAGCCGGATCGGACCGTAGGACGCCGCCTGGTCCGCCCATTTGAGATCGCCCGCGCCGGTATCGCCGGCGAAGAACAGATTGCCGCCTGGCAGTCGCACAACGAACCCCGACCAGAGCGCACGATTGCGATCGGCGAACCAGCGGCTGTCCCAATGATGGCCGCGATTGACGACCACGCTCACGCCCGGCCGGACCGCGATCTGGCCACCCCAATCGAGCGCGCGCGCGGGCACGCCGGCCTGGCCGATCACACTGTCATTGCCCAGGCTGGTGACGATCAGCGGATGGTCGCGGTTCCACAGCTTTTTGAGCGTCGCCAGGTCCATGTGATCATAATGATCGTGACTGACCAGCACGAGGTCGATCTTGGGCAGGTCCGCGAACCGGATGCCCGGCTCGGCGACGCGGGTCGGCCCGATCCCGAACGGCCCCGCGCTCTTGCTCCACACCGGATCGGTCAGGATGTTGAGCCCCTGTGTCTGCACCAGCACCGTCGCATGTCCGACCCAGGTCGCGAGCATCCGACCGCCATCGACACGTGCCGGGGGTTTGGCCGGCGTCACCGCGACGCGATCCGGCCAGATGGGGCGATTGTCGCGAGCGGTCACGTAGCGCAGCAGCGTGCCGGTGCCGCCCGGCGGCGACAGCGCATCATCTGCGCCGTCGGGATTGATGAAACGCTCGCCATCGAAATGATCGCTCGCCGGCCCGCGATAGTAACGCGCGTCGAGGAAGTCGGGGACGATCGTGATCGCCAGGCACAAGAGCACGACCAGCCAAAGCAGCCCGGCACCGACACGTTTCACCCACCGCATCCGCGCCCTCTATCCTATGCGGCGCGCCGAACAAGCCCTATTGACTCCTTCGACATTTCGTTGTGTAAACACAACATATAATCGCGAGAACACACTAATTATGCTCTATAACCGCATTGCCTTATTCCGGGCCGAACACGGTATCTCGCGCAAGGCGCTAGCCGAAGCCGTCGGCGTAAACCCGCAGACGATCGGCTATCTCGAGCGTGGCGACTACAAGCCCAGCCTCGAGCTCGCGATGAAGATCGCCGCCCAGTTCGACGTCTCGATCGAGCATCTGTTTTCCTTCACCCCCTTCGAGCCCGTGGCGGCAGTCCTGCGCCGGGCGGGAGATACCGCATGACGAGCAAACCCTTTACCCAGCGCCTCGACGACATCGCCAACCGCACGGGCATTCCGGCTCTGGCAAAGGGACCGCCGCGGCGGCGGCCGTTGCGAGGATTGGCGCTCATCTCACTCGCGCTCGGAACGGCGGGGATGGCGACCGCCCTGTTCGGCGGCCGCATCCTATTGATCGGCGATGGAATATTATTGGCGGGCTTCGTGCTGTCTGGCTGGCTGCCGCTCATGGGCCCGATCAAGCCGTGGATGTCGTTCACCGAGCGCGTCGACGAACTGGACGCGGAGATCCGTGCCAAGGCGTATTTGACCGCACTGCCGGTTATTCTGTTTTTCGCCGTGTGCGGGCTGGTCGGCCTGCCGATCCTGGCATGGGTTCAGCAGCGCCCGCCGGCCGAAATGGTCGCGTTGGGCGGATTCGCCGCGATGTATCTGTTGATCCTGTGGAATGCGATCCCGACGCTTCATGCAAGCTGGCGACGGCCGCCAGCCGAGGACCTGGAGGACTAGAGGCTAGTCAGCCCTGGTCCTCATAGGCGAATTGCAGGATGCCCCAATGGCGGCCTTCGACCGCGATCGAGGCGATCACCTGCTTGAGCAGCACGACGCTGCCATCGGCGACCTGACGTCGATAGGCTTTGAGGCAGAACGGGTCGGTGATCTTGCACTGCTGCTGCGTCTCGGTGAACTCGAACATCATCCCGCAGCGCGCATGTTCCAGGTTCCAGCCATCGTCGCCGGGGCGCTGCGCGTGTGAGCGCTCGGGCATCGCGACCGCACCGAAGCCGTTACGGTCGGTGAAGCTCATCCCGAAAAAGCCCTTATAGCTCCGCGCCTGTTCCTGATGCGGCCGCGCCGCGGGGATGATGAACGGCTGGACCGGGTGGGTGTAGAGCGGCGGATTGGTGCCCGGGATTTGCTCATAAGTGTCGCGGAACAGATCGGCGATCGAGATCCTGCCATCGGCGACCGCACGGGTCAGCGCGTCCGACACCTGTTTCGCGGCATCCAGGCCGAACGCGATGTACGGCGAATCGATCATCTCCACACCGCTCTCGGCGAAATGCTGGAGCAGGGTGTTGGTGTCGTCGCTGACCGTCGTCACGCGCTCCGACAGACGCTGCAGTCCATCGGCATTGGCGCCCGACGTGGTCGACAGCGCGCCCAGCCCAGTGCGGATATTGCCGACCGAGTCGACCATCGATCCGATGCGGTCGCTGACGCGCTCGCTCGATCCCGACAGATCGCGCATCAGCGCGCCGAGACGATCGACCAGCTCCTCGATGTCCTTGCTGCCCTGATGCGCGGTCTTGGCGGTCTCGACGCCATGCGCGACGCGGTCGAGCATTCCTGCGGCCTCGCCCGCCAGCGCGCCGATCGAGCGTTCAATCGTCTGCGTCGCCGCGGCGGTTTCCTGCGCCAGTTTCTTGACCTCGCCGGCGACCACGGCGAAGCCGCGCCCGGCGTCGCCGGCGCGCGCCGCTTCGATCGTCGCGTTGAGCGCGAGCAGATTGGTCTGGCTGGCGATCCCGCTGATCACTTGCGTCACGTGGCTGACCGAGGCGAGCGCCTCGTTGAATGCGCCCAGGCTAGCATGGATGCGGCTGACCTGGTCGATCAGGTCGACGACGTTGATCGAGGCGTCGGACAGCTGGCGCGTCGAATCCTCGATCACCAGCCGTGCCGCCGCGGTGCTGCGTCGCGCCTCCTCCGCCGCGCGCGCGACGTCGGTGCCGTCATCGGCCAGCCGTACCGCTTCGCCGCCGATCGTGTCGATCGTCGTCGCCTGCGCGGTCACGCGCTCGGCCAGTTCGGTAATGTCTGCTTGCAGGTCGAGCGTCCGGATGCCGAGCTCGCCCGACATCTTGGCCGCCTTCCGTACCGTTGCTGCGATGTCCAACCGCGTTGCCCCCTGAATCCCGCTGCTTTCAGCAACTAAACGGCCAGGGTTAACGAAGCTTTAGGCCCGTTTCGCTGCGATAGAAAACCAGCCGGCCACGCCGGCGATCACCGCCACCGCCGCGGCCAACCACAATGCGGCATGAAAAGCGTCGATCGACACGCCGCGGCCGCCGCCCGTCAGCACCAGCCCGATCAGCGCGACCGCGACCATGCCGCCGATCCTGGCGGTGGCGTTGTTCACTCCCGACGCCGCACCGGCATGGTGGCGATCGACCGATGCCATCACGGCGTTGGTCAGCGGGGCGACCGCCGCGGTCATGCCAATGCCGATCAGCAGCATCGATGGCAGGATATGCGGGAGGAACTCGATCGCCGCGCCCGGGATCATTCGCATCGCGGCGAAGCCGGCCGCGACCAGCAACGGCCCCGCCGCCAGCATCCAGCGCGCGCCGATTCGCTCGGACAACGCGCCGGCCGCGCGCGAGCCCGCGCCCATGATCAGCGGCAGCGGCAGGATCGCCGCACCCGCCGCGGTGGCCCGCCATCCGGTCGAGATCAACAGATAGGGCAGGAGCAACAGCACACCGCTCAGCGCCGCATAGAGCAGGAAGGTCAGCACGGTGATCGCACTGAAGCTTCGCGTTCCGAACAGGCCGAGCGGCACCATCGCCCGCTCGCCGCACCGGCTTTCCCACCACAGGAATGCCGCCGACGCGGCCACCCCGCCCGCAATATAATATGCCGCACCCTGGCCACCCGATGTAGCAATCGTCAGCCCCCAGACCAGCAGGCCGAGCCCGATCGTCGCGAACGCGCCGCCCGGCCAGTCGGGTTTCGCCGCTTCGGGGTCATGCCCGCCCTCGACCGCGACCACCGCCAAAATGGCGGCGGCAACGGCGATCGGCACGATCAGGCCGAACACCCAACGCCAGCCGGCGGCGTCGACCAGCCAGCCGCCGACGATCGGCCCGATCGCCGCGCCGATCGCGCCCGCCGCCGCCCAGGTCCCAATCGCCTTGGCGCGCGCCTCGCCATCGAAATCGGCGCCCAGGATCGCCAGGCTCGCCGGCGTCAGCAGCGCTGCACCGACGCCCTGCGCGATGCGCGCGGCGATCAGCCAGCCGAGCGTCGGCGCCGCCATGCAGCCGATCGAGGCCAGCGCGAACAGCAACAGTCCGGCCAGGAACACTGCCTTGCGCCCGAGCGAGTCGGCCAGCGCGCCGCCGATCAGAACGAGCGCCGACAGCGGCAGCATATAGCCATTGACGATCCACTGGATTCCCGCGGCATCCGCATCGAGCGCCTTCGCCATGGCCGGCAAGGCAACATTGACCACCGATCCGTCGATCATCGCGACGCTCGATCCCAGCACCGTCGCCCACAAGGCACCGGCGCCGGCGCGGTTGGGCACTGCGTCGGTCATGCCCGCCAATATCCCGCCATCAACTCGCTCGCCCAATCGGGCTGGCGCACCTCGCCGCGCGGCAGGAACTCGCGCAATACCGGCTTGATGTCGATCACCGGCGTGCCGTCGATCGCATCGAGACCGCGGACGTGAAGCCGCGTCCCCTCGACTTTCTCGATCCGGCAGACAGTGATGCCGATCCGATTGGGGCGGTTCTTGCCGCGCTGCGCGAAGATGCCGACCAGCGGCCAATCGGCGCGGTTGCGCGGATGACGCGCGCCGGTCTCGATCTTGTCCGGCGACACGCGATCGAACACGAAGGCGATCTCGGCATGGCTGAAGTCGCCCAACCCGGCCAGTGCCTCAGGCCCGAACCGCGGATCGAGTTCGATCACCGCGGTCTCGCGGTCCCAATCGTCATCGACCGCTTCGGCGCGGCCGCCGCGCACATAAGCGATCGCTTCGATATCGAACGCCATGCCTGTCTCCTCACCACGCGCCGGCAAGCGCCAGCACTACGCCGATCGCCACTAGCAGCAATCCCGCGACCTCGCTTTTGGCGGTCTTCTCGCCCAGATAGAAATGCGCGAACGCCATGGTGAAGGCGACCTCCACTTGCCCGACGATCCGCACCAACGCGACCGGCGCCGACGCGAAGCCGGTGAACCAGCAGGCCGATGCGACCGACGACATCAACCCGACTTGCGCGGCAGTGCGCCACTCGGTGAACACCTTGGCCACCTGATCGCGCTCGCGCCAAATCAGATAGCCGCCCTGCATCAGCGTCTGCAACGCGACCGTCACCGCCAGCACGATCAGCGCAGCGCGGATATGATCGGGCGTCGCGACTTCCATCGTCGCGCGACGGATCGCGATCGTCGTCAGCGCGAACACGAAGCCGGAGGCAATGCCGTAGCGCGCCGCTGGCTGGCCGAGCAAGTGCAACAGCTTGCCCGGTCCCATCCTTTTGCCGCCGGTCGACAGCACCATCACGCCGACCACACCGAACCCGATCCCGAGCCAGGTGAGAACGCTCAGATGATCACCGAGCAGCACCACCGACAGGATCGCGCTCTGCACCGCCTCGGTCTTCGAATAAGCCGTGCCGACGACGAAATTGCGCTCGCCGAACGCCATCAGCAGCAGATTGGTCGCGACGATCTGCGCAAGACCGCCAGCCGCGCAGAACAGGACGAACCACTGCCCCAAGGCCGGGAACGCCGCGGGCGCGATCACAAACTGATAGGTAAGCATCATCGCCACCGCGACCGGCAGGCCATAGAGATAGCGGACCAGCCCCGCGGCATTGACCGACAATGTCCGCGACATGCGCCGCTGCACAGCTGTCCGCCATGCCTGGAGTGCGCCGGCGAGCAGGGTCGCGGGCAGCCAGATCGGTAAGCTCACGCCTCGCGCGCCTGAACGGTACGCGCGAGGAACTCCAGGATCGCCTTCTCGTCCTTGCCTTTGGCCCCCCGGCCGACGCGGAACAGCAATGCGCCGAACACCATCATCGCCAGCGGAATGCCGCCGAACATCCCCCAGAATTCGAACGGCGCGCCGCTATAAGCCGCGAAACCGGCGGCGATCAGGAAGATCGACAAGAATCCGAACCAGAAGATCATGAAACCCGTGACGTTGCTCGCCGGTCCGATCTTTCCCTCGATCCGCGTCCCGCTGCCGTCGGGTCGCATCGTCGCGGTCAGCCGGACATTCATGTTGGTCTGGATATTGGGCCGATAGACGAACAGCATCATGTCCTGCTCGCTGCCATGTCCGGTGACGCCCTTTTTGGGCTTGGCCTTCTCGCCACCCAGCACGTCGCGCAGCTTTGTTGCTAGCGTGACTGGGTTGAGCGGCGAATGGAGGATGATCTTCCTACTCATTGAGGCGCACGATCCGATCTGATCGGGAAGCTCATTCGGGGTGCGCCTGCGCCGCAATCGTCGCCCCGGCGGAGGCCGGGGCCGCCACGTTGTCCGGCACGTGCTCCGCCCCACCATTCAGATGGTCCCAAAGATCATCCCAATTAGGATTCTGCTCCGAAATCAGGCGGCATTTCCATACGCGGTTCCAGTTCTTCAAGCGCTTCTCGCGAAGGATCGCATCGTCGATCGAGTCATGTACCTCGATCAGCACCAACCGCGTGCAGTCCCATTTCGCCGCGAAGGCTGACCCGCGCTTCTGACGATGGGCCTCGATTCGGGCTAGGCTCGACGTCACACCGATATACAACACGCCGAACGGCCTGTTCATCATGATATAGGTGTAGCCGCCTCGCATAGTCCCTCGTTGCCTCGGCGAAGGCCGGGGCCGTTACGTTATCTCGCTAGCGCCTCGCGTCAAACCCGGCGGCCCCGGCCTCCGCCGGGGCGACGAATTACACCCGCTCCAACAACTTCTCTTTCGCGATCTTCTCGCGCCACACCAACGGCGCCAATTGGTGAACGTTGTTCCCCTCGCTGTCGACCGCGACTGTCACCGGGAAATCCGCGACCTCGAATTCATAGATCGCTTCCATCCCCAGATCCTCGAACCCGACGACTTTCGATCCCTTGATCGCGCGCGCCACCAGATACGCGGCCCCACCGACCGCCATCAGATAGGCCGATTTCGCGTCCTTGATCGCCTCGGTCGCGGCCGGACCGCGCTCGGCCTTGCCGACGCAGGCGAGCAGGCCCTGGTCGAGCATCATGCGCATGAACTTGTCCATCCGCGTCGCGGTGGTGGGGCCCGCCGGACCGACGATTTCCTCGCCGACCGGATCGACCGGCCCGACATAATAGATCACCCGGCCCTTGAAGCTGACCGGCAATTCCTCGCCCTTGGCCAGCATATCGGCGATCCGCTTGTGTGCCGCGTCGCGGCCGGTCAGCATCTTGCCGTTGAGCAGCAGCCGGTCGCCCTGCTTCCAGCTCTGCACCACTTCGGGGGTCAGCGTATCGAGATCGACGCGGATCGCCGCCTTGTCGGGCGTCCAATTGACGTCGGGCCATTCGTCGAGCTTGGGCGCTTCGAGAAAGACCGGCCCCGACCCATCCAGCGTGAAATGCGCGTGGCGCGTCGCGGCGCAATTGGGGATCATCGCCACCGGTTTGCCCGCGGCATGGCACGGCGCGTCCATGATCTTGACGTCGAGGATGGTCGACAGCCCGCCCAGCCCCTGAGCGCCGATGCCGAGCGCATTGACCTTATCGAAAATCTCGATGCGCAGCGCCTCGATATCGGTCTTCGGCCCGCGCTCCTTGAGTGTCGCCATGTCGATCTGTTCCATCAGCGCCTTCTTGGCGAGCAGCACGCAATGCTCCGCCGTCCCGCCGATGCCGATCCCGAGCATACCGGGCGGGCACCAGCCCGCACCCATCTGAGGCAGCATCTCAAGCACCCAGTCGACGATCGAGTCCGATGGATTCATCATCTTGAACTTGGACTTGTTCTCCGACCCGCCGCCCTTGGCCGCGACGTCGATATGGACCTTGTCGCCCGGAACCAGCTCGACATGGAGCACGCAGGGCGTGTTGTCCTTGGTGTTGCGCCGCGTGAAAGCTGGGTCGGCGAGCACCGACGCGCGCAGCTTGTTTTCCGGGTTCAGATAAGCGCGGCGTACGCCCTCATCGACGACCTCCTGCATCGAGCGCGAGGTGTCGTCGAGACGGCAGTCCATTCCCCATTTGACGAACACGTTGACGATGCCGGTATCCTGGCAGATCGGCCGGTGCCCCTCGGCACACATCCGGCTGTTGGTCAGGATCTGCGCGATCGCGTCCTTGGCCGCGGGCGACTGCTCCGCCTCATAGGCGGTCCCGAGCGCGCGGATATAATCCATCGGGTGATAGTAAGAGATGAACTGGAGCGCGTCGGCGACGCTCTCGATCAGATCGGCTGCGCGAATGGTCGTGGTCATGAAGCTGCGCACTAGGCACGCGCAGCCCGCAGCGCAACGGCCCGCTGACTTCAGCCGAAGCGCCGCGCCAGTTCATCGATTGCGTCGATATGCTCCTGCCGGCGCTGCCCCGCGATCAACGCATAAGTCACACCGGTAACAGCGCCGAGCATGGCAATCATCACCACCGTAAAAATCACGGCGCCGATCGCGGCACCTCGCGCGCTCGGGATCAGGAGCACCATCGCAATCCCTGGCAGCCCGAGCATGATCGCGCCGCCCAAGGCATACCAACGCAATTTGTCCTTACCCTGTCGCCGTAGTTCGATGCGGATGAAAACACCGAACACAAGCTGGATCAGCAATATGAGGCCCCACAGCGCAATAGCTTGCGCGACGAGCGACCAGTGCGGGCCAACAAGGATCACGAACAAGACCGCCGGAAATGGCGCAGCAAAGAACGCAATTATCTGTCGCATCATCCGCTCCCCCAGACGTGCACTTATCCGAAATCGGCGTCTAGCGCAGCGATCCGCTTGCGCTGCCGCTGTGCCGGCGTCCCGATCCCGGCTAGCAACCAATAGAGCCCGCCGGTCACCCCGCCCGCGATCACGTAACTAACGGGAGCGATGATAACCTGCGCGGTAAGGTCGTAATAGCGGCCCAACCGTATCGCCATCCAGATGGCTATGCCGATCGACGGCACACCGTACATAGCCGAGCCGATTAGCGCATGCGCCATTAGTGTCGCCCGTTCGCCGCGCGCCAGCGTCAAGCGCAACGGGATGCCCAATATGACCTGCAATCCGAGCAGAATTACGTAGGTGGCGGCGAATGCCGCCGCTTGCGACCCGAACAGCGGCCGAACATGCAGGATCAGGGGCAGCAGTATAGCGGCTGGAATGGGCGCTATCAGAAAGGCGAAGAACGCTCGCATGAAGCGAGAGTGCCTCGCAAGACGGGGCTTTGTCATCCGGCAATTCGTTCGAATTGACGTAATCGCTCTTGGCGCCTTTCACCCACCGCTAATCGCAAACGATAACTCTGGCGCCGGACGGGATGATGGCAGAAGAAGGATTCAATGTTTCTGCCCAAAGCCCTCGCCTTCGACGTGTTCGGCACGGTGGTGGATTGGCGCAGCGGAATCGCTCGCGAGGCCGCTCCGTTGCTCGACGGCTTGGGCCGTACCGACATCACCCCCGAGGCGTTCGCCGACGGCTGGCGCGCGCGGTACCAGCCGGCGATGGCGCGCGTGCGATCAGGCGATCGGCCCTTCGTCATTCTCGACACGCTTCACCGTGAAACGCTCGAGGACTTGCTGGTCAGCCTGGAGATCGACCCCGGCGCGATCAGCGACGAGCGGCTGCATGATTTGACGCTTGCCTGGCACCGGCTCGATCCCTGGCCAGAGGCGGTCGCCGGGCTGACGCGGCTGAAGCGACGATTTCCGGTCGTCACGCTGTCGAACGGCAATATCGCGCTGATGCTCGATATGGCGCGGCGTGCCGCCCTGCCCTGGGACGCGATCCTGGGCGCCGAGGTCAGCGGTCACTACAAGCCCGATCCCGAAGCGTATCTCGCCACCGCCCGGGCGCTGGCGATTCAGCCGGACGAACTCTGCCTCGTTGCTGCGCATCACAGCGATCTCAGTGCGGCGCGCGGTTGCGGGCTGCTCACCGCTTATGTCGATCGTCCAATGGAATATGGCGGCCGCCCCGCGCCCGACCGCGGCTTCGCGCAGGATTGGGAATGGAATGTCAGCAGTTTGACGGAACTGGCCGACGCGTTTGGAGCCTGATCCCGCTTATCGTCATCCCGACCTCGTCCGTAACCGTCCCTCATAATCGCGCTTACCGATCGGAACGCCCCGCGTCCGCAATATGTCGTAGGCCGTGACCGCGTGAAAATGGAAGTTCGGCAGCGAAAAGGAGAGGATGAAGGTCTCCGCCATGAAGGCGAGCCGGCGCGGGCCGATCTGTAAATCCAGTTCCTTGCCCGCGCAGTCATTGACCTCTTCCGGCGTGAACGCCGCCAGCGCGGTCTCCGCTCGCCTGACCATCGCTTGCAGGTCGGCGAACGGCATCGTCCCGACGAGCGGCGGCGGATCGAACACGCTCCTGATCAGCGCTTCCACACCCCAGACAGCATGATGCGTCAGCGCCTCGATCTGGAAATGGAACGGCGCCATGTCGGGAAAGAGGCGAGCGTTCACGAACTCGTCGGGGTTGGCGCCATTCTCCTGGCAATGCTTGTCCGCGCGGTCGAGAAAGCCAGCGACGGCGCTCACCGTCTGTTGGAAAGTCGGCACGCTGAGATCGTAGAGTGACGTTGCCATCGCTGTTTCTCCCCGACTGCCGAGCTAGTCCCGCCCCTCGGGCGCGCCGAGCGGGAAATAATGACGGTATGGCCGAGCCTCATCGAGCGCTCGGGCATAGCTCGGGCGTGCGAGCAAACGGTCGCGATAGGCCCAGACGTTGGCGAACGACTTGGGGATGGCATGGCTCCAATCGGCGTAGAGCAATGCCGGCGCCGCCGCACAATCGGCCAGGCTGAACGCATCGCCCGCGGCCCATTCGCGCCCCGCCATATGCTTGTCGAGCAGGGCATAGGCCGTGTCGAGCGCGCCCTGCCACCTGGCATCGTCCTTCGCCTCGCGGCCAAGCGCACCATAGACAAGACGTTGCTGCGGATAGCTGACATAATTGTCGAAGAAGCGATCCCACATCCGCACGTCGACGGCCACGATGGGGTCGTTAGGAATCAGCGGCTTATCGGGATATTTGGCGTCGAGATATTCGATGATCGTCGTTGTCTCGAAGACCAGGCGCCTGTCATTGTCGCTGGCCCCATCGGTCAGCACCGGGAACCGCCCGATCGGCCACAGCGCAGCGAACTCGCTCGCCACCGGCTCGCTGCCGTCGAGCATCACTTCCTCGAACGCCACGCCCTTTTCGTAAAACGCCGTCTTGGCTTTCTGGCAATAGGACGAGAAGGGATGCGCATAGAGCTTCAAGGTCATTCGGCCTCTCCCTTCGCGAGCACGATGTGCAGCGCGCGCTCGCCCATCACCTGCTCGGTCGGGACGTAGCCGAGCGCGCGCAGGTCGATCCCCTCGAACATCGCCTCGCCCTGCCCCAACACGACCGGCGACACGGCGTAATGGAGTTCGTCGATCAGGCCGGCCTGCAGATATTGCCGCACGGTCGAAACACCGCCGCCGATCTTGACGTCGAGATCGCCCGCCGCCGCCTTCGCCTGCTCGAGCGCGCTTTCGATCCCATCGGTCACGAAAATGAAGGTGGTGCCGCCTTCCATCTCGATCGGCGGGTGCGGATGATGCGTCAGGATATAGGTCGGCGCGTGATAGGGCGGGTTGTCGCCCCACCAGCCCTTCCAGTCGGTACCGTTCCAGTCGCCGCGGATCGGCCCGTACATGTTGCGGCCCAGGATGAAGGCGCCGAACCCCGTCATCGCACGCTCACCAAAGCTGTTGTCGATGCCGGTCTCGCCGTCCTCTTTGCCGATCATGGTCTGGAAGAATCGCGTCGGAAAGAACCAGCCGTGCACCTCACGACCATTTTTCCCGAGCGGATCGTCCAGGCTCTGTTCGGGTCCGGCACCGAACCCATCGACCGATACCGAAAACGCACCAACACGTACCTTGCCCATCATCTCTCTCCCACTCACGGCCGCTCGATGAAATCGATTGGACGCACTTCGATTCCGCCGCGCCCGAATTTGTCGCCGAGATGCGTTCCCGGATGCAGCTTCGCGATCTCGACTGCCCCGTCGATATCATCGGCCTCGACGATGAAGAAGGCACCGAACGGCTCGGGCGTCGCTGCATAGGGACCGGCCTTCGCGACCACCGCGCCATCCTCGACGAACAGGGTCCGCGACTGTTCGGGCATGCCGAGCGCACCGATCAATTCGACCTTGCCACTCGCCTTCAGCGCGGCGTCGTGCGGCGCGCAGATCGCGCCGATCTCCTGGAAATCCGCGGGCTTCAACTCGGCGAAGCGCGCCGATTCGTAATGGCACAGGCACAGAAACTTCATCGCATCCTCCTCGCAAAACTGCTTGCAATTCGCAAGCGGTATATGCATCGGCTAAATTAAGCAGTTGCATTTTGCAAGCAGTTTTTTACAATGCATGCATGGCTGAGACGATGCGGTCGGGATGCCCGATCAATCTATCGATGGAGACTTTGGGCGATCGCTGGAGCCTGGTCATCATCCGCGACATCATGTTCGGCAATCGCCGCCATTATCGCGAGCTGCTCTCGCAATCGGAGGAGGGAATCGCTTCCAACATCCTGGCCGACCGTTTGAAAAAGCTGATGGAGCGCGGGCTGCTGACGCGTGCCGACGATCCCAGTCACAAGCAGAAGGCGATCTATAGCCTGACCGAACCGGCGATCCAGCTGCTGCCGGTGCTCGCCCAAATCGGCGCCTGGGGCCGCCGCCATCTGCCGACCACCCCCGAACTCGCGATTCGCGCGCAATTGCTCGAGGAAGGCGGACCACCTTTGTGGGAGGCGTTCATGGCCGAGCTGCGCCATG
Source organism: Sphingomonas sp. P4_D12 (assembly GCF_056401895.1). Classification (NCBI taxonomy): domain Bacteria; kingdom Pseudomonadati; phylum Pseudomonadota; class Alphaproteobacteria; order Sphingomonadales; family Sphingomonadaceae; genus Sphingomonas; species Sphingomonas sp. P4_D12. The sequence continues at coordinate 59,352 of NZ_JBFUIL010000002.1, read as the reverse complement.
AACATCTCGGCACGCCATTGCCGCCGAACCACGAACCGGTATTGCCGCGATTGACCGCCGCGTACGAAGCGTTGGCTAATTGCGCCTGACCGGCGATACAGCGCGCCGGATTTCTTGGAGAGACTCGCATGCCGACCGGCCGATCATTGCGGATGATGAGCGCGGCCCTGGCGCTGCTCGCGATCGGCGCCACCGATCGGCCGCAACGCGTGTACAATACGCTCGACAATCGCAACCTGTCGGAATCGACTGTCGACCGCATCGTCCAGCGGATGATAACGGCGAACCAGGTTACCGGGCTTGGCGTCGCGGTGATCCGCAAGGGCAAGATCGTCTTCATCAAGAGCTATGGTTATGCCTCGCTGGAGAACAAGGCGCCGCTGACGCCGGCGACGATCATGCCCGGCGCCTCGCTGACCAAGGCGACCTTCGCCTGGATGCTGATGCAATTGGTCGCTGAAGGGAAAGTCGATCTCGACAAGCCGATCGATCAATATCTGGCCAAGCCGCTGCCCGACCATGCGGCTTATGCCGATCTCAAGGGCGACGAACGCTGGCGCAAGCTGACCTTGCGGATATTGATGAACCACAGCAGCGGCTTCGCCAATTTCCGCTTCTTCGAGGACGACAAGAAGCTGCGGTTCCACCGCGAGCCGGGTACGCGCTACGGCTATTCGGGCGAAGGCATGCATTTGGCTCAGTTCGTGCTCGAACAGGGTCTTGGCCTTGACGTGGGTCAGGAGATCCAACGGCGTGTCTTCGACCGCTTCCGGATGGGCGACACGTCGATGACCTGGCGCGACAGCTATGACGGCCGCTTTGCCTATGGCTACACCGCGGACGGTCAGCGCCAGCCCTTCGCGCATCGACGCAAAGTCGACGTGGCCGGATCGATGGCTACGACCTTGGCCGACTGGGCGCGTTTTCTTGCCGCGGTTTCGCGCAGCGACGGCCTGGGACTCGCCACGCATAGGGCCATGGTCCGCCCCACGATCTGGATCGACAGCCCTACCCAGTTTCCGACGCTGCGCGACGATCGCACCAATCGCTGGAAAGCCATGAAGCTGGGCTATGGCGTCGGCTGGGGCACGTTCGAAAGCCGGTTCGGCCACGCCTATTTCAAGGAAGGGCATGACGACGGCACCGAGAATTACGCGATGTGCGTCGACACGCGCCAGAGCTGTATCCTGCTGATGGCCAATGACAATCGCGCGGCGGCGATCTTCGTGTCCTTGACCAATCAATTGCTCGGGCCGATCGGCCTTCCCGCCGAATGGGAAGGCTACCGGCCCTAGGGCTTTTCATCCCCGCTCGCTGTCGAGCGAGGCCATGCCCTGCGCGGGATAGCGATCGCCTCGCACCGCGTCGCTCGGCACCGCCGCCTCGATCGCGGCAAGATCCTCAGCGCTGAGCGTCACGTCGAGCGCGCCCAGCGCTTCCTGCAGCCGCGTGCGGGTCTTGGCCCCGACCAACGGCACGATGTCTTGCCCCTGCGCCGCGACCCAGGCGATGGCGAGCTGCGCGGTGGTGATGCCCTTGGCATCGGCAATCGCCTTGAGCCGGTCCGCAATCTGCAGATTGGCCTCGACATTGCCCGCCTGGAACCGCGGCGAATGCGCGCGGAAATCGCCCGGCTGCGCGCCGCCCGACGCCTGCCAATGCCCGCTGATCAACCCGCGCGACAGCACGCCATAAGCGGTGACGCCGATGCCTAGTTCGCGCAGCGTCGGGAAGATGCTGTCCTCGGGCCCACGGCTGATCAGCGCATATTCGATCTGCAAGTCGACGATCGGGTGCACGGCGGCGGCGCGACGGATCGTCTCCGATCCCATTTCGGATAGGCCGATATGGCGGACATAGCCTGCCTGCACCATCTCAGCGATCGCGCCGATCGTCTCTTCGATCGGCACATCGGGGTCGAGCCGCGCGGGGCGGTAGATGTCGATATGATCCACCCGCAGCCGCTGCAGCGTGTAGTGGAGGAAGTTCTTGGTCGAGCGCGGGCTCGCGTCGAAGCCGATGAACGCCCCGGCCGGGTCGCGCAACCCGCCATATTTGACGCTGAGCTGATAAGCGTCGCGCGGCATACCGGCGATCGCGTCGCCGATCAGCATCTCGTTATGGCCCTGGCCATAAAAGTCGCCGGTATCGAGCAGCGTCATCCCGGCGTCGAGCGCGGCGTGAATGGTCGCGATGGCCTCGTCGCGGTCCGCCGGCCCGTACGCGCCCGACATGCCCATACACCCAAGTCCGATTGCCGAGGTCGTCGGTCCACTCTTGCCTAGCCTGCGCTGTTCCATCGTCTGTCTCCTTTGAAGATCGGCATATGGCGAAATGGCGATCGTACGATAAGCCATGACAAGCGAGACGCCCCGTGCGAAAATCCGTACAATGGCGACGCCCAATCTCGATGACTTCGCCCAATTCGCGGCCGTGGCTGCAGCCGGTGGTTTTCGTGCCGCGGCGCAGAGCAAAAACCTGTCGGCGTCATCACTGTCGGAAGCGGTGCGCCGACTCGAAAGTGATCTCGGCGTCCGCCTGCTCAACCGGACCACGCGCAGCGTCACGCCGACCGAGGCGGGACAACGGCTGCTCGATCGATTGACTCCGGCATTGGAGGAACTTGCCCACGCGGCCGACGATCTGGTCACCGAAAGCGGCCAGGTCAGCGGCACCTTGCGCCTCAATGTTCCCGGCATCGTCGCCTGGCACATCCTGCCGCCGATCGCCGCGCGGTTCCTTGTCGCGCATCCCGGCATCCGGATGGAAGTGACCGCTCAGGACGAGTTGGTCGACATTCTCGCGGCCGGGTTCGACGCCGGAATCCGATACGAGGAGCGCATCGACCGCGATATGATCGCGGTGCCGATCGGCCCGCGACGACAGCGCTTCGCCTGCGTTGCCGCTCCTGCCTATCTCGATCGCCACGGCACGCCCCGACACCCGCAGGACCTTGCCGGACATCAAAGGCTCGGCCACCGCTTCGCGAGCGGCAGGCTCGCCGCATGGGATTTCGAACGCGGGGGTCGCCGCTATCGCATCGCCCCCGATGGGCCGCTCATCGCGACGTCGATGCAGATGGAGATCGCGGCGGCGGTCGCTGGCCTGGGAATAGTGGCGGGGTTCGAAGAATTCTTTACCGCCGAACTGGCGCGCGGTATGCTGGTCGAAGTCCTGAGCGACTGGATGGAGCCGTTTCCCGGTCCCTCACTTTATTATCACAGCCGCCGCTTGATGCCGGCGCCGTTGCGCGCCTTCATCGATTTCATTCGAACCGAAGGCGCGAGCTGACTGCACCGTTTCGCCTCGACTCGGCCGTCTAGTTTAGTTCGGGCTGAAAGCACTTCCTAACGTCTTCGCGCTACGGGCGTGGTCATGTCCGTTCGTCCGAGCCGATCTGTGGCCGATGCAACGCGTTCCACCTGGGGCGCGCTGGCGCTCGACATCGACGCCACGCCGGAGACGATCGAGGCGCGATTGCAGCGCATTGGCGAGTTGAGCGCGGTCTGGCCGTTCGTGCTGTTCGCCCAGTTGCTCGCGCCGCTCGTCGTTGGCGTGATCGCGCATTATACCGGGCATGACGATCTTATCCGCCTGGCGGCGCTGCGCGGCGGCGTGATTGCCGCGGCATCGATCGCCGCTCTCGCCCAGCTCAAGCTCAATTTCGCGCGTTTCTGGCCGACCCATGTCCAGATCCGCACCCTGACGCTCTGTTCGGGCGCGCTTGGCGTCGGGCTCCTGTCACTACTGCCGCTGGTCGCGGCGTTTCCAGTGGGCGAATATCATCTCGCCGGGTTCATCGCGGTCTTCGCCGGCGTGACGATCACCGCGATCGCGATCCATCCGCTGCGCGCCGCGACGTTGGTCTTTGCCGCCGCGCTCGCCGGCATGGTGCTGATCCATACCGGGCTCGGCCTGCCCACGGCGATCGCTTTCCTGGCGCTCGCCAGCCTGACGATCTCGACCGTGCGACTGGCCCGCAACGACGTCGAACGCAACCGGCTCGACGAGGCCGAGAGCAGTTCGGGCCGTCTCGCTGCGCAATTGGTGCGCGAGGTCGAAGATCATGGCGACGGCTGGTTCTGGCAGACCGACCGCCACGGCCTGATCACCTATCTGTCGGCCAAGGTCGGGCGCGAATTCGCCCGGCTCGGCGTCGAGCCGATCGCCGGCAGGCTCACCGACATCTTTCGCATGGATACCGAAGCAGGCGACACCGAGCGCACGTTGAGCTTTCACTTGTCCTCCCGCACCAGCTTTTCCGACTATTCGGTGTGCCCCGCCGTCGACGAGGATAGCGAGCGCTGGTGGTCGATTTCCGGCCGGCCGATGATCGACGAGCTCGGCCGGTTCCAGGGCTTTGTCGGATCGGGCCGCGACCTCACCGAAAAACGCCGGTCCGAAGCCGAGATTACGCGCCTCGCGCTGTTCGACGGCCTGACTGGGCTCGCCAATCGCCAGCGCATGCGTGCCTCGCTCGACAAGACGCTGGCGCCGCAATCGGGCCATGCCATCACCTCGCTGTTGCTGCTCGACCTCGATCGCTTCAAGGCAGTCAACGACACGCTTGGCCACCAGATGGGCGACTCCTTGCTGAAACAGGTGGCGCAACGGCTGCAACGGTCGGTCGGCGACGCCGGACTGGTCGGCCGGCTAGGCGGCGACGAATTCCAGGTCGTGGTGCCCGGCGAAGGCAATCGCGACCGCCTGGGGGATTTGGCGAAGGGCGTGATCGCGGCGCTCTCGCAGCCATATTTCATCGATGGATCGTCGATCACGATCGGCTGCTCGGTCGGTATCGCAATCTCACCCGAGGATGGCAGCGACTCCGAAACATTGATCCGCAATGCCGACCTCGCATTGTACGAGGCGAAGGGCGACGGCCGCGGCGTCCACCGCTTCTTCCGCAGCGAGTTGCTCGCGGGCGCCCAATCCAAGAAACAGCTCGAAGACGATCTGCGCCACGCCTTGGTCGGCAACCAATTCTACGTCGCCTATCAGCCGGTCGTATCGACCGAGGGCGAGCAGATCGTCGGCTACGAAGCGCTGATCCGTTGGGACCACCCGACGCGCGGCGCGATCAGCCCAGCCGAATTCATCCCGATCGCCGAGGAATGCGGGATGATCGAGACGATCGGCGAATGGGTGCTCAGGACCGCGTGCCGCGAGGCGGCGGGCTGGCCGAGCCATGTCCGCGTCGCGGTCAATGTCTCCCCGATCCAGTTCGCCAATCCGGCGCTGCCCGCTATCGTCACCTCCGCGCTGGCCAATTCCGGCCTGGCACCGCATCGGCTCGAGCTCGAGATCACCGAGGGCGTGTTCGTCAACGAAAACGCCAGTTCGGAAAAGATGTTCAAGTCGCTGAAAGGGATCGGCGTGCGCCTGGCGCTCGACGATTTCGGCACCGGCTATTCGTCGCTCGGCTATCTCAAGAAAGCGCCGTTCGACAAGATCAAGATCGATCAGAGCTTCGTGCGCGGCGCCGCCGTGCCGGGCAACCGCAATGCAGCGATCATCAAGGCGATCGTGACGCTGGCCAACACGCTCTATATGGAAACCACCGCCGAAGGGGTCGAGCATCAGGATGAGGTCGAGCTGATCCGCGAACTCGGCTGCAGCCACATCCAGGGCTATGTCTATGGCAAGCCCGCGCGCAGCGAGGAAGTCATCCGCCAGCTCCAGGCCGCCGGTGGCCACGCCACCCCGCTCGGCTACAAGGTCAGCCGCAGCCCGCGATCGACGATGCTGCGCTCGGCTATCCTCGACCTCGGCGTCACCAAGGGCGAGGTCCGCATCCGCAACATCTCGTCGACCGGCGCGCTGATCGACGGCATCGAGTTTCCCATCGATCCGTCGGGCGTCGACGTCCAAATCGAATTGCTCGAAGGCCAGATGTTCCCGGCGACCGTCCGCTGGGCCAAGGACGGCCGTGCGGGCCTGGAATTCGCGCAGAATTTCAACCTCGAGCGGCTCAACGCGCCGGTCCCGACGCGCAAGGTCCGCAAAGCGAGCTGAGGGACGCGCGCCGTCGGACCCAGGCGCTACAGCCAGGGCCGCTCGTCGGGCCAGTGCATCGGATAATGGTTCACATAGTGCGCCAGGCGCGGCTGGTCGCTGCGATTGGCGCTGGCGCCGTGGGGGATTTCGTGGCGCCAGATGACGAGATCGCCCGCCCCTGCCGGCACCGTGACCGCTTCGGACGACAGGTCAACGGTGCGGGGATCGGCACCGCTCAGGCTCGCGATCCAGCCATCGGCCAGTCGATGGTGGAAACCCGGCACGACCTGCAATGCGCCCTGATCGGCGGCAGTGTCGGTGAGATAGAGGATCGCCTGGGTTTCGAGCGCGATCGGCGGCGTCAGATTGCCGTCCCAGTGCAGATGCGGCCCGGGAAAGGTGTAGCCGGGCCTGATCGGCGGATTGAAGCTCAGCCGGTCGGTCGACACGATCAGGTCGGCATGGCCATAGAGTTCGGCGAACGCCTTCGCCATGCGCATCGAGCGGCGCGGCACGTCCATCGTCGGATGCTGGAAATGCTGGATCATGATGCCGTTGGTGCGCGGTCCGTACCAGGTCGCGGGATCGGCCGGATCGGCATCGAGGATCGACCAGAGATGATCGGCGATCGCAGCCGCCTGATCGCGGGTAATCGCCTGGCGCAGCACGACGACGCCGTCGCGATCCCATCGCGCCAGATCACCGGCGTCGAACACCGGCGCCATCGCCATCACCGCCGCCTGGCGGGCGCGTTCGTCGGCGGGCGGCTCGTCGCCGTCATACCAGGCGGTGAAGCGCGCCAGCCGCGCCGCGTCGGGCGCTCCCGCGGTCGCCTCTATCCAAGCGACGAATGCCGGCCAGTCGGGCTGGGACTGTCCCAACATCGACATCGTCTGTTCGAGCCCGAGACCGAGTATGTCGAGCAGCGTCCGGATCGGGACGGGACGTGGCTCGGCCGGCGAATCGTGGCGCGTCATCCGCGCCCATAAAGCCAGGAGTCCGCGAATCTGATCAAATGAAGCGATCGGATCAGTCATGACTCGACCCGACCACAACCGGTTGATACGGTCCAGCTATCGACCACAATATTTTTGCGTGTTCCGCGTTCGTTCCCTTGCCTTCGCGGAAGCCCGCGGAAACCCGCGCGTCGCGGCGAATGGACCGGATCGGACCTTCCGTGAGTCGAGTCAAAATAGCGACGAACGGAGTCATGAATTCGTCATTTACGGTATTGCGTCCGACGCCGGATAGGCACAATCTGTTGTAGTTCGGTTCGGGGGCGACCCAAGCACTGGTGGAAATCCAGTCGCGATCTTATATCGCGGCAGGGCCCTGCTCGTGCTTTTTAAACAGGCTGTGGACTATTTTTGTTCTCGCCTGTGGAGCCCGAATGGTAAGGTGGGGGTTCGTTCCCCCGAGTCGATTTGTGCGAGCGGAAAAGCAGGGGCGAGAGATGGATTTCAGAGACACCGAAGGAACGGGCGAAAATATGGCGACCGATGCGATCGAGGCGGCAGCGGCGACGGTGCAGGCGAATGCGGCACCCCGGACGAAGAAGCGCGATTCGAAGTCGATCGCCAAGCCATATCCAGTCGAGGTCGATCATTCGCGCGACGATCTCCTGACCGATTTCGGCAAGGACACGCTCAACGACCGCTATCTGCTGCCGGGTGAATCGTATCAGGACCTGTTCGTCCGCGTGGCGTCGGCTTATGCCGATGACGGCGCGCACGCCCAGCGCCTGTACGACTATATCTCGCGTCTGTGGTTCATGCCGGCGACGCCGGTGCTGTCGAACGGCGGCACCGGCCGCGGTCTTCCGATCTCGTGCTTCCTCAACTCGGTGCCCGACAGCCTCAACGGCATCGTCGACACCTGGAACGAGAATGTCTGGCTCGCCTCGCGCGGCGGCGGCATCGGCACCTATTGGGGCAATGTCCGCGGCATCGGCGAGCCGGTCGGCCTGAACGGCAAGACCAGCGGCATCATTCCGTTCGTCCGCGTGATGGACAGCCTGACGCTCGCGATCAGCCAGGGCTCGCTGCGCCGCGGTTCGGCCGCCTGCTATCTCGACATCTCGCACCCGGAGATCGAGGAGTTCCTCGAGATCCGCAAACCCTCGGGCGACTTCAACCGCAAGGCGCTCAACCTGCACCATGGCGTGCTGATCCCCGACGCTTTCATGGAAGCGGTGCGCGACGGCTCCGAATGGTCGCTCAAGTCGCCCAAGGACGGCTCGGAACGCGGCAAGGTCGATGCCCGCGCTTTGTTCCAGAAGCTGGTCGAGACCCGTCTGGCGACCGGCGAGCCGTACATCATCTTCGCCGATCATGTGAACTCGACGATGCCCAAGCATCATCGCGATCTCGGCCTCAAGGTTTCGACCTCGAACCTGTGCTCGGAAATCACCCTGCCGACCGGCAAGGATCACCTCGGCAAGGATCGCACCGCGGTGTGCTGCCTCAGCTCGCTCAACCTCGAGACCTGGGACCAGTGGAACAAGGACGAGCATTTCATCGAGGACATCATGCGGTTCCTCGACAACGTGCTGCAGGATTTCATCGACCGCGCCGAGCCCGGCATGGAGCGCGCCGCTTATTCGGCGATGCGCGAGCGGTCGGTCGGCCTGGGCGTGATGGGCTTCCACTCGTTCCTCCAGGCGCGCGGCCTGCCGTTCGAAGGCGCGATGGCGAAGTCGTGGAACATGAAGATGTTCAAGCAAATCCGCGCGCAGGTCGACGCCGCGTCGATGGCACTGGCGGTCGAGCGCGGGCCCTGCCCCGACGCCGCCGACATGGGCGTGATGGAGCGGTTCAGCTGCAAGATGGCGATCGCGCCGACCGCTTCCATCTCGATCATCTGCGGCGGCACCAGCGCGTGCATCGAGCCGATCCCGGCCAATATCTACACCCACAAGACCTTGTCGGGATCGTTCTCGGTCAAGAATCCGTATCTCGAGAAGATCTTCATCGAGAAATCGAAGAACAGCGACGCGGTGTGGAACTCGATCCTCGAGCGCGGCGGCTCGGTCCAGCATCTCGATTTCCTCAGCCAGGAGGAAAAGGACTGCTACAAGACCAGCTTCGAGATCGACCAGCGCTGGCTGATCGAGCTCCAGGCGGATCGCACGCCCTATATCGACCAGTCGACCAGCCTCAACCTGTTCATCCCGGCCGATGTCGAGAAGTGGGACTTGTTGATGCTCCACTTCCGCGCCTGGGAACTGGGCGTGAAGTCGCTTTACTACCTCCGCTCGAAATCGGTGCAGCGCGCCGGGTTCGCCGGGGGTGTCGAAGCCGACAACACGATCGAGGCGCCCAAGTTCGAACTGGGCGAGACGACGGACTATGATGAATGCCTGGCGTGCCAGTGAGGTGCGGGCGGCCCGGATTTGCCTGAGCAAATCCGGGACTCGCCGCGGCGGGCAGCGGACCGGCAACGCCGGTCCGTCTGACGGCGCGGCATCCGAGCCGGGGAGGGCCGGCTGAGGAGAAGATGCAAAACGCTAACAGCGCCTTGAACGAAGCCCCGGTCCGCATTGCTGCGGCCGGGGCTCATTCATCCGTCGCGGGCGCATCCGCCCGCGCGCGGCGCTACGTCATGCCCTCAAGCCTGCTCTTCCTCCTCAAACTGAACCGCGACGTCGGCATTGGCGCTCAGCCGCACCGTGTCGCCCTCGATGTCCGCGATCAGGCCCTTGGAGATGTAATGGTGGTGCCCGGCATGGCTGCCCTGCCCTTCTTCGACCTCGGCGCCCGAATCCTTCTTGGTCAGCTTGATGCGGTCGCCTTCGACATGGTCGACGGTGCCGACATGGACGCCGTCGGCGCCGATGACGTCCATATGTTCCTTGATCTGGCTGAGCTCGGTCACGGTCATTCTCCTGTGATGGTTTCGGCAGCAGAACGCACGACCGCGGAGTTGGTCGCATGAACCGCGCGCCGTTGATCATGTATGCGGTGGCCGGTGCCGCCGGCGCGGGCGGGATCGTCGTCCTGACTCGCCGCGCGGCGAGCGAAGGCGCGGTCTATGCCCAGCGTATCGGCGCGACGATGCTACTCGCGCTCGCCGCGATCCTGACCGTGTTCGCCACCGCGATGGCGAGTTGGGGGACGGGCCAATGAGCGGCGCCTATTTCCTCGGCATCGTGACGCTGATTCTCGTCGCCGACGTGCTCATCGCGCTGCGCTTCCTGCGCATGGCCGATCGCGCACAGAGTGAGGTGGGCGCCCCGCCCAAGGTCGGCAGCCTGGATCCCGCTGCCGCGCGCCGCTTCGCGCGCATCATGGTCATCGCCGCGCCACTCGCGTGGCTCTTCTTCGTCGCTTTCTCGTTCGGCCTGTTCGGGTCGACCGGCAACATCATTCCCATCACATTCTAGTCCGGAGTTCGCCCATGTCCCTTCTCAGTGCCCGCAAGACCTACAAGCCCTTCGAATATCCCTGGGCCTATGAATATTGGAAGCGCCAGCAGCAGCTCCACTGGCTGCCCGAAGAGGTGCCGCTGGGCGAGGATTGCCGCGACTGGGCGCAGAAGCTGTCGGACCATGAGCGCAACCTGCTGACCCAGATCTTCCGCTTCTTCACCCAGGCGGATGTCGAGGTGCAGGATTGCTATCACGAGAAATACGGCCGCGTGTTCAAGCCGACCGAGGTCAAGATGATGCTGACCGCGTTCAGCAACATGGAGACGGTGCACATCGCGGCGTACAGCCATTTGCTCGACACGATCGGCATGCCCGAGAGCGAGTACGGCATGTTCCTCGAATATGCCGAGATGAAGGACAAGCACGACTATCTGCAGCAGTTCGGCGTCGACAATGACGAGGATATCGCCCGCACCTTGGCGATGTTCGGCGGCTTTACCGAGGGCGTGCAGCTATTCGCCAGCTTCGCGATGCTGATGAACTTCCCGCGCTTCAACAAGATGAAGGGCATGGGCCAGATCGTATCCTGGTCGGTCCGCGACGAGAGTCTGCATTGCGAAGGCATCATCCGCCTGTTCCACGCTTTCGTGCAGGAGCGCGACTGCCTGACCAAGGCGGTGCGCGACGACATCGGCGATGTGTGCCAGACGACGATCCGGCTGGAGGATGCGTTCATCGACCTGGCGTTCGAGCAGGGCCCGGTCAACGGCATGTCGCCCAAGGAGATCAAGAAGTACATCCGCTACATCGCCGACTGGCGCCTGGGCCAGCTGGGCATGAAGCCGATCTACATGATCGACGAGCATCCCCTGCCCTGGCTGACCCCGATGCTCAACGGCGTCGAGCACGCCAACTTCTTCGAAACCCGCGCGACCGAATATTCGAAGGCGGCGACGCGTGGTCAGTGGAACGACGTGTGGGATTCGTTCGACAAGCGGCAGAAGGCGAAGGCCGGGCCGGCGGCGAACGAGGATGTCGGGAGCGGCGAAGGGGATATGTTCGATAAGGCGGGGATTGCGGCGGAGTGAGGCGCGACGGGCGTGGGAATAGCGCGAGCTAATCCCCGCCTCGAGGCGCGCACGGCCGGCGGCGCTCACGCGCCGACCGACGGCGCGGGCTTTGCCCGCGACGATATTAGACATGAAAACACTCGGTGCGATGCCAAGCCAGATAGCGTGCATGCGGGCGGCTTATCGGTGACTTGGGGAGCCGCGCCTTCCTATTCTCAAAGATGAGCTTCTCCACGCTTTCGAGATCATTGATCTTGCGTGAAAGTCTCCGTCATCGCTAAGCGAAAGGAGTCCGCGATCGAACATCCAGTGTACGGTGCCTGACAACGCTATACCGTTAGTAACTACGTCTGGCCCGCCGGCTTCTACGCTCATGATGTGCGCAGCTTGAGTTTCTGCCCTGCCACCGCCGTTGATCAGCTTCATTCCGGTGAACGCGCACCGAGCATCGTAGGCATTCAACACCCGCATTCGGAATTGCCGGTCTCTCACCGTGCGGCTCACCAATAGAATTACGGTGACAGTTTACTAAATCACCGAAACTCAGCCCGAACCCCCGACCCCGAAATCTAAGTCCCGGAGCCGGGGGCCGATGGGCCAGCCCTACGCTTTCACGCCGTAACCTCGGTCACCACGCCCGCGCCGACGGTCTTGCCGCCTTCTCGGATCGCGAAGCGCACGCCGGGTTCGATGCCGACCGGCATGGCCAGCTCGAACGCGACCTCCGCGCGATCGCCCGGAGAGACCGGGCCGCCATCCGTCGTCTCGACGACGCCGGTGACGTTCGTCACGCCGAAGAAGAATTGCGGGCGGTACCCGCTGGCGAACGGCGTGTGCCGGCCGCCTTCCTCCGCAGAGAGGACGAAGATCTGTGCCTTGCCATGGGTGTGCGCCTTGATCGAGCCCACCGCGCTCAGCACCTGGCCGCGCTCGACATCGTCGCGCTTCAGCCCGCGGAGCAGCAGCCCCACGTTCATGCCGGCACGCGCCTCCACCACATCCTTGTGGAAAGACTGCGTGCCGGTCACGACGACCTCTGCGCCGGCATTGTCGAGCCCGACGATCTCGACCGTGTCGCCCACTTTCACCACGCCGCGCTCGACCCGGCCGGAAACGACCGTGCCGCGGCCCGGAATAGTGTGGACGCCCTCGATCGGCATCAGGAACGGGCTCTCGAAATCCCGGACGGGGTCCGGGATATGCGCATCGAGCGCCGCGACCAGCTCGCCGATCGCCGCGACCGCGGGATCGTCGAGATCGCCACGCGCGACCGCCTCGAGCGCCTGAAGCGCGCTGCCGAACACGAACGGCGTGTCCTCGTAACCCTGACCGGCGAGCAATTCGCCGGTTTCGAGCTCGATCAACGCCTTCATGTCGTCGCGATCCTCGGGCGCGACCGCGTCCATCTTGTTCACGAACACGACCATGTGACGCACGTTCACCTGGCGAGCGAGCAGGATGTGCTCGATCGTCTGCTTGGCGGCGCCCTTGGTGGCGTCAACGAGCAGGATCGCCCCGTCCATCTGCGACGCACCGGTGATCATGTTCTTCACATAATCGGCGTGACCCGGACAATCGATGTGCGCGTAGTGCCGCGTGCCGGACTCATATTCGACATGCGTGGTGTTGATCGTAATGCCGCGAGCCTTCTCCTCGGGGGCCTTGTCGATCTGATCGAACGACAGCGCGACCCCGCCGAGCCGCGCCGCCTGGACCTGCGTGATTGCAGAGGTCAGCGTGGTCTTGCCGTGGTCGACATGTCCGATCGTTCCGACGTTAACGTGCAGTTTGATAGGCATTTTTTGTCTCCTGCCTATTAGTGGCGCCGCCTGAACCCGGATGGCCTGTCCGGACCCAGGCGGCCATTGGCATTGGCGCGCCAATTCTGGGATCGGGGCGGGCGCGAGCAATGCGCCGAACCCCGGAAATGCAACGAGCCCGCCGGGGAGGTCCCGGCGGGCTCGTCTGGGTCGAGCGTCCGGGTCCGTTCGGCGGCGCCCGGGCTGGTTCAAGCCTCGGGCTTCAGGTCGCGAATAGCCATGCGTCACCGCCGCGCAGCGCGGCGCGGTGAGCGGCAATGGCAATCGAGTTCATACGGGTCATCGCCCGGCTCCTTCGCGTGCGGGCTGGGGAAGCGCCCAATGAAAAACCCCGGAGGGAAGGCCTTCCGGGGTCTCGCGACGCGTGGGAGGCCGTTCGCCTCCCAATGAAGAGGCGTGTCAGATCGCGAATACGTACAGCGAAACGCCGCCGGCAAAAGCCGGCGCGATCATCGCTGCTGCATTCCGTTCGACACGCATGACAAATCCTCTTGGGCAGGCGGCGCCACTAGCAGGGGCGATAGATGGTTGCAAGTGTAACGACCGACAAGATGGGCAGGACCTTCCTTGCCGCCACGATCGCAACAGCGCAGACCAATCACAGGAGAGCGCCATGCCCGAAGCCCATATCGACCCCAGCCGCGAGCAGTTCGACGCCTTCAAGGCGCTCCCCCGCGAGGCTCCGATCGCGATGCTCAACCTGGTCCGCTATCGCGAGCGCGCCGCCTATCCCGATGGCCATGCGAGCATGCCGAAGCGCACGCCATCCGCCGCTCCCTCGAAAGAGGTCGTGCAAAACTGCTGCTCGACGGGGTTGGGATGGTTGCATGCCGAACAGAGGTCGTCCCCGGACAGGAAACTCAACGTCGACATCATCGCCAGAACGATCGTCTCCTTCTCCTCTCCCCATCAACCTTTAGGCGCCGGGCAACGCCATTTAGTGTCAAGCGCGGCGAATACGAACACCGGTGCGTCGACGTGGTGGTCCAGCTTGCTCTCTCGCAAATAGGCCTTCACCAGATCGACGACATCCTGAGGAAGGGTGCCGTCAGGGACGCAGATCCTATCATTGTCCTTGCTGGGGTCGACGGCCATCGCACCGGTATGAATGCCGTCCACGGCGCCGATGATGTACGCGGTACAGACCAGTTGGTCGTCGGCCTTTTTGCTCACGCACAGAGTATTGAGCTCGGTCGCCGTGACGAACGTCGCCGACACCATCATCGCCAGACCGATCATTTCTTCTTCCCCCGATGGTGGCGTCGCAACCGACGGCGCCGTGTTGATCATCGATGCTGGCATATCGATGCGCGAAACGTCCGCAAAGCATGCGCCTCCGAAATGGCGCTATCTCCCGGCGGATGGTTTTGAAGGAAGCGCGATGACGGCTCCCGCCTATCGGCTCGCGGTGGTCCGTCGCCAGGCGGCGGTCGCGACCAGCAGGCTGATCCGCTGCGATTCTCGCGAGGCGGTGCGGGCTTCACCTGACGGCGGCTCACGCCAGACCAGGTTCCTCGTCGAGCACCGCGCCCTTGGGATCCGGCGGCCGCGCCGACAGAATCTGAGTTGCGTTCACCAGGATGATGAACGGCCAGATGAAGACCCAAAAATCGCTGGCTTGCTGGGGACGCGGGACAGGCCACCACGGCTGCCCCCAAATGAACATCATCGCCATCGCGACCCTGCCGAGATGGCCAAATCCCGATGGCCCTGGCTTTGTTGCGGCCGTCTTTCCGCCAGTGGCGAGCAAAACAAACACGCCCAAAATCATGAGCAGGACCACGAAATCTTCCATCCGATTCCACGGCATGCCGAGGAACGGCATTGCGATGACGGCATAGGCGCACAGCAATGCGACGAGCGCCAGCCATTGTACTCCACGGAGGTTGCGGAGCCAATCGATCCATCCGGTCATGGCCAGCTCCCCTTTCAACGTCATCCTACCATATGGGCTAAGCCCCGAAAGCCCTTGTCGAATATCGTCTTGGTACATTCCAACCCCAAATCTTGACGAACCCGCCGCCCAACGGCACATCGGCGGCGTTCACCACCCCTGAGGGAAGTATGAAGGAAATTGTCGCCCGCTGACCTGACGGCCCCGGTTTTGCCGGAGGCGCCGTCGTCATGCGCTCGACCCGCCGGGACGTCCCGGTCGGGCGGCGCGGTCGTTTTCTCGACTGACGGGCACATTCCACGTGAACATTTCCAAATACGAACAGCGCGTGCTGCACGCGCTCGCGCAGGGCGGCGCGATTCATCACCGCCGCGACACGCAAGGGCGGATCGTCGAGGCGATCTGCTTCACCCGCGAAGGCCATGTGCTGACGGACGGCTCGCTACCGGTGTTCCGCAAGCTCAAGCGGCGCGGGCTGATCTTCAGCCAGAGCGGGCAGCCGTACCGGATCAGCCGGCTGGGGCTGGCGGCGGTGCGGAGCCAATTGGATAATCGCTGAGCGCCCGGAAATAGCCCCGCTATTTCCGGTACCGGCGGTCAGCGCGGCCGGCCTCGCGTCAGCGAGGTCCGACGGCGCGGCTTTGCCGCGCCGCTACGCTCGGGAGTGGGGACGTGTCCCCATTTCCGCCCGAGGCACGTCGGAGGTGGGACAACAACCGCCCTGCCCTCACCCTTCCGCCGCTCTGCGAGCGGCTCCCTCCCGCATGCGGGAGAGGGAATTTTGCGTGCCGAGTCTATCCTATCGCCGGTGTCGCAACGGCCCTATGTCCCGGCCAAATCGGGGAGGAGGCCCGCTTCATCCTGGGGCAAGCTTGCCTGAGCTAACCAGCCGCGAGCGCGTACCCCGTGCTCGCCTGCCAATTGAGGATTCGATGCGCTTCACTCCCCTGATCGTCCTGACCGCCGTCACCGCCATCGCGATCGCTACCCCGGCCGCCGCCAGGACCGAGAGCTTTCATGCGGCGCTGGACGGCACCGCGATCCCGACGACCACCGGGTCGCCCGCGCATGGACGCGTGACGGTCAAGGTCGATACCAAGTCGCAACGCGTCTCGGTCGAGCTCGACGTGCAGGGGATCACGCTCGACCAGCTCAACGACGCCCTGGTCGCCAAGCCGATCGGCCCGGTCCATTTCCACCAATATCGCACCGCGGACGATGTCGAGGCAGTGCTGCCCGTGCCCTATGGCGCCAATTACCGAGCGACCAAGACCGGGTTCCACGTATCGATGCGCAACTATGCCTATGCCGAGGGCGCGAAGCTGCTCAACGATCAGGATACGTTCGAGGAATTCGTCGACGCGCTGAACGCCGGCAAGATCGTGATCAACATCCACACCGACAAATTCCCGGACGGCGAGATCAGCGGCAAGGTGATGCCGAATTAGGTCGTGAGGTCAAAAACGGGGCCGCGGGGGAATGGCGGAAAGCGAACATCCGCTGGCAACGGCTCTCGGATTAGGAAGCCGGTAAATTATTCATCCCGTACATGGGAACTTCTGAGTTTAAATTTCATATACCGCGCTTCAAAATCGCGAAGTGCGGACGCGACGCGTTGTCGCTCGTTGCCCGCGCGCGCGTCCTCGATTGCCTTCAATTTGGCGGGGCGACAGTCAGACATTGCTCGTCTTACGCTTCGGGGAGGCACGCTATTGTCGCGATCCGTCACGCATTTGATATACGGCCACACAATCCGCCCTACCGGATTGCCGTAATTAAGGCGTAATGTTTCCCAGTCCGACATGGCCAAGCTACTGATCGCCAGAAGTATCAACATTCCCCGATGATAACATTTTGAAGAACGACCGCTACTGGGTCGCTTCCTGCCAAGCGGCTTTTTGAGCCTACCGCCTGCCGCCGCTCCGCACCCCCTATCCCTTGGGCTTGTCGGGCACGCGATACTTGTCGTGGCAGGCCGAGCAGGCGTTGCGGACCACGCCCCATTGCGTCGCGAAGCCGGGCTGATCGCCGGCCTTGGCGAGATCCGCGAGCTTGCCGGCCTCGGTCGCCAATGTGCCCGCCGCCTTTTCGAACCCGGCGCGGTCGCTCCACACGGTCGGCAGCGCCTTGGTCGTGCCGCCGTCGCTGCCCGCAGGAAACAGCCCGGGCAAGGCGCGCGCCCAGGCGGCGATCGCGCCGGCGGCGAAGGCCTGGGTCTTCACGTCGCCCTTGGCGTCGATCACGCCTTTCATCCCGCCAAAGGCCGCACCTTGAAGCTTGAACCCCGCCTGCCGCGCCGCGATCAGCTGGTCCGCATCGGCGCGCCGCGTCGCCGCCGCCGCGGTCAGCACGCTCGCCGCCATCACCAGTATCAATGCCGACATCGTTCTGGTCATCGCGCCTCTCCCTTGGTTGAAGTCGCGCGATGCTATGACCGTGCGAGCGATCGGGCAATCCCGCCGTTAACCGGCTTTGCGGAGCGCGCGTTAACTGTGCCGGGCTATCGTCCGGTGATGATCTCGACCAAAATCTTTCGCAGCCGATGGTCGGCGCTGTTCTGGGCGGCCGGGATCATCTGGACGGCGTACGACGTGGCGAGCGCCAATACGCCGGATCCGGTGACCAACAACAGCGTCGCAGCCGACACCGACGCGACCGGCGTCGACCCAATTGCCGATGGGTATTGTTGCGCAGTGGATGCCGGGACGAGCCCGGCATGACGGCGGTGTTGTGGGTACCGCCTACTTCCCCGCGAACAAGAACGCGACGGCACCGACCAGGCAGAGGAACGCCCCCAGATGCCGCCAGCCGAGCGGCTCACCCAACACGGTCACCATGAACACGCCGAACGCCGCGAGCGCGATCGCTTCCTGGGTCACTTTGAGCTGCCCGCCCGACCAGCCGGCGGCATAGCCGATGCGGTTGGCGGGCACCGCCAGGCAATATTCGAAAAAGGCGATGCCCCAACTGATCGCGATGACGATCCAGAGCGGCTTGGCCATGCCGCCCTTCAAATGCCAGTACCACGCGATCGTCATGAAACAATTGGACAGCGCGAGCAGGGCCACCGTCCACATGCCGGTCGATCTCTTTCGTTAGCGAATGACGGTGCACGCGATGGGCGGCTGACCCGGCGTCGTCAAGGTCGCGGCATCGCCTTTGCCGCGCAACTCGTACGGGCCTTGCTTGTACCAGATTCCGGAGGCCGGCTTCTGCCCGTCGAGCGTCGCCAGCGGCCGGCCGTTGCGCGTAATCGCAGCGGTGTCGCGCTGATTGTCGAACCGCACCGCGAATTTGCTCCCGTCCATGCAGCGATAACGCGCGCTGACCAGCGGGGGCGTGCCGCTCGTATCGGCGGCGCCTGTCCCGCCATCCGCTCCCGGTTTCGCGCCCCTGCCCGGCGCGGGCTTCAGGTCGATCGAATAGATGTGCCATTTGCGCTGCTCGGGCGTCGCTCCGTCGACCTCGGTGCGGCGCAGGACGATCGTGCCGGTCTGGTAATCGGGTCGGCCGTCCTTGAGCCGGGCATAGATTTGCACGGGCACCGAGACATAGCGGCTTCCCGCCGCGCCCTCGATCTCGCCCGGGCCGCCGATATTGGCGTGATATTCCTTGTATTTGGCAAAGCTCGCCGCGAACGCCGTCGGGCTCAATTTGCTGTCGGCACCGTCATTGCCCCACAAGGCGCGGGCCGCCGCATATTTGCCGCCCTCGATGCTGGCGAAATAGATCTGGACGACGTTCGCCGCGCCCTGCGCGCTGTCGGGGGCGAACTTCCCCTCGGAAACCGGCGTCCGGTCATCGGGCAGCCCGCCCGGCTGGCCGGGCTCGGCGGGCGTCAGCGGTGGCTCGTCGCCGGTAGATGGTGCCGTCGCACCGTTGGTCGCGACCTCCGACACGTTGTCCGTCGCATTATAGCTGTTGATGTCGCCGCGCGCGCGTTCGGCGGCATCGTTGATATCGACTTCGCTATTGCCGGTCGTAGTCGGCTGCGAACAAGCGGCAAGGCACAGGAACGGAACAAGCAAGACGGCGCGCAAGATGGAACCCCCGGACAATACGGTGATAGGGGGTGTGAACGTTCCGACGCCCGCGTCGTTCCCGCGTCAGAAGACGCCCTTGAACTGATCGTTGCCGACGAACCCCAGCCGCGTGACGCCCGCGCGCTTCACCGTCGCCAGCACGCGGTCGAACGTCTCGTAGCGCGCGGCGGCATCGGCCCGGATAGTCAGCGTGGCATCCTTGTCCGCCATCGTCGCGACCAGTTGATCGGGCAACGCGCTCTCCGTGGTGGCGGCGCCGTCGAGGCTGAGCGCGCCCGACGCGGCGATCTCGAGCCGATGCATCTTGTCGGGCGACACCGGATGGCCGGGACCGCTCGGCAAGTCGACCGCGACCTTGTGCGTGGCGATCGGCAAGGTGAGGATCATCATGATCAGCAGAACGAGCAAGACGTCGATCAGCGGCGTGATGTTCATCTCGGCGATCGGTTGGGAATGGGCGGTATGGCTGGCCACGAGCGTTCTCCCGTTCAGATACGTGATAACGTATCACAAAGCGGGAGATTGGCAAGCCGGCGTGACTCCCCTCCCTGCTTGCAGGGAGGGGTTGGGGGTGGGTGCGCGCGTCCGCGCGCCCAAAGACTCATTGGCTACTCGCCAAAACAGCGACGAGCGAGGCATCGAACCTCGCCCGTCGCTCAACCCACCCCTTGATCCCCTCCCTTGCAGGGAGGGGAGAACTGAACCTGGATCCGCGGCGGCCTACCACCAATCCCCCCTCAGCAATTCTCGTATTTCCAGTTGAGCTTCTTGCCCTCGCGCGCCTGCTCGACCGTCTGCGCGACCCGCTTGGCCCGCGTTTCGTCGCGCTTGGCGTCGGCTACCCATTCGCAATATTCGCGGCGGCAACTCGGCGCAAAGGCGTTCCAGTTCGCCGTCGCCTGCGCGTCCGCCGCCAGCGCGGTGGCGAGCGTTGGCGGGACCTCGGCCTCGGGCTTGCCGGCACGGGCCGGCCGCTTGGGTTTTTCACCGGCATCGATCTTGGCCAGCGCCTGATCGAGCCGCTCGAGCAGCAGCGTGTCGGGCGGCAGCGTCGCGACATCGGTCAGGCGGCCATATTGCCCCATCGCGTCGCCTTCCTTACCGGTGGCGAGCCCCAGCCGGTCCCAGAAACCGAACGCGGCATGTTGCTTGAACGCCGCCATATTGGCGAGCAATTCGCCCTTATAGGTGAAGAACGGCATGCTCCATTTGATCGTTTCCTCGACCGCGGGCGCATGGCCGTGGATCAGGTCGCGCAGATGCGTGAGGATCGGTTTCGCGAAATCGTTCTTGCTCGCGATATAGGCGTCGACGCGCGGGTCCCTGGACATCGGCTCTCCTTTCGGCTTCCGGTCGGGCCGAAAACCTAGGGCCGTCGCTAGCCGGCGGTCAACGCCGATGACATGGCGTCAGGAATTGGGCGCCAGGAATTGGGCGTCAGGAATTGAGCGTCAGGAATTGAGCGCCTCGTCGTCGGCGTCGGACAAGTCGTCGTCGTCAGAATCGCCGTCGTCGAATCCGTCCTGGACCTCGTCCTCGTCGATATCGTCCTCGTCCATGTCGGCGTCGTCATCTTCTTCACCGACATCGGCGTCGGACATCTCGACATCGTCCTTGTCTGGCTCATCGCCCAGATCGGGGTCGAGGTCGGTCAGAATCGTCCCGTCGGTCGGCCCGTCGCGCGTCGCTTCCAATATTTCGGCGCGCTGGCTTTCGTCATAGCCTTCTTCGTCGAACCCGTCGTCGCCGGGGGTCTGCCCCGATACTTGATAACCGCCCATCTCCATCTCCATGCCTGGCATGATGCGAACGGCGGCGCGGGCTTCGGGTTCCGTCAGGCGCTATACTAAGCGGGGCGAAACAGGCGACCGCGCTCGACGATTGCCGCCAGTACCAATGCTACCACTCCCGCGGCCAGGAAGCCAAGGTGCAGCGGTGTGGTGGTGCCGTCGAACGCCATGCCGATCAGCCCACCGATCGCGGCGCCACCGGTGGTGACCACGAATCCCTGCAGGCTCGACGCCGTCCCCGCGATCTCGCCCATATTCATCATCGCCATCGCCGAGCAGTTCGACGCGGCGAGGCCGAAACACGCCATCGTCACCGCCTGGAGCGCGACGAAGGTCCACAGATTCTCCAGGCCGAGATGGCTGATCACCAGGCTGGTCGACGCCGTCACGATCAGCACGACCATCGCGCCGTGCGAGATGCGCCGCATGCCGAGCCACATGACGATCCGCGAATTGAGCAGATTGCCACAAGCCATCGTCACCGCGCAGGCGGCGAAGATCAGCCCCAGCCGATTGCCCTGGTGGAACACCTTATCGACGATCGGCTGGATCGACGTGATGTAGCCAAACAGCGCGCCCTGCAGCCCGATCACCGCGGCGGCGTAACCCACCGACAGCCGGTCCTGCAGCGTGCGTTTCCAATTGCCTAAAAGCAGCTTCGCCTCAAGCGGCACGCGGCGCTCGACCGGCAGCGTCTCGGGCATGCGGAAAATGAACCATGCCGCCACCACCGCGCTGGCAATCGCGATCATGTTGAAGATCAGCCGCCATGATCCTCCCAGATTCACTATCGACTGGCCGATGCTCGGGGCGATGATCGGGAAGATCATGAAGGTCATCACTGCCAGGCTACTGACCCGCGCCATCGCGCGGCCGGAATAGCAATCGCGGATCAGCGCGATCGTCACCACCCGCGTCGACGCGATCGCTACTCCGGCGCACACGCGCGAAATCAGCAGCAGGTCGAAGCTCTTCGCCATCGCGCAGACCAGATTCATCAGGATGTAGAGCACCATCGAGCCGACCAGCACCGGCCGCCGGCCATAGCGATCGGCGAGCGGACCGTGGACCAACTGCGCTGCGCCGAACCCGCCCGAGAACATCACGATCACCAGCGGCAAATCGTGGGCCGAGACATTCAGGTTTTGACCGATCTCCGGCAGCGCAGGCAACATGGTGTCGATGCCGAGCGCGCCCAGCGCCATCAGCGCCGCGATCAGCGCGACGAACTCCACGAAGTGGATCGGCGACGAGGATTCGGCGCGAGAAGGATCTCCAGGCTGCGGCATCCCGCCCCCATGCCCCAGCCGGGCGAACAAATCAGCCCCGAAAAAATTTTGTCACGCAACCGGAATAGGGTGCCGCCACCGGACCGATCACGGCCATTGCCGGTCGCGGGTACAGGTCCTAAGCCACTGTCCTTCGGGGGCGGAAAACGTGAGGAGAATCGCATGAGCATCTTCGGTACGATCAAGGACGCCATTTTCGGCTCGGCCGCTGCGGCGCCCGCGCCGGCCCCTGCTCCCGCCGAGGCAGCCGCCCCGCCGCCTCCCCCTCCTCCCCCGCCGGCGACGTTGAGCGAGGACCAGATCTATGCGGTGCTCGAAAAGCACGCCGAGGCGCGCGGCGAACCGCTCAACTACAAGGAATCGATCGTCGACCTGATGAAGGCGATCGGCCAGGATTCGAGCCTCGACGCGCGCAAGCAGCTCGCGACCGAGCTCGGCTATACCGGTGATCAGAGCGACACCGCGACGATGAACATCTGGCTCCATCAGAAGACGATGGACAAATTGATGAACGGCTGACGCGTTGGACTTGTTGTGGCGGGCGCCCGAGTGTATTATAGATGTAATGCACTATGGGAGCCCGCCATGCTTCGTTTGACACCTCTCGCCGCCGCCGCGTTGGCGCTCGCCGCCTGTGGCGACCATGACGGCAACAGCACCTCGATCAGCTTCAGCGGCAACAGTTCGGACGGCGCCGTGTCCGGCGGCATCGACAGTTCGGGCAACCTCAAGATCGACACCAACGGCTTCAAGGCCGATCTGAAGCTGCCCAAATTCTCGGTCGACGCGAGCAATTTCGAGATGAACGGGGTGCATCTCTATCCCGGCTCGACGATCAGCTCGATCAACGTCAATGGCGGCGACGACGGCAAGGACAATGGCAAGGATTCCGGCAAGGTCCGCGTCGCCTTCACTAGCCCGGCCAGTGCCGCGACGGTGCGCGACTGGCTCAAGAAACGGCTGGGCAAAGCGGGTTTCACCCTGTCCGCCGATGGTGCCGGCCTGACCGGCAAGACCGACGACGGCAAGCCGTTCGTGCTCAAGCTGAGCGACCAGGGCGCGACCAAGTCGAGCGGCACGATCGATATGGGTGGATGAACGCCAAGGCACGCGTCACCCCAGCGAAAGAGTATCGGATTGAGCATGCCCCGCATGCTCAAGGATCGTCCGGGGGACGATCCGACCCGATGCTGGTCTCATGCCGCAAGCGTACCTAAAGCCTCTTAAGACCCCAGCTTTCGCTGGGGTGACGGGCGGGCGGCAGGGGTGACGGATGAATGGCGAGGGTCTATCATCCCCGCTTTCGAGAATTCCGGACAATAGAAAATGCTAGACACCCCCTCTGCCCAGGTCCCCGCCCTCAGCCTCGCCGACGAAGCGCGCGATCCCGCCGCCTTTGCCGCCGCGTTCGGCGGGTCGTTCGAACGCTTCGGGTTCGCGATCGTCGCCGACCATGGCATCCCGCTGCCGCTAATCCAGCGCGCCTGGCGCCTGACCGAGGAATTCTTCGCGCTGCCCGAGGACGAAAAGCACGGCTATTACGACAAGGCCTGGGGCGGACAGCGCGGCTATACGCCGTTCAAGACCGAGATCGCCAAGGACGCCAAGCACGTCGATCTCAAGGAGTTCTGGCATGTCGGGCGTGACCTGCCCGAGGGTCATCCCGCCGCCGCGACGATGATGCCCAATGTCTGGCCGTCGCGTCCGGGCGATTTCCAGGAAGCGCTGACCGACCTGTGGAATGCCTTCGACCGCGCCGGTCTCCGTCTGCTCTCGGCGATTGCGCGGCATTTGAAATTATCGCCCGATTATTTCGAGACCGTGGTCGACCACGGCAATTCGATCCTGCGCCTGCTCCATTATCCGCCGATCCCGGCCGATGCCGAGGGCGTGSGCGCCGGCGCGCACGAGGACATCAACCTGATCACCTTGCTGCTCGGCGCCGAGGAAGCCGGGCTCGAACTGCTCGACCGCGACGGCAAGTGGCTGGCGATCCGCCCGCCCGAGGGCGCGATGGTGGTCAATGTCGGCGACATGCTGCAGCGGCTGACCAACAACGTCCTGCCGTCGACCACGCACCGCGTCGTCAATCCGCCGCCCGAACGCCGCGGTTTCTCGCGCTATTCGATGCCGTTCTTCCTCCATCCCAATCCGGAATTCCTGATCGAGACGCTGCCGAGCTGCATCAGCGCGGACAATCCGAACCGCTATCCGACGCCGATCACCTCGCACGATTATCTGCACGAACGGCTGGTCGAAATTGGCCTCGTGAAAGCCTGATCGTTTCGTGCTAAAGGCCTGCGCGTCACGGGAGGGAAATATGCGCCGCGCTGTTCTGACGAGCTGTATCCTGACGAGCGGGCTGTTGCTCGCCTCGATCGCTGCGGCGCGCCCTGGTGCGGATCTGTTCGCCGGCGAACGCGACGACGTCGCGCGCGTAGAGCGGACGGCGCCGAACCCGACCGGCCTGCTGCGCTTGTGGTCGACGGTGGGGCGTTGCGTGGTCCAGCGCGACCGTACCACCGCGCTGACCTTTGTCCGCGCGCCGCTCGGCTCCGATCTGTCGCTCGCCGCCGCGCGCCGGCTCGATCCGGTCTTCGCCGGGTGCCTGGCCGGATCGCGCGTACCCGGTCCGTCCAGCGTGGTGCTGCGCCGCGCCGCTTTGGCCAACGCGCTGGGCATCGCCGGAACCCGCATCTAGGGCGCTCACCACTTTTTCGACCGATCCGCTTCGCTGCGAACGCTTGCGGCGAGCGGCACAGTTCCTCTACGCGGGACAGCGATGACTTCGACTTCCCCGCTCCGCGTTGCGCTCGCAGGCCTTGGCACCGTCGGTGCCGGCGTGATCAAACTCCTCGACGTCAATGGCGAGCTCATCGCCCGGCGCGCGGGCCGGCCGATCGAGATCGTCGCGGTGTCCGCCCGGGATCGGGCCAAAGACCGCGGGGTCGATATCGAACGGTTCGACTGGGTCGACGACACCGCGGCGCTGGCGCATCGCGACGACGCCGATGTGGTGGTCGAGCTAATTGGCGGATCGGATGGCCCGGCACTGACGCTGGCGCGCGCCACGCTGGCCGGCGGCAAGGGACTCGTCACCGCCAACAAGGCGATGATGGCGCATCACGGCCTCGAACTCGCCGAAGCGGCCGAAGCAGCCAATGCCCCGCTCAAGTTCGAGGCAGCGGTGGCGGGCGGCGTTCCAGTCATCAAGGGCCTGCGCGAAGGCGCCGCGGCCAATGAGATCAGCCGGGTCTACGGCATCCTCAACGGCACCTGCAATTTCATCCTGACCAAGATGGAAGTCGAAGGGCGCGACTTCGCCGATGTCCTCGCCGAAGCGCAGGCGTTGGGGTTCGCGGAAGCCGATCCGAGCTTTGACATCGACGGCGTCGACGCGTCGCACAAGCTCTCGATCCTTGCCAGCCTGGCGTTCGGCACCCGCCCAGCTTTCGCCGACGTCGCGACCGGCGGGATCCGCCATGTCCTCGCCGCCGATATCGCCGAGGCCGCGACCCTGGGCTACCGCATCCGCCTGGTCGGGATCGCCGAAGCCGGGCCGAAGGGTTTGTTCCAGCGCGTCCATCCGCACCTCGTCCCGCTCAGCCACCCGCTTGCACATGTTTCCGGCGCGCTCAACGCGGTCGTCGCGGAAGGCAATTTCGTCGGCCGATTGCTGTTCCAGGGCGCCGGCGCGGGCGACGGGCCCACCGCATCGGCAGTAGTCGCCGACCTGATCGACATCGCCCGCGACGAATTCGGGCCACCTTATGCGATGCCCGCCGCCCAGCTCACAGCACTGCCTGCCGCCGATAGCGGCGAGCGCCGCGGCCGCGCCTATCTCCGCTTCATGGTCGCCGATCGTGTCGGGGTGCTGGCGGAAATCGCCGCGGCGATGCGCGACGCCGGTGTCTCGATCGAAAGCCTGATGCAACGCGGCGTCAGCGCCGATGGCAGCGTGCTCGTCGCGATCGTCACGCATGAAGGGCCCGAACGCGCGGTGGCCCAGGCGCTCGAAAAGCTGCGCGGGTCGCAAAGCCTGGCCGGCGAGCCGCTCTGGATGCACATCCTCGGCTGATCCCTCGCGGGAACCTTCTCCCTCAGGGCAGCAGCTTCCCCTCGGTCGACGGCGGCGTGTCGTCGAGCGGGATCGCGACGCGGCCGGTCTTGTCGGGCTTTTTCGCGAACGCCTTTTTGGCGAGGTCTGCGGCACCCTTGATCATCGGCACGAGCGGCGGTCCGAATCCGACGACGCAGCTTCGGCTGATCGGACAGGGCGTACCCTGTGCGGCAAGCGCACCGGTGCCGCTCTTATAGGGATTGGACGGCACCGGTCCGTCAGGGGGTATCTCTTCGGGATAGGGCAATGTTTGCGACGGCAGCGGATTGCCGCACACGACGATGTCTTTGCCATCGACGTGACGCACGCACGGCTCGCTGGCGACCGGAACCAGGATCGAGAACCGCTCGGGCGTATCGGCGGTGGGAGTTTGAGGCGGTGCGGCTGCGGGCGCCACGGCAGCCTGCAGCGCCAAAGACAATAATAATCCGGGCATAGAGACCCCTCCTGCGAGCAATGTACCGCTCGAACCCGGCGTCAATGCGGCATGAAACTCGTTCGCAACGTATCGACCGGATCCTGGTCCGATCGCAGCAAGGTCCGACGCTTGCTGAGGCAACGCATCGCACCAATCACGTCGCATTTGCGGCCGTCATCGGCGAGCGCGCGATCCTTGAGCGACTGCGTGTCCTCACTCGACGCTGGCAGTCGATAGCGATCGGCGCATACGCCCACGCATCGCGCCGGCGGCGGCGGTGGCTTCAGCGTGAAATTCAGCTTCAACGGCGGGTTGTGCGCCGTAGCGCCCAACATGACGAACAATAACGGCGTGAGCATCGGACCGACCCCTGTCTCGAGCACCCTGAAACGCCAACACATGAGGCCATAAGACGTTCCGCAGCGCCAGAGGATGCGCCCGGATCGGCCAGTTTTTCACCGCAATTCGGCGCATTTACGGGGCGATCGGTCGCTCGCCCATCAACGACACGCCGGATCGCGTGCTGACCGATACCCCGGCCGCGCCGCAACCGACGAGAAAGGTCGACTTTTCCTGGCAATTATTGGTCCTGGCGAGCATCCGCTCGCGCTCGGCCGGCACGCCTTCATGCCTGGGGTCATTGGGATCGATCACCGTCAACGGCGCGCGATAGCGATCAGCCTCGCGCCGCCCACAAATGACGATATCGTCGGGCTGGTTGTCATGGCAGTCGATCGTCGCGCGCATTGCGGCGCGGTAACGCTCCATCGCCGTATCGAGCTGCGGGGCCGCCTGCATCATCACCAGCCACCACAGCATGATCCGACTCCGCCGATGCTACGTACGACTCCGTAATGACCCGCGATTGCGGCGGTTTCGCGTCAGGCGGCGATGCGCGGCACGCCCAGCCGCGGGATGTCGATCGCCGGACAGCGATCCATCACCACCTTCAGCCCCGCCGCCTCGGCCCGCGCCGCAGCCTCTTCGTTGATGACGCCCAACTGCATCCATACCGCTTTGGCGCCCGAGGCGATCGCTTCGTCGACTGCCTCGCCAGCCGCCTGCGGCCGGCGGAAGATGTCGACGATGTCGATCGGCACGCCGATCTGGGCGAGGTCGTGGAAAACGTACTCGCCATGAACATGCTCGCCGGTGATCTGCGGATTGACCGGGATCACACGATAGCCGTGCCGCTGCAGCATCGCCATCACGCCATAGCTCGGGCGATCGGGCCGGTCCGACGCGCCAACCATCGCGATCGTGCGGGCGTTGGTCAGGAGGTCGCGGATATCCTGGTCAGCGCTGAGCGGCATGTCCGTCTCCCAAATCCATTCGGCTAACGACCGGCGGAAAGCCAGTCGTTCACTTTCCCGGCTATCTCTCCGAACGCTGCGCCTTCTGGCCCGTTCCCGGCAGCCGGCGGTGTGCCCGCGTCTGAGGCGATCCGGATCGCCATCTCGAGCGGCACGCGCCCGAGGAACGGAACACCCATCTCCGCCGCCGCGGCCTCCGCGCCGCCCTGTCCGAACGGATCGGAATATTCGCCGCAATGCGGACAGCGATAGCCCGCCATATTCTCGATCACGCCGATCACCGGCACGCCGGCCTTGCCAAACAGATCGGCGGCGCGGCGCGCATCGATCAGCGCCAGATCCTGCGGCGTCGAGACGATCACCACGCCCGCCGGCTTGTATTTCTGGATCATCGTCAGCTGCACGTCGCCCGTACCTGGCGGCATGTCGACCACAAGGGTGTCGGCGGCGCCCCAATCGCCCTCGATCAATTGCCCCAGCGCACTGGCTGCCATCGGACCGCGCCAGGCAATGGCCTGACCCGGCGCGACCAACTGGCCCATCGACAGGATCGGCACGCCGAATGCGGTCGGCACCGGGATCATGGTCTTCTCACGCGCCTGGGGCTTGATCCCCTCGACCCCCATCAGGGTCGGTTGCGAGGGTCCATAGATATCGGCATCGACCAGCCCGACCTTGCGTCCGGCCCTGGCCAGCGCGATCGCCAGATTGGCGGCGACAGTCGATTTGCCGACTCCGCCCTTGCCGCTGGCCACGGCGATCAGCTTGCGGCCGACACGCTCGCTGGTCATCGCGATGCGCACCTCGCGCGCCTCGGGACCGGCCACGGCAGCGGCATGCACCGCCGCCTCTAGCGCCTCGCGCGCCTCCGATTCCAACCCGGTAACGTCGAGAATCACGCTCGCGCGATCGCCATCCAGCCTCACTGTCGCGCGGTCGCCCGCCACTTCTGCGACGCGTGCCGCCAACCCCATCTTTTCGTCCATGCGCGCCAGATAGGGCCGTAACCGCCGCTTGCCACTGTTTTTCCGCGCAGCGGCACCTATAAAGACGAATATGACGATTGCCTTGCCGTGGCGGCGCCGCCTTTCCGAAACCATGTCCGACAAGCCGAAAAGCCCCTGGGGAGGTGGTGGCGGCGGCGATTCCGATGGCGGGAGCGGCGACGGCAATGGCGGCGGCGACGCCGGCCCGCGCAATCCCTGGGCGCAGGCGCCGGGATCGCGCGCTCGCGGCCCACGCGCGGCCAGCGGCATCGAAGATTTGCTGAAGCGCGCCCGTGGCGGCGGCGGCGGTGGCGGCGGTAATTTCCGCCTTCCCGGCGGCGGCAATGGGCGATCCTTGTGGCTGGCGGGCGTCGGCCTGCTGGTCGTGTTGTGGATCGCGTTCACCAGCTTGCACGTGATCGGGCCGCAGGAGCGCGGCGTGGTGACCTATTTCGGCCGCTATTCGGGCACGATCGGCCCGGGCTATAACTGGACGCTGCCGGCGCCGATCGCCTCGGTCAGGACGATCAACGTCATGGGCATCCAGACCTTCCAATTCCCCGACAGCGACAATGGCGGCGGCGGACCCAATCTGGTGCTGACCCGCGACGGCAATCTGGTCGACCTCAGCTATTCGGTGCAGTGGAACATCATCGACCCGCAGAAATATGTGTTCGAGCTCGACAAGCCCGATGATGCGGTCAAGGCGACCGCGGAAACCGCGGTGCGCGCGGCGATCGCCAATGCGACGCTCGACGAAGTGCTGGGCGCCGGCAAGCTGTCGATCCAGACCCAGGTCGCGCTCACCATGCAACAGATCCTCGACGATTATCAGTCGGGCATCCGTATCGTGAACGTCGCGCTCAACAATGCCGCCGCGCCGGCGCAAGTGAACGACGCGTTCAAGAACGTCACCGCCGCGCAGAACGAGCGGCAATCGAACGTCACCCAGGCGCGCGGCTATGCGCTACAGGTGGTGGCGATCGCCCAGGGCCAGGCCGCGGCGTTCAACAGCGTTTATGAGCAATACAAGGTCGCGCCCGAAGTGACGCGCCGCCGCATGTATTACGAGACGATGGAAGCCATTCTGTCCAAGAACGACAAGACGATCATCGAGCCGCGCAACATCGCGCCGTTCCTGCCAGTGCCTGGGAATATCAGGAAATTGCCCGATGCCCCGCAAGCGGAGGCACGCTGATGACTTGGTTGCGTAACCCGATCACGCTCGGCGTCGTCGCCTTGCTCGCGGTGATCCTGCTCGCCAGCACGGTCGCGATCGTTCCAGAAACCAAGCAGGTCGTCGTCGTCCAGTTCGAAAATCCGATCGGCACGGTCAATCGCTGGAAGCCCGGCGAGGCGCTGGGTCAGACTGGCGCGGGACTGATGGCGCGCATTCCGCTGGTCGATCGCCTGATCTGGATCGACAAGCGCGTGCTCGACCTCGATCTCGACAACCAGCCGGTGCTGTCGACCGACCAGCAACGGCTCGAGGTGGACGCGTTCGCGCGCTTCCGGATCGTCGATCCGCTGCGTTTGGTGCAGTCGATGGGCCTGACCTCGGGCACCGAGGATCGTGTCCGCGCCCAGCTGACGCCGTTGTTCGCCTCGGCTTTGCGCTCCGAACTCGGCAAGGTCGACTTCAACGCGCTGCTGAGTCCCGAACGCGGCCAGTTGATGGACAATATCCAGATCGCGCTGCAGCGTTACGCACGCAATTACGGCGTTCAGATCATCGACGTTCGCATCAAACACGCCGATTATCCGGAAGGATCGCCGCTGCAATCGGCGCTCGACCGGATGAAGAACACGCGCGAACAACAGGCGCAAACGATCCGTTCGGAAGGTCAGCGCGATGCGGCGATCATCCGTGCCCAGGCCGATGCGCAGGCAGCGAAGATCTACGCCGAAGCGTTCAACAAGGATCCTGCTTTCTACGACTTCTATCGGGCGATGCAGTCCTATCGAGTCACGTTCGGGCCCGATTCCAACGGCAAGCTGCCGCCGGGATCGACCAACCTGATCCTGACGCCCGACAATTCGTACCTGAAGGAATTCGAAGGCAACGGGAAATGACGCGCTGAACCGATCGCGACGTGGCGGGTTTGACCAATCACGTTCCTTGCAGTTCGTTCATATTCAATCGCCGTTCAGGCTCCGGTGGGCAAGAACAGTCCAACTGGGGCATATCGAGACGAAGAGGATTAACCCAAGTGCGCTACGCCTACGCCATTACTACCGCCCTGCTGCTGGGGGGCGCCGCGACGACGGTTCTGTCGCCTTCCTATGCGCAGAACGCGCAGAACGAGCCAGGCACCATCGCCGCCGCCGCGCCCAAGGCCGGCGCGCCGATGAGCTTCGCCGACATGGTCGCCAAGCTGCAGCCAGCCGTGGTCAATATCTCCACCAAGCAGAAGGTGCAGGTCTCGTCGGGCGGCAATCCGTTCGGTGACCTGTTCGGGGGCCTGCTCGGCCAGCAGGGCCAGGATGACGGCCAGCCGATCACGCGCGAGGGGCAGAGCCTGGGGTCGGGCTTCATCGTTTCGCCCGACGGCTATATCGTCACCAACGCGCACGTCATCACCGCCGCGGCCAAGGGCAAGATCGAATCGATCACCGTCACCTTGTTCAACCGCAAGGAATATGTGGCGAAAGTGATCGGCAGCGACACCGCCTCCGACCTCGCGGTGCTCAAGGTCGACGCGACCAACCTGCCTTATGTGAAGTTCGGCGATTCGACCAAGGCGCGGGTCGGCGACTGGGTGATCGCGATCGGCGAGCCGTTCGGCCTGGGCGGCACCGTTACCGCCGGCATCGTCTCGGCGCTCAACCGCGTCACTGGCCAGGGCGGCGCCTATGACCGCTTCATCCAGACCGATGCGGCGATCAACAAGGGCAATTCGGGCGGCCCGATGTTCGACCTCAACGGCAACGTGATCGGCATCAACTCGCAAATCTATTCGCCGTCGGAAGGATCGGTCGGCATCGGCTTCGCCATCCCCGCCGCCTCGGCCAAGCCGATCATCGACACGATGATCAAGGGCGGCAAGGTGCAGCGCGGTTATCTCGGCATCGGCCGCCAGCCGATCGACGAGGACATCGCCGGCACGCTCGGCCTGCCCAAGGATCGCGGCGAGCTGGTCAACCGCGTCGAGCCGGGCGGGCCCGGAGAGAAAGCGGGGCTGAAACAGGGCGACGTGATCGTCGCGGTCAATGGCCAGGAAGTGAATCCCGAACAGACGCTTCCTTATCTGGTCGCGAACGTCGCGCCGGGTGGCGCCGCCAAGCTGAGCGTCATCCGCGACGGCAAACCAATGACGGTCACCGCGATCGTCGGCAACCGCCCGAGCGAAGAAGAACTCGCCAATTCGATCACCGGCGGCAATGACGGCGACGATGATGGCGACGGCACGCCCGGCAACGGTGCGCCCGAACTCCATGCCGGCGTCAATCTGCTCGGCGTGCAGGTGACCGCGCTCACCCCGCAGATTGCCAATACGCTCGGCGTCAATCCGGGCCAGGTCAGCGGCGTGGTCGTCACCGGGGTCGACATGTCGAGCGACGCGGCGGCCAAGGGCCTGCAGCGCGGCGACATCATCTCGTCGATCAATCGGGTGCCGGTGCGCACACCAACCGAATTTGACGCGCAGATCCGCGCGGCGAAGACGGCGGGCAAGACGACATTGCTCCTCTACATGACCCGCGCGCGCCAGGGCAGCCAGTATATCGCGATCAAGCTCAAGGGGAGCTGATCGATCGCCTCGAAGCTTGGCAGCCCCGGGGCTTGCCAGTTAAAACTCCCTCGTCCCCAGCCGGGACGAGGGAGTTTTTGCATGGGCGACATGAGCATGATCTTTATCGGCGCGGACGACCACGGCCGGTGACGGTGCGCATCGCCTCGATTCAGGTTGGACGAATCGCGCCGCTCGGTCCCGACCGCGTGGCGAGCGCGTTCATCAAGAGCGCGGTATCGGGCCCGATCAAGGCGGGAGCGCTCGGGCTTGATGGCGACGATCAGGCCGATCTGTCGGTCCATGGCGGCCCCGAGAAGGCGGTCTACGCTTATGCGTCCACGCGCTACCCCGATTGGGCGGTCGCCTTTCCCGACCTCGCGCCGCGCTTCGTCGCCGGTGCGATGGGGGAGAATCTGACCATTGACGGCATGGACGAGAACGATCTCTGCGTCGGCGACGTTCATGCGATCGGCGGAGCGCTGTTGCAGGTCTGCCAGCCACGCCAACCCTGTTTCAAACTCGCGCTGGCGCTCGGCGAGCCAAGGCTAGGCAGGCATATGGTGAGAACCGGGCATTCGGGCTGGTATTATCGCGTCCTGCGCGAAGGATCGATCGCGCCGGGCGACGAGATCGTGCTCGCCGAGCGACCCAATCCCGGCTTCGGGTTTCCGCGGCTGGTGACGATCGTCAATCGCGGCGGCGCGACCGCGCCCGAATTGCAAGACCTCGCGGTGATGCCCGGGCTCGCCAGCAATATCGGCCGCCGCGTACGCGAGGCGTTGGCTGCTGCATGATGCCTCTGCCGATGAATTGGTCTAGCGTGCGATCGAGACTCGAGGACGATAGCGATGAATGACTTCTCCACCGACTGGATCGCCGCCGGCGAGGCAGAACTCGCCGACGTGGTGGCACTGCGACGCGCAATCCATGCCGATCCCGAAATCGGCAACCAATGTCCGCGCACCACTGCCAAGCTGCGCGCCGCGCTCGACGGATTGCCGCTCGAAATCCACGAATCGACCTCGACCACCGGCTTCATCGCCATCCTGCGCGGCGGCGGCGACAATGGCCGCACCGTGTTGCTGCGCGGCGATATGGACGCGCTGCCGATGCCCGAGGAGACCGGGCTCGATTTCGCCAGCCAGGTGCCCAATGCGATGCACGCCTGCGGCCATGACAGCCATTGCTCGATGCTGGTCGGCGCCGCACGCGCCCTCTCCGCGCGCAAGGACAGCCTGCCCGGCACCGTCGTCTTCATGTTCCAGCCGGGCGAGGAAGGCCATCACGGTGCGCGCTTCATGATCGAGGACGGGCTGCTCGACATCGAGCGCCCCGACAGCGCCTTCGCGCTCCACATCTATCCCAACGCCCGCGCCGGTGCGATCCAGACGCGCCCGGGTGCCCTGCTCGCCTCGACCGACGCCCTTAATTTCACCATTCGCGGTGCCGGCGGCCACGCCGCCATGCCGCACGATGCGATGGACCCGATCCCGGTCGCGGCCGAGATCGTGACCGCTTTGTCAGTGTTCATCGCGCGCCAGATTCCGGCGACCGACCCCGCCGTCCTGTCGATCACCAAGATCGAGTCTGGCAGCGCCTACAACATCATCCCCGACGAAGTGCAGATGATCGGCACCTTGCGCACGCTCAGCCAGAAAACGCGCGAAAAAGCGCGCGAAGGCCTGAAGCGGATCGCCGAGAATATCGCCATCGCGCATGGCTGCACCGCCGATGTGCGGATCGACGACGGCTATCCGGTGACGATGTGCGATCCGCGCGCGGTGTCGCTGCTCAAGCAGATTTCCGAGGATCTCGAGCCCGGCCAGTGGCAGCCGATGCCCGCGCCGATCATGGGCGGCGAGGATTTCAGCTATGTCTTGCGCGAAGTGCCTGGCGCGATGGCCTTCATCGGCGTTGCGCTCGAGGGTTCCGAGCCGGCCAAGAATCCGCCGCTTCACAATACCAAGATGACGATCGAGGAATCGGTCATGGCCAAGGGCATCGCGATGCATTGCGCCTATGCCGAACGCTTCCTCGAGAACGGGTTCGATTGACTGCGCCGCGCGAATTGAGCGCGGCCGAATTCGCCGCGTGCTTCGACGAGCCGATGCTCGACGTCACCGACGACGAGGATTCCGATCTCGACATCGACATCTGGCCTTATGTCGATGCGCTCGACCCCAAGTCGCTCGGCGTGGAGAGTTTCGACGATGTCGATCGCGTCTATCAGGACGCGCGCGGCCGCTATGACCAGATCATCATCGAGACCGACCGGCCCGACATCTTCCTGGTCGTGGTGGTCGATATCGAGGCGAGATCGATCCATGGCCATCGCCTGCTCGACCTCAACGTCGAATATGGCCTGATCCCCAAGACCGACTGAAGGTCCGTACTGAGCGATGCTCGTTGCCGATCCCGACCTGATCGCCCGCTGGGCGGATGCCTGGGCGATTTCGCGCGGCGCGGCGATGCCGGTGGCGCGCCACGGCGGTCTCTATATCCATGTCGATCAGCCCGACCAGATCGGCCGCTACATCTTCGCGCAGCTCGACGCCGATGCAATCCGTCCGCTTGCCGCGAGCATCGGCCGTTCGTTGCTTTACCTCAAGATCTGCGCGCCGGCCGACGCTGTCCGCCCGCTATTGCCCCATGACTGGGAGATCGCCACGCCCGGCTATATGATGACCGCACCTTTGTCGGTCATGCTCGACCGGCCGCCAGCCTTTCCCGCGGAATTCAAATTACGCATCACATGCAGCGACTCCATTACGTTTGCGCATATCTTAGGCGCTGCCGGTGAAGAAGCCGCGCGCGGCCGAATCGTAGCGGTCGATGACCTGATCGTATTCGACCGCATCCGCACCGCCGATCACTATCAGCGCCGCGGCCTGGGCAGCGCGATCATGCGCGCGCTGGCGGCCGAGGCACGGCAATCGGGCATTAAAGACGCGATGCTCTGCGCGACGCCGGCCGGCCGCGAGCTCTACACATCGCTCGGCTGGTCGTTGCACAGCGACTACACCACGGCCTCGCTACCGGCGCAGAATCTTCTGTCCTAAAGCCGCAATAATGTGCCACGTTCCGGACAGACAACCGGGGCGATTTTCCGTTCAGCGCGGCGACACACAGTCCAACGCACAACGGTCATGCCGCCCCGGCACCTTGAACACTAAACCGGGTTTTGCGCATGACCACCGCCACCACCCGCCCGATCGCCGAGCTTACCATTCGCGGCGTGATCCTGGGCGGCATCATCACCATCCTGTTCACAGCGGCCAACGTCTATCTCGGGCTGAAGGTCGGGCTGACCTTCGCCACGTCGATCCCCGCGGCGGTGATCTCGATGGCGATCCTGCGGATGCTGCCGGGCAGCAATATCGTCGAGAACAACATCGTCCAGACGATCGCGTCGGCGGCAGGGACTTTATCGGCGATCATCTTCGTGCTGCCCGGGCTGATCCTGGTCGGCTGGTGGCAAGGCTTTCCCTATTGGACGACGGTCGCGGTGTGTGCGACCGGCGGCATCATGGGGGTGATGTTCTCGGTCCCCTTGCGGCGCGCGCTGGTGACCGGGTCCGACCTGCCCTATCCCGAAGGGGTCGCGGCGGCCGAGGTGCTCAAGGTCGGCACCAGCACCGATGGCGGTGAGGAGAACGCCAAGGGGCTGCGGATCATCGTGATCGCTTCGCTGATTTCGGCGGGGTTCCAGTTGCTCGCGACGCTCAAGGTAGTTGCCGCGGACGCCGCCAAGAACTTTCGCATCGGCCCGAGCGTCAGCGGCGTTTCGACCAGTTTCTCGATGGCGTTGATCGGCGTCGGCCATCTGGTCGGGTTGTCGGTCGGCGCGGCGATGTTCTTCGGCATGCTGATCGCCTGGGTCGGGCTGGTGCCGTGGCTCAGCGCGCATGTTCCCGGCGCGACCGACGCTATCGTCACCGACATCTTCCGCAACAAGGTCCGCTTCGTCGGCGCCGGCACGATCGGCGTCGCGGCGATCTGGACCTTGTTCAAGATCCTGGGCCCGATCATCGGCGGCATTCGCTCGGCAATGGCGGCGGCGAGAGCGCGCGGTCAGGGCGAACTGCTCGAATTGACCGAGCGCGACCTGCCGATCTCGATCGTCGGCGGCACGATCCTGCTGATGCTGCCGCTGATCGCCGTCCTGCTGTGGGAGTTCTCCGCCGGCGGCCCGATCCGCGAACATGCGGTTGCCGTGATCGGCGGCACCGTGATCTACATCGCCCTCGTCGCGGTCGTGATCGCATCGGTGTGCGGCTATATGGCCGGCCTGATCGGCGCGTCGAACAGTCCCGTGTCGGGCGTCGGCATCCTTGCCGCGGTCGGCGCGTCGCTGCTCCTGCTCGCCTTTTTCGGGCACCAGACCGATCCGCACCGTGCCAGCGCGCTGATCGCTTATGCCCTGTTCACCACCGGTATCGTCTTTTCGGTGGCGACGATCTCCAACGACAACCTTCAGGACCTAAAGACCGGGCAGCTGGTCGGCGCGACGCCGTGGAAGCAACAGGTCGCCTTGGTGTTCGGAGTGATCTTCGGCTCATTGGTCATCCCGATCGTGCTCGATCTGCTCAAGAACACGTTCGGCTTCGTCGGCATGCCCGGCGCTGGTCCCAACGCGCTGCAGGCCCCCCAGGCATCGCTGATCGCGGCGCTGGCGCAAGGCATTCTCGGCTCGGGCATCGACTGGTGGCTGATCGGGACGGGCGCATTGATCGGTGTGATCGTGATCGCGATCGACGAGACGCTCGGCAAGATGGGCAAGATGCGCTTGCCGCCGCTCGGCGTCGGCATGGGCATCTACCTGCCGATGGCGCTGACCCTGCTGATCCCGGTCGGCGCGCTGATCGGGCATTTCTACGATCGCTGGGCGCAGCGCACCGCCAATCCCGATTTCGCCGAGCGGATGGGCACGCTGGCGGCGACCGGCCTGATCGTCGGCGAAAGCCTGTGGGGCGTCGGCTTCGCGTTCTTCGTCGCGGCGCGCGGCGGCGAGATCCCGGCCGGGATCATGGGCGTGAGCTATGCCCAATGGGCCGAGCTCGCCGCCTTGCTGGTCTTCTTCGGATCGATCGCCTGGCTCTACAGCCGCACGAAAAACATGGTGCGCTGATCGGCGATTTCCCCTCCCGTTAGCGGGAGGGGAAATGGCATCACGTCACACCAGCGTCGCGACCAGCGCCTTGATCGGCACGAAGGCGAACGCGACCGAGCTGTCAGCCACGCCGTACGGCAGGAACAAGCTGTCGCCATGGCGGATCGCGCCGCACGAATAGACGACGTTGGGCACGTACCCCTCGCGGTCCTGATCCTTGGCGGCCAGGATCGGTTCGATAGTGCGCCCGATCACCTTCGACGGATCGTCCTTGTC
Organism: Sphingomonas sp. P4_D12; assembly: GCF_056401895.1. NCBI lineage: Bacteria > Pseudomonadati > Pseudomonadota > Alphaproteobacteria > Sphingomonadales > Sphingomonadaceae > Sphingomonas > Sphingomonas sp. P4_D12. The sequence continues at coordinate 21,129 of NZ_JBFUIL010000002.1, read as the reverse complement.
GAGCAGCACTGCGCCGACCGAATATTTACGCATCGCGCCGACGCCATGGGTCAGCAACAGCCAGCCCTCGTCGAGCTCGATCGGCGGGCCGCAATTGCCGATCTGGACCAGTTCCCACGGATAACGCGGCTCGAGCAGGCGCGCGCCTTCCTCCCAATGCGTCAGCCGATCCGAATCGAGCAGGAAGAGATTCTCGCCATCCTGTCGTCCGATCGCCAGGTACCGACCGCCGACTTTGCGCGGGAACAGAGCTATGCCCTTGTTGCGCGCCGCGGGTCCGGTCATCGGCACCAGGTCGAAGGCGCGGAAGTCGCGGGTGCGCAACAGCTCCGACTGGATCTGCGATCCGTTATAGGCCGTATAGGTGCCGAGCCATTCGACTTCGCCATCGTCGTGGCGGAACTGGACCAGGCGGAGGTCCTCCAGCCCCTTCGATTGCGCGTCGGTGATCGGGAAAATCACCGTGCCCGACAAAGTCGAATCGCGATGACGGTGGACCGTCACCGGTCCGGACGGCACATGCTCCTCGTCGCTGCCATGGACGTCCGCCGCCGTCGCGAAGGGCGGTTCGGGGGCGAGCTTGAGCTGGTTGTCGGAGGTGATGATGCCTTCGCGGAAGGCAACCGACGAAATGTGCCCCTCACCCACCGAGCGCAGCGACATCAGGATGCGCATCGATCCCTTGGGCATGCCGGTCTGGTCGAAATGCGGCACCGCGCTGGGGTTCATCAGCGCCGCCGCGGCGTAGGAATATTCGTGGCAGAAATACGCGCCGATCAGCTGGCGTTTCTCGTCGCCTATGTCGCGCCCGTCGAGCCCGAGCAAATCCTCGATCTCGTCATAGCGCGTCATGAACACGCGGCGCGTCTGCCAGTGACGCGCCTCGAAATCCTTGAGCACGACCTCAAGCTCGTCGCGCGTTTCCTGCGCCGACATCGCCAGAACCGCCCGGACCAACCGATCGGTCCGGCTGGTCCCGCCGCCAACGGGGGACCAGCCGATGTGGAATGGACGAACGACGACTCGCGACGGGTCGGCGTGCAGCCTGAGGCTGTGATGAAATATGTCGAGCAACGGCCATCCCGCTTGCAACCTTGATCCAAGCGGCGCCGCGTGTCGTTGCTACGCGACGGCGCGACCCGTCCCTGCCACGGTTCCGGCTGCCTTTCCAAGTGCGGAAATCGCGCAAGAGGCCAATTGCAGTGCTAAAATCGACTCGGCGCCCTGATTCCGGTTCAAACCGCCCGGCATCAGGCCGTCGAAACAGCCGCCGTCCTGCACCGTCGCCAGCGGCAGGTCGAGGTCGTTCTGCCCCAGATACCAGCGATACGCCCGGTTCGCCTCTTCGACCCAGCGCACGTCGCCGGTCGCCTTGAACGCCGCTGCGCACGCATCGATCGTCGCTTGCGCTTCGAGCGGTTGCTGATCGAACGGCAACGGCCCTTCATAAGGCCGCCCGAAACTCTCGGTGCCGACGGCGCGGAACCGGCCTTCGGGGCTGGTCTGCTGGGCCACGATCCAGTCGAGTGCACGCAAGCCAGTTTCGATCAGGTCCTGGCGCTCGAGTGCCATGCCCGCGCGGATCATCGCTTCGGGCAAGCGAGCGTTGTCGTAGGCAAGAACGATCTCGAACCATTCCCATTCGGGCCGGCGCGTTTCCTGGAGCAGATCGGCCAGATCGGCGGAGAAGCGTTCCAGGATCGTGCGCGACCGCGCATGACCGGGATGCGCGCTCAGCATCGCCGCGGCGCCCAGCATGGCGAATGCCTGCGATCGCGGGCTGCTCAGATCGAACGCGATCCCCGCCGTCTCGTCGAACAGACGCGCCGCCCAATCGCGGTGCTTGGCGAGCGTCGCCCGCTTGGCAGTGACACCCAGCGCCCAGATCGTACGGCCGTTCGAATCTTCCGACCCCGCGTCCTCGCACCAGGTGCGATCGAAGTTCATGAAATTGCGGAAACGCCTTTTGTCGGGGTTCCACGCATATTGAATGAACGCTGCGTAGGTCGTCATCCATTTGTCGCGGCTGTCCTCGTCGAGATCGTCGATCGCGGTCATCAGCATCAGCGCTCGGACGTTGTCGTCGATACAATAGCCGTGGCGAAAGTCCGGCACCGAAAGGACGGCGTGCTGGAACATGCCGGTCGCGTCGCTCATCCGTTCGACGGCGGCGATGCTCGGCTTGAGCGGGGTCAGCGGCTTGGCGCTCCTGATCCGTCGCGGTGCCGCTGCGACGATCGCGTCGATCCCGGCCATGCCGGCCTCGACAAGGCGCGGCCAGATCATCGTACGACCGCGAGCATAAGCGCGCCGCATCAGTTCGGCGCGCGCCGCATCGTCGGCCAGCAGCCGCGAAATCTCGCGTGCAAAGCCCTCGACATCGCCGAAATCGACGATCACGCCATGGCCGTCGGCCAGGATTTCGGTCGCGTGGATATAGGGCGTCGACACCACTGCCTTGCCCACGCCGACCGCGTAGGACAGGGTTCCCGACGTGATCTGCGCGGGGTTGGTATAGGGCGTAACGTAGAGGTCGGTCGCCTGGAGATAGTCGAGCAATTCGTCATGCTCGAGAAAGCCGTCGATGAACCGGACATGGTCGGCGACGCCCTTTTCGGCGGCAAGCGCCTTCAGCCGGTCACGATAGGCCTCGCCTTGCTGCGCGACCAAATTGGGATGCGTGGCGCCCAATACGACGTACAGCGCATCGGGCTTGGCTGCTACCACCTCGGGCATGGCGGAGATCACGCTTTCGATCCCCTTGTTCGGCGCCAGCAGACCGAAGGTCAGCAACACCTTGCGCCCTTCCCAGCCGAAACGCGATTTCATGGTGTCGGGATCGACCAGCGGACGATCAGGCACGCCGTGCGGGATCATCATGATCGTCCGCGGATCGGCGCCATAGACGCGCATCAAAATGTCGCGGCCGATATCGGCCATGACGACGACCCGTGCGGCGCGCTTGAGCAAGCCGTCCATCACCCGACGCTGATCGTCATTAGGGATTTCCAGGATCGTGTGCAGCGTCACGATCACGGGAATGGTCAGCCGGTCGAGCAACGCGAGCAGATGCTCGCCCGCCGGCCCGCCAAAGATGCCATATTCGTGTTGGATCCAAACCGCCTGAGCACCGCTCGCTTCGATCGCGCGCGCGGCGCTCAGATAGGCCAGGCGATCTTCCTGCGCGATCGAGCCGGTGACTTCCGGCGGATAATCGTACCCTTCTGGGCGGTCGTCCATCGCATAGACGTCGACCTTGATGTCGGGGAAGCGGTCCTGGAGCGCCAGATACGTATCGGTAGTATATGTCGCAATGCCGCATTGCCTCGGCAGGAAATTGCCAATCAGCGCGACGTGTTTGGTACGGGGCAGAAGAGGCGAAGTCGCCATTGTGACCCTTTCACAAGTAATTTCCGGGCATTGTTGCCCGACTCACACCTCCCTGAACGGATTGAAAGGAATATGGTTGCGTTCATGTTGCATTGCAACAAAGGATTCGCGTTGACCTGTGTTAAACCCGGGTAGGTCAGCCCCGTCCACGATACGTCGGCACACCTTGATCGGGCAGCCACAGACCATCCGGTACCGGTCCCGATTGCCAGAACACGTCGATCGGGATCCCGCCGCGCGGATACCAATAGCCGCCGATCCGCAGCCATTGCGGCTTCATCTCGGCGGTCAGCCGTTCGCCGATTCCGACCGTGCAATCCTCATGGAACGCGGCATGGTTGCGGAACGAGCTCAGGAACAGTTTGAGCGACTTCGATTCGACGATGGTTTCCGCCGGCACGTAATCGATCACCAGATGCGCGAAATCGGGCTGGCCGGTCACCGGGCAGAGCGAGGTGAATTCGGGCGCGGTGAAGCGGACCAGATAGGGTCGGCCCTGGCGCGGATTGGGGACGTAATCGAGCACCGCCTCTTCGGGCGATGCGGGCAGGCTGCTCGCCTGGCCAAGATGCTTTGGGTTCATGGCGGAGGATATAGGAGGCTGTGCCCGGCGCGTCACCCCGCGCGCCGCGGACGCCGGCGCGAGGTCCGCGCGATAATGAATTCATCCTTTCCTCCACCTCGACGGCGTCACCGGTCCGCGCTAACATCATCACGCCGTCCCTTTCCTCCCCGGGCGAGTTGGTGTTGATCGACAGTAAGAGGAGACGATGATGGACGCGCTGGTGACCACCGAATGGCTGGCCAACGAATTGGGAGCGAACGACCTTCGCGTGGTCGACGCAACCTATTTCGGTTCGGTGCCGGGCAGCCCGGACGGCGATCCCGCGGCCGCGTTCGAAAAGGCGCATATTCCGGGCGCGGCGTTCTTCGATATCGCGGAGATCGCCGATCTCAACAGCCCGCTGCCGACGATGCTGCCCCCGCCCGAGAAATTCGCCAGCCGCATGCAATCGCTCGGGCTCGGCGACGGCAGCCGCATCGTGCTGTACGACAATTCGCATTACCACACCTCGGCACGCGCCTGGTGGATGTTGCGCGTGTTCGGCGCGCACGACGTCGCGATCCTCGACGGCGGCTTCGCCAAATGGCAGGCGGAGGGGCGCCCGGTCGAAAGCGGCAAACCGCAGCATCGCCACCGCCACTTCACCGTCTGGGCCGATGACAGCCAGGTCCGAACGCTCGATCAGATGAAGGCCAATGTCGACAGCGGCGCGGAGCAGGTGCTCGACGCGCGCTCAGATCCGCGTTTCACCGGCGAGGAACCCGATCCGCGCCCGGCGACCCATGCCGGCCACATCCCGGGCTCGAAGAACCTGCCATACAAACAACTGCTCAACGATGACGGCACGTGGAAGACCGGCGACGCGCTCAAGGCGGAGTTCGAGCGCGCCGGGGTCGACCTGTCGAAGCCGCTGGTCACGACCTGCGGTTCGGGCATCACCGCTGCGGTGTTGCTGTTCGGCGCCCACCTGCTCGGCAATGACGGTGCGCTGTACGACGGCAGTTGGTCCGAATGGGGAGCAGATATGTCGACCCCCAAGGCGATGGGTGCCGCCTAGGATCGGCACTCGATTCTTGTCCGCGCGTGCTTCCCGGCCTAGCACGGGCGGATGGCCGGTAATGAGAACGACAAGCCCCCTACCCGCGTGGTGACCGCAGGGCGGCGCAGGGAATGGACGCAGGGGATCGTCAATCCGCCAGTGTGGCGCGCATCGACGATCCTCTACGATTCGGTCGAGCATCTGCGCGAGACCGGGCGCGGCGATACGCGTCATCGACTCTATTACGGCAGGCGCGGGACGCCGACGCAATGGGCGCTGGCGGACGCGCTGACCGAACTCGAGCCCGGCGCCGAGGATACCTTCCTCTATTGCTCGGGCGTTGCCGCCGTCACGGCCGCGTTGCTGTCGGTGCTCGACCCGGGCGACGAATTGCTGCTGGTCGATTCGGCTTATGACCCGACGACCAATTTCGCCGCCGGCTTCCTCAAGCGGATGGGCATCACGACGCGGCATTACGATCCGCTGATCGGTGCCGGCATCGCCGAACTGTTCACCGACAAGACCAAGGCGATCCTGCTCGAAAGCCCGGGCAGCCTGACCTTCGAGGTGCAGGATATCCCGGCGATCGTCGTCGCGGCCAAGGCACGGGGCATCGTCACGATCCTCGACAATACCTGGGCGACTCCCTTGCTCTTTCCGGCGATCGAAAAGGGGATCGACCTGACGGTGCTCGCTTGCACCAAATATGTCGTCGGCCATTCCGACGTGATGCTGGGATCGGTGACCGCGGCGCCAGGCTATTTCGCCAAGCTGCGCAATCTGAGCTATCAATTGGGCCAGGTCGCCAGCCCCGACGATTGCTGGCTGGGATCGCGCGGGCTGCGCACCATGGCCGTGCGGTTGAAGCAGCACGAGGCGGGCGCGATCGAGATCGCGCGCTGGCTGGCGCAGCGGCCGGAGGTTGCCACCGTACTCCACCCCGCCTTGCCGAGCTGCCCGGGACACGAATTCTTCATCCGCGACTTCAAGGGATCGTCCGGGCTGTTCGCCTTCGCGCTCAAAGGAGGCACCGAAGCCAGCCGCGCGGCTTTCATCGACGCGCTGCGATTGTTCGGCATCGGCTTCAGCTGGGGTGGCTTCGAAAGCCTGGCGGTCACCGCCGATCCCCGCCGTGCCCTTGGCGTGCCCGATCATGGCGGGGCGCTGGTCCGCCTCCATATCGGGATCGAGGACCCAGCCGACCTGATCGCCGACCTCGATCAGGCGTTCGCGGCGTTCCGCGCGGCGCAGGAATGAACGACGCGATCGCCTGGTTGAGCGCGCAGGGACTGGCGGTCCCGCGCGGCAGCGAGGCGACCGAATTGGCGATCGTCTTCGGTTTGATCGTCGCGGCGCTCGCGCTCGGCGTATTTGCGGGTCGCTGGCTCGGCCCGCCGATCGAGGCGCTGTGGCGACGCCAACTCGGCCATCATGCCGAGGGGATCGGCCCGCGCGTGCCCTCGGTAGTCCGGCATGGTGCCGCGGCACTGCTGCTCTCGATCCTGCAAGCGGCTGGACAATGGCCGCCGCTCGCGGCCGGGCTGATCGGCTTTTTCCTGGGCGCCGCGGTGGCGCGGATGGCGGCGCAAATCCTGCGCGGCCTCAACCTCGCGCGCTGGATGGCGTGGAGCGTCGCGCTCGTCCTGTTCGTCGCGATCTTCAGCCATTCGATCGGCGGGCTTGCACCGGTCAACAATACACTCGATTCCATCGGCTTCGATCTCGGCTCTTGGCGCTTTTCGTTGCTGCGGGTGATCATCGTACTGGTGACCGTGATCTGCCTGCTCGCGGCGATCCGCCTGGTCAACCGGCTGGTCGGTCACGCTATCGTCAGCACCAGCAGCTTCGACCCGACGCAGAAATTGCTCGCGCAAAAGCTGGCCGGGATCGCAACGATCACGCTCGCCTTCTTCATCGGCATCGACTTGCTCGACATCAGCCTGACCAGCCTGACGGTGTTCTCCGGCGCGCTCGGCCTGGCTGTGGGGTTCGGCCTCCAGAAAACGGTCGGCAACCTGATCGCCGGCATCATCCTGTTGCTCGATCGCTCGATCAAGCCGGGCGACGTCATCGTCGTCGCCGACAAGGATGTCGGCTGGGTCAACAAGATCGGCGTGCGCGCGGTCAGCATCATCACGCGCGACGGCAAGGAGCATTTGATCCCGAACGAGGATCTGATGACCAAGCCGGTCGAGAATTGGTCCTATACCGACCGTAACGTGCGCGTCCGCATCCCGGTGACGGTCGCCTATGATTGCGATCTGCCGCTCGCGCAGGAACTGATGCTGCGCGCGACGGCGGAAAGTCCGCGCGTGCTCGATATGCCCAAGTCCAACGTCTGGCTGACCAAATTCGGCGAAATCGGCATCGAGCATGATATACTGGTCTGGATCAATGATCCCGAAAGCGGCGTTGGCAGTATCCGCTCCGACGTGCTGAACCGGCTCTGGCTGCTGTTCCGCGACCATGGCATCGTCATCCCCTATCCACGCCGCGACGTTCATCTTGTCGGCACAGCTGCGCCCGACTGATCTCCTGAAGTGTTGCATCGGCGCAACATCGTTACGCTCATAGGGGTTATTGAGGTCGAATAGTGTTGTGCACCGCAGCGAAAATCGGCACTCTGCCTGCGTGTACCCGGCTCAACGGCCCGATCGGCATTCGCCGATACAGAGGCTGGACCGGTACCGCAGGCGGGACGAACGCACTTTTCGCTTCGAAAGGAAGATAATGCGCTTGTCTCACATCAGCCTTGGCGCGCTGGCGCTCGCCATTGCGACTCCCGCCTTGGCGGACCCCTTGCCCGCTACGACGCCGGCGCCCGATGCAGCGGCTGTGCCCGCGGCATCCACGTCGGCGGATAACGGCACCCCTGCCGCGGTTGCGACCGTCGACGATCCGGCACCGGCGCCCGCCGCTCCTGCCGCGGGCGATGGCCCGACCGCGCCGCCGCCGGCCTTCACCATCAACGGCTCGGTGACCTTGATCTCGGATTACCGCTTCCGCGGCATTTCGCAGACCAACCTGCAGCCCGCGATCCAGGGATCGCTCACGGTCACCCATTCGTCGGGCTTCTACGCCTCGGTCTGGAGCTCGTCGACATCGGGCTATGTCACCTTCTCGGGCACCGGCAGCCAGGAAATCGACGCGATCGCCGGGTTCAAGAAGACCTATAGCGGCGTCACGTTCGACGCCGGCGTGCTCTATTACATCTATCCGCGCTCGCGCCCCGCCGGCGACAACAGCAAGGGCGATTTCTTCGAGCCTTATGCCGATATCGCCTATACCTATGGGCCGGTGACCGGCAAGGTCACGGTCAATTACGCACCCAAGCAAAAAGCGCTGGCACTCGACCAGGGCCAGACCGGCTTGTTCAAGAATAACGACAACGTCTATCTCGCCGGCGACCTGTCGGCGTCGATCCCGAAGACTCCGCTCGGGCTGACGGCGCATCTCGGCCACACCTGGGGACCGAGCTGGCTGTCGCTGGGCAAGGAATATACCGACTACGGGTTCGGCGCGACGCTGACCTACAAGCAATTGGTATTCGGCGTCAGCTATGTCGACACCGACGGCGTGTTCACGCTGGCCAATGGCAAGAACGCCGCGCGTAGCGGCGTGGTCGTATCGCTCGGGGCTTCGTTCTGACAGGTGCAACCGGGGGAGCCTTTGCTCCCCCGGTTTCGCTGGCGCTTGGTCGGCGGCACGATCGGCATGGCCGATTTTTGCTAATGTAATATTGTAACGTCGCGCGGTTGGGCCTAGATGGGCGCTCGATGCACTCCGCGATTCGCCTTTCCTGGTTGGCCCGTTTCCCCCAGCTCGATCGCTATGCGATGGGTCTGTCGGGGCTGTGCGCGGTGCATTGCTTCGCCAGCGCGGTGCTCGTGGCGCTCGCCTCGACCGCTGGCGGCATGCTGCTCAACCCCGCTTTCCACGAAATCGGACTGACCGTCGCGATCATCCTGGGCGCGTTGGCGCTGGGGCGTGGCATCTTCGAACATGGCTATATGGCGCCCGCGGTCACCGGATCGCTGGGGCTGGGCATGATGGCCGGCGCGATGCAGCTTCCCCATGGCAATGGCGGCGAGACTTTGTGGACGCTGATCGGCGTCGCGATCCTGGCACTCGGCCACGATCTCAACCGGCGCGCAGCGCACTAGGCCCTGGGCGGCCCGGTCCGCTTGGGCCATTGCTCTCTCCCATCACAATCCCTAAATTCCCGGCATGGGCGCACATCATCATCACGACCATCATGAGGCGTCTGGCGTCGAATTGACCAAGGTCGCGCAGGCGACGCTGGAGAAATCCGGCGAGCAATGGACGACGATGCGCGCGAGCATCTTTGATGCGCTCGCCAAGTTCGACAAGCCGGCCAGCGCCTATGACATCGCCGACGCGGTGTCGAAAACGGAGGGGCGCCGCGTCGCGGCCAACAGCGTCTATCGCATCCTCGACCTGTTCGTCGGCGCCAATCTGGCGCGCCGGGTCGAAAGCTCGAATGCCTATATCGCCAACGCGCATCCCGACTGCCTGCACGATTGCATCTTCCTGGTCTGCGACAGCTGCGGACAGACCACGCATATCGACGACGACAAGATCGCCAACAATGTCCGCCACGCGGCCGAAGCAGCGGGTTTCTCGCCGGTGCGCCCGGTGATCGAAGTGCGGGGTAAGTGTTCGGACTGCGAGGACGCGGGACCCGCAATTTCCTGAAGGAAGATCGATGATCGATGGTCACGGGAACGTTGGCGGTAATTGTGGGATCAATGGCCACATCACGTGCCCAGAACCTGTTGCGACGGCCGGTTCCGCATATGTAGCGACCGCTTCGGCACCGGTTTTGGGTCAGGTGGGCAATGTTGAAATTACGATGCCCGTCAGCAAAAAACTGGCCGAACGATTGAAGAAGTAACGGCCTGACATCTGCTGCCGTCCTCAGGCCAGCACCTTCCCCATCCGCACCCCCGGCACCGGCACGTCGCGATCCGCCATGCTGTCGACGCGCTCGATCGTCTCATAGCCGCATGCGCGATAGAGCGGCTCTCCCGCCAACGTGCCCATCAGTTCGGCCCGCGTGAACCCAGCCGTCCGCGCGGCTGCCTCGTTCGCCGCGAGCACCATCCGGCCGATGCCGCGCCGGGTGAACCCGGGGTCGGTGTACATTGCCCGGATGCGCGCCGCGTCCTTGGCGGGATCTAGCACCGCCGCATCGCGCGCCACCGCCCCGGCATCGCCACCGTATAAAGTCGCGCGATAGCTCCAGCCGCCGCAGCCGACGATGCGGCCGTCGCCATCCTCGACCACGACATAGGTGCCGTCGGCGATCAACTGGGTATCGAGCCCCATACTCAACCGGCTCGCCGCGACCTGCTCGGGCGTCAGGTAGTCGCTTTGCAATTCGCCGATCGCGCGATCCATCAGCGCCGAGATTGCGGGAATGTCGGCCTCTGTCGCGATCCTCGTCTTGAGCGCGTCCGTCATTTACCGTCGAGCATCGATACAGTGGCGGTGGCGGGCGGCTCCTTGGCCATCGACGCGGCCACACGCTCGGCGCCTTCCATCACGCGCAGCACATTGCCTCCGGCCAGCTTGGCGATCATCTCGTCGCTCCAGCCGCGGCGCATCAATTCGGCGAGCAACGCCGGATAGGTGGCGACGCTGTCGAGTCCGTCGGGCAAGCTTTCCACGCCGTCGAAATCCGATCCGATCCCGACATGGTCGATGCCCGCGACCTTGACGACATGATCGATATGGTCGGCGACCATCGCCAGCGTCACCGCCGGACGCGGATGTGCCTTGTCCCATTCCGCTAGCGCCGCCTTCGCGCGATCGGGCTGGCCGATATAGAGCCCGCCATAAGGCGGCGCATTATAGCTCGCCTTTTCGCCGTTGCGCGCCGCTTCCCATTGCCGCCGGGCCTCGGAGACATAGCTCGGCGCGTAATTGACCATGATCACGCCGCCATTCTGGGCGAGCAGTTTCAGCACCTTATCAGAGACGTCACGTGGATGGTCATCGAGCGCCCGCGCCGAGGAATGCGAGAAGATCACCGGCGCCTTCGACACGCGCAGCGCATCGATCATCGTGTCCTCGCTGACATGGCTGAGATCGACCAGCATGCCGAGCCGGTTGAGCTCGTGGACCACCGCCTCGCCGAACTTGGTCAGCCCGTCATGCTGGGGATTGTCGGTCGCCGAATCCGCCCATTCGATCGTCTTGACGTGAGTCAGGGTCAGGTAGGAAGCGCCTAGCGCACGATAGGCGCGCAGCACCGAGAAACTGCCGTCAATCTGACCGCCACCCTCGACCCCTAGCATCGACGCAATGCGGCCCGAGGCGTGGATGCGCCGCACGTCCGCCGCCGTCACCGCGGGGGCAAAGACATTGGGATAGCGCTGAAAGATGCTCTTCATTAGCCCGATCTGATCGAGCGTCGCCTTGACCTGCTCGGGCCCGGACAGATTGGCCGAAACGTAAACCGACCAGAATTGCCCGCCGACATGCCCCGCGCGCAGCCGAGTGATGTCGGTATTGTACTTGGCCGGGTCGAGCCGCGTCAGGTCCATCGTCCAGCGCGCATCGCCCGCTTTGTCGACCAGCGTCTCCGCCCAGTCGTTATGCCCGTCGATCAACGGCGTCTTGGCCAGGACATTGGCGACGCGGGTTTCGTACGAAGCGGGACCGGCGCTGATCATCAGCGGGGCAGCGAGCAGCAGAGCTAAAGCATGGCGCATGGGGCGCGAGCCTAGCCGGGATTGCGGGCAGCTCAAGTCCTACCGGGAGTTATGGGATAGGACAGGGAAGGAATATCTTTGCGCTCAGCCCTCTCGCTCGTTGAGGGGCCGTCAGACATTTGTCCCTCTCCCGCGTGCGGGAGAGGGAGGGGCCCGCCGCGTAGCGGTGGGAGGGTGAGGGTCTTCTTTCTTCTTCTTGAACTCCTCCGCTTGGAAGAAGAAAGAAGACCCTCACCCAACCCTCTCCCGCGAGCGGGAGAGGGCTACATCGGTTTGCGGTCGGTATCGCCCAACCAATGGGGTTTTACGCCGCCACTGGTTCCTCCACTGGCAAAACCTCATCGGGCTGCGGCGTCATCGTGCGGCACACCACCTCGAACGCCCCGTCCTCGATCCTGATCTCGTTGAACGACGGCGGAGTCGAGCGCGTGCGTTCGGACAGGGTACCGGCGCCGATCATCCGCACCACAGCGTCGCCGACGCGATGTTCGACGTCGAACGCGTCGTGGACATGCCCTGTCAGCACCGCGTCTGCCCCTGCCCTCACCAGCGCCTCCAAAGCCTCGGCGCCACGATGCGTTTGCTTCGACAGGCGCTTGTGCGGCTCGATCAGCGGATGATGGCATGCGATGAAGACCAGTTTGTCCTTGGGTACAGCGTCCACCAGCGCCAGCGCCTGATCGAGCGCATGCCGGCTGACACGACCCGACGCCCAGTTGAGCCGGAATTGCGCGCGTGCGGTGGTTTTGAGCGGCACGATCGCGATGCCCGGCAATTCGACCGGCCTTTCGATCATGCGCTCGATCTCGCGAATCCGACGATAAGGCGTGAAGATCCGGGCCAGCAGGTTGAAATAGGGCAGGTCGTGGTTGCCGACCTCGACAGTGACGGGCCGGTCGAGCGATCGCAGCCAGGCCAGGCCCGCATCGAATTCGCGACGCCGTGCGCGCATCGTCAAGTCGCCGGTCATCACTACCGCGTCGGGCTGTTCGGCCGCGACCAGCGCGTCGAACCAGGCCATCGCTGCTTTGTCCTCGCGTCCGAAATGGACGTCGCTGACATGGAACAGTCGGATCATGCGTGCTCTTTCACGGTGGTGATGAACTGTTGCCTGCTACGCCCGACCGTGATGGTCGTTCCCGGATCGAGCATCTGCGGCTCGCCGTCGAACAAGGCTAGTACCGGGCGGCGCTCGGCGATGCGCACTTGCTGGGCGCGAATTTCGGTCACCGACTGGGCCGCGAGCCAATCTCCGGTCACCCAATTCCAGCCGAGATCGGCGATCGCGCCGGCATCGCGCGCATTGACCGCGGCGATTTGCAGATGATCATCTTGCGCCCGGATATAGGCGCCCTGGACGCGGGGCGGGAAGCCAGGTGCGCCGGTCAAATGCACGCCATGCCCGAACGTCCGCCGCCAGGCCTTGCGGATCGCCGGCCAAATCTGGCCCAGGCTGCCCTCGCGCACATGTTCGCGGGCGCGATACCAGCTTGCCGCCGGCCCGACGATCATCCCGACCAGCGCGCGATGCTTTCCCGCCTCGACATAAGCGAGCGCGACGCGCTGTTCCTGCTCGTGCGCCGCTTCCAGGATCGCCGCCGGATCGGCGTTGCCGTGCAATATCTTGGCGAGCATGTTCATCGTGCCGCCGGGCAGAATGAGGATACCGCCATCCCAGGCCGCCAGCGCGCACGACGCCGCGTTGATCGTCCCGTCTCCGGCGAACAGGACCACGGTGTCCGCCCCGACACGATCGAGATCTGCGACCGTCGGCATCGCCTGATCGGGGAAATCGGTGCGCCCGACGAAGCTCAGCCCACGTTCGGCGCAGGCCGCTTCGATCGCCTGGGCCTTTTTTGCGTCGGATGAGCCAGAATGCGGATTGGTGATGAACCAGAGTCGTTCCATGCCCGACACACAACGCCCCGGCGGCGCGAAGTTTCAGTCGGGTAGATCCATCGTCACCCGCAGGCCGTTGGCATCGCTCGCGGTGGTCAATGTGCCGCCCGCCTGTTTGGCGAACGCTTCGATCAATCTTTGGCCCAGTCCGCCATCCCTGCTCTTCGCGCGCGATCCAGACGGAAGCCCGACACCGTCATCGGCTACGGTCAGCCGCCATCCCGCGGGGAGATGCTTCCAGGACACGCTGATCGTTCCGGTCTCACGGTCCGGAAAAGCATGTTTGGCGGCGTTGGTGACGAGCTCGTTGACGACCAGGCCAATCGATACCGCATGGTCGCGCGGGATATGGGCGGCGTCGGCATCGCAGGTCAGCGTGATGCCGCCGCGCAACAGCAATGCGTCCGACAGCGTGTTGCAGAGATCCCTGAGATATTCGCTGAGATTGACCTCGCTGGCCTGGCCATCGCGATAAAGATGGCGGTGCGCGCGCGCGATGCTATCGACGCGCATCAATGCAGATCCCAAGGCCTCACTCGCGGCCGGATCTCTGACGCGGCGGCGCTGGATATCGAGGATGCTGGCGACGATCTGGAAATTGTTCTTCACGCGATGCTCGAATTCGCTGAGCATCAAGTCGCGGTCGGCGATTTCGCGATCGCGCTCGGCCGTCGCGCGATGCACCGCCCGGCGAAAGGTCTCGGCCAGCGAGACGGTCAGTCCGGCGGAAATGACGATAGCGAACAAAGTCCAATAAGGGCCGCTTTGGGAGGTCGCCGGCGCCGGCAGATAGATAAAGAAAAACGCATAGCTGACGGAAATGACGGCGGTCAGCAGCCCCGACTGCCACCGCGCGAACAGCGTGGCGAGCATGATCGCGGGGAAGACCAGCGCGAACACTGCCGCACCGGGTGCCAGGACATTGATTCCGAGGCGAATCAGACCCGCCGCGCCGACGCACAACAACGCCACGCCGCACTGGGTCGCCCAGCGCGGTACCGCCGGGTACAACCGGTCCGGCAGATCGAGTTCGCCAATCCTGGCCATATATGGACTGGGCATCGTTACGCCCCTCGAAGTCAAGCCGATGCGGCCAGATAATGATCCTTATCGGTTTAGAAAGGCAGCTTCTTGCCCGATCGTCCAGCCAAATCAGTGATGTAGTGCCAAGCCACGCGCCCCGACCGACCGCCGCGACGGGTCGACCAGCCGACCGCTTCGTCGGGATCGAACGACAAGCCGAACCGGTTGGCATAGGCATGGACGATCGCCAAATAACCCGCCTGGTCGACGACATGGAATCCAAGGCTAAGCCCGAATCGGTCGGCAAGCGCGAGATGATCGTCGACGCTGTCGCGCGGATTGATCGCGCTTTCCTGTTCGGCGATGTCGCGCGGTACCAGATGGCGGCGATTGGCGGTTACTACCAACCGCGCATTGGCTGGCCGCGCCTCCGCTCCGCCCTGGAGCAGCGAACGCAGCGCACGGGCATCCCCGCCGGCGTCGAAGCCGAGATCGTCGAGGAACAGCACGAACGCGCGCGGCAGGCCGTCGATCCGGTCGAACAGCGCCCGCAGGCCGTCCATCGCGGCGACCTCGATCAAGGCAAGCTTGCGACCCTCGGCCTGGACCGCCGACACTGCGCTCTTGACCAACGCCGACTTGCCCGTCCCGCGCGCGCCCCACAACAATACGTCCTGCGCGGCAAAGCCGTCCGCCAATCGGCCGAAATCTTCGACCAGAGCGGCCTTCTGCGCATCGATCCCCAAGAGGAGGTCGAGCGGCAGCGGATCGAACTTGCGCGCGGCGGCCAGGCGCCCGTCGCGCCAGATATAGGCCGGATGCGCGAGCGGATCGGCATCGGCCGGGACGGCCGGCGCAATGCGTTCGAGCGCGGCGGCGATACGGTCGAGCGGGTCGGTCATGACGGCCGGGTTACACGGCTCGGCGCGTTCAGCCCAGCGTCTTGAGCAATGCCTGGGCCGGCGCGCGATCGGTGAAGCCGGGATCGGCGAGCAACGCCGCTATGGCAGCCTTCGCTTGGGCATTGCGGCCGCTATCGGCATAGGCCTGGGCCAAATGCCAGCGAATGCCGCTCTGCTTGGGGGCGAGCGACGCAGCTTTCTCGAACAGGTCGATCGCCTTGGCATTCTCGCCTGCCGCGTAGAGCGCCCAGCCATAAGCATCGGTCGCCGCCGGGCTCATCGGCGCGATGTCGTAAGCCGCCGCGCCATAGGAGACGGCATCGTCAACATTGTCCGCCCCGACATTGGCATAGGCGAGTTCGGACAGCAGGCCTGAATCGCGCGAGCCGACGCGGGCGCGCAAATCCTCCAGCGTCTCGACTGCCCCGTCCCAGTCGCCCGATGCGATTTGCCAATGCGCGGCAAGGCGCAAAGCAGGCACGCTTTCGGGGTGTTGGGTCAGGAACAGCGCCAGCACGCCGGTCGCCTCGGGCCGACGCCCCGCCTGATCGAGCGCATCGACCGTTCGCAACATGGTCGGCTCGTCGAACTTGATATCGGCGGCCTTGCGATAGGCATCGGCCGCCTCGCCATATCGGCCCATCGTCATCAACGTGTCGCCGACCAGCAGATGCGCCGCCGGCGCGCCCGGCGTCGCTGCCTGTAGCGCGCGCGCCCGCGCCAAGGCGGTATCGCCCTGCCCGGCATCGATCAGCCCGCGGACCACGGTGACCGCGAGCACCGGGTTGGTCGGATCCTTGTCGGCCGCGCCGGTCAGCACCGCGAGGCTGTCGTCGGTGCCGAACGGCGTCGCCCCGGCGCGCACCGGCCAGGCCGAACGGTCGAGGAATTTGGCGGCCCAGTCGCGCTCACCGGTCGCCTCGAACGCGCGCCCGACCAGGCCCAATGTATAGCTGTCGGCATCGCCGCGCATCGCCACCGGGCGCAGCACGTCGAGCGCGCCCTTGGCATCCCCCGACCGCAGCAGCGCCGCGCCGAGCAGACGGCGCGCGGTGATATTCATCGGCTGTCGCCCAACCAGCTCGCGCCACGCCCCGATTGCCTGTTCATAGGCGCCGGCCTGGTAAGCGAGCGTGCCGTTAAGCAGCAACGCGCCAGGCAGATCGTCGATTCGTCCGCCGGTCCGCTCCATCATGCTTCGCGCGAGATCGTAATTCTCCGCGCGCGCTGCGAGCACCGCCTGGAGATAGAATGCCTGCGGGCTCGCTGGCCGTGCGGCGAGTGCGCGCCGCGTGGCGCCGAGCATATCTGTGTACCGACCGAGATCGCCCAAGGTCGCGGCATATTCGATCAGCGCCGGATGGTAATAAGCATCGCGCTGCAGCGCCGCCTCGAACCACGGCAAGGCGGCGTTCAGGCCATATTGCTCGCGCACTAATTCGCCGCGCAAGGTCAACGCCTCGAGATTGTTGGGGTCGAGCTCGACCGCTTTTTGCGCGTTACCCGAAGCGCCGGCGATGTCACCAGCGCTATAGCGGATGCGCGCGAGATCGGACCAGGCGTAGGAATTGCCGGGATTGCCGTCGAGCAATTCGCCGAGCAGCGCCTGCGCCTCGGCCGCTTTGCCCTGCGCCGCCAACGCGCGCGCGGTGACGCGCGTGGCATAGGCGCCGAACCTGGGATCCGCCTTGGCCGCCTCGGCCAACGCGCGCTTGGCGTCGCCCTGCAACAACCAGGCTTCGGCCAGCAATTGATGCCCGCGGCTCATGTCGAACCCTGCTGCGGCGGCGCGGCCGAGTTCGGATTCGGCGCCTACGCCATCGCCCAGCGCAAGGAAGGTCTTCGCCAACACCGCATGCGCGGCGCCCCATTGCGGGTCTTGCTTGACCGCCGCCTGGGCATGCGCCCGCGCGGCGTTGAAATTGCCGTCCTGGAGCAGCGCCAGACTATACCCCAATTCGGTGCGCGCGCCGGTCGCGTCGGCCTGCGCCGGTGCGGTCAACGTCGCCGTGACACCGATGATAGCGGCGATCGCGGTCGCGCCGATCAGCGCGCTTTTGACGATGGTCTTCATGGTCCCGGTCCTAGGCATGGAGGTCGTAATTCTTGAGCAAATCGTAGAGCGTCGGGCGGCTGATCCCGAGCAGCTTGGCGGTGTTCGAGATATTGCCCTCGGCGCGTGCCAGCGCATGGCGGATTGCCTTGCGGTCGGCGCTCTCGCGCACCGCCTTCAGGTTGATCGGATCGGGTGTGTCGCGCTCTGCAAGATCAAGATCGATCGCGGTCACGCTTTTGCCGTCGGCCATGATCACCGCGCGCTTCATGCGGTTTTCGAGTTCGCGCACATTGCCCGGCCAGCCCCAGGCATCGATCGCACTCAGCGCATCGGGCGACAGGCCGGTGACCGGCCGGTTCATGGTCTTGGCGTAATGGTGCAGGAAATGCTTGGCGAGCAGCACGGGATCGCCGGTGCGCTCGGCCAGACTGGGGATGCGCACGACGATCTCGGCCAGGCGATAATAGAGATCTTCGCGGAACGTCCCGCCGGCAACCATCGCATCGACGTCCTGGTGCGTCGCGCAGACGATCCTGGTGTCGACCGCAATCGGTTTGCGTCCGCCGACCCGCTCGATCACCCGTTCCTGCAGGAAGCGCAGCAACTTGACCTGGAGCGGCAGCGGCACGTCGCCGATTTCGTCGAGGAACAAGGTCCCGCCATCGGCGAGTTCGATCTTGCCTTCGGTCGTCTTGACCGCGCCGGTGAACGCGCCCTTTTCGTGGCCGAACAATTCGCTCTCGAGCAACGTCTCGGGGATCGCCGCACAATTGATCGCGACGAACTGGCCCCTGCGCCCCGATTTCTCGTGCAGGCCGCGCGCCAGCACTTCCTTGCCGGTACCGCTCGCCCCGAGCAGCATCACTGACACGTCGGCATTGGCGACGCGCTCGATCATGCTGGTGACCTTGAGCATTTCGGGCGCGGCGGTGATCAGCCCGCCCAACGCCTCGCGTGACGTGGTGGCGAGACGCCGATTCTCTTCCTCGAGCGCGTGGACATGGAAGGCGCGCGCGACGATCAGGCCCAATGCGTCGATGTCGATCGGTTTCTGATAGAAATCCCACGCGCCCTCGGCGATCGCACGCAACGCGCTTTCGCGCGCGCCGTGACCGGAAGCGACGATGACCTTGGTATCGGGCTTCAACCGCAGGATCTCGGCAAGCGTCGCGAACCCTTCGCTAACCCCGTCAGGATCGGGCGGCAGGCCCAGATCGAGCGTCACCACCGCCGGTTCTTCGGCACGCACCGTGTCGATCGCCTCGCGGCGGTCGCCCGCCACGATCACTTCGTAATCGTCATAGGCCCAACGCAATTGGCGCTGCAGCCCGGCATCATCCTCGACGATCAGCAATTTCGGTCGTGGGCCTGTGTTCATGCCGCCCGCTCCATCTTGACTGGCGCGAGCGCCTCTCGAAGCGCGATGGTGAAGCGCGTGCCCTCGCCTTCGCGGCTGACCACGTCGAGCTTGCCGCCCATCGCCTGAATGACCTGGCGCGCCTCGAACGCGCCGATCCCGAACCCGCCACTCTTGGTCGAGGTGAACGGCCGGAACAGCCGGTCGCGGATGAAGCTCGCGCTCATCCCCGGACCGGAATCGATCACCTCGATCGTCGCACGCCCGACCACCACGCCAACCGGTTCACCCGGCGCGCTTGCCTCGATCGCGTTCTGGATCAGATGCCCCAGCGCCTGTTCGAGCCGCGCAGGATCGGCGACCGCGACGGCATCGCGCTTGCCCGTGACCGCGATCGGATGGCTGCCGCCGCGCCGCCGCATGACGCGCTCGACGATCGGCATCAGCTCGACCGCCACCGGGTCCTCGACCCGCGCCGAATTGTGCTGCGACAGACGTGCCAACAGGTCGTTCATCCGCCCGACCGAATCCTTCAACGTGGCGATCATGTCGGCGCGGAAATCGGGATTATCGGCATGGCGTTCGGCGTTGCGCGCGACCAGGGTCAACTGGCTCACCAGATTCTTCACGTCGTGCATGATGAAGGCGAAACGGCGATTGAACTCGTCGAAGCGGCGAGCGTCGGCCAGCGCTTCGTGCGCGCGCGCCTCAGCCAGATAGCTAGCGACTTGGCGCCCGGCGATGCGCAACAGGTCGAAATCCTCCCAGTCGAGCGAGCGGTCGATCGGCGGCCGCGCCAGCAGGATCGCGCCGATCAGCTGGTTGAGGTGGACCAGCGGCACGATTGCCCAGGCGCTCGGCTCGTCGAGCATCCATTGCGGCACCGCAGCGAGCTCGTCTGGCGGCGCCTCACCCGCGCGCACCGCGTCGAGTTCGATGATCCGGCTGTTCCCGGCCATCGCCTGCGCGAGCGTCTCGCCGGCGATGGCGACGGGCACGGCACCGAGCCAGTTCCATGTCGCGCCCAGACCGAACATCCCGTCGTCCGCCACCAGCAGCAGTCCCGCGGCGGAATCGGTGACGTCGGCGACCGCCTTGACGATCCGTTCCTCGAGCGGCGCCGCACCCTCACCGGGGGCGCCCAGCGTATCGGTGAAACGCGACCATTCGGCGCGATAATCATAGCGATGGTTGAACAGATGCTTGGCGACCATCACCCGCAGCCAAGCCTTGATCGTCGGCGACGACAGCAAGGTCAGCAAGGCGGCGGCCGAGCCGAACACGAAGGCGGTCTGCGCCAGCCGCGCATAGCTGCCACCGAAATTGTCGATCGCGCTGATCGCCAGCACCGTGACGACGGCATAGGCCATCAGCGCGACCAGCGAGAGCGACTGCCACGTCACCGTTCGCGACAATTTGAGCGTCCAGTCGCCGTTACGATGGACCGCGATCGCCAGCAGAGGCACGATTGCGATCATGACCAGACCGCGTGCGGCGATCAGTTCCTGCGAACCGTCGCCGCTGAGATAGGCCGTCGTGTACATTACGAGATCGGTCGTCCACATAATCGCGAGCGCCGCCACCGCGAGCCGGATACCACCACGGGCTCCGGGTGCTGCGACCGAATAGAGATGGTGCACCAGCACCAGCGCGCCGAGCGCGACCATCATCCGCAACAGGATGCGCACCGCCGCGAAACCCTTGACCAGGTCGGCGGGCACCGACGCCTGGATCACACTCAGCACGATTCCGGCGAGCGCGACCAGCACGACCACGCCATAGATCATCGTCACCGCGCGATCGCGGCCTGCAGAATCGTCGCGCCGCAGCAAGGCCATCATGAAGGCGAGCCAGGCGATGTTGCGCAGGCTTTCCGCCACGCGCGCCGTCAAATCGGGGTTGCCGATCCCCGCGACCGCCAGCGCCCACAATGCGGTGATACCCAATGCCGCAACGAACGCGGTGCGCGGCACGCTGACCGCGCCGTCGCGCAATTGCGACAGCGCCAGCACCGCGAACAGCAAGGCGGCGAGCGCGTGGCCCCAAAGGATGACTGTCCCCGCCATTATTTGGGACCCAGCTTCGCTGTGCCCGCGCCGCACCGGCCCGCTCCCCCACCCGGCCTCCCATAGAGTACCGTAGAGGGGAGGCCGGGTGGGGG